>CAZNUP010000001.1:0-709729 GCA_964576435.1 uncultured Gammaproteobacteria bacterium
GACTTCTGGCACGTAGTTAGTAGCGGCTTATTCTATTGGTACCGTCAAATCTCTTGCGAGACCTTCTTTCCAATCAAAAGGAGTTTACAACCCTAGAGCCTTCATCCTCCACGCAGTGTCGCGTCGTCAGACTTTCGTCCATTGCGAACTATTCCCTGTTGCTGCCATCCGTAGATGTAAGGACCGTATCTCAGTTCCATCGTGGGGGGTCAACCTCTGAGTCCCCCTACCCGTCGTAGCCTTGGTAGGCAATTACCCCACCAACTAGCTGATAGGCCGCAGGCCGCTCCCGAAACGAATTGTTACATCCTTTACCCTTGCGGGACTATACAGTATTAACCAACCTTTCGGCTGGGTATCCTATATTTCGGGGTACGTTCCCACGTGTTACTCACTCGTCCACCGCTGATTTGTCTTGCGACAAACCCGCTCGATTTGCATGCATAAGGCACACTGCCAGCGTTCATCCTGAACCAGGATCAAATTCTCAAAAAAAAGACAGAGACTAATGTCTCTATCGTTGTCCTACCACTTTTTAAAAGTCAAATTTAAAAAGTGTTTAAATTTCTAATTCAAATAGAATAATATTAATTTTTGAAGGTGCTAGGAGAAATAAAAAAGCCCGCTCGAGCGGGTCAAAATGTCCCTTTTAAGCTCAAGATCAGGTGTTCTTTCTCATTTCTAACGCTAATTATATAAGCTCAAAGACTAAAGGTCAAGATGTGGTTGAAGAACGTGTTCCACCTACTCGAGTTACCTCCACAGGAGTTCGCCTGTAATCGATGCGGTAGTGTTGTTCTCTTCCCCCGCCTGATCCCGGAAGAATAACATGCTGTACAGTACCGCCGGGCCCCACTTCAGTCTGGGTAACTACCCCGTTGTTCAATGCTACTTTTACATTAACGGGGGCTTCTTTTCCTTTTCCAAAACTAAATAATCCCATGGACGTATTATATCAAACTCATTCAACTACTATAAGTTCTGGCTTGTTAAATGGCGCATCAAGTGAATTAATTGAAAAACCCCCAGGATCATTAGTTTCTAAAGCAAGTGACACCACATTGCCAGTATTTTGTTTAACAAAATCAGTTAGATCAATTTCCATAAACTCTCCCTTAGTTCCACCATTAATAGTGGTAACGACAGTATTAGACGGAAGTGGTCGTACATTATATGTAAGGTTATCAGATGACCAAGTAGAAACCGGCACCACTTTTACTTCAACTGGAGACGAAGCTGGATAATTTACAAACACTTTAAGTTTTGCCGATTGAATATTTTTCCCCGCTAAACTCGTTAAATTCAGTTTGATATATGCAATTTTTTTAGACACCCCATCCGCCCAAACCATAGGTTCTGAAGCAAAGTTAGCATCCGGTGTATCTGAATCCACATATGAATCTTCTGCTACTAAATTCCCTTCGGCAGCCGATTCCAATTCCAGTTTAGTTGCAGCATTCGATTTATAAGTTTGGTTTTGACCAATTAAAATTACAGTTACTGGAATAACAAGAACTAATGCTAAAACTCCAACCATGCCTAAAACTTTAGCCATATTAAAACCCTATCATTAACTAAAATCTAATTCAAGGTATACCGCTTCGCGAAAACTGTTACCCCATAGGAATCCATTTTTTCATCAATCTTAAATGGAAGTAGATTAATTTTAAAATTAACTTTTTTCTTAGGAGCAATTAAATCTCCTTTATAATCTTGTCTTGCAAGACTAAACACTTGTCCCTCTTTATTTTTTACCCATGCATAAACAGTTACATCAGAAACCGAATCAACAAGACTGTTTTGAAAACTTCCAGATAGTGTGTAATATTCAACAGTTTCCGATTTTTCAACTTCTACTGATTTGGAACTAGAACTGGCAATTATTTCTGCGCTATTTGTCGCATCCCCACTTTCCGAACTTTCCACAGTTTCCTTAGTTACAGTTGCTTCACCTTCTTTTTGATACTTAGCAGTTTTAACCTCAATTGCAGAATCGGTAATTTTCAAAGTCTCAGAACTTGGTTTTTTTTCAGACTTAGCTGCATTAAAAAGAATTTCTAATTTATCAGCTTTTGGCGGATCTTCTAAAAGAATGTCATAAACTGTTGTTCCCCCGGCACCAACTCCATAAAAATCAAATCCCGGTGCAACCTTTGCAATTTTCTGCGCAATTAGTTTGTCTTTATCGTTATAAAACTTAACCACTGGACTAAATTCTTTTACAAATTCATTTGAAGAGTTAGTTAATTCTCCAAGAACTCTGATTCCGACAAGCTTTGGCGGTTCACTAGGAGCTGCTCCGGCAAATGGGTTTGTTTGCTGTTGCTGCTGTTTTTCTTCAAATACTCCAACCAAAAATGCTGAAACTACTCTGATTTTTGATTTTGAATCGATAACTCCTCCAGAATAAACTTTAGGAAGCACCAATTCCCCATTAATAATTGACGGTGAATCAACTTTTTGAATATTAGTTCCCTGAACTGTTCCATTTTTATTAAAAAAACCAGAAACAAAAGGCCACAAAAAGTAACCCCCAATACAAACAACAAGGATTAAAAATCCAATAATAAGAAGATATCTTCTTTTAATAAATTCTAAAAGTCTAGCCACACGAAGAAATATACACTAGCTTGAAAGCTTTCGGTAGAGTCTGGCCATGGCAACCATGGTTATAGGAACTGTAATAAGAAGTGGTACTACAAATAAAATTGCAGCGATTACATTAATCATACTAACTACTATGTCAAAAATAAGCAGTTTCCAAAAGGCCCCTTTTGTTTCGTTCCAGCTAGATTTAATAGCTTCCAAAGGTCCTTGTGTCTTATCAACAATATAGTACATTGAAAACTGCATCTTAACTGCCAAGATAATTCCTGGAATAATAAGAAGGATAAGTCCAACTCCAACAGCTAGGCCAACCAGAAGCGAACACAAGAAATAAAATACCAACAACTTCCAATTGCTTATACTATCCCAAAGCAACTCCATCTTAACCCCTCGTCCATCAACAACGGCCAAAGCGATTCTAATAAGCCCAACAGATAATGCTATCTGTACTACATATAGGAGTAATCTTAAAAGTGAGCCCATAATCACAACATTTTGATCTTCAAGCCAAGTAGCCAAAAATGTCGCAACGAAATTGATAGCCATGATAATCAAAAAAGCACCAACTAAAACTTTCCAATGCTTTTTAAAATCTTGAAAGGCTTGCTTAAAAAGATCTCCGATAGAGAAGTTCTTCATATATTTCTCAGTATCATCCACACTTATTTTGTTGTCAATCCCCATCTTTATGGAATTATCCGCCACGTTTCAATTTCCGGAACAAACCCCTTAGGAACTTTGTCAGACGAGACTTTAAACAATCCTTTTTCCTGAAATGCTAGCCCAAGATCTGGCCAAACAACTCCCTGGCCAGAAATCCTTCTCGGTTGAATCAAAAACACGTCTCCAAACTTCGTCTTTGGAACACTATTTTTAACTAACCAACTAATATTCTCTGGAAGTTCAATCTGATTTGGATTTTTAAGAAGTGCGGGTGTTATGAGTAATTGATCCTCAGGAATTCCCGAAATCAACATCGAAAGTCCCGCTGTCTTTCCTGCTTTAATCATAGGCGCATTCATGCTTTTTACAATTTGTTTCATTGTGTGATTTGGGTTAGACCTCACATAACCAACCAAGTTTCCATCTTTATATCTCAAAATAAATCCATCTTCAGGATAAAGTTTGAAATATTTAACATATGAGTCAACAGTATTTTTAATCACTTTTTGACTAGTATTTTTCCCAAATGGACCAACTTTAAATGCGTAAAGCGGCCCAAATCCAGGACCACCAGGAACTAGCACACTCTTCCCGTCTTGAACCTGTGGAATAATGCCTGGGTCCTGCTGATCAATCCAAGGCTCAATTGGTGGAATAAGACTATTTACTTCATTATCAGGGATTTTAACAACTGGAACCGGGCCCGGCTCAGGAGGAAAAATCCTAGGAACAATTGGAATCGGACCCACCCTATTTCGAATTTGAGTATAAAACGGATTATTAAAGACATCGTCATAAACTTGTCTATAATTTTGGTGCACATACCCTTCAGCTTCCCCCGCTCCTAATTGGAACAGCCTCCACCCAAATCTCCATTCTGGGAAAACTGGTTGAAGAGCATTCCAATCAGGAGTAAATATATAAATAACCTTTCCCCAAGGTGTAAGACTTTGATTTTGTTGAGGAGAATGTATTCCAAATTCTTCCATCGCCACCTGAACTTGTTGGGGGGCAAATGGAACCAACGCCTGACTATTATCACTTACTCCGTTTTGCGACAAGTCCCTTTGAGTCTTCAATCCTTCCTCCTCTTTAAGTTCAATAAGTTCTTGTGTTTTTTTAGTTAGATCATCATCTTTAGTCTTATCAGTTTTCGGCTCATAATTCTTGTAATATGTAATCACATCGCCTTCCTCTAGCTCATAGCCTTTATCTAAGAAAAGTCCTCTGGATGCATTGTTTACCGTCATTACCCTATGCCTAACTGTTTTATTAAGACCGTTTGTAGCCGCTTGAACAATTTCCAAATATTTATCTACTGTTTCCTTCCCTTTTCCCGGATTAAAGATGTAGCCACCCAAAACAATGTTTTCAGGATTAATCTCCTTTACTGCTAAGTCTATTACGCCTTGTTCTCCATCAACGAATCGAATAAATGATCTGGAGGGTTCATAATAAATAGCATCAACCAGTTGCCAATCATTTTTTTGGCGCGCAATCTCTCGAGCATTATCTTCAGCTTGCTGATTCTCCGGGAACTTCTTTAAATCTATTTCCAAACTCTCCTGTTTAGTTAAATCTCTAGGCAAAAATGCATTTATAGGTGTCTCTTGATCTCCCAATTCATCAGTGAAATCTCCTTGAGATACATTAGAATCACTTGGAACGATTGGATTGACAACACCCATCATTGGTGGCAAGAAAGGTGAGAAAGCAGTATTCAAAACTGTAGGCACAAAAAGAGGAGCACTTGGGCTATTCAAAATAGCATTAACTACCGGAACTATTTTAACTGTTTGAAGTTGTAGACTTGTGCTCAAATTTTTAATACCCTGCCACACTCCACCTAAAAAGCCAGTTTCAAGTGGAAGCACTTGTCCTTTAAGTCCCGCATTTGGGTCATCAACAACAATTTGATTTTCCTTTGAATAACCAGTAAAACTGTTGCCACTATTAATATATACATCAGAACCTGTTCCCCATACCCCATGTTGTTTGGGATTATTATCACCAACAAAAGTATTATCCGTCACTGTAATATTTTTAGTTCCTACCTGCTCTATGGCATTATTGGTAATCCCCTGAAAAGTATTATTTTCAACCCTTATTCTTCTTGAACTAGAAGTAAGTGTGTCCGGCACATGAAGCACATAAACACCATTCCCAGAATTAGCAATATTATTGTTCGTAACTAAAACCCCATCAGTGTTTACAATAACAATTGCTCCGGCTTCACATCCAAAACAATCTTCCCCACCAGGGGCTTTACCGGTTCTCATATGCCCCTCAAAACTATTATAAGAAAGAGTAACATTTTTCCCCTTATTAACTCTTACACCATCGACCGTTCCTGTTACAAAACTTCTTGAAAGACTACACGCTATACAATTTTGAAAATCTACCCCAAACGCACCGGCCGATAAATCTGAACTTCCACTAATAGTCACATCTTCAATCGAAACATTTCTGGCATCTGAAACTCTTATTCCCCCATCCGCCACCCCTCCCCTGTTTAACCGATCAAACCAAATCACCCCATTATCACTAGGAACATCAAACTTTGAAGGTTGTGTTGTAACCACAAGACCATTCACTTTGACGTTATTAGCCCCATTAACTGCCACTCCATATTCTCCCTTAGGCACAATCACTTGTGTTCCAGACCCATTAATCGTCACATTATTTCCTCTCACTTCAATATTTCCAGATACCACTTGTCCAGGTTTAAAATTCAATTGAACATCGTCAGCAGCAATTATGATTTTTCCAATTGTAGTTGAAAACCCTTGCTCATATATTCCAGATTTTGTGATTTTCAACGCCCCGTCTTTAAAATCAACTGGAGTAAATTGATATGTTCCTCGAATAAGATTAATCCCTGGCAGTTGCTCCAAACCATGTTGGATTCCATTAGAAATACTGTTCACTTCATTAGATAAACTATTTCCCGCGACAGCTATAACACCAACTGGCGCTGTTGCCACATCACCAGCTTCAACTCCTCTTTCGCCGTCAAGGACAGATGCCACTTTTTGTTTTCCACTTTCCCCACTTCCAAGATTTTGAGTACTAGCAAAAACTACTTTAGAATCTCCTGGATAAGTTATATACGCGTCGTTCAAATTCAGTCCATCCCGCGAATAAGCATACTCTGGCAAGAATTCCATCAATTCTGTTTGCCCTTTAGCTAAGGTAGTGAAAATAATTACACCCTGAATTTTTTGGTCATCAACAACTTTCTCTTCGCCTCCAACTATGTATCGCTTACCTTTAGCTGCATCCATAAACGGAACAATATCTTCAAACTCAATTTCAGACTTGGGTCTATCCCCATTCTGCTTAAGATAAGACTTCATTGCCTCAAAAGGAATAAAACCTCCGTTCCAATGGGCTAACGCTAAATCTTTTTGCATTTCTGGCGACAATCCTGAAAATATATCTGCATATTGTGTCTTAAGATCATAAAGCCTTGCAGACTGATCAAATGCCCCCAATGCATAATTAAATTCTGGTTGGTTAATATAATCTGCTGGGTTGATATCTTGGGCCTTAGCTAATGTCATTGTGGAATCATTAGTCATCTCCTGCAAAATCTGATTAGCATAAGGACCTGGAACTCTTTGCAGTTGGAACAACATCCGTTTCCAATCACTTTCCCAAGCTTCCCGAGTAAGCTGCATTAACCCTCGTCCATTTGAATCGGACGATCTCGGAGGATTTGGGTTAAATCTACTTTCCACCCACATTTTTGCAAGCGTATCACTTACTGAATAATTTGTTCCAAAAACATGATTCGCAAAATCTACATAAAACGGCAAATTGAAACTACCTGTGTTTAGTTCCGCCGTCGGGTACCATTTTGAAACTGCTTCGAGCATCAATTTGTCCCTGGGTGTATAAACACTTGGAGCTGAATCACTGTAATATTCGGTAAATCCAGAACAATCAATTTCAAGAATTGAACAAGGATCTACAGTTTTATTAGTTCGAGATAAAGTAGTGTCATAAAAATCGCTCACATTTGGTTTCAGAGGGCTAACAATTACCCTCATATCTAAATGTTCACCTGTTGAATTTCTACCAATTTCCCCATTCGTTCCCGGATTGGCAACAATTTCATTTGCCTTAACAATCTTGCCATTTGTCGTACCGGGAATAGCTTTACTATGACCCAGTAAAATCCACAAATTACTATTTTTCCCAGATCCTTGAAGCATTGTATAAACACCAAAATATGGATCTTTATTGCCAAATTCCACAACTTTTCCATCAATTGGAGATCGCAAGTTTCCATCACCATTTCCTGTTCTTAAGTCAACGCCATTGTGATAAAGTGGAGCCCCTCCAGCAGTTTCAGCGGCAGTCAATTCTCTATATTTGTATCCAGAAATCTCAGTCGGACCATTAACAGGCGGCTTAACAGTTCCACCCAAAGAAAGGGGCACAGACTCGGTAAAGTTATTTTCTACTTTGGCCTTGGGCAAAACCGGCACTGATTCTGAAATTCCTGTAATTAAATCACTAGCTTTTGGCCCGGGAGCTACAGGAATTTCTATGGCAGGAGGAATAACTACTGATTGAACAAAGTCAACAACTGGAGGAACGGTCCAAGGCGATGTAACAGCTAGCCCAGTAATAATTGCAGCTGTAATAACATTATTTGTATTCTTAAGCGCTGATGGAATAGCAGGACCTTTTACTTTGTTAGAAGGAGCAGATTGTGACTGAAGTGTTGGCTTGTAAAGCTGAATCTCAGCAAGTGAATAAGGGATTGGATTTTCAGGGTTATAACCCTTTTGACCAAAAGAAACTTCTGGGAAAAACTTATTTGAAATTGGGTCAGCATCACCAAAAAGAATTTTGCTTCCAACCCCAACTGGCACCTCCACTCCTTTTGTCCCGACTACATAATTTTTCCCATCAACATTAACTGTAAGCACTGAGTCATTTTTTGGTAATTGATAGCCCTCCAAAATGCCGTTTGCATTTGGAGCAACCACAATATCACCAGGATCAATTTTTAAATTATTATTGGGCAAAGACAAATCAGCGCGAGAATATTCTGTTGGAATTTCACTAATTTTCGTTGGCGAAACTCTAAATTGCGTCCAAAGTGCATCATATTCTAGTTTAAGTGCATAAGCGGCAACTCTCTCATCAACAAAAGCAGGATCAATCACCTTAATTTCAGCTGGCTTACCTTTTGAATCCAATATTACTAATGTATTTTCCGTCTTTACGTCACCATGCTGATAGCCAGCATCATGGAGCTTAACCCATTGTCGTTGAGCATTTGCAATTAAATCAACAGGAATAACCCCCCCACCATCCAAAAACTGTTTCAAATTCATTGAATTCGGATAATTTTTGACCACAGCAATTTGACTGGCTCCATCCTTGCTATCATAGGTTCCAATAGGTTCGACCAAAATATCGCCGCCGGGTAGATTCCTGCCCTGTTTCAGATTGTCCACTTCAAATCCCGCACGCCCACTTGATTTTGGGTACACTTTCACAAAAGCATCTTGTCCGTTAACTGTTGTCGTGTAATTTGCTCTCGCCCCATAATTACTTCCAGTCTGTCTTCGAACACCGCTCGATAAATCTTTTCCATCAACCTCATATGGACCACCAACCATTTTCTCTTGTCCATTCAAATTAATCCTTTGGGCAGCTCCATCCCATATGTTTCTTGCTGCAATCACTATCGCCTGTGGAATTTCACCAGGAAAAGTCCTCGTAGATTCCACATTTTCAACCGTGACAGCATTAACTGGCTTATTATTCGAATTTATAATCTGAGGCTTTTCATTGGGAGTGAAAGGATCATAAAGAATTTCCTTGCCATCTACTACAATCCTAATTTCGGACCGCACCACAGGATTTGATTCATTTGCTGTATTTTTAGCATTTTTGCTATCATTCAAATATTGCACACCCTCATCAATAGCTCTCTGTAAATCTTGCGCGGTATCAAATGGTCGAATAGGCCCCCCACCCTCAGGATTTCCCCGCTCCCTATAATTTGTATAACTAACTTCCGCTACATCCCCACTTTTCAAGACAACCTCCTTACCCGTTGAATCTTTAATAATAATTCCTCCAGTTTCCCGAACCACTGGTGCACTTGCTGGCCTTGAAGTAAATGTCCCTGCCATTTTCTGTGCTGCCGTTCTAATTTGATTAGCAATATTTGCCGCAACTGTCTGGTCACCAGCCTGCGTAACTACTGAAGGTTCATTGGAAGTTCTGACAGACTGTGGAACAACTTCTCCATCAACTACTATTTTTCCACTAGAAACTACTCCTGGTTCAGAAATTGATCTAGACGCCATTCCAGATAACGTATCCCCTACTGCCGTCTTACCTGTACGTACACCGCTCGGTCCAATTTCATACCCCACTCCACCCACAACCTCCCAGGTTTCAATTTTCCCGTCTGCATTTTTAACACGCAACGTTCCACCTTCAGGACTCTTGGCTATATTATCCAGCACTGCTTTGCCGGAGTCCTTCGCTTCTTGATTTATCTTCTTTAGTGCTTCATTGAGAGAAAGACCATCCTGTTGCAAATTCTTCACACGCTGAGCCGGGTTGACATCATAATAAGCCCCCTTTGTAGGATTAGAGATATCTGGAGTAGGATTGTTTACTGCACTATTAACCGCACGAGCCAAATTTATTGAACCATTCGCAACAGCCTTAGCAGCATTTACTGATCCACTAGCAAACGCGTGCACAAGAGGCCCATAAAATACCTGTGCAGCAACTAATGTCAAAGCATTTTCAGCAGTTCTTCCGGGAACACCACTTTTAAAATTCCTTGCGCTTAAAGCCTCAGGAGATTGGTTGTCTGGGTCATCACAATTAAACTGATCACATAACTTCTGCGCTTCTGAAAACTCATTACCAAACGATGCGGCAGTAAAAGGTACTGCAAATTCTGTCGCTTGAAGTGTCCTTTGCGGAATTCCAGCAACATAACCAAGAACTGGTTTATCCATTGCCCACAAAAATCCATTCCCGACTCCTGAAGCAACCCGGGGAATAATTCCTGCACCCGCTTTTGTCCCAAAATTAGTTATTGCTCCCGTTGCTGCATTTCTTGCAACCTCCGCCCCAGCCGCAGAAAACGCCTTTGAAATCCCTTCACGCCCAACGGCAGCCAATTTACTCCCTCCTCCACCCGCTCCACCAATCATTGTTACAAAAAATACTGCATCAAGTGCCCCTTGGGCCGGGCTTTTATTTTGATTGACTTTAGAAGCAACGGCTGCTGCATCATAGTTATCCAAGAACGCTTGTGTACCTTCAAGTTGTGATAGTGGGACTTCTATCTCTTCCCCGGTCTTGGGATCTGTGACTTTGACGGCTGTGGAAGAAAGAGCATCCCGATAAATCAGTTGCTGTATATACGGATCGGAAGTAGCTCTTAATTTTTCCGCCTCAAGACCGATACGGTCAACTTCTTCATTACACTCAGGAGAATTAGCATTTCTAGCCATTCTATTATACCTGTCTCCGCCATAAGAATTAAAGCATCCCTCTGGAAGATGTTCATTCACGTATATATTAATATTCCTCTGATCTGGAAACATATACCCCACCTTCACAGCCGCACTAGCAAACTGCTGGACAACCGTTCCTGGCAAAGCAGCTATGAAGTTAATTGCCCCTGCTGGTGTAATATTTACAGGACCCAGGTTAAATCCGCCACTAGTTAACTGTTGTCCGACCACAGGAGTGTCTTTAGTAATTGGATCCGGTACTAAAAACGGTTTACCATCAAAACCTTTACCAGTTAAACCAACCTGTAATACCGAGGACCAGTTCATTCCAACACTGTCGTAAAAAGCGGTCACAGCATCCTTATTATTTGTATTTAAAGTTAATGGCATTCTGTTATCAGCGGGATTTGCCCGATTGTATAAAACTTTCAAATAATCAGGCATGTCTCCGCCAGAATTTATGGACATATCAGGCATGAAATCGTAAGTCTGGATCGACATCCTATCAGGATTATTGCCTTTACTTACTTGTATCGAAACTCCATTAACTAGTGCGATGGTGGTTTCATTCTTTTTAATATAGCCATCCTGAACAAGTTGTCTGTATGAGGCTTCAGTTGTAAAACCAGCATCATAAAGACTCTGCGCCAACTCTTGCCTTTGAATCTGTCTAGCCTTAGCCTGTTCCTCTGTTTGATTTGGCAAATCACCCAAAAGCAGTCCAGCCATCCTCACCGCCGCATCGGCAGAATTTCCAGGTCCCGCCGTTCCTTCAACTCCTAATTCGCCAGTACTACTTTTATTATCAACCACAGGACCATTCACTGACTTAAGCCGATCGGCAAGTGCCCGCACTCCCGATAATTGCAATAACCAATCAGGAAAACTTCCAGGAGGCACATCTGTTGTGGAAACCGGGACATTTGTAGATATTGGTATTGGAAACCCAACTGCTCGTCCTCCGCCACCAGAAAAAGTTTTCGCTGGTACAGCTATTACATTTTGACTGGGTGAAGTCTCAGGCTGACCAGTCCCACCAGTTACACGTGTTTGAAAAGTAATTTCTGGGGTTCCTTCTCCACTAAAACCAGCTGCCCGCGACGGACTCCCTTGTCCCTGATAAACATATTTATCCTTTTCAACAGTCCATACCCCATTTTTACTATCAACAAGCTGTCCCTGTGAATTAACATTCCAATCTTTAGTTAAAACAGCTCCAGCTCTAGCACTAAAACAATTGACAGGGTTAGCATCTGAACCACAATACGTCGTCGCATTAGCTATACTTTTTTTAATCTGTTCTTCTTTAGCAACACTTGGCCTTTCTCCATCTTTACAAGAGTAATATTTTCCATTAACAAACGCATAACCTTTATATCCGTCCCCACAAGATTCACTTGTTTTGATAATTTCTGGATTTAGAACATAAAGACCTGTTTTAACTTCTTTACCAGTTGAAGTTTTTACAGTAACAATCCCTGTTTTTGCATCGAATTTTCCTCCCTTATCAATAAGTTGTTTTGCTTGGCTATAGCAATTAACTACTCCAGCATCAGTCTGATTCCGCCCACAATAACTAAGCACTGTATTCTGTTCCGCTTCCTGTTTTTTAAGTTGTGACTCTTCAATAGCAGTTGCCCGTCTCTCTCCATCACAAAAGTAATATTGGTTGTTTCCCTGAGTCCTAAAGTATTTCCCCCCTCCTTTACATTGATCACTAATCGCAGCTTGTGACAGTTGGACCTCTCCATTTCCAGAATTTACATCAAAACCCTGCCTGACCGCCTCAGTCCGCTGTGTAATAAAATCCTCATAAGCTTTGGACCCTGCAATCCCTTTCGCTGCTTGGTCCATATTAGAAAGTTGTTCCGCTCTCCTTTTTGCTTCACTAGCACTAACACAGTCTCCAAGTGAACACGATTGACCAGATGTACAACTTTGTTTAGCTCCTTTATTTCCGTTGGAAGAAACCACATAATATTCAGTTGAGCTAGCACAGACCGACTTTCCTCCACTAGCACTCACAAGTTCTTGTGTTACAGGTTTTCCAGCTAAAAAGTCGGCTGATTTTAACTGTAAACAAACACCATACGAGACGGTGTTAGCAAGTTGACCACAAGCAGCAGCCGCTACAGTTTGTGCCGCAAGTGCACAAGTGGTAAGAACATTTTTTCCACAGTCATAGCACTGTCCGACACTATTACTTACATACCCTTTGTCATTAGGTTTACAAGAAGCTTTCAAAACTTGGGCTGTATCAGCTGCCGTTACAGGTTTGCTATTACTCGCAGGAGTTCCACTAGATGAAATATTTGCACTAGGATTAAGCGCTTTATTTCCTGACTCCGCAACACACTTTGCAAAATCCTTACTGTCTTGTTGACACCCCTTCCCATCTTTATAAATTTCACCTACAATTTTTTCCAAATCTTTGGGGTTTGACGGAAGTTCCACTTGTTTTCCCGAAGGATCTAAACACTGACTTTTATCGCTAAGTGGTTTTCCAGCTCCATCTTTGCAAGATGCCGCTCGCCTTAAATAAGTTTCGGTATTATCAAATTGCGTTTGCCTTTCAATTTGAGCAAGTGCCAAAGCAGGGTTTTCACTTTTTTGCGCTTCTTTCTTAACCTCCCCTAGTCTAGTTAAATATGCATTAGATGCTTCATTTGTACATTGTTCAACATTAGTTCCAGTCCTTGTGACACATTCCCCCCAAGCCTTATCACCTGCACAAGCCGGAGAGTCGGGAGCAGTTTTCTGACAATCTGGACTCCCTTGAAGCGTAGGGCCAGAGCTTCCTTCCTGAGAGGGTGGTTGATAATAAACCTGCTCTGCTCCACAAGTTCCACTACATTGACACGATGTAAAACAACAAGCCGATCCACAAGAAACACTATCACAATGGCCCCCTCCACTTTCATTAGCATTAGCTCGCCACTTTTCAACACCAACAGGTCCTACCTGCCCACCAGCAGAACGACAAGCACTAGGGCTAAGACTTTCGCGACCGCCTGAGTTTTGTTGACTAGTTGCAAGGTTTTGCCCATAAACAAAGCTCGTCTCTTTTTCTTTTCCCGAACTTTCCCCCTTCACTATAATTTTTATGGAACCAGCAGGCCACGAAGCATCACTTGTCGCTGAAATTTTTACAGCCCCATCAAAGTTAGTTGTTTCTCCTCGAAGTTGAACTTCCCGTCCATCTGACAATCTAACAAACGCTTTGACTCGCTCTCTGGGGTTAAATCCTGTTGCATCAAAATTAAATTTTTGCGCACTATTTCCTGCCCGTGGCACAAATTGAGTCAGCCGTCCAAATTGCCAAACGGCCAAAAAGATTGAAACCAACACCAATGACACGGCTAAAACCTCAGCGCCGTGCTGCACAAAAAATTTTTTCACTGTTAATAGAATACTCGAACTCCGGAGGCTATTCAAGAAGAGTTTTCACTAATTTTTGGCTAGTTCCGCTTCAATTGCTGACTTAAAAGTAGCATATGGCTGTGCTCCAATAAGTGGCACAGATCCAACCGCAGTGGACGGTGTGGAATTGAATCCGTTTTTATTTGCCTCAGCCTGATCTGCTTCAACCTGCGCATTATATTTTGCACTATCCAAGCAGGCATTAAATTGTGTTGGCTCAAGTCCAACTGCAACTGCAAACTGTTTTAAGTTGTCAGGTGCAAATGCTCCCTGATTTTCTCCATTTTGATTATCAAAAAGGTAATCATGGTATTCCCAAAACTTATTTTGTTCCTTAGCACAAAGTGCGGCGTTAGCTGCATCAGTTGATTCTTTTCCAAGAAATGCCAAGTTCTTATAAACAAATTTAACTTTCCCAGTATCAACATAGTCAGTTAAAATCTGCTTATAAATTTCCTTATGGAATCTTTCGCAGAATGGACACTGATAGTCAGCAAACTCAACAACAGTAACTTTTGCTTTTGGGTCTCCCTTGACTGGATCACTACTTGTTACATTGATTTTAACCGCTTGAAGAGTTGGTTCTGGAGTAATTCCTTGCTGACCTTGTTGAATTCCGGGAGCAGCTTGCTGAACCCCTAGAACATTTCTACCCTCTAAAACATTTAGTCTTCCCCACATTCCTCCCATCGCAAAACCAAGAAGAAAAATTGTGATTGCCAAAACTATTTGCAAAAGTGGGTTGTCCTTCATGAACCAAATTTATACATAAAGACTAAAGAAGTGTCAATGGATCTCAATAGATCAGAAAGCCAAAAACTTGGAAACTTCACATGCAGCCATACATCCATAAGCTGCAGCTGTAATTGCTTGTTTATAATGATGATCATGAACATCCCCCGCTACAAAAACCCCAGGGACACTTGTCATCATTCCTTCTTTTTTAACTATAAATCCTTTTTCATCTAACTCTAAAATCCCTTCGAAAAGTTTTGTATTTGGAGTGTGCCCAATTGCGACAAACACTCCGTCGCAAGGAAATTCTTTTCCATCTTGGAATTTAACTCCAGTGACTTTTTCCTCGCCAAGTATTTCAGAAACTGAAGTATTAAAAAGCACTTTGACATTTGGTAATTTCAAAGCATGGTCTTGCATAATTTTACTTGCCCGAAATGTATCTCTTCTATGAACTATGGTTACTTCAGAAGCAAACTTAGAAAGTGTAATTGCTTCTTCCATAGCAGCATCCCCTCCACCAACAATAATTACCTTTCTTCCCTTAAAGAAAAATGCATCACAAGGAGCGCAAGAAGACACTCCTCTACCAATTAACTTTTCTTCTCCAGGAACCCCCAGCCAAACAGTGTCAGCCCCAGTTGCCACGATTACAGATCTTGTTTCAATGTCATTAACCTTAAGCGCCTTTCCACTAAAATCAAGTTTTGTAGCATCTTCAAGTTTTACCTCTGTGCCAAATCTCTCTGCTTGTTTCTTCATGTTTTCCATAAGTTGCGGCCCCAAAATTCCCTCCGGAAATCCAGGGAAATTATCAACATCAGTTGTAAGCATCAGTTGCCCGCCCCATTTCCCTCCGCCTAGTACTAGTGTTTTGAGATTATCCCGTGAAGCATAAATTGCAGCCGTCAACCCGGCAGGACCCGAACCAATGATTATTGTGTCAACCATTAAGAAGCTAAAACTTCATTAATATGTGCTTCCAAACTTGCCTTGTCTTGATATCCAACTAGTCTTTTAACCTCCACCCCATTTTTGAAAAAAATTGTTGTTGGGATTGACATTGTTTGGTATTTCACAGCTGACGCTTGGTTTGCATCAACATCAAGTTTTCCAACAATTAACTTCCCAGCGAATTCTTTCTCCACCTCATCAATAATTGGTTCCATAAGTCGGCACGGTCCACACCATGCAGCCCAAAAATCAACCATTACAGGAAGTGTTTGGTTCTTAAGTTCTGACTCAAATGACCCATCAGTTAAAGTTAATATCATATGGTTCTCATAATACCTAACTTGCCTTGCATTCTTCAAGTGCCTCTTCCATTACACTCTTAATTTCTGTGGTAATTTCCAAAGCTTCACTAAGTGTCAAAGGTTTATATTCACTCGGAAAATAGTGAAACACTTGATTCCTCCCTTTTTTCCACGCTTTCCAAAGCTTATCAGGAAGTACTACTCCTCCACAAAAATTACTAATTCTGTCATAAACAGACTCGTCGGCGCGAAGAACCTTTTCAAGATGTGGGTTAAGTGCTCTCCCCACTCTCCACCGATCATTATCATATTGGAATTTGTTTATGGCTCCAATTTGGAAAAAAAGTTTTTTTAAAAACCCTTCATAAAGTTTAGCGTATGGAAAAACAATGAAAGAATAGTCACTAAATCCACCACTAGCTGAAGCACTCAATTTTTCTCCATCACTATATAAAGAAGCAAGATCAGGTCCTAAAAAACCTCGTAGTTTATCTGTCATAGCACTTCTTCAAGCCAATGTGAAGCAAAACAGGCAAAGTCTAAGATATTAATTGTGTTATCACCGTTACAGTCGTAGCATCTCCCTCCAAGCCCATCAGCATTGCCCCAACAAGCATTAACTTGTGCAGAGCCACTTGCATCCCCAGGGTTATTTCCAGGAATTGTAATCGTGCAACTACCTCCAGAACTTGCTTCGCATTTCAAATTAGATTGTCCAACTAAGAAAAAACCGTAAGTTGCACCTTTGGTAGAGCCAACCCAAGTAGCGACTCCATTATCAATTGCTTTTTCTCGTTGAGGATTACAAACTGGGTCCTTACAAGAACTATTACATGCAGTACAAACACTGGTTCCACCCATTCGAACAGTCCCAGATGTTGCATTTGTTCCGTCTTCATATTTCACATTTACCGTTACCCCAAATCCACTTCCACTCCCCGTGTTATATTGCGAACAAGATCCATTCCCGCAGCATGTTGTACAGTAACTAAAGTTTCCTTTGTGTTCAGGAGATCCAACACAAACATCCTTACAAACGTTTGGCACACTACTATTTGCTTCCGAACCAGTTGTTGAAGAATTACTACTTCCCCCAGTTTGACAAGCAGTTCGGCAATAGCTGCCGTTTCCAGGCTTAATATTTTTAAAACAGTTATCAAAACAAGCTTGGTCTAAACCAGTGCTTGTTGAGGAACTTCCTGTTGTTGAAGTGGAAGATGTTCCTTCTTGTCCTTGCAGGTAACTAACAAGCCATGAGGCCACTGGTCCGTCAATTTGGTCAGCACCTGAAGATCCAACTTCATAAATAGCAGCGCCAATAATTTGTGAATCTTTTTTGATTTCTGAATCGTACCAAGTAAGCCAATCTTCATATTGTGTAGGTGTCCCAACTTTCCATCCCCCGGCAATTCCAAGTTCACCAATGATCATCTTGGGGGCTCCAGATCCAAGTTTGCTATAAAAATCTCTAAATGCCAAAGACTGTTCCTTTTGTGATTCGTAAGTTTTAGTAAACCCCGCATCAGAATAACCATGGTAGCAAAATACACTCTTTGTAGAATTCATGGTTGGAATAAGTCCCGCCTTAAGTGTTTTTATAGACTCACTAGACATCGGTAAATCCCCAGTCAAGATATTTCCCACACAAGTTTTCATCCCAGCATAGCTATTAAGTTTGGTAAGAGTGTCCCAAAATCTAGCTAACCAGTACATGTCACTATCTGATTTACTCCAAAACGGCACTCGTTCTGTTTCATTTGTTGGCCCTGCGATATAGTCAAAATATTTCATATCCCCCCTATCACGAAGTTTTTTAAGAATTTGCTCATAATCATTAAAGACAATTTCGGCGGCATCATCAGCACCCATACTATCCGTTAATTTAGTTTGTCCCATCTCATTCATATTGAATCTGATTAAAACCACTCCCGTAGGATATTTGGCTTTATAATTTTTGGCGAGTGTTATGATTTCACCATAAGCTCCTTCGTCGCGAAGAAATGCATTTGGGTCTGGCACTACTATTTTTACAAGAACTGGCCCTGCATTAACAATCTTTTTTGCCTCATCATTATTTCCCTGAACAAAGATTCCAAGTTTACTAGTTGAAGTCCCAGCCGCCTGAGTCTCTGGAGTTGTTGATTCTGGGTTCTGTATCCTTGCCACACTAAGTCCAACTACAGCCGCCAGTCCAAGAACTGCTACTACTCCTGCAAAAATAAAAGCCCAAGTCGGTCGGGCATATTTGTCACTCGTTGTCTTCATAATGTTTTATAGTGAAGCTTTTCTGGCAAAAAATATTCCTGCTCCCATAAATAGAATTCCTGCAAGAATAACCGCAATAGTGTTTTCCAAAGCTCCAGTTTCAAGAAGCGGTTCGTCAGTTGTTGTTCCCCCAGCACTAATGCTATAGCTACCATCGTTAATTGTTGTTAATAAGTTATTAGTGGGAGTCTTAGCTGCAGCCACAGCGGAAGTGTTAGTTGTGGCATTTTGATTAAACACAAAACTTGCCTCTGCTTCTCCAATAGATGTGGCTTTGAAACTAATTGTAGCAATCACTCCTCGTCCCGTGTAAGGGCTTCCCAAATTCCCGGCATCATATCTAATCTGTCCATTGGTAGCATTAACTGAATTAGTAAGAACTTGAGACAAATATTGTCCAGGAGCAATGTTTACTCCTGAGGCTGCTGTATCTCCATCAACAACTGACAAAAGATCAGTATCATAATCAATGATAGCTGTTGCCCCATAAACTGGTTGTCCTTCAGTGTCAAGAACAATATCAACATTGAATGTATCACCTACATTTTTATTTGCAGTAGCCGGAGAAAGTGACAATGAAGCAGCAAAAGCAGGTTTAACACTGAACACAATTGCAAGTGTTACAAAAAACAGGGATAAGATAATTTTGGCAGTTTTCATTTAAATCTAGTTAAAAGTATATCTTGCGTTCTCTACCCCACCAAGGACATCAACAGCACTTCCGTGCTCCGCAACGTTTGAATCTGTTGTCGCTCCTGCCACATAATCAATTTGAAAATTAACCTCTCCGGCAGTAAGTGGTTTAAAGCTAAAAGTTCCAATAACTCCAGTTACAGGCTGCGGATTAAATGTAAGTCCTGAGAATCTAATTTTCCCGACTTGGGCATCCACTTCATTTAGCGGAATTTCAGGAAACACATTTGTTGGGTTAACTTTTGCCCCAACAATTTGCACTTTAGTTGGATCATATGTAATAACCACATCTGCCCCATCTACATCTCTTCCTCCCGAATCAAGAATAATACCCACTGGATAAGTTGATGTTGTATCAAATTCAAATTCCCCAGTTGCCGGAGTCAAAGATAAGGTTGGAACAGTTACTGCAGCTTGAGTTTGAAGTTTTTGCGAATTAGCAAGCTCTCCAGTACTTCCCCGGCTTGTAACAGTTACAAAAGCAAGACCAAGTGACAGCACTAAAACCAACATTCCAGAAGCAATAGGAAGCCAAGATAATGAGCTCTTCATATTACATTAGTTATATTAATCCGTGCTCTTTTTTGCAACCCCTAATTTAAGCTGTTTGACCTTCCACATAAAAAGTCTGGCCTTAGAATTGGCGTTTGAATCAAGGACAAACCCCAGAGCACTTTCAAGAATTGGTCTAGGAATTTCTTTCGCCATTTTTATATAAAGGGCTTTGTGCTTCATGTCTCCCAGACTTTCAGCAAGATGCATCCCATATTGTTGAAATTCTCTGGAAAGAAACTTGTCCCTGTCATCAAATTGTAAGTCAGCTAGAACGCTCCCTAAGCTTTTCATAAATCATTGGAAAAATATTTTCTAACTTCCCCATCTCTTCGCTATTGAAATCACCAAGAACAAAATCATGTCCACTGTCCCCCAGCTTTCCTTCCATATTTGCTCTAGTATCAGTTCCAACCCTAACTCTCCAAAAATCTTTAGTTCCCAAAGTATCTTCAATGGACAAAAGCCCGTTGTGAACTTGTGGTCCTTTTCCAAAATTTATCTTAAATTCTCCAAGTTTAAGATCCAAATCATCATGAACAATTACCAAATTTTCTGGAGTAATTTTATAGAAGTTTACCTTCTCTGCAATAAATCTTCCCGAATCGTTCATAAACATATTTTCCACTTTAAAAAGTTTTGTATCCTGAAGTTCTTCTTGCCTTTCCAAAAATTCAATAAACATAAATCCGACATTGTGTCGATTCCTTATAAATTCTTTCCCAGGATTTCCAAGACCAATTATTAGTTTCATATCTATACAAAAATGTTTCTAAGCGATGGGACTAATAATATCACCATTTGAATAATAAGCGTGCCTAAAACTGACAAAATTAGAAACTTATTCGCAAATAATTTTTGCCCTTTCCCCCGAACCAGGAATGCAAATATTAAATCCAATATGACAATAACAGTGAATGCGACTAACCTTGCAGTTTCCAGACCTTTTGGCAAATAAAACCAAAACGCAAAAAGTGTTATAAAAGCAATTACACTACCGACAAATCCAAGGAACCACCAATCTTTCTTTGCTAGTTCCGGCCGCTTTTTCATTAAAATATTTTCATCTCTTGAATCAACTGCCAAGGCAAGCGCTGGCATCCCATCAGAAACAACGTTAATCCATAAAAGCGCTAAAGGTGACAGTGGCATTGGGAGCCCTAAAATAAGTGCTATGACAACTGCCAGCACTTCACCAAGATTAGACCCAAGAAGAAACTTAATCGCTTTCAAAAGATTTGCAAAAATTGTTCTCCCTTCTTCAATTGCAACCACAATTGTTGAAAAATTGTCATCAGTGATAATTAAATCAGCCGCTTCCTTAGCAACATCTGTCCCAGAAAGTCCCATCGCCACCCCAACCTGTGCCCTTTTAAGTGCCGGTGCATCGTTAACTCCGTCCCCAGTAACTGCAACAATTTTTCCAGCCTTTTGGAATGCCTCAACAATTCGTAATTTGTCACTCGGTGTCACCCTGGCAAACACTCTAATCTTCATTAAGTTTTGAGACAGTACTTCATCAGAATATTCCTTAAGCTCACTTCCACTTACAATTTGATCACCCTCACTTAAAAGCCCAAGCTCCAGTGCAATTGCCCGCGCAGTTTCTGGATAATCCCCAGTTGCCATAACTACATGAATCCCGGCTTTTTTGCATGTCTCAATTGCCTTTTTAACTTCAACTCTAGGTGGGTCAGATATCCCGACAAGTCCCAAAAATTTCTTATTTTTTGAAAACGCTAACACTCGAAGTCCATCTGTTGCCATCCTATTTGCTTCCAAAAGAAATTTTTTCTTTTGTTCTGAAGTCAAATTAGAATTATTAATAATTTTTTCGGGAGCTCCTTTAGACAATTCCTCTTTCCCAATAAAAACTGTCATTGTTCTAGTTTCCAAACTAAATGGAATTTCTTCTGTAATTGGGTTTTCAACTCGCACTTCAGAAAAATTAATTCCTGCCTTTAAAGCTAAAATTAAAAGCGAGCCCTCGGTAGTGTCTCCCAGAACTTTAAATTTCTTATTCCCTTCTTCAGAAACTAAACTCGAGCTATTACAAAGAACCGCTACTCGCAAAAGATCAAAAAGACTTTCTTTCCCTCCCTCAATTCTCCCCTCACTGGTATAACCACTTCCCGAAACCTCAAATCTTTTAAATGTAGAACTAACAATTTTCTTAACTGTCATTTCGTTAGCGGTCAGTGTTCCTGTTTTATCGCTAACTATGACATCAACACTTCCAAGAGCTTCGGTAGCAGCAAGTCTCTTAACAATTGCTTTGCGTCTCGCAAGTCGCCTCACTCCAACAGCCAGTGCAATTGTTAAAACCGCAGGAAGTCCTTCAGGAACTGCAGCAACTGCAAGTGCAATTCCTGAGAAAAATACCTCCGAAGGGTCGTTCCCTTGCATAATTCCAATTACAGAAAGTACCCCAATTAAAATAATTACCCCAATTCCAATCTTCTTCCCAAGATCTGCCATTTTAATTTCCAAAGGTGTTTTCTCTTCTTCAACTTGTTCTAAGTTGAGTGCAATTCCTCCAAATTTAGTTTCACTCCCGATTTTAGTCACCGTAAACCTAGCTCTCCCAGAAAGTACTGCCGTTGCCATAAACACTTCATCCCCTTTTTCCTTGACAACTGGCACGCTCTCCCCTGTAAGACTAGCTTCATCTACTGTTAAATTTTTTGATTCGCCAATTTTTCCATCAGCTGGAACTTTGTCCCCGCTTTCCAAAATTACAATATCTCCCGGAACCAAAAATTTCGCTTCAATTTTTTCTTCTTTTCCACCTCTCTCAACCCGTGCAAACTGCACCACCATTTTCTTTAATGCTAAAACGTCTTTTCTTGCTTTAACTTCCTGGAAAAATCCAATCCCCCCGTTTATTAAAATAATTGCCACAATTAAGCTTCCATCCAGAAAATCCCCCGCTATAAATGAAACTGAAGCAGCCAAAATTAGAAGTGCCGTCAAAAATGATTTGAATTGACTTAAAAAAAGAACGCCAAGAGGCGTCTGTTTAGGTTCAGGAAGAACATTCAAGGCAGGTGGTGGTGACTTCTCCATTAAAATATTTTAACATTACAAAGTAATGGGTCTTCTGACAACAAAAATCCCAAAGGCTAAAGCAAAACGAGTGATTTCCCATGCAATTATTCTTGCAGCAAGCATTGTCATCACAATTATCCTTTTAGACAACAAGGTAATCCACCACTTTCTAGAGTATGTAAGTGGAGTTAATTTCTTTTTAGCAGCTCTCCTATCAGGAGCTCTTTTTACATCAATTTTTACAACACCAATAGCAATCGCTAGCCTCATTATTTTGGGTCAAGAACACAGTCCTCTGGCAGTCTCATTGATTGCCGCCTGTGGCTCAGTAATTGGCGACGCAATTCTTTTAAAGTTTATAAGACAAGATGTTCTTTCTGATGTTGAAGTCTTTACAAAACCGTTTACCTCAAAAAAATTAAGGCACACCTTTAAAAGTAAACTATTATTTTTTCCTCTAACTCTAATGGCCGCAATAATTTTAGCTTCCCCTCTTCCAGATGAATTAGCAATTGCACTTTTTGGGGCAATAAAATTCAAGACTAAATACTTTTACGTTCTTTCTTTTATCTTTAATTTTTTGGGGATTCTAATAATTACCAAAGCTGGAAGTCTATTTTAAAGAAATTAAGTGCCACTAATTTGCTTGCCATAATATTTAGCAAAGCAAGCAAAGTCTAAGATATTAACCTGATCAACTGGTGAATCTTTAAAGCAGCTAAAACATTTCGCTGGAGCGTTTGGATTTCCTTGACACCCAAGCCCCGTATTTCCTCCATTATTATTCCCACCACCATTAATTGGATTAGAAAATACATAAATACTGTATTTCCCTTCACTATTAGATTGGTAAGCCACACTAACATCACTTTCCCCAACTGACAAAGATGGTGAAACCATATTAGTTTGGTTAGGTACTGACATGGGATCCAAGCTATTAAGTGGACCACTCTTCAAAACCACCTGTGAATTTGGGCTTGTCCCTTGTGACCAAAGAACATAGAAGTTATCGTCATTATCTTGTGCAATTTGTGACGAGAAATATCTAGCACTACTATTGTTAGTTAAACTACTTGATTGAAAACTAGTTCCACCATTAATTGACACCAAAAGTCCCACCTGGTTTCTCCTTTGGTCTGAGTTAATAAGATAAACATTACTCCCATTAAGTGCTATGTCGCTGTAATATGGTCTCGATCCACTATCAACAACTCTTGCACTATTCCACGAACCGTTAGAAGTTGCCTTAGCAAAGTATAAAGAACTCGCCGGCCCATCAGCTCCCCCAGTAAAAGCCAAATACCAGCCAGTACTATCACTTTCAATTGCTGGAAATTGAGAAAATGCCGGCGCTCCTGGAATATTTTGTTCGCTACCCCACTGGTGATTACTTTTACTAAGTCTGTTCCAAGAAAGTTGCGCTCCAGAATTCTTCATATAAACAACCACTAAATCGCCAGTAGGTGTCATTGTTCCAGTAATATTATATCTGTGTCCCCGGTCAGTTGAATGTGGGACAACCAAAGCTTTTGTCCATGAATTTCCCCCATTAGTTGTTTCCATATAAAATCCATCGCTACACCCAGCATCAGACGCACCATCACTACATCCCCCTCCATATTTTTGCCTATAAGCAGTAAACACAATAACTAAGTGTTGGCTATTTGTTGGATCTTCAAGAATTTGCCCACTCCTATAATCTAGCCCGCTAAGTGTAACTGGGGCTTTAAACGTTCCACCTTGTCCATTTGTATATTTAACTTCCCACTGTCCTTCATCCCCAACCTCTCCCCAAATGACATGTTTTTTACCATTCGAGTCAGTAAGAAGATCTGGGTTATAACTCCCCAACGAGCCAGTAGACACTTTAATTCCTTGATTTGCCCCAAATGAAATCTGTGGAGTTTGGTTCTGCCCTATCCCCCGGTTTAAAATAACCACCAAAAACGCAGCAAATCCGAAGACGAAAACCATTCCCGCTAATATTTTGACCCACTTTTTCATGAAATTCCTACTATCAGATTCTCATTTCGCTTTCGCCATGTCAATAAGCTCCACTGGAGAAGTTGTGTCTTCTGGTTTCTTTTCTCGCCATTTAACAAGTCTTGGAAATCTCATAGCTAGTCCTGCTGTATGCATTGGCGACTTAGTAAGTTCATCAGCTCGAAACTCCCCGACTAGTTGTGGTTTAAACCACACATCGACATCCATAGTTTTTTGGACATCATAGTTTTTGGGCTTCTCAGAAACTTTTAGCTTTTCACTATCAGCTGCCAATTTTCGCCATTCATCATCAGTAAGTCCTGTCCCAATCTTAGAAACTGTCTTATATGAATCACTTTTTTTATCATAAACACCAACTAAGAACGCTCCCACGCCAAAAGCATTTCTTTTTCCTTGTCCAAAATCTATTCCCATAACCACCGCATCGATTGTATCATTTAGCTTTTCTGTATAACTTCCTTTAAGTTTAATCCAGTTCCACCCCCGTGCTCCCGCTTGGTAAACTCCATCAAGTTTTTTTGCCACAATCCCTTCAAGCCCTTTTTTAAGCGCTTCCTTAAAAAATTCGTCTAATTTTTTTGGGTCATCAATAATCTCCATTTCAGCAGGAACCATAATTGGTCCACTAAGTTTCTCTACAAGTTTTCGTCGCTCGCTATAAGGTCTATCAATTAAATTGTCCCCATTTTTATAAAGCACATCAAAAACCACATACCGAACAGGGATACTTTTTGAAATTTCAGAAATCCCATATTTTCTTTTTCGTTGTGTTGTTTCTTGAAAAGGTAAATACTTTCCGGTTTTTGGATCAAATCCAATTGCTTCCCCATCTAAAATAATTTCATCGTAGTTTTTAAGCTCCTCTTTGGTTGCTTCCAAAAGATCCGGGTACATTTCTGTAACATTTTCCATCCCCCGACTGAAAAGTCGAATAAAATCTTTTTTCAGATGAAGTTGTGTACGCAGACCATCCAGCTTCGGCTCAACAGCACATTTCCCAATTTCAGAAATTATAGCTTCAGGTGATGTAAGCCTTTCTGCCCTCATTACAAGAATGGGTGTTCCAATCTTGGGCTCAATGTGTTCCACTCCTTTAACTCCCTTTTCTTTAACTCTCTCAACTATGTATCCAAGATCGGGTCTAATATTATATGCCGCTTCAATAACTGGTTTATTCTTCTTGGTGCCATCCAAACTCCACGATAGTCCTTCAAGAACCGTCATATCAGAAAACCCAAGTCTAAGCTTGTCGACGGGAATTCTCGCGATAAATCTAGCCGATAGTGAGTCCACACTTTTTAAAAGATCAGAGAGTATTGAAACTTTTTTCTCAACAGATCCCTCCCCCGAGACTTTTGTGATCTCCAAAAGTTTTTCAAAAACTTCTGAAACGCTCAAACTTCCCTTGCTCTTTAAATTTCCAACAATCTCTCCAAGGTCCCCAGTTTTTTTAAAATCAACTAAAACGGCTTCAGAATTAGTACCAAGCGCCTGGGCAATGGCTCGAATCACCATTTTTTCAGCCATCCCAAATTCCACTGGTTCAAAAAGTGGAGCCACTCTTCCTTGAGTTAAATAGGCAATCTTTCCTATTTCTGAGGTTTCTGCTTCTTTAAAAAGCTGAGCCAAAATTTCCACCATGGAGTTACGAGAAGATGTGGTTTCTAACTTTTGAAAATATTCCGAAAGACGCTTAAATTGCATGCAACCTATTCTATCACTACCCCCTAATAATCCGTTAATATTCTAACCTTATTCAAATTTCAGTTTCCACATAAATTCCTTTATGATCTGATACAAACTTATCGAACTCTACATACTCCTTTTTCAAAACTTTGGAAATTCCACCCCCAAAGACAAAATCTAATTTCGAATTAATCATGACATGTGAATATCCAAGACCATTTGAAAGATCAGAAACTCCAGAAACTAGTTTCTCGTAATATAAACTTCCTTCAGTAAAATTCAAATCTCCAGCCCCAATAAATTTCCCAAACGGCTTAACATAAGCTAGAAGTTCATCAAGCTGAGAGAGTTGTGCAGGATCTTCCTTAAATCCCCTACTGTAGGTTGACAAAAAATGAGTATTAATTAAATGGACATTATTATCAAGGAAAACATCTAACATTCCTTTTTTAAGACCTCTATCTGCAATCTGTCTCACTCCACCTTGTTTAGTAAATTTAATAAATTTAGCCTCCCCTGATATCGGCTCTTTAATAAGAGTTAAAAGCCCCCCCATTGTGGCATAGACTCCAGGTTCATGAAAAAGCCTATATCCTGGAATTTCAAAAATTGACACATGTCTTTTCCACTGAATTTCCTGAAGAAAAACAACATCTGGAGAAATTTCCGAGATTTTAGCTGCAATTTTTTTGTGTCTTGTTGATGTTAAAGGCAGTGGTATCCCAAAACAATTCTGAGTATAAACCTTAAGTTTCATAGTAGAATATTATCATGGAGATAGCCTGTTCCCACTTAAATCAAATAAAACCAGTTACCCCTTCTGGAAATGGGTGCAAAGAATGTTTAGAAATAGGTGACACCTGGGTTCATCTACGACTCTGCCTATCATGTGGTCACGTTGGTTGCTGTGATGATTCAAAAAATAAACACGCAACGGAGCACTTTTACAAAACTAATCATCCAATCATTCAAAGCCTTGAAAAAGGAGAAAATTGGAAGTGGTGTTACGTCGATGAAGTGAGTTGGGAATGATTTTTTCTATTAAACCTAAATGTTAAAGCGATGTTTTGAAGATCAAAAACTCGTCCGCAGTGTCTTTCTCTACAATCGTCTATTTTTTCTTTAACTAAGTCCTCATTAGCAGTTGTTCCATTTTGCATCTCTTCATTTTTAGTCATTCTTAAAAGCTCGAGCGCCAAGCATTTACCCTCCGTTTTACAAGCTCCACCTGCATATTCACACAAACTATAATCGATTTCAGGGTCCATTACTTCATGATATACCTTGCAGCTTTAGTTTTCCCCTTCTTCCTAATAATTTTCTTTTCCATAAGGTCCTTTAGATCACGAAGGACCGTATCTTCTGAAACCATAGGAAGTAAGTTTCCAAATTCTGAATTAGCTAGATACCCAACATTCTCAATGTGTTCCACAATTTTTATTTGTCTTTCAGTTAAAAATATCTGCTTTCCTGCTTGTGCTTTAAGTTTCAAATCCAGTGACAGGTGTTGCACTTGTTCTCTAACCCTATTAAATTCAATTGCCACTCCTTCGACAAAATACTCAAGCCACTGAGTCACATCCTGATCAAGATTTTGATCAGCAGTTTTAAGTGCAAAATAATAAGCACTCACATTTTTATCGTAATATTCTTCTAACGAGAAAAGTTTTCTAATGTCATATCCTTCATTTAAAAGAATTAAAGTGGCATAAGCTCTAGATACTCGCCCATTTCCTTCAGTAAAAGGATGAATGTTAACGATTTTATAGTGGACAATACCTGCTTTGATAATTGGATGAATATCTTTAGCACCAGCAGAATTTAACCAATTAAAAAAATCTTCAATTTGATATGGAACCTCAGCCGGAATCACAGGGCGGTGAACAACCTCTCCAGTAAGAACATCACGTAAAACTACTTGTACCTGTCTAAAATCTCCTACCTCTTCTGGAGGAACAAGTCCCTCAACCGTCAGTCTATGTAGTTCCTTTAAAACTTCCTGAGAATATAAAAGATTTTGTTTATCTTTTTTATCAAGCCAATCAATTACTTTTCGGTAATTGATAACCTCTTTGATATCCCGGTCCCGAGCGACCACTTCCTTACCCTCCATAACTTTTCTAACTTCTTCTAATTTAAGTTCGTTTCCCTCGACGTGAGTTCCATAATGAACTGCTCTAACTTCCGCCTCTTCCTTAAACTTCGCTTCCCATGCAGGCAAAAGTGCAGCTGACTCAATTACTGCTTTTGCTCCTTCAATAAGACCAATATCCCTTAGAAGTTTTGATGTGATAGTAAATTTTGGTTGATACATATCTAACGAGCAATTAGATCTCTAATTTTTAGCCTCACTCTTCTAACAGGTTCCAATAAACTTTCTTTTTCCTTTGGGTTCCAGTAATCTTTCTGGCATCTAGACAAAAAGAGGTATCCATTCACAAATTGAGACACTCCTATTAAAACAGCAACCGTAATAATATCTTTTACAATATCTCTTTCTATAAATTGATATTATCACATTTCCCGCCCTTTCCCCGCAGCAGGAATTAGCGAAAATAAATGTTATAATATACTATGGGAGAAAATGAATATCCAGGACATGCTTTATTAACTAAGCAACGAATAACTCAAACAGAGCTACGTCTGACAGAAATCTTGTCAAGTCAGGAAGTAAAAATGCCCGACTTAAAAGTAGTTCAGCTTCGCGAAAAATATCCCGACACCGATCTGGATTACCAAAGACTATATAAAGCCCGTCATAAATTAGGTGTTCCAGATGAAAAATTTGACCTACCAAGGCCATTCATCAACGCTTTACTTTTCTGCGCTTTTTTCGAACTAATGATTTATCTTAATTTCCAAGGTCGATAACCTGGCACTCTCCCAAAAAATCTTTCTCAACTAAATGAAGATCAGTTGTGGTCATAATAGTTTGTTGTTTTGGAATAACTGCCAAAAGAAGATGTCTATTCTCATGATCAAGTTCTGAGAATACATCATCAAGAAGAAGTATGGGGTCCTCACCAGTTTTTTCCCTAATAAAAGCCAGTTCCCCGAGTTTTACTTCGAATGTCGCCATTCTTTGTTCCCCTCTTGACCCAAAAAGCCTCACTTCGCGCTTATCGCTCATTACTTTAAAGTCATCCCTATGTGGTCCAACCAAAGTAGTTGCAGCAGACACTTCTTCACGAGCATACTTAGAAAGTCTTTCAACTGAGATTGTTGAATGATCATAAAAAAGACTTATTGGAAAGATTCCCTTTGCTTCAAAAGAGGTTTTAGAAACAGAGTTCAAAAATTCTCTTCTTCTCTCATGAATTATCTTTCCATTATTAATTAAAAGATCATCCCAATATTTAAGTTGTTCTCCCGGTATTCCCTCTTCTCTAATTCTTTTAAGAAGCCTATTTCTTTGTCTAAGAGCCTTTTCGTAAATATTTGCAGCCAGTCTATAGTCTTTAAAAACTTGGGAAAGTACTAAGTCCAGATATTTTCTCCTAACTGATGGCGAATCAGTAACAAGCTCAATATCCTGAGGAGAAAAAAGAACCGCTCGTAAATTACCAACAAAATCCAATTGTCTTTTAGCCACCCCGTTCACTTTATAGTGCTTAGTAAATCTTTCCCTTGTGTCCCAAATAATTTCTAACGATTCAGAAGATACTTTAGAAACTTCGGCCCCCTCTTTAATAAGTTCTATTTCCTTTTCTGCCCTAAAACTTTTCCCTGTCGCCAAAATGTATACCGCTTCCAAAACATTTGTTTTCCCAATTGCATTAGGCCCAACAATTAATGTTGCATTTTCTGAAAATTCAAAATTCCTTTTTGAATAGTTTCTAAAATTTTGCAAAACAAGACTCTTAAGCATCATGCAATTCTACTGCCTCGAACTTGACAAATAAAGGATGCGGGAAGAAAATCAAAAAAACATATGCCATTTGGAACAGAATACGATCCAAATTCCCCCTCAGCACAACTTTACGAACTAGAAGTGTCAAAATCGATCGAAGAAATCCAAAGACTTGCTCAATTATCCGAAACTGCTATAAAACCAAGAATTTCAACTGATACAAGTGGAATATGGGAAAGTATTACAGGATTTTTAAGATTGACATTTAGGACAAAAAAAGGTCCCCCTCCCACCAATCCTTGACATAGTTATGGTTCCATCTCCCCTCGGACACTTCTGCCCTTGTCGTTGGTAAACATTAAAGTGTTCCTGCGCACTACCTTTTTCTCCCAGCGCATTAATATATGTTTCATCTTTTGCAGAACTTCCTTGATATTTAATTCCCATTTCTAAAACTTCTAAAATACATCTATATAGTTTCTCTACATGTTCTTTGTCTAGTTCCCTACCTCGTTTCATGGGACTAATTTCACTACACCACAAAGCTTCGTTGGCATAAATGTTTCCAATTCCAGCAATTTTGTCTTGCTCCATCAAAAGCAGTTTTATTGGTCTTCCCCATTTTTGACAAATGGAATAAAGATAGTCAGCAGTGAATTCTTTAGAAAATGGCTCCGGCCCATGTTTCTCATGAAGTTGTCTCTGCCCACTCTCATCAACGACTCTCACCCAACCAAACTGCCTATTATCATTGAAAAACAATTTCCCTCCGTCTGAAAGGTCAAAAATCACATGAGTTGTTTTCCCTGGTAAACTAAATCCGGCAAGTGGGATTCCTTGGGAAAATGATACCGTCTCAGCACTGGTTGTCCCAAAAACTAACTGCCCGGTCATCTTTAAATGAACTGCAATTGCTCGACCATTATCAAGATTAGCCAACAGGATTTTTGCTCTCCTTGAAACTCCGGTAATTGTCGCTCCTACTATATCTTTTTTATCCCCTTCAAAAATTTTCGGCAATAAAACTTTGACCCCCAATATTTTCCTACCAACAATTTTGGATTCAAGTTGCATTTTTATTGTTTCGACTTCAGGTAATTCAGGCACCAACAACTCCTTTCATATTTTCAATAAATTTTTCTTTAGAAAATTTAGCTGCTTGTTTATATAAATCCTCTTTTTTAAATTTCATTTTAGAAATTTTTTCCATTGCTTCCGATAACTTCTTGGCATTATACTCCTCAAAAAATACTCCAGTTTTTCCTTCAACAACAGTTTCTAAATACCCACCAGATTTAAAAGCGACAACTGGTGTCCCAGCAGCCATCGCCTCAACAGGCGTTATCCCAAAATCCTCATCCTGACCAAGAGCCAAAAAGGCCTTTGCTTGCCCATAAAGTTTATAAAGTTCAGAATCTGATACCCTTCCCAAAAAATCAATATTCTCTGACTTATGCTTCTCAAGATCCTGTCTCCCAAATTTCATTCCCGAAAACTCCCCTACGACCTTAAGTTTCACTCCCAATTTGTTAGCAGCTTCCATAGCAACATCAATCCCCTTCGCCCCAGCAATTCTTCCCGCAATCAAGAAAAAATCTTCTTTCTTTATATTCCTCGTCTCGTTTTTTATTTTAACCACCTCAACTGGTGGATAAATAACAGTCGAATCTCGTCTATAAAATTTTTTTACTCTACCAGCAACGTTCTTAGAATTCACAATAAATTCATCAACCCGCTGCGCTCCCATAAAATCATAAATTCTTAAAAAATGCGACACAATATAAAAATAAATCTTAACAAGAAGGTATCTTTGCCACTCCATCCCAGTTGCATACCCATAAAGCGACCTAGGAGGTGTGTGACAATAACAGATAACCCTGACATTTTTTGGAATTCTCACAGGCTTTGTTACAAACCAAGAGCTGGATAAAATGACTAGGTCATAAGAGGAAAAATCAAAACTTTCCCAAATTAGAGGTGTCAGAAATCTAAGCGGAGAATAAAGATTCCAATTCCGAATTAATATATTAGCCCATGAAGGTTTAATGCAAGCATCACTAAACGCCTTCGCAGCACTCGATCCTGGTTTGTAGAACGCACAGTAGATCGGCGCTTCTGGATATATTTCGTGTAAAACCGATAAAACTCTTTCGGCACCCCCATATTCTTTTATATAGTCGTGAACTAGGGCAACTTTCATCCCCTAATTCTATCAAAACGCTACTTAGGAAACGTCATAGGCATTGATCTAACTTGAGTCGCCCCATGTTCTGTCAAAATATCAACAGCCACATCATCATTTTCAGTCCTCGTTGGTACGGCAACAAGAATTGCTCCTGCCCGGACCTCTTTCTCGTACTCTTGAGCTTCTTTTTCAGGTAACCCGAGTCCCATTAGTGCTCCTAACAGTCCCCCGGCTAAAGCTCCAGTCACGGCTCCAGAAGCCGTAACCGCCGCCGCCCCAGTAAGTCCAAGTGCTGCTGCAATAGGCCCGCCAATTAAAAGCGCTCCCACCCCAGGGACAACGATTGCCCCAACACCAATTAAAAGCCCCGCAATTGCCCCAACCACTCCCCCTGTTGTCGCTCCAGAAACTGCTCCAGAAGCCACATTAGCCCCCGTCTTATCAACAATCTTTGCCGCTTCCACAGTGTCTTTCATGACTATTGAGATATCTTTTGTGGAATAACCTGCACCTTTAAGTTCAGTAATGGCATCTTCTGCCATCCCTCGGTCTCCAAAAACCCCAAATACCATAGTTTGCATTTTGCCCTCCTTTTAAAATTTATTTAACATATTAAATATTACTTTTCGAAACTCTCAAAGAGAATTATAAATTCCAAAAACTGGAGAAAGGTAAAGAAATTGTAAGAAGGAAGCAAGAAATTAGACCAACTTCATCTGGTCATTAATATAATCCTTTTCAATTTTGTCTGGAATTGTTTTCCATGTTAACTCTTCTCTCATATATTTAATTCCTGATATCCAATCGATATTAGCTACTTCTGCTGATTTCAAATCTAAATTAATTCCTGGAACATCTGTAATAATTTTGGCAAGTTTTTGAGACATACCAGCAGACTCCACTCCCAGAACAAGCTTCTTTGAAGTATTAGGAGGAATTTTCCCTAAATTTTTATAAACCTCTTCCAAGGTTCCATATTTAGCAATTAAATCACATGCAGTTTTTGGACCAATTCCAGGCACTCCCGGATAGTTGTCAGACGAATCTCCCTTTAGTGCCTTGACATCAACCCACTGTGTAGGCTTTACACCAAATTCATCAGCAACCATTTTTTCATCATACGTTTTAGTTTCCGATAACCCCTTAACTGGAACACAAACTTTAACATGCTGGTTAACAAGCTGTAACATATCCCGGTCCCCCGTCACAATTATTGTTTCAATTTTTTCTTTAGTTGCCTGAATTGAAAGAGTTCCAATACAATCGTCCGCTTCAAATCCATTCATTTCAAAATATGGAATTCCAAGTGCTTCAAGTTCTTTGTGAGCTAGGGGAATTTGTTCTGATAAGTTTCCTTGCATATCTGGTCTTTTCCCCTGGTATTGAAGATAAATTTGCTGCCTAAAATTTGGGCCCGCCATATCAAATGCCACTGCTAAATAATCGGGCTTAAGGTCTTCAAGAATCCGAAGAAGCATAGTTGTAAATCCGTAAACAGCGTTATGTTTGATGTTTGGTGGAAGTGCATGAAATGCCCGATGAAGTATTGCGTGACCATCAATAAGAACCAGTCTTTTGGACATAATTTATTATAGAGGAAAACTAATTAGCTTTAACTGGAGCAACTGCAACTTTAACATGACCCATAAGTTTCTCAAACTCTTCCCCATCCATTGTCTCAACTTCAATAAGTCTCTTGGAAACCACATCCAAAAGCTTCCTATTTTTCCTCAAAATCGATGTAGCCAGTTTAAGTCCCTCAGAAATAATCTTTTGCACTTCATTATCAATTTGTTCAAGCATTCCTTCCGACAGTTTAATTGGTTCTGTGTAATATCTACCCATTGCTGTCTTCATTTCATTGTCGAAATTAATTGGACCAAGTGGACTCATTCCGTATTCCATAACCATTTCCCGAGCAATTTGTGTTGCTGTAGAAATATCAGATGATGCACCTGTTGTAATATCTCCAAATACTATATCTTCAGCCGCTCTTCCACCAAGCATTGCCGCAATTTGTTCAACAAGATGCGATTTTGTTTCATGTAACCGGTCAGCAGAAGGTGGAATAAGTGTGTGTCCAAGGCTCATTCCTCGGGACACTATTGAAATTCGGTGTACCGGATCCATGTTGGGAAGCTCATGGGTCACAATCGCGTGTCCCATCTCGTGATACGCAGTCATTTTCTTATCAAGATCCGATTGCAGTCTCTTCTTTTGTGGCCCCATCTTAACTTTCGTTGCCGCTTCTTCAATGTCCTCCATTGAAATTGTGGCTTTATTCTGGCGTGCTGCCAAAATTGCCGCCTCATTAAGCATGTTTTCAAGATCAGCTCCGGAAAATCCAACAGTTCTTCTTGCTACCTTTTCCCAATTAACAGTTGAATCAAATGGCTTGTCTTTCTTGTGAACCATAAGAATTTCTTTTCTGCCTTCTAAATCTGGTAGATCTAAAACTACTCTTCTATCAAATCGTCCTGGTCTAAGAAGCGCCGGGTCCAAAAGATCTCCTCTATTAGTTGCTCCAATCACAATTACAGATTCATTTGGTTCAAATCCGTCCATTTCAATTAGAATTTGGTTAAGTGTTTGTTCACGCTCGTCATGTCCCCCAACTGCCCCCATGCTTCTAGTTCTTCCAATTGCATCAATTTCGTCAATGAAAATAATGGCAGGCTTTGCTTTTTTAGCTTGTGCAAAAAGATCTCTTGCTCTTGAAGCTCCCACCCCAACAAGCATTTCCATGAATTCTGATCCGGCCATTGAGAAAAATGGCACTCCCGCTTCACCAGCAACCGCCTTGGCCATAAGCGTTTTTCCAGTCCCTGATGGTCCCACAAGAAGTACACCTTTTGGAGTCCTTGCTCCGACTGCTGCATATTTCTTGGGATTTTTCAAAAAGTCGACCACTTCTTCAAGTTCCTTCTTGGCTTCAGTCACTCCCGCAACATCTTTAAATGTTACCTTTGGAGAATCTTTAGAATAAAGTTTTGCTGGTGACTGACCAAATGAGAAAATTGACCCAGATCCCCCTGTTTGTCTTTTATAAAGCCAAAGAAGAAGAACAAAAAGAAGAAGCACAGGCCCAAATTGGAAAAATAGATTGGCCCAAAAACTTGCCCCCATTGCTTCCTGGTTAACAACAACAATAGTTTTAGGGTCAATTCCAAGTTCTTCTTTAGAAAAAAGTGTCCTATTTAAATCAGCGTTCTGATCAAGAAGAGTCTCAACTTTCTTTCCATTCTTATATTCAACATTTGCTGTTGAGTCAGAAACTGTTATCTTCTTAATTTTTCCAGCTTTTGCATCAGCATAGATTTGAGAAATTGGGGCTTTAGTAGGTGGTTCAATAGATCCGACAAAGCTAGTAACTGCAATAAAAGCAACTAGCCCAATAACTCCGTAAAGTAAAATATCTTTAGGAGAGAACTTCATTTCCATCTTGAAGCCCGATTGCTTTTTCTTACCGTTTGTTTGTTTCTGATTTGTAGGAAGTTTTGGGATTTCCATCAAGTTTGCATTCTACCTTAAAACGCTTCCCACTGGAAGATCCTCATCAAAAGAGTAAAGGTAAGCCTTGTCTCCCCCAGCAGCAACCAGCATTCCTTCACTAACATATTCGTTATCAAAAATCTTGAATGTTCGCGGAGCCAAATTAACAATAAAAATAAGTTTCCGTCCAACTAAACTTTCTGGTGTATACCATTTTTTAATTCCTGAATAAATTGTCTTCTCACCAATTTCCTCTCCAAAATTAACTTTAAGTTCCAGAAGTTTGTCACTTCCAGAAACTTCAGAAACAGCAACGACTTCTCCAACACGGAGATCAAGTTTTCCAAAATCATCAATTGTAATCTGATCTTTCATACTGCAATTATAACATTAGAACTTCTCTTATTGATCTGAACAAAAAAACAATATATGCTTTTCTAAGTGCCAACTGAAAAACAAGAAAAAACACATATAGGAGTAACAATCGTTGTTATCCTAGCTCTTATTTTCTTCTACCCACTGGGGGTAATTTTAATGTGGTTTCTTACCAAATGGCCCCGCTGGGCAAAAATAGTAATTACACTTTTGCTAGTTATCCCAATAATTGCCGTGTTCCTATCTATTTCTTTGATAGCAGTGAATCCAGCTCGCCAATTTGCTCAAGCATATGACACCCAAAGAAAAAGTGACGTAAACGCAATTTCAAATGCAATTAGCCAATATTATTCAGACAACAATACACTCCCCCCAGGTCTCCAAAATCTCCCCGCAGGCACTACTACAGGTATTACAGCAAATAACCCAGCCGCAGGAACAGAATTCTGCAATGCTTTAGTTCCAGACTACATGGCAGAACTGCCAGCAGATCCAAAAGTGGGAAGATTCGAGAGCTGTAATGATTTCAATACTAGCTACACAATAACTGTAAATCAAAATCCAAATGGTGGAAGCCCAACCGTAACAATTTCCGCAAATCCACAAATCGCCCCATCCATCTCAGTAACTAGGTAGAATTAAATAGATAGCAACCTATTTCCAGATTTATTTTTTTATTTTAATATCTCTATTCTTTGCCCACTCCTCAGCTTGTGAAGTAGCAATAGCAATTGCCCTTCCCTCCTCCATGCCATCCTCTAAAAGTGCGTTTGCAATCTCTACCGCTTTCTCACGGACTTTGGGGGAAAGATTTTTCATTGATACTGGATAATTATCTTTTGTCCAAGGCATATTCTATCTAAATAGTAATCTATCAGTATGGCCACAGTCCATTTCTCAAAAATCATTAAATAAAAACCTAATTAGTAAAAATATTTTTTCACTATTACAGTGTTTCATTTGAAGACTAAGAATTTGTGAGGAATCTATATGAATTTGGTATTAAACTACTTTGATTAATTTGAAACTAAACCCATTTTCTCTCGAACTTCTTTGAGTGTTTCATCAGCAATCTTTTTGGCATACTCTCTACCATCACTAAGGATTTGTTTTACTTCTTCTGGATGTTCTTCGTAATATCTCCTTCTTTCTTGAATTGGTTTAAGTTCCTCGTAAACTGCCTCAGCAAGTTCTTTTTTAAGGTCTCCATATCTAAGTCCCGTCTCTTTATATTCAAGTTTGAGTTGCATTGCCCGATCGTGTCCGAGAAAAAGTTCAAAAAAGTTTACAAAGTTCACAACAGTTCCTTCTGTTGGAAACTTTTCTCCTTTACCAGCATCAGTTGGAATCTTTGCAATCTTTGCTTTTATAGTTTCAAAGTCGTCAGACAAAGCAATGTAAGACCCTTCAACACTTTTACTCATTTTCCCTTCCCCTGAAAGAGAAGGAACATATCGGCCAGGCGTATCAAATCTCTTAGGTTCAGGAAATGTTTGCCCAAACATTGAGTTAAATTTTCTGGCAATCTCTCTCGCCACTTCAATATGTGGTTCCTGATCAATTCCAACGGGAACCAACTCTCCTTTATATAAAAGAATGTCAGCAGTCATAAGAACCGGGTAGTAAAGAAGACCCATGTTAACGTAATCTGGGTGCTGCGCTTTTTTGTCTTTATATGTTGGCAAATCTTCAAGTCTTGAAACCGGATAAATTGTTCCCAAGTAGTAAGAAAGTAAAATATCTTCCTCAAGTTGCACCCCAATATGACACTTCTTAGGATCGAGTCCCGCTCCTAAATAATCAAGAACTACACTATAAACATTCTTTTGGAAGGTTTCTTTGTCATATGGAGTCGTAATTCCATGAAGAGTCACCACTTGAAAAATACAATCCAAATCAGGTTGATTTTGGAGTTCAATCATTCCCTTAGCAGAGCCCAAATAATTACCGACGTGTAAATATCCTGTCGGCCTCATTCCTGCATATACTCGTTTTTTATCTTTCATAATTCGATTCTAACAAATAATTTCAACTAATTTTTATTTCCTAAAACAAATAATGTTCCTGGTCCATCCTCAAGCCTAATAGGTTCAATCCCAAGTCTTCTTATCAAATGTCTATTATGCTTCTTGACTTGACCTTTCAAAATATCTATTTCTTTTTCTGAAAATCCAAATGGAAATATAATTTCTGACGAGTGATTTGCTTGAATAATTAACGCGAGAGCCTGACTAATTGCTCTCGCATCGACCATCCCAGGCAGTCACCTGCTCTTTTTGAAAGTTCATTTTGATAAACTCGTCTTTCTGTCATATTAAAACTAAAAAACCCTTGCAAGAATCTAAAAAAATTAGATCTTTGCAAGGGCCTTTAAGGCGGTGCCACCTTGAATTATACTTTTATTAACTTCAGCTTCTCCCCGGTTCCAACCTTCCGGATCAATAAAACTGTACTAATTATAGCATATTGAGGGATTAGGCTATAATCAGCCCATGGAAACAATCCACAACATGATTAACTTTCCTTTTTCTAGTCGCGAACGACTAATTGCTTGCCTTGGCATTACCATTATTCTAGGTTTAGTCACTTTCTCTATTATAGTAATAGATGACTACAAGAGGTTTAAAAAAAGATCCACTATTTCCTCCCAGTCCCAAGTTCCTCCGTCCGAGCAATAAGTTCCGGAATCTCCATTTTTGAAGTATCGACAGCCCGTTCACTCATAATAAGAAGTCCTAAAATAATTCTCTTAGCCTTATTTGCCTTATCTTTAGATAAGAAATCAATTTTATAAGTCCCATTTTGGGCTACAACAGCAAGCTCTGCAAAAAACGGCACACTATTAATTTCGACCGACTTAATATCCTTAATTAAAATATGGTTCACCCCTTGTGTAGCAAAAAAACGGTTTTCAATGATGGTTACCTTAATTTCATCAATAATCACCTGGTCAGGAAATAAATCAAACGGAAAAACCGCATTCCCCCTAAAAACTACCCGGGCAGTAGGAGTCGTGATTTCCACCTGACGCATCTCTGTTTGCGAATGTGTCACAGTTTCTTTTTTAGGATCACCTGGCGGAACTACATTGCGCATGTCTCCAGGAAGCGTTGGGTCCGGTTTTTCCTCCTGCTTTGTTTTTTCTAGCTCATCTATCTTTACTCTCTTATCCATATTTGCATCTTAAACTGTATTTGTAAGTTATTTGTATGATTTGGAAGAGAATTCTTTCAGAATTCTTGCACAACTTTTAACCATTCTTAGTTGCTAGATTAGAAAATATACCTAGATTTGGAGGTGAAAATTTATGGCCGACGAAGCATACATTCACTGTGATGTCTGTGGACAAGATATCCCAGCTACAGAGTTTAAAGATCACGCCGAACAAGAAGCTAAAGACCGAATTAGAGAAGTTGAAAGTCAGCTTCCTAACTGATTCTTTATCTTTAAGGAAATAAATGGAGAGAAATGCCCTGCATATTTTTGCTGGATCTCAGGTCGCATCCAATCTTGTCCTGTTAAAATCTTACGGCAGTCACTACTTCCACAAGTACATTTTTGGTTGTCCGAATAATCCTCTTCTAAATCATCGTTCCAAAGTGCTTGATCCATTGTTATTTCTTCACCAATTTCAATGTCTCTCCTAGCTATTACAGTTACTTCGTCACTTAGCCAGGTATTTGGATCACAAGAATGATTTAAAAATTCATCAATTGAATCTTCAGTATCTGTTATTGGAAGTCCAATATATTCCGTGTCACTAATTGGCACCATTGTCTGAAGTCGATATTTGTCCCAATCAGTATTTTCTCTAGGAATTAGTACCCCTCCCCAAATCATAACTAGCTCCCCTTCTTTGATGGGTTTAGTTGTAAAAATTCCTTTCCCATTAATTTTAGACTCTCCAACAACCAGTCTTGGATCAATCCATGGGTGTGCTAAATATTTCTTTTTATGCATATATAGGCTAAAATAGTACCACAGTTTAATAAATCTCATTGCGGGGTAGTGTACAGTAGCATGGAAGGCTCATAATCTTCCGGGCCGTGGTGCGACCCCCGGCCCCGCAACACAAGACATTTGGAGCGTGTAAATGCTCCATTTTTTTTAAGTTTCATTTACCTGCAGTATAATCTAAACAATGATTTCACCCAGCAACAATAAAGAAGAAATTTCTACAGGTCAGCTTGAAGATTTAAAATTAACTTTATCTCGCTATAACATCCCTATCGACCAATGGGGCCATGGTGAAGCCAAAACTGTAGAACACTTATTGCGTGAGGTTCAAGACGGAGAAACCCTATTAGTAAGGGATGGTGAAAGGATTGTAAGACAAGTTAGTGTTGCAGTTATAGATGTTATGTATCAAGAAGGAAATAACAAATACCAGCTTATTGAAGATCATCAAGAATTTAAAGATGGCAGAACTAGGCGCAGGGATATTGGCGGCTCAATCGCTGAAAAACTATCCCCTGGAGAACTTCCCCTTAATACCGCAACCAGAGCACTAAAAGATGAATTGGGAATTGAAAGTCAAACTAAAATATCTACAAAAGGAAGCGAAGAGTCTTTCAAACAAAGCCCTAGTTATCCAGGATTAAATACAAAGTACGTGCGCCACTTCTTTGAAGCGCAACTCAATCAAGGTCAATACAATCCTGACGGGTATGTCGAAAGACAACCCGACAAAACTACCTACTTTGTTTGGAGAAGACAATAATTAGAAACAGGTCTGAAGTTTCTTATTAAATCATGAGTTTTTGTTAATATGACACAATGTGGTTCATCTATATTCTCCTCTGCTCTGATAAAAGTCTATACACAGGGATAACAAATAACTTAAAAGGACGCTTTAAAGAACACCAAGAAGGTAAAGGCGGTAAATATACAAGAAGTCATAAACCGCTAAAGATTGTCTATTTTGAAGAAGTACCCACCAAGTCATTAGCACTAAAGCGTGAACTAGAGATCAAAAAATACTCTAAATCTGCTAAAATAACCCTTATCAACAAGCCAGGGTAGCTCAGCGGTAGAGCACAGCATTCATAACGCTGCGGTCGAGAGTCCGACTCTCTCCTCTGGCACCAAAAAAAATGAATAAATACAAAAAAATTGCAATTGCGGCTTTTGTTGTAGGGGGACTTCAAGGTCTTTACGCTCTTATGGTTACTCTTTCGATTTACCCAAAAGTCACCCAGGTCTATGAAGATTTCGGGGCCACAACACCGGTTATTACTCAATTTACCCCTTTTATTCTAATTTTCCCTGCTTTAGCCAATATTATTATTGGAATTTTAGTTCTTACTTCTAAAAACAAAGACAAGTACTACTCTTTGGCAAAAATAGTCCTAATAGTTACTCTAGTTCTTGCCTTGTTAGTATTCCCTCTCGTGCTCTCATTTGGGCTTTTATTACCAATGTTTAACATAGTAAACGTTTTATAAAATAAGCTCCACCCATTTCTTCCAATTGGGTTCATCAACGACGACAACCTTAGACGAGTTATCAGCAAGAAGCTCTTTGGGGATGATAATAACCTTCTCCCCAGGCTTAGAGAGCCCCAGCTGGTCATAGGCTACCTGGTCCAAAAACTCCTTCGAACCTATCTGTTTTTCCTTAATTTCCAGCTTACGCTTCTCCTCCATAAGCTTAGCAAGCTCACTTTCCCTTCTAGTTACCTTCTCTCCCGCTGAAAAAAGCCCCACAGTTCCTTGAATAGTAGTGAAAGCTAGGTATAAACAGATAACTATGATCAAAACACGGATAGTTTGTTTACGTTTCATATTGTTCTAGAGCCCTGATCTCGAGCTTGACTAACTAACCTGGTAGGTGATATTATGGGACTATGCAATTAGATGATTACTTGAACAAGTTCGTAGACTTCCTCAAAGCTCAAGGCAAGGCTACCGCAACCATCGTTGCCTACAAAAAAGACATCGATCAACTTGTAGCATATTTGAAAAAGATCGGCAGGTCAAACATGTCCGAGGTCACAACCGAAGACTTGAATAATTTCCTAGCTACTTTGTATACAGAGAATTACACCCCAAAATCAATTTCCAGAAAAATTAACTCCATTAAGACTTTCTATCGCTTTTTGACAGCTCAAAAGTTGGTTGACACTAACGCAGCAGCTGCCATTATCCACCCAAAATTCGACACTAAAGCCCCCAGAATCTTAACTAGGATGGAGTATAGAGCTTTAAGAGATGCAGCAAGAGAAGACTCAAGAATCTCAGCTGTCATCGAACTCCTCCTCCAAACCGGTATGAGAATTGGAGAATTAGCCGCTTTAACTACAGATAGTGTCAGCGACCACTTTATTAAAATCCCAGCCATTGAAGGCCATCCAGAAAGAGACGTCCCACTAAATAAATCAGCAAAGGCTGCCGTTGATAGATATCTTGGAGATAGACCAAAAGTTCAAAGTAACGCCCTTTTTGTCACAAAAACCGGCCGCCCACTTCTAATTAGAAACATAAGAACTGCAATTGACAGATATTTTAAGATTGCTGGCATTCAAGGAGCTAAGGTTAACGATTTAAGACACACCTTTATCGCCCACCACCTAGCTTCAGGAGCAAGTCCAGTCATGATCAGTAAATTAGTAGGCCACAAAAGAATCTCTACAACCGAAAAATATCTTGAATTCATAAAGGATCTTCCAGCTGAAAAAGTAAAATTGGAAGAACTTTAAATGGAAAATGGCGAAATAGTTGCAATCATTGACGCTGTTTGCAAAGGAAATCCAGGAGAAAAGCCCCATACAGTTAGACTTGAAGTAAGAAACACCCCCCTAGCACCAATCAACCCTACTTGTCCGAAACCAGAACACCAAGGTCTTCCATTAGAAAGATTGGTAGTAATTCACGGAGTCGAAGTTCCTGGCATCCAATATTCACCAAGTCATGAGTAGCTTGTGGGCCCAGTAGGGATCGAACCTACGATAGACGCTGTGTATAAGACAGCCGCGATACCACTTCGCTATGGGCCCTGTTTTGTTATTATATCAGCCTCAAGATAGAAATCACTTATGGCCTTTATTGATTGGATGATCTCTCTCTTAACTTCAACATTGGTAATATACAAATTGCAAGTTCCATGACCAAAGCTTTTATATGTTAGTCCTTTCCTTGTACTTTCCTTAATATAAGGTTTCCTAAATCTATCTTTGGATATTTTGAGGAGATTACTCCAATAATCAGTTTCTTGCTGAATATCCATATCAGAGTAAAGACGTAAAAGAACTGATACCTTTTCAAAAGGAAGTCTAAGTGATATCACAAACCAATGCAGGGCAAATTTTATAACCTTAGGATCCGTGTTACTTACACAAACATGAGTGGAAGTAACTTTAGTTCCCTCCCCCCAATATAGAAACAGTCCTGCTAACAACAACTCTCGCTCTGATAACGGTAGCCACTGAGCTTTTTTTGCCTCGTAAATCAAATACTCCTTTTTCTGTTTTCTTAAAGCACAACTTTGCCTATAATGTTCAATCCAAATATGCCTCTTTTCTTTAAGTTTAGCTATTTGCTCTGAATTTAGTGGATATTTTTGAAGCCAATCGCTTAACGTGCTCTTGCTTAAACCTAGTTTCTCTCTAATCTCAGAGTAACTTTTTCCCTCCAGACGAAGCTCAATTGCCTTTTTCCGATCCTCTTGTCTTGCCATCGAACACTACAATTATATTTAATTTCAAAACATAATAGTTCGATTTTATATTGATGTCAAATAGCTAATACAAATGACTCCTTGAAGCAATCTCCGCCTCCACTTCCCTAACATCTCGGGCATATTTAAGTGAAGACAATTCTTTAATTGTGTCAGCAATCTTTTTATTTCGAACTGCATTGATAGAAGCAAAATCATGATTAATTTCCATTGAAAATGTCGGCACTGGTTCATTGTTCACAAGTGTTTTGACATAACAATTAAACGCCTCCACTTTCAAAAGATCAGACTCCCCAAATGTTGGCGCAAATTCATGTGACAAAAATTGCGCGTCAGCTACACCAACACGGAACGCAATCTTAGTCCCCACGTTTCCAAATATGGCGTTCTTCACATCTTCTTCAACTTGAGCAATAAACTGATTAGCGACAGTTAGATTAAGTGCGTATTTTCGAGCTTCAGATAAAATTGTGGCAAAATCCGGTGTCGCAAAATTTTGAAACTCGTCCACATATAAATAGAAGTCTCTCCTCTGCTCTGCTGGAATATTTTGCCTGCTCATTGCTGCAGCCAAAATCTTAGGAACTAAAAGATTTCCCAGGAAATTACTGTTCTCTTCTCCAATAACACCCTTAGCCAAATTAATAATTAAAATCTTCCCCTCATCCATAGAAGTTCTAAAGTCAAACGAACTTTTAGATTGGCCAATGATATTTCGAATCATTTTATTAGTAACGAACCTTCCGAATTTAGATACAATGTAGTCAAGAGTCTCACTTTTATGGAATTCAGAAGTTTGCGCAATTTGTTCTGTCCAAAATCTTTTTACAATTGGGTCCTGCACTCGAGGAAGTAGTTCTTGAAGATAAGGACCTCCCGGATCTTGAAGAACTCTCATAACTTCAATAAGAGTCCCAGATGGATCAGCTTCCAAAACTGTAAGCATCGCGTTTCGAACGGAGTGCTCAAGTCTTGGTCCCACAATCCCTGTTTGATGAGGGTCAAAAAGTTTGTACAAAAGACCGATAAACCCAGTTACTGTCATGTGCCTTTCCATCTCAGTATGGGCTTCCATAATATTCCACCCCATTGGTCTAGAAATATTTGATGGATCCCAATAAATTACATCCTCTGCTCTTTCAGGTGGAATTGATTCCATGATTTGTTCGTAGGTGTCATGAGGATCAATAAAACATACCCCATGCCCTTTTTTAATGTCTTGGAGAATCATCTGTGACATAAGAAGTGACTTTCCAGTTCCCGTTGCTCCAATGATATAAGTGTGTCGTCTCCGGTCCGGGTTAAGCATATAAACCGGCCGATCTCCTCCTCTAAACACACTTTTCCCAAGGAACAAATCTCCATGATCCGGAACTTCTTGGGGAGCTGGTCCTCTTTTTGCATTGAGCCAATAAATATTTGGCGTCTCAATAGATTTATTTGGAAAATGGAAAATAGTAGCAAGCTCCTCAGATGTAAGAATTGAGGCTTTCCTAAAAAGCGGCTGATATCTATAAATAAAGTCAGTCATAAAATTCGACTGAATGCGGATTTTGTCTCCCGAGAATCCATTCTGATCAGAAGTAAACTGCGCAAAAGCACTCTTAATATTGTCCATGATGAGTTTTGACTGTGGTTTAGTTGGTGCCGAAGCAACAATTCTAACTGAAGTAGAAAAACCAGGTTTTGAAACTTTACTTTCAATTGCCTCCAAACTCTTAGCATCGACATTAAATTTCGCTTTTTCAGGGTCAGCTTCATTTTTCTTGGTCTTTGAAATATACTTTTTCCCAAAAGTTCGCCATTTGTTCTCAGCGGGAGCCACAACTATCTGAATAACGGCCCCCTCCCCTTCCCCAAGTTTAGCTAGTGACGAAGTTAAAATACTAAGAGGATCAACCGCTAAGTCTCGCCATATTTTAATTGGCTGATAATTGGCCCCCCGAAGCTTCAAACTTGCGTAAGACACTTCTCCCTTTTCCGTAAAGATATTGTAATCCTCAACTTCAGTCACAACTGCCCCCGGGTATGTTCCATGAATCTGTTTTTCAATTAAGTCCTTGCTCTTAGTAGGAACTGCTACATAAAACCTAATATCTCCTTGTTTACCAACTATTTCAAAAGACAAATGCTCCTGGGTCTTAAGAAACATAAAATCAAACCAATTAGATTTTCCTCTATATAGTGTGTACAACGAAGCAAAGAGTTGCTCCATAGCATCGATTTTTATCTCGTTGTCCCGTGGAACTGCCACCTGCAACAGAACAAAAGACAAAGCATGCTCTTCCCTGTCTCTCCATCTATAAAATTGAATAAAAAACCAACCAAGCGCTGCTAAGATTACAGCTAAGATCCCAAAAGATAGAAGTAAAATCACAAGACCAATGATGATATTAGGAAGAGCAGCAACAATGTCCATACACCTTAAATTGTAGCACAAGCACCAAGGCTAAGAAGTCTTACTTCGGACAATTTTTCCCTTAACTTTTTTAACTAAGAAGTGCGCTTTTAAAAGTTGGTAAATAAACCATTCTGATAACCACCTAAATCCGGATGAAGTAGGTTTTTGAAGTCCCTGTGCAATTTGATCATCAGTCAAACTAACTCCAGAAACTGTAAAATATTGAGTTTGGCTAATTGGTGTCTGCGCACTGGGTACTGGTTGAATTCCCATTTCTTTAGCAATTTGTGGAGGCACAGGAACATCTCCGTGATCAACCTTTTCTACTCCTCCCATTTCAAGAACTTCTTTTTCAAGTTCAATCTCTCTTGAATAGTTTTCCCAATACTCATCTCCTTCTTCCTTAGCAATCTTATTAGATTCCCCCATCTGCATAAGTTTGGCCACCTCTTCGACTTTTTGGTCGACAGACGCAGAAGAAAGTTGTTCTTTAAGTTTAGGAGAAACTGGTGCTTGAATAGGTTGGTTTGAATCGTCTTGCTTAATTTGCTGACCAGTTAGTCCACCAGTTTGCTGATCATTATTATTTTGGGAATTATCCATACACTACCAGGATAGCACAACAACGGTGATTGAACTAATTAAGTGTATCTAATAGTTCCCATAAACCCCGAAGATCTCTACCCATTCCATTACCAAAATCCAACCCCTCCCCACCAGCATAAAAATCATCAACATGCATAACCACATGATCTGGTCTGAAATGTTTATCCCTATCAATTCTATTTTTATCAAAAAGTACCACCACCTGAATCCTACTTGCTCCATCCTCAATTAATTTCTGCTTAAGAAACTCTAATGTTCTACCTCTATCATTAATATCTTCAAGGACAACAACGGGTTTGTCCTCTACTAAATCCCTTGACTGCCATTTCACAACATTTACATCTCCATGAGTTCCTACACCATTTGCACTCCTCACCTCCACGTCCGTCACAACTAGTCGACCCACATCTACTCCATATTTTGGGACCGCTTCCAAAACTCTATCCTTAAATGAAGTCGCACCAGTCTGATTCCACAACACAACAGATCCCGGCTCAAGTAATTTTGCTATATGAGGAATACTTCTCCTTAAAGACATATCCACCTCAACAGGAAGAATTCTACATTGAATCCTAGGCCCACCAGGATATAGATATTTAATTTCACCGCCCCACCTAATCATAAAATCAAAAAATCCGCTTTCGGCGGAAATCTATTTCGTTTCCAACTATCTACCAAATTGTCTTTAAAGTCAACAGCTACCTAAATAAATATCTAGCTTGATACAAATTTCGACTTAACAATGTAAAATATGCCATTATGACAAAAACTGAAAATTGCGGCTTCTGCGAAAATCCCAAAAACCGTGAACGAGAAATTATTAGAACAGATCTCGTGTGGGCTTTTCCCACCTTAACACCAATTGTGCCCGGCCACATATTAATCTGTCCCGTTAGGCATGTCCCCACTTTTGATCTACTTACAAATGACGAAAAAATTGCAATCTTCGATCTCGCTCAAAAAATAAAACTTTCCCTGATAAAAACATTTGATGCCGGAGGATTTAACTTTGCTTGGAACGAGTCTGAGATCGCAGGACAAACGGTCCCCCACTTTCATCTACATGTTGTCCCCAGGAAAAAGGGTGATGCTGGTATTTATGAATATGAACCGAGAAAATTCTTATATAGACCAGGATCAAGAAGTGAAACTCCTCAAGAGGAGCTCGTCTCAGTAGCAAGATTAATCCAAAGAAATATAAAGGACAACAAATAGAAAAAGGGATATTATAGCTGCCTATAAATTCATGGCAAAAGTTTATGAAGGTGGATGGAAATTTCGTTTTTCAAACACTCCTTTCATGAATCCTGCAAAGCTGTATGACAAACAAGAGTCAATTCTGGCTCACGAGCTCTGTTTAATTGGTTTTTGGTCACAATTAAGAAAAATCTGTCCAGTTTATATGCCTATCAACTTATCAAGCTTTTTAAAGAATTAAAAAATGACCAAGCAGCAGAAGAAGTATTAGATTTAGTCACTTGTCATATTAATTTGATTAAAAAATCAGGTGTTAAAATTGATATAAACGAAGAGTTCAAAGAGTTTATACCTTCTTAAATCTAGGGGTCATCTCTCCATCAACTTCCACATCTTCCAAAAAATTATCAATTGGTCTAAAAAATAGAAATTCTCCGCCATATAACCACCTATATCCCACAATTACTCCATCAGTCGCTTCTAAAAATCCGAGTGTTTCAATTTTGTAATGTTTATCTGGGTGTTTGTAATGCGCGTAAACATCTCCTATCTTAATTTTCTTTTGAGCATCTTCTAAACGTTTTTGCAATTCATCTTCAGAAATATGTCCCATACATTATTCTCCTTTCTTTGCTTGTGCTCTCGCATTAACTTCATAACTTGTGTTCTGTGCTTCAAAGAAGTTAACAAGTTCATAAACATCCGTTGCCGTACTCATCCATTTAGCAGGATTTGAAACGTTATAAAATGGTTCAAATCCAAGTTCTTCAAGTCTCCTATCGGCAACATATTGGACATACTGATTAACATAGTCAGCATTAAGTCCAAGTATCCCTCTTGGGAATAGGTCCTTATTATAATTTGTTTCAAGACTAACCCCCTCAGTAATGATATTTTTAATTTCCTGAGCAAATTCAGGAGTCACAAGGTCAGAATTTTCCTCAAGAATGGTAAGAATAAGTCTTATTCCAAATTTAAGATGCAAACTCTCATCCCGAAGCACCCAATTAATCATCGACCCGAAATTCCGAAGTTGATTTCGTTGCCTAAAAGACAATGTCACCATAAACCCTGAATAAAACCAAATCCCTTCCATCACAATGTTGTAAGCAACTAAGTTTCTAATAAAATTCTTCTTCCCCTCCTCAGTAGTTACATCATAATTTTCCTCAGTCATTCGCTTTATATATTTCGAAACAAACGCTTCCTTAGCTTTCATTGTTGGCATTTCCGTGTGGACTTCATAAATTTTGTCTCTGTCTAAAGGTAGTGTCTCTAAAACATATTCAAAAGCCACACAGTGGTTAGCTTCTTCCCACATTTGTTTAGCTAGATAAAGATGACACTCTGCAGATTTAAGGTACGGGTAAACTCCAAGTGCCAATGCTTTATTCACAATAAGTTCCGCCGGATTAAAAAATGCCATCACAAGTGACACTGCCTTTTTTTCATCTTCCGACATTTTTGCCCAATCCTCCAAATCTTCTTTAAGGGCAATTTCATGTGGATACCAAGTGTTAGCAATTGCTTGATTATATAAATCCCGTGCCCATGGGTAGCGTGGTGGGTGCAAATTATAATCTTCTGGCGCTGCTTTTCCGATTAACATAAAAGTTTTTACTGACAGCTATCGCACTGCAGCCTTTCTTGTGGATCAACCGGGCAGGCTTGTCCAACTTCGTATTTTTTAACCGGCACTGGGATCTCCGCCTGTACAACTTGGGGGGCAAATTCTTCTTTTTTGACGACAATCTCTTCTTTAATTTCCACTTCTTCAACTATTTTTGGTTCACTAATAATTGGAGTTGGTTCCATAGAAGCTTGACTAGCAACTCTTCCAAATCCAACCATCCCAAGTTTTTCGCGTTTATTAACTTCCACATTACTCTGCTCTGCAGTATGCCTTGGTTTCATATGAAGATAATATGTTGTCTTAAGTCCTTTCTTCCATGCAGTTGTATAGACATCCATAAGATCATCAATCTCCCTTGTCTCAAGATACATATTTCGGGACAAAGACTGATCTACCCATTTTTGAGCCCTCGCTGCTATTTCAATAAATGCGTAAGGCGAAGTTGTAAATGCAGATTTGTATCTAGCACGAATATCTTCGGGAATCTCCGCCATTTCAGAAATGTCTCCCTGATTTTCCATAATTTTTCCACGAGTCTTCTCCCAAAGTCCTCTTTCTTTAAGGTCATTAACAAGGCCGTGATTAATATCAAGATATTTCCCAGAAATCTTATTTCTTGAAAACACCTGGGCGAATCTTGGGTCAATTCCAGGGGTAGTTCCAGCAAGGAGGCCAATATTTGCATTAGGCGCAATTGCCATAAGAGTTGCATTTCTCATTCCTGAAATTACCTTCTTTCGAAGCTTGTTCCAGTCCAAACCAAGCTCTTCAGAATGGCTTGTCTTATCAACTGTTAAACTTTCTCCCCGCGCCTTCTCAAGTCGTGTGATTGTATCGAAAGGCACAAGTCCCCTAGACCACCCAGATCCCGAAAAGTTTTTATACGACCCTCTTTCTTTTGCAAGATTCGCGCTCTCATCAATTGCAATGTAACTAATAAATTCAAATATTCTGTCTGCTAATTCATAGGCTTGGTCACTATCGTATGGAAATTTCAAAAGCTCCACCACTTCTGCAAATCCCATGAACCCCATTCCAACTGCTCTATTTTCAATATCAGATTTCACAGCTTCCGGAATTGGAAGAACATTAATATCAATCAAGTTATCCAGATGTCTAACAACCAGTCTCACAGTTTCTTCCAATTTCTTATAATCCATTTCATCTCCATTAAGGTGTCTTGCCAAATTAATTGATGCTAAATTGCAAACTGCAATATTATCTTTGTCCTGTGGCAAACAAATTTCAGTGCAAAGATTAGACATGTGAATTGTCCCCGTATTGTTATTAAGAGCTCTCATGTTAATTGCATCTTTCCATGTAAGCCATGGATGCGATGTAGTTTCAAGCATCACAAGAATTTGTCGATACTGTTCTTCAGCGGGAACTTTCTTAAATGTTCTAAGTTTTCCAGCTTCTGCCATTTCAATATATTCTTTATATCTTTGGTCAAATTCTTCGCCATATAGTTCATTGAGGTCTGGAGTTTCTTTTGGATCAAACATGTACCAATCCTCTTTATTCTCTACCCGTCTCATAAATTCGTCAGTTATAAAAACCGCAGTATCTGCCGTCCTCATTCGAAGATGATCGTCCCCCGCATTATGCTTCCACATCAAAAAGTCAGGAAAATCTATATGCCAATTTTCCATATAAAAGCAAAGTGCTCCTTTTTTCTTTCCCCCTCTTTGGATTGCCCTAATAGATACATCAATAATCTTGGCAAAAGGAGTTGGGCCAGAAGATGTTGTGTGATTTGAAGAAAGTGGTGACCCGGACGCTCGAAGTTTTGTAAGTGACGCGCCAATTCCACCAGTTGCTTTAGAAATCTTTATAACATCGGAGACACTTTTCGCAATGTGGTCAATGTCGTCGTGAATCTCAAGTAAGAAACAATTAGAAAGAGCTGGATTTTTTGTCCCGGCCCCGATATTTGTAGATCCCCCAGCAATATATTCAAGCTTTGACATTTTATCGTAAAACTTCATTGCAGCTTCTGTTGGATCTGCTTCGTTATAAGAAAGCCCCATCGCAATCCTCATAAAAAAGTACTGAGGAAGTTCCACTGGTTCCTGTTTCTCATTTTTAATTGCATATCTATCAAGAAGTGTTGAAAGTCCCGCATATTGGAAAAGTTCGTCCCGAGATACATCCATTGCCTCAGAAAGTTTAGAGAGATCAAATTTTGAAATCATTCTCTCTTCAAGTTGGCCGCCTTTAACGAAATATTCAATATGTTTAGAAAAATTCTCTTTATATTTTCTAGTAAGATCAGATGGCCCCTGATAATCTCCAAGGACTTTTCTATATGTAAAGGCAAGAAGAAGTCTTGTTGCTGCTTTGTCATAAGTAATATCGTCTTGAACATTTTGCAACGCCGCATTGATAGTTGCCTTATCTAGTTCATCGGCTCCAATTCCATCATAAATAATAAGTCCCGTTTCATTAGCTATTCGAAGAACCATCTCTGATGATTGTGGAAGTCCAAGACATGCTGCTTCAATCGATTCATTAACCCGTGCCATAAGTTCAGAGCGTTTACTATCAACTTTTTGAGTTACTAAAACTTCTTCCCCAGCCAGTTCTCGTGCTTTTTTCCTCTGCTCCCTATATAAGATGTAAGCCTTGGCTGCTTCAAATTCCCCTGCTGCTTGAAGAACCATCTCCACCGTGTCCTGAACATTTTCCACAGTCGGCTCACTATATTTAACAGAAACAAGATTAACTACCTGTCTAGCAAGACCTGAAATTGGAGTTTTTGGCTCTTTGCCAATTGAAGAGAAGCACTTGACCATTGCCCCTTCAATTTTTGCGATATCAAAATCCACTAGTTGTCCATCTCTCTTAACAATGGTTCTTGGCATAACAACTCCAGAGTCTGAAACAAATTCTTGAACTTTAAGTTCTAAGGAAGGAGTAGAAGAAGTAGAAGCACTAACTGCACCAAATCCATTTTTAACTGGCCTCCCCCGTCTTACAATTGCTGGAATCGGTTCATTAATTGGTGTTGTTGGTTGTGCTTGTGCCATATTTTTAATTTAGTTTCTCAATAATCTTTTCAAAATCCTTAAGATCGTCAAAATCTAAATAAACACTCGCAAATCTAATGTAAGCCACTTTGTCCAGTCTCTTAAATTTTCTAAGAACTATGTTTCCAATTGTCTTAGAACTAATCTCAGTCGTATCTTTACTCCTAAGTTCCTGTTCAATTTCCCCTAATATTTCATCAATTGTCTCAATTGATATTGGTCTCTTTTCAGTTGATTTAATCAGTCCTCTTCTTAGTTTTTCCCTATCAAATTTTTCTCTTCTCCCGTCTTTTTTTATAACAATCAAGTCGATATTCTCAACTCTTTCATATGTAGTAAACCTCTTACCACATTCCTTGCAACCCCTTCGTCTCCTTGTTGCCCCTTCCGTATCCCTCGTTTCAACTACATCTGTTTCGCTGGTTCCGCAATATGGACACTTCATTTAAAATGCCACATATTTAGTGGCACGAATAACAGTAGGGCACCAAATGTGGCAAGTCAACTATTCTAAAATATATCGGAGGGGGTCAAAATTATTTTTCAGCTCAAAAGAAAATCCCACTCAAAAACTAATTTGCAGTGGTTAATTGAAGTACTCGACTTCTCGACTTTTCATTAAGTGCTATGGCTTTATTCACATTCATAAGGGCTTCTCCACTAACTTGCGACGAAACATTTTCCAAAACCTCTGCATGTTTTGATGAAGACACTAAAAGTTTTGCCCCAAGTTCTGAAACAGGGAGTCCTTCTTTCTTGGCGAAAAGTGCTTGGTCCACAGCACTCGAAAAGTAATCTTCGCTGATAAGAAGTGTTGTGGACCCCAGACTATCATTGTCGTTCTCAATTAACATCTGACCAGCCCAAAGCCTTTTGTCAGACAAAAACAAATCGTAAAATGATTTGTTAATTGGACCCAAGACTAAAAGTCCTACTGCCTGATCTCGAAGATTTTTAATAATGTAAATCGGTGAATCAGGTAAAGTCCCAGGGTATGGTAATTTATAGTTCACGCTATCCACCTGGGCCACTTCTTCACTGGCAAACGCACTTCTAGAAAGAACTGCCCCGGCAAAGACAAGAAGTAAAACTAAGATTAAAACTTTTTTCACTACATTTAGTGTGAAACAATTAAGCTAATTTTTCAAGTGGTCCATTGACACGAAACTTTTCATTGTTAAAATAGTTTTATGAACGGTATTCCCATTTTAGATTCAATCCCAGTCAATTGGTTCATCCTCGGTGTTTCTATTCTCGCCGGCGTCATACTCTTCTTAATTCTCACTCAAATCCCAGATGACGAAGAAGAAAACAAGAAAGAAATGAAAGATACTTCAAATACCGAACCAGAAGTCATGATTGAGGAAGAAGAAGCAGTTGTAGTTGAAGAACAGAAACCAAGATCAAAACCCAAGAAAAAATCTTCTAAGAAATAACCTTAAATATCTATTAATAGTAAGGCCCACTCTCGTACTGACTCTCTTGTTTAACTGTAGCACACGTTTGTATAGTTCCAATACAGGACTGTCCCACTGAGCAATCATTATTAGTTACACAACCTTTAGCACAGTAAATCTTATCAGAAAGTTTATAGCAAGCCTGCATGTTCCATTTTTGCTTTGACGAAAAATTAATTTTATAAATCTGAGACGCTCCTGGATACTCACAATTTATATAAATAACACCATTCGTATCTGAGTATGTGACTTGGCTACAATATTCTTTAATAAATCTAATGGGGTACCTCTCTACTCCAGATATTTTTCCACTTTTTAAATTAAAAAAGCCAATATAGGTAGAATTAGGATCTTTGATATATCTCCAAGCAATTAACTTATCGTTAGATTTGCCATATGGGCAAAATGCCACCAAACTTTCCTCAGGCTTTAAAGCTTTCTGTGCTTCTTCCTCACCTATAAATTTTCCCAAACCTCTTCCATTCTGACAAAGCCCACCAAGAGATTTTGTAAAATCTTCATAATTTCCCTGACTAAAGTCACCACCAATAGAATTTATTCCTGATAAGCCTTGTACTTTCTCTTGTGCGTTTTTTAAAGATTCCCTAAGAAGTTTTTCCTGTTCAAGATGTTGATTAATTTCAACATCCTTGACATTGTTAAGACCAATCTGTCTGCGATAATTGCTATACCCAAAAAAACCGAGGGTAATGGCTGCAACAATTATTAATATTAGAGCGATTTTCATTTCCCTCCAACCATAACCACTTCTTCAACAAGTCTATTAGAATATCCCCACTCGTTGTCATACCAAGCAAATACTTTAACAAGATCTCCTGTTTTAGAATCAGGTGTGTTCCCAACAACTTGGGTAAGTCCAAGATCAACAATAGACGAATGAGGATTGCCGATAATATCAGACGAGACCAAAGGCTCCTCACTCACTTCCAAGATGTGTCGGTAATGCTCAGAAATCGCTGCTTCTTTAAATGCAGCATTTACCTCTTCAACACTCACCTCTTTTTTAAGGTGGAATGTAAAATCAGAAATTGACCCAACAATAACAGGCACTCGAAGTGACATTCCTGTAAAAAGTCCTTTAAGTTCCGGAACTGCTTCAGCAGCCGCAATTGACGATCCTGTTGAAGTAGGAACTATATTCATACCTGCTGCTCTAGCTCTTCTGGGATCTTTATGTCCTCCATCTTGGAGTTCCTGGTCGGAAGTATAGGCATGCATGGTCGTCATCATCGCCTTATTCACTCCAAAGTTATTAACCATGATTTGCGCAACAGGAGCAATACAATTCGTCGTACACGATGCATTAGAAATTATCTGATCGCTAGGCATGACAGTCTCACCAGAAAATGTTTTATTAGAATCAGAAAGATTTACATCTAAGACATAAGTTTTAACCGTGTTGTCCTTAGCAGGAGCCGATAGAACTACTTTTTTAGCTCCCGCTTGAAGATGTGGCATAATTTTTTCTTGAGTTGTAAATGCTCCTGTGCATTCAATAACCACATCTACTTCGTGTTTCTTCCAAGGAAGCATTGCTGGATTTTTTTCAGCATAATAGGGAATCTTTTTGTCATCCACTATGATGTACCCAAGCATCTGTGGTACTTGATCTTTCCCGCCTTCAAATTTTTCAGAAGATACTTCGTGTCCTTGCAAAAGTCGGTACGCCGTATCATGTTTCAAAAGATTTGCCCACCCAGCCACATCCGTTGTTGCTCCACCATTAATGGCAACCACTTCCACTTGGTCGTTAAATCTTTCCAAGATAACACGGTGAGATACTCTCCCAATCCGCCCGTATCCATTGATTGCTACTCTAATCATATAATTAGCACTTCAACTCCTGGCAACTTTTCTCCAGCCAAAAATTTAAGCATCGATCCTCCTCCAGAACACACCCAATCAAATTTATCTAAAATTCCAAGTTTTGAAAGTATTGCGATTGTGTCTCCTCCCCCAACTATTTTATAAGCCGGTGAAGAAGCTAAAAGTTCCGCAATTCTCCTTGTTCCAACTTGATATGTATATTCTTCAACTTGACCGACTGGTCCATTCCAAACAATTGTTCCAACATCCGATGACTTAATGCGCTCAATGAGCACTTTATCAATCGATTCCAGTGTAGTATCTTTCGTGTTCTCCGTCAATCTCAACACTTTAACTTTTTCCATCCCCATAATTGGACTCCCCACTTTAATTTCTGAAACAAGTTTTCCTCCAACAACTACCGAATCAGCTATTTCTGCCATTTTTGAAATCAAAGGAATCTTAGTCTCAAGCTTTGCTCCTCCAATAATTACTGTCAATGGTCTTTGGGGGTCTTCTAAAAGTTTAGATAGCACCTCAATTTCTTTAGCTAGTCTAAATCCAGCGAAGTGTGATAGAAGTGTTGGCACTAAAACAACAGAGGCGTGTTCCCGCTCATCTGCTGCAAACGCCTCATTAACATAAATTTCACCAAGTTCTGCAAGTTCTTTAGCGAATTCCAAATCATTTGCTTCTTCTCCTGGATAAAACCTCAAGTTCTCAAGAACCGTCAAATCATCGGAGATTTTAAATCCATCAATCTCACCGAAATTTATCTCAGAAACACTTCCATTAATATAATCCGCCATCCAACTAGCAATTGGTTTTGAGGACAGTTCTGGAACTACTTTTCCTTCAGGTCTGCCAAGGTGTCCTGCTAAAACAACTGTACATTTTTGCTCTAAAAGAAACTCAATCGTGGGCCAAATATCACGAAGTCTAGTATCATCCGTAATTTTTCCACGATCTAAAGGAACATCAATGTCCCCCCTAACAAATACTTTTTTACCACCAATATCACTTGCTTTATCAATAATAGGCAGATTAATCACACTAATAAGTCTAGCATCTAGGAGTATAATTTAAAGTATGACAATAACAAACCTAACTGGAAGCAAGCACCTCTCGTCGCTAGGCAATGACACAATTAAGGCTGAAATCACCCTAAACAATAATTTAACAGCCAGTGTCACTACTCCAGCTGGCATTTCAGCAGGCAAATATGAAGCAGGGACGGTCTCGACTGTCAACGCACTATCTGAGCTAGAAAACATCAAAAACGATCTCATTGGTAAAGATTGGACTCAAGAAACTCTAGATAGTTTTCTAACTTCCAAAAATCTTGGCGGCAACACCACAATTGCCATTTCTGCTGCTTTTTGGAAAGCAGACATGATCAAGGGTAAAAAGTGTGTTTATCATCCTGCCCCTAAGATTCTTCTCCTTCTTTTTGAAGGCGCCAAACACGGCAACGCGAATTTAACAATTCAAGAATTTATGCTAATTGAGGACACTTTAGAATCTGCCATTACCGACTTTAAAAAAATGCGCACTTATCTAACCTCGCAAGGCATTGAAACCACAGTAGGAGCTGAAGGCGGATTTTCTCCCATAAATTTCACCAACCTTCTAGTTTTTGAGGTTATGAAAGCAGTCTTTCCGGATAAACAGTTTGCATTAGATGCCGCCGGCTCTTTTAAAAGCGGCGAACAGAATTTAGAAAAAATAATTTCAGAATTTAACTTTGGCTATGTAGAAGACCCATTTACCGACGAAGAATGGGACAAGTGGGTTAATATAACAAAAATCTATGGCAACAAAATGTTAATTGTAGGAGACGACCTAACAACTACCAACTCGAATAGAATCCAAAAGGCCATTTCCGAAAAAGCAATTAATGCTGTAATAATTAAACCTAACCAAAACGGCACAATTACTGGGACTAAAGAAGCGGTGGAAGTAGCAAAAAAGGGCAATCTAAAGATTATTGTTTCCCACCGCGGCGAAGAGACTGACGACTCATGGATTGTCGATTTCGCCCTTTGCGAAGGAGCAGACTTTGTAAAATTTGGAGGCATGGACAGAGGAGAACGAGTCGCAAAATACAACCGACTCTTAGAATTAGGCACAAAATGAGTAAACTATTTCTTGTTCGGCACGGCAGCACCAATTGGAACATTAAAGGTCAATGGCAAGGCCAGACAGATATCCCACTTAGTGAAGAGGGAGAAAAACAACTAGACATTACTGACGACATTTTAAAAAACGAAAAAATTGACATCGCTTACACCGGCACCCTTTCCCGTCTCAAACAATCTGAAGAATTTATCGCTAAAGACCTCAAACTAAAAATTCCAGTTTATGAAGATTCCGCCTTAAATGAAAGAGACTACGGATTATATGTCGGCCGGAACAAATGGGATTTTGATAAAGAATTTGGCGACGAATTTTTTGAAAGAGTGAGAAGGGGTTGGGATACCAAAATCCCCGAAGGTGAAACCCTAGAAGATGTCTACCATCGTGTCGTGCCTTTTTATCAGAAAGTAATTAAGCCAGAACTCCAGAAAAACAAAAACGTTCTAATCGTCTCATCAGGTAACACCCTAAGAGCTCTAATAAAATACCTAGAAAACTTGTCCGTTGAGGAAGTAGAAAAGCTTGAATTAGGTTTTGCTGAAATAAGAATCTACGAAGTAAACGCCTCTACTTCGCCACATTTGGTGGAATCTTCCCAGAAAGTGCAGCTATAATGTTTTCTGCAGCCATTCTTGACATCTCATTTCTTGCCTCCATAGTAGCTGAAGCTATGTGAGGGGTAAGAACTACATTTTGCATTCCATAAAGCATCATTTCCGATTCCGAAATTTTTTCTGTCTCATCTTCATAAACATCCAGTCCCGCACCTGCAATTTGACCATCATTAATTGCTTTACAAAGTGCCATTTCATCGACCACTGCCCCTCTCGATGTGTTAATTAAAACTGCGCTTTTCTTCATCGCTGCAAATTGCGGTGCAGAAATCATATGTTTTGTTTCAGATGTCAAAGGAACATGAAGAGACAAAAAATCCACCTCAGATAACATTTTTACCAAGTCATCAAAAAAAACATAATTACCAAGCACCTCCGGTTTTTTATGAGCATGATAAAAAACTTTCATCTGGAAACCTTGCTGTGCCATTCTAGCGACCGCTTGGCCAATTCTTCCCATCCCAATAATTCCAAGTGTTTTCCCTGAAATCTCACTACCCAAAAAAATGTCTGGCTCCCACTGAACATATTTACCAGACCGAACATAACTATCCGCCGAGATCAAATGTCTAGAAACAGACAACATCAAAAGTATTGCGTGTTCTGCTACTGCCGTTTCAAATCCACCAGGAGTATTAGTAACAAAAATATTTCTCTGCTTTGCAGCTTCTAAATCAATATTGTCAAACCCAACCGCATAATTAGCAATAATTTTAAGCTGCTTCCCTGCTTTGTCCATAAAAGAAGCGTCTATCTTATTTGTCAAAAGCGACAAAACGGCGTCAGATCCAGAGATATTTTCTTCCCCCATTACCACCTCATAACCTGCCTGCTGTAACAAATCAACTGCAGGTCCCGGAATTTTACGAAGCACACAAACTTTCATATATTTATTCTAGCAAACTCGTCAGAAATTTGGGAAAATACTGCATTCTCGGAGTAATGTTTTAAAATGCGCTTTCTTGCCCTGATACCCATTCTTTCCGAGAATTTTTTATCGAATATCGCCCTTTTGAGTGCCCTAGGTAGCTCCTTGCTCAAATTCTTAAGAGGAATAACAATACCAGCTCCGTCCAAAACTTCTCCATGGGAAGCAACATCAGTTGTAATGCAGCACAAACCAGACGACATTGCTTCCAGTAACGAAAGCGACATTCCTTCATAAAGCGAGGGTAAAACAAAAACATCCGACCCTCTAATTACATCTATCTTTTTCTGTTCGTCATTTATCTGTCCTAAAAAAACAACTCTTTTACTACTAAATTTTTTCTTTAGCCCTTCCATCTGATCCCCTTTTCCCATAAATACCAACCTTACCTTTTCATCTGCCACTTTCAAAAATGTTTTAACTAAAAGTTCAGGATTTTTAATCCAAGTCAATCGCCCAATGAACAAGACAGTTCTACCATCCCTAAATTTTGATGTCCCTGGAGAATATTTATTTTCATCAACACCATTAGGGATGACAACTATCTTGGACCTTTTAACCCCTTGTCTAATATAGAAGTCTTTAAGTTCACTACTAAAAACCTGCAACTTGTCAACACTTTTAGCAACAGGCAAGTAAAATCTAAATGGCAAACTCGTGACAAATGTCATCGTCTTAGTACTTCTACTAATATCAGTATGGCATACACCCATCAGAGAAATTCCGAGCTTTTTACAAATTCTAGGTATATACAAATCAAAAACAGAGCTTCCTATGGGCAAATAGACAATGTCTGGTTTGATTTCCCTAAGATAATCTTCAATTATCTTTTTAGTTTTAATAGAAGGTAAAAAAATAAACGCATTTTTATCTGCATATATATAAGGAACCCTAGAAAACTCTTTCGATTCAGGTTCGTTTGAATATCTAATTTCAAATACTTGATCTCCTCTTTTTTCCAAAAAATCCTTTAGTCTTTTAGTAAAAACCCCAATTCCTCCGCCAGCTGTTTCTTGTTTATTAAATAAGACAATTTTCATAGATTTAGAGGATTTTACACTAGATCTAGCTATAAAGAAGAATTCCCGCTAAAACCAAAAGGACAAAAGTACCACTCAGAAGGTTGGCGACAACAATTGGTTTTTCTTTATGCACAAATCCGTAAATTCCCCAGAAAAACGCTCCACACAAATATCCAAACCATGTAATTGCTGATACACCTTGTGCGTCATGTTCCGTCCAAATCTTAAGCACCTGAGGTAAAATCGCAAAAGGACCAATGATTGCCCCCACATAAATAAGTTTTCCCCATTGGCTAACGTGCTTTTTCCCAAGTCTAGCTTTTCTGTAGTGATGAAATCCAATATTCATACTAGACTTTATTTGAAGATCCAAAAACTCTAATCTTTTCTTCGACAATTTTTTGCATTGCTAAAATTGCATCGGGCATCACTTTATAAATTGCAACTTCACTTTCACTTGGCCTATTCATAATTTCTTTAAGTTTTTCAAAAAATGCAATTCGAAGTTCGGAGTTTACATTAACCTTTTGAATCCCAACTCCAATAGCCGCTGACACTTGTTCTGGTGGAATTCCAGACCCTCCATGAAGTGATAAAAAAGTATCCCCTAGTTTGAGTTTTATAGCACGAAGAAGATCTAAATTAATGTCTTTAGTTCCCGAGTAAAGTCCGTGCACGTTTCCTATAAAAGATGCAAACGTATCAATCCCAGTTGCAGTCACAAATTCAGAAGCTTTGTCGGGGTTTGTATAATACTCTGGGCTACGAACTGAGTTGATATCCTTATTTCTATTATCAGCACTCCCTGCCCCCATCACATTGATATTGTCTATTTCTCCTTCCACTAAAACATCTTTTGCATGGGCGTATTCAACTATGGCTTTAGTTTGTTTAATGTTTTCTTCTAAAGGAAGCTTGCTTCCATCAAGGTGAACATAATCAAACCCAAAATCAATTGCTTCCTTACATTTGTCAAAGTCAGGAGCGTGATCAAGATTAAGAAGAATTGGAACCCCATAAGATTGCTCCATTGCCCTTATAACTCCCACAAGTTCTCTAGCTCCAAAGTAAGACACTTCCCCATGAGAAGCTTCAATCATTACTGGAGAATTCATGTTTCGAGCAGCAGTTACAACTGCTTTTAAGGTCTCAATAGAAGCTGCGTTAAATGCACCAATCGCAAACTTCTCTTTTTGTGCTCTTAGAAACCAGTTCTTAGCTTTGCCCATACCTTAACAGTATAGAACAAAATCAAACCTCCAAGAAGTCCAAATCCAATAAACTCCAATATTTGTGGCCAAAAAAGTACATAAACCACCTGTTCATCTCCAGTTAAATCCCAACCATTAGCCCAGTTATTAACTTTAATGTGATTCAAAATTTTTCCATTTTGATCCCAGGCTACCCATCCGTTATCAAAAGACTGAGTTACAAGCAAATTTCCTGGTACAATTTTTGAAGAAAAATCTACTTGATACCAACTTGGGTTTGGGTGATACACAGCAAAGCCTTGAATTGGTAAGTACGAGACGCGGTTCGCATTTCCTTGTTTTTGGCTAATAAGGCCTGGAAAATCAAATTCAGAAATTTTTACCTTACCTACGTAGTTGTTGGTCTCGGCTAAAGTAACATCAGGATTGTCAAAGTGTAAAGCATATCCCAACCCATCAGATTCCATGGGTGGAACAATAAAGCTAGAGGTTTTCTCCCCTTTTGGTAAATAAGTCTCTAAATCAGACTTTCTGCTATTTAAATTTTCGACCCAAAAAGTAAGTGGTAAACCATTACTATTTTTAGACTCTACGGAAATAAAATATGCCTTGTCATGCGAAATGTCGGGTAGGTAAATGGTAGCACAATCAATAATGTTATCGACTTTGTTAGAACATTCCTTATTAACAATAAAGGTTCTCCCATTTTTTGTTGGAATTGAATTTGTTTCAAATTCTATATCTTCCTGTCGCTTGCCAGTAAATAATGTTCTATAAGAATAATTAACGTCAGACCCTTCCTGATAATCTCCAAAGTCCTGAAATGCTTGGTCTAAATTTCCCCATTTATAAGAAGAAACTCTAGGTAAGCTACTAGTTATTGAAACAAATTTATTAGTTGGTCTATCTAAATTAACTGAGTAAACTTTTAATTTCCCGGACTGAAACACAAGATCAAATTTGCTGGACGATCCAATAATTTCTGTTAGTTCTTCATTAAAAAGCGACTTAGAGGAACCTGGATTAACAACGTTTTCGTCTATCAATATCGAGCTGACCCGATATTTTTCAAGTGTGTTTTCAAATAAAGTCAGATTTTTGGAATAAAGTGCATATGAAATTTCCCAATAATAATTTTCATCCTCTCTGCTCCAGGTATCAAACGCCCTATCCAGAATAGGCTGCTCTATTCCAAACCAGATAAACCCAGCTCCTCGGTAACCAAAACTATATCCTCGCCATCCCCAAAAATCGTATTGCGGAAAATTAGCAATTCTTCCAGTACTATAATCGGATAAAAAACTAAATAAAGACTTATATTCTTGCGGAAAATTAACAGATAAAGGTTTATAAAAAAGTCCTCCCATTAAAATAGGGAGAACTGAGAAAATAGATACAAGGCAAATAGCAACTGGTACTCCAATACCAAAAGATTTTCTTTTTAAAAATTTATCAATCCATTCCCCAACCCACATACTTCCTAATGACAAAAGAATTGAAAAACTAAATACATAAACCGTAGAAAACTTTGTGAAAGGCATTCTTAAAACCTGTGAGACCAGGGGAAGCTTATAAAATAATGTGTCGACCCAACTAAAAGGTGGGTCGCTATTAGCTAAAAGGGTTAACGAAACAAGAAAAATAATGACTGTGGAAACATATATATCTCTTTTCTTGACTAAACAACCGACTACTCCAAAAATTGTCACTAAAAACATTAGACTAAGTCCAATTTTGACTAAGGGATTGTTAACAAAATTTTTATATGAAAAAAATATGTTTTCTCCAGATTTTATAGGTAAAAAATCTTTTGAAGCAGTTGTGAAGCTTTTAAGTAAAACTACGTCACTAAGATGGCCAAATTGTTTATTTTCTAAAAACGACCTTTCAGTTGATATTTGGTTACCTTTAGACTCAACAGGGGCTAAAATATTTGTTGCACTAAAATATCCAAAAGGTAGTATCCAAAATGCATTAACAAGGAGGGTGATAACTAAAATCACCAATGCTTTCTTTAAATTTGAAAATGCCAAAAATACAATGAGACAAAATAGGTAGACCAAAAAAACCGTGGGAACAAAAGCTTGTGGTATCGCCAAAATATTAATAAATACAAACACTGCCAAGTTTCGATTACTCCAATGCCCTACTAATTTCCTTGCAAACAAAATTAACCAGGGTAAAAAGGCAAATTGAAAAGCAAACGGCTCAAATGGCAAATAAAACATTTGGGCCATATAAAGGTTAAAGAAATAGTAAATCGCAGCGACAAATCCACCAAGTTGTGATTGAAAATCAGGCCTTCCTTTAAAAAATTGCTCACGCAATAAATAATAAACTCCGAACATACCGACTAAAATTGTCAGGAAAAAACTCATTTGTCTAAGAATTTGCTCGGGGAAAATTACTGAAAGTAAAAATGTGAACAGTTCTCGTGGCATATCAGCAGCATGGCCCATACCAGCAACCAAACCAAGCCCCCTATATTCCTGCCAAACAGAAAAAAATGACCTAGTTAAAGCTAGCGGAAAGTTAAATTCCGGATGAAGGTTGTCCCACCCAGATAAAAAAGAATTTGGATTGATGTTTTGAAAAAAAACAACAGTCCAAATGAAAACAAGTATAAAAGCTCCCCACTTCTTCTTAAAACTAAACATTCAAAAATCTAGACTTTCCGGAAAATCCCAATGTCGATAATTTCCTAAAAAGGCTATAACCATATATTATTTTCCCTCGTGGCACTGTAGTTAAAGTAAGTCTAGAAACGTTTTGCAAAAAACGACTTTTCAAATTTGGTTTATAACCATATTCCTTAACTGCTCTTCTTCTGACAGTCAGTGCATCTTCAAAATTCTTCTTCGGATCATTAAATGTCGCACTATCTCTCCTAATTCGATAGTTCATCAAAAATTCTGGAATGTTCTCGAACTTTCCAAATTTAAATAATCGGAAATACAAATCCAGGTCTTCAACCAAACACTTTTCTCTATACCAACTAAAGTCTTTATCAATTAGTGACCTATTAATCATAATTGAGGGTGTCTGCACTCCATTAACATAATTCATCATTTGGTAAATGTGGCCATGTTTTGTTGGTAATTTCCTTTCTCCTATATTTTTCCCCGACAAATCTATTTCTCTGACCCAAGAGCCCACAACCACTACGTCATTATTTTTCTCCAAAAATTCTTTTTGTTTTTTTAGTCTACTGTTATCCATAACATCGTCCGAGTCCATTCTAGCCAAGTATTTCCCCGAACTTCTTCTTATAGCCTCGTTCAAAACACCAGACATTCCCGAATGTTTAATTTTAAAAATTTTTATTCGAGAATCTTTTTTGGCAAAATCAGCAAGTATTTGAAGACTATTGTCAGAAGACCCATCATCAACAGCAATTAGCTCAAAATATCTATACGTTTGACTTAAGGTACTTGAGATTGCTTCCTTAAGATATTTTTCTGAATTATATACAGGAAGTAAAACTGAAATAGGCAGATTCATGATGTTAATAGATTGTAACTAAAGGAACTTGCGACGTATTAAAAGTATTTGAACTACCTTCTTCCTTAAGTGAGTTAGTTCTGATATTAATCATGTCTCTTATTGCAAATAAAATATCTCTCACCGCATTGACCTTACTTCCATCTCGAACACAAGACCAAGTAACTGGTAGCTCCACCACTTCATATCCAAGTTTTTTTGCCATATAAATAATTTCCATATCAAACCCCCACCTTTCAATTCTTGTTTGAACAACAACATCTGATATTAATTTTCTTGAGAAAACTTTAAAACCTCCCTGAAAATCCCAAAAAAACACTCCCAAAATAAAAGATGCTAAAAATGAATGTCCAACACTAATTACTCTTCTTAAAGGACCACTATGGTGTAAACAAACCGAACTTGGCATCTTCTTACTCCCAACAATTAAATCTATTCCTTTTTCTAAATATGGAGAGAACTTAATTAAATTCTCAAGCGGAATTGACATATCACCGTCTAAATAAAGCCCATAGTCGCTCGTAACGAGTTTAAGTCCTTCTCGAACAGCAGATCCTCTCCCCACATTTGACATATAAGAAACTACCTTCAATTTATATTTTTTCTTTAAAGGAGAGGTTTTAATCCATTTTTTTAATATAGGAAGTGTTGAATCCGTACTTCCATCATCAACAAAAATTATTGACTCCAATATAAAATCTTTAGGCTTAAACCCTTCTAAATAAGAGAGTGTTTTTCCAATCCTCAAACTTTCATTAAATACTGGGATAACTAAAGAAACAGTTCTCATATATTAAAACCAACAAAAGTTGGGGCGGTAGAAAAGATAGCAACATCTATCTCACTACCGTCTCCCAACTTTTATATTTATTGACATCGCTCCGCCATAGTCTGGTGTCCTATACCTAAAGCCATGTAATAGCTGTCAACGGAAATGGTTGCGCCCCAAACACGAGCCGATCCACCACCCGGGATAACTGGAAGACCTGCCCCCACATCTTTTGGTGACAAATTACCTCTTCCTGAAGCATTAATTATTTCAATCTCCTCAAGTTTTAGACCACAAGCCTCACGCAGGCTCGCGTTAGCTAATTGTGCAGGCTGAGCAACTGGACCTGGGTTTCTTAAATTATATGCTCTCGTTATCTTCTCAGCATTGTCTCTTAATGGAGGCAATTCCACAGCATAAATATTTCCAGTATCTTTATTTCTTTGGAAACCTCCGATTCTTGATCGAACTTCCTCCAAAGTAAAATCTCCAGGCTGAATCGGTTCAGCTACGTATATGTCCATAATAAAATCAGTTATGACCTCCTGGTCCGCAGTCTGTGGCCAATTAGGAACTATTCCATATTCAGTACTAGTAACAGGCCATTCTCTTCCAGAACGCGATATTATTACAGACTCAGTTGGGCTAACCGGTACTCCTTGTTCTGCACCAGTAAAAGCTTGAGTCGCACCTTGTGAATTAGTAAGGTTTGCAATTGCAGTTGCTTGTGTATTAATAAGCTTGTCTTGAGTAGCCACAAGAGTCTCTGCAGCTTGCGCCTTTTTAAGGGCTGCATCGAGAAGTGCTTGTTGAGTTTGTGCTTCACTTGAAGAAGGTTGTCCTAAGCACGCATTAAGGGCTATTGCTGCACCACCCGTGCCTAAAAGTGTTAAAACGGCTCTTCGTGATAGTACTGGTTGTTCACTTTTTGATTGATTTTCTTTTTGTGCCATATTTCACCCCCTCCTTAAATTCTTTTCTTTGCTTTTAACTTTATATAAACTCCCATTGCTCCAATTGCGGGCAAAGCTCCAAGAAAAACCATTTCTGGTCCTGTCTTTGGAATATGTTTAACAGGAGTAACTTTTACAATTCTAGTTTGAATACACACCTGTGCAGTATCTTTGTCACTGCTATTATTTGAACTTGCTCCTGCAGTATTAACAAAACAACTATTCGTTGGTAATTGAGTTTTTGAAACAACTCTTGCTCGAATCTCTCTCTCATCAACTGCCCCTGGTGTTAAGTTATAAATTGTATAGTTCAAACTTCCACCAGAAAGATAAAGGTAACTTGGTAACGTATCCCATACGTTAACTGTAGATAACGTCTCATCACCAACATTTTTTACCTTAATCTTGAAGACAACTTCTTCTCCCGAAACGAAGATATGATCTGAAGTCCCCATATTGTCTACAAAAGAATTAACCTGAGCATTCCAAACTTTTTTATCAACTTGGACTTCTCCAGTTCTTGTGCAAATTTGTCCCCCACCATATTGATTCTCGCATCTAACCGAAGCTAGAACTGGTTGAATGGAAAAAAAGTGAAGACAAAAAATAAAAACTAAGAAACTAAAAGAAGCAATTAAGGTTTTTTTCATTGCTGACACTTTTGGGCAGTGGCAGATATCAATAGGCCAATTATAAATTCCATGGCCAATTTGTCAACCTCTAGATCTCGCTTGGAGAAAAATGAGAATTCTCTTTTGTCAATTTTTCTATCGCTTCGAAATTTAACAGTCCACTTTGCGCACCAATTTTAGAAACGACTGATGAAGCATTAAATGTCCCCCAAGTCATTGCAGTAGAAACCGGTAATTCTTTCATAATTGCCCCCATAAACCCTGAAGCATAAGCATCTCCCGCTCCCGTTGCCGAAACCACTTTATTTCCAAGAATTCCCAAATGCAAATATCTATTCCCATCATATACGTATGATCCTTGATGACCATCAGTAATAGCTACAATTCTAGGCCCTAATTCATATATATTAGATAGTAGGTTTTTAATATTTCCCTCACCAACCATCTTCTTGGCCTCTTCTAAGTTTGCAAACAAAATTGAGCATTCCTGGACTAAAGGCAAATAGCTTTCAAGGGGAGAGTTAAGTTGTGCATTATTTGGAGTAAATCCAAGTCTAATATTTTTTTCTTTAATGTGAGTTGCAAGTGCTCCCAAAAAATCTTCATAGTGGTGTCCAACAGACGAAACATACATCCACTTAGTTTGTGGCACATCATGGGGCATGTGATATTGATGTGGAACATTATATTCAAGAATTGTTCTCTCTGATTTAAAGTTAATAATTGTTGAATATCGGCTAGAAGTATTTTCCTGTCTAATAACTAGTGACCTATCAACTCCTTCCTGGTCTAAAACTTGATCAATAACCCTGCCATTTTCATCATCCCCGTGGACACTAAAAAGCGACGTTTTAAATCCAAGTCTTGAAAGGCCGACCGCGTTATTAATTGCGTTTCCCCCAATACTCCTATCTAACCTATCCACTGGAATTTTCTCCCCATATCTAAGACATATCTCGCATTCTTTATCATCTTTTTTACAAAGAACGTTAGCATCATGGACAGTTAAAAAAACATCCATTACAGCATCCCCTATAGAAACACAGTCAAACATACTTCAAAAGTTATCTTAAACTCCCGACTTTCTTATTAAAACTTTTTTTATAGCTTCCTTAATTGAAGCATTTCCCATTCCATATTTATCAATAAGTTCCGAAGGTGTTCCACTTTCTCCAAAAGTATTAGGCATCCCAACGGCTTCAACCGGTGTTGGACAATTTTGAGCTAAAGCCTCAGCAATGCTTCCTTGAAGTCCTCCAATAATTTGATGCTCCTCAACGGTAACTGCCGCTCCTGTTTTTCGAACCGATGCAACAATTGTTGGAATATCAAGTGGCTTAAGTGTAGAAATATTAACTACCTCAGCGTCAAAATCCTCAGCCACTTCCAAACATTTATAAAGAAGTGGCCCCGTCCCAAAAATTGTCACTCTAGATCCATTTCTTAAAACTTGTGCTTTCCCTATTTCAAATGGTGTTTCAGGATTTGTAAAAACAGGCGTATTTTCTCTTCCAAACCTTATATAAACTGGACCTTCCCACAAAGCCGCCGCCTTAACCGCTTTAAATGTTTCCAAGTAGTCACACGGTGAAATAACTATAATGTTTGGTACCACCCTAACGCTTGCTAAATCCTCTAAAGCCTGGTGCGTTGCCCCATCAGCACCGACTGAAATCCCGGCATGTGCTCCCATAATTTTAACGTTAGTATTAGAGTATCCAACAGAAACTCTCATCTGATCCCAACTTCTACCAGGAGAAAATGTTGCATACGAAGCGATGAATGGAATTTTCCCGACTAAAGCCATTCCAGCCGCAAGTCCCATCATGTTTTGCTCAGCAACGCCGACTTCCACAAATCTTTCAGGATACGCCTTAGCAAATTTTTCAACTCGAGTAGACTCAGTTAAATCAGCACAAAGGGCCACCACATCTTTGTTAGATGCTCCAAGTTCCAAAAGTGCATCCCCGAATCCATCACGACACCACTTCATTTCTTTAGACGGAAAAACTAAGTTATTTTGCATAATTTTCTAAATATCCACATTTTTCACAACGATAGGACTTAATATCAACAGCATTTTCTAACGTCGCTCCATGCCAAGCTATTTTTTTAGCCCACTGTGCCAACTCCTTGAGTGAAGCCTCACCTCTATCGGCAATAATCCCCATCTCAAAATTTCCTCCACACTTGGGGCATTTATCATCATCTTTCATTTGTATCACCTCCTAATTATTTTCTGAAATAATTCTACCTTGTAATGTTCTAAGTTCGTCTAAAAATTCTTCCTCTTGTTCCTTTGTTGGTGGTTTCCCATGCCATTCAAAGTCTCCTTCAATTGATTGCACCCCTTTACCAGGAATTGTGTTAGCCAAAATCACAGTCGGTTTATCTTTAATTGTCCACGACTCATGGACTGCAGCAATAATTTGTTCCATTGAGTTACCATCAATTTCAATTACATGAACATTAAACGCTTTTAGTTTGTCAAAAAGTGGTTCGAGAGGTTGAATTTTTTCTGTATATCCATCAATCTGAATATTATTTCGATCAATAATGTAAGTAATGTTATCTAATTTCCTATTCCCCATCATCATAATTGCTTCCCAAGTTTGCCCCTCGTTCATCTCTCCATCAGACCCAACTATGTAAACTCTCCAAGGAGCATTAATCATTTTAGAAGCAATTGCCATCCCCACCCCCACACTCATTCCTTGTCCAAGTGGCCCAGCAGAATTTTCCACTCCAGGAGTATTTTCGTGATATGGCTGTTTGCCTGGATAAATTTGTTCATGGTGTGGGTGTCCTTGAAGTCTTGAACCAAGTTTTCGAAGTGTCAAAAGCTCATCTTTCCTAAGTATTCCAGCATGTATTAAAGTTGTATAAAGAATTGGGCATGTGTGCCCACAAGATAAAACTAGTCTATCCCGGTCCGCCCAATTTGGATCATCTGCCCTATATTTTAAAAGGCCACCAAAATAAAGTGCAGTAAAAATATCAGCAAGATCGAGTGGCCCTGCAGAATGTCCAGACCCAGCAGCCACAAGCATCCGAATTAAATCTTGCCTAATTTCATTTGCCTTAAGTTCTAGATCTTTAATGTCCATTTTATTTAGGTTTTTGTCTTCAAATAACTATGTTCACTACTTGCTTGAAGGGCCTTAATCTTCATAAGAACTTCCCCGGGTGTTGTAACAATGTGATAGACCTTAAGCTCTTCCGGACGAAGGTGCATATTTTTTCCAAACGCCTCTATGATTTCATGCCAAAAATGCCCAAATAAGATTAATGGTTTGTGGTGTCCAAAATTAAGTCGCGCCAGTCCCCACGCCATTCCAAGTTCTGAAATTGTTCCAGTCCCTCCATTAAAAACCACATAAACGTCAGATTCATCTAGGATCGTGAGAGTCCTCTCAACATAGGTTTTAGTTTTAATTTCCTCATCAAAATGATTCTCTTCATCTCTCCCCTCAAAAAAAGCCGGATGATTTTTGTCATGTGGATCAGGGTAATATGTGATCCCCACTGCTTTCCCTCCCCCAGCATGAGCTCCCTCAGTAGCTGCTCTCATAATCCCAGGCCCTCCACCATCAACAATCGTAAAACCGTTTTGAGCAAGAAGTTTAGCGCTCTCAAACGCTTGTTCATATTCCCAATCAGTCTTTTGGGAATCTGCGTACCCTAAAAATGCCACCTTAGAAACATCCATTTTACGAAGTAAGATTAACTAGATTTTCATAAGATTCGGCAGGATTTGGAGAATTAATAATATAGCTACCAACAACCAGAGTTTCTGGTTTATAAGTTAATATATTAGCAATACTTTCAACATTAACTCCTCCATCAACCTCGATCTCTCCAAAAAAATTGCCCTCATGAAGATCCTGAATTTTCTTTAAATTATCCGCTAAAAACTCTTGTCCCTGTTTGCCGGGGACTATTGTCATAATGGTGACCGAGTCAAGTGTTTCCAAAACTGGCTCTATATCTGAAATTGGTGTTTCCGGAGCAATTGCCACCCCCACAAGAACATTTTCTTCCATAAGTTGTTCGCAAACATCCCGAATATTGTCAGCCGTTTCCCATTGGATAATAAATTTAGTAAATCCAATTTCTTTAAGTTTTGGAATGTAGTCAAACGGCCTTGCCACCATTAAATGTGCTTCGAAATTAATGTCTTGGGGCAAAAGTCCAATTCCCTCAGGCTTTATGCTAACAAACTCCTCAAACGAACCATCATTAAAATCGACATGGACCCGGTCCGCAAATCCGACAACTTTTTGAAGTGACTGTGCAAATTCTTCAACTGTTTTTTCTTCAATAGCAGGAACAATATTCATAAAAGAAGGATAGCCGATTTACCTACAATAATCTAGAGATTAGACAAAATAGAGAATACTTACGAACTTGTCATCAGTAGTTTTTCTGAATAGGCCTGATCAATCCCAGTTTTTTTTCTAGGATTAAAAATTCCGTTAGGATCAAAGATTTTCTTTATTTGTTTAAAGATATCAGTAATCTCTGACCCAAATTGCAGTTCCACAAATGGTGCTCGAATAAGACCATCATTGTGTTCTCCTGAAATTGACCCTCCAAATTTAACTGTTAAATCGAAGCATTCTTTTCCAACACTAAATATTTCACCTCTCTCTTCTTTATTATTCATATCCATCAAGGGAAATATGTGAAAGTTCCCATCCCCAATGTGTCCAGCAACCGTAAACGTCATTTTCGATTTATTTAAAATTTCATAAAGCTGTGGTAAAAATTCTGGCAAGTCTTTGGGAAGAATTGTTAAATCGTCAATAAAAGGCGCCGCATATTTTCCTTTAACTCTTGTTTTTAAAAGGTTGAAGCTCTCATGTCGAACTGCCCACCAGATCTCCCGCTCCACTGAATCTTCAATAACTTTTCCACCAACTTCTGCCTGTAATTCTTTTACTTTCTCACTAACTTCATTCTCACTATCCCCTTCAAATTCCACAAGAAGAACTAACTTTGCTTTTTGAGCTTCAGATAGTAGATCAACAGCAAACTCATGTGGCGCTTCTGTGTAATGTTTTGCCACAATTCCCATCAAATCTGGGAAATATTCAACAGCCAGTTTAGTGGTATATTCATCAAAACACTCAAATGCCGTTGGCTTTTTAGAAAGTACTTTAGAAACTAAATTTGGGATTTCTTTAAAATCCATTAAGTTAATAACTAGAAGTTTGTGGGCGTTTTTAACTGGCACTAACCCCAGTTTCACTTCAGTCATAAGTCCCAAAGTTCCTTGTGACCCAACAAAAAGTTTACTCATATCAAAAATTCCATTTTCCACAATCCCCGACGGCCTCCCGTCAGAAGTTTTATCAGCTCCCGGAGTCCACACATCCCAAATCTGATATCCAGTGGAGTTTTTTGAAACCTGTGGTCTATGTTTTTGAATTAAATCGTAGTTTTTTGACAAAACTTCAAATACCCCACTATAAATCTCTCCCTCCAAATCTTGTTGTGCCATTTTTTGTTTAAGCCCATCCTCTCGCATTTTATTAAATCCGTATTCTTTTCCATCTCGAAGAACCACCTTAACTTCTTCAACATAGCGGACAGTCTTCCCATAAGCTAAAGTTTTCTCTCCCCCAGCATTGTTGTTAACTATTCCCCCAATCGCACAAATATTTTTTGAAGCCGGGAATGAAGGGAACAAAAGTCCCTTTTCCAAAGTTGCCTTTTCAAAATCTCGGTAATAAACACCGGGTTGAGTAATTCCAAATTCTTTTCCAATTTCAATTATGTGGTTAAAGTTCTCAGTAAACGACACAGAAATCGAATCGGTAAGTACTCCCCCACTCATATCTGTTCCGGCAGATCTTCCAGTCAGTGACAATCCAGGATTTTGATTTACGAAGTTAACCAAATTTGTTAAATCTGAGATGTCTTGTGGGCAAACCACTACCTGAGGACGAACTTTAAAAACTGACGCATCACGAGAAGCCTTTTCAAGAGTCGCTTCATCAGTTAACACTTCTCCTTTGATAATTTTTTTAAGTTCACTGGGCAGATCCATATTTTAAGATTATCAAATTCCGTGAAAAATTTCTTATTTAAATTTGTATCCAAATAATTCACCATCCCCGCCACATAAGTTCCCAAATAAATCCCAAAGGCCACACAGGTAAAACCAACCAAATCTCAGGATCCAATAGATTATTTATTCCAGTAATAAGCCAACTTTCCCAAGATTCAGTTGCGCGAAGGTAAATCAAAGCAAGAAATCCCACCAAAAGGTACAAAACAGCAAAAACCAATATTGTTTTTAGTATCATCCTCTCAGTTTCCCTATTCTCCTCCTATATTTTTCCTCTCCTGAAAACTCTGTCTTAAGAAACGCCTTAATAAACATTTTTGTTTCCTCTAAACTGAAATAGTTGGCCGCAATGCAAAGAACATTTACGTCATCATCATTCCGAGCGGATTCTACTTGTTTTTTGTCAAAAGCTAGGCACGCTCTAACTTGTGGATACCTATTAGCTGCAATATCCACCATCACTCCACTTCCACAAAAAAACATCCCTTTATCTCCTTCTGTAATTTTGTCGCACGCTTTATTTACAAAATCCACCTCATCATCATTAGGATCAAGCATCAAGTTTCCACAATCAAAGTGATCTTCCTTAAGATCGTCAAGGATTTTTTTCACCTCTTCTTTTCGAACCATCCCCCGGTGATCTGAAGCTAAATAAATCATTCTTTAAAGCATATCATATTTTTCACACCACAAAAATGAATAATTAAGAGATACTTGGTATAATCTGAGCCATGCCCAAAGGTCAAAAGAAGGTTGCCAAAGTTTCTTCTGAAAAACCTATCGTCACACCTGAAGAACCAGTTCTAGCTCTTCCCGCGCCAAAAAAACGACACACAAGGCTAAAATGGGCACTTTTAGCCCTAATTCCAGTCTTTATCTTCCTAGGAGTCCTCTACATATTAATATTAAAGGATCTCCCAACTCCTGCCGATCTAACCGCCAAACCTCCAGCTCAAAGTACTAAAATCCTAGATAGAAACGGTAAACCTATTTATTCAATCTATGTCTCTGAAAATAGAACCATTGTCCCCCTAAAAGACATCCCTAAATCAGTTCAACAAGCAACGATAGCAATTGAAGATAAAGACTTTTACCATCATGGTGGTATTAACTTTGTGGGCGGCATTTTAAGAAGTGTCAAAGACATGCTTCTCTATCACCACCTTGAAGGTGGTTCCACAATTACCCAACAACTCATCAAAAAATCACTTTTAACAGACGAGCAAACCCTAACTAGAAAAATCAAAGAAGCCATTCTAGCTACCTGGACCGAACAACTCTATTCAAAAGACGAAATCCTTGCCATGTATCTAAATCAAGTTCCCTATGGGGGAACCGCCTACGGAATTGAAGAAGCAGCCAATGTTTACTTTGGTAAAGATGCTAAAGACCTAGACCTAGCTGAAGCTGCCCTTCTAGCGGGCCTCCCACAAGCACCAACCTACTATTCACCATATGGCACCGACCCAACAAGAGCAGTTAAACGTCAGCAAAAAGTCTTAGATCGCATGGTTGAAGACGGATATATTACAAAGGCTCAAGCAGACAAAGCTAAAAAAGAACAACTTAAATTTGCTCCCGGTATTTCTCCTTTAAAAGCTCCTCATTTTGTAGCCTACATTAAAGAACAACTTGTCAAAAAATATGGTGAAGACGCTGTTGAAAGAAAAGGTTTGAAAGTAACAACCACCCTAGACCTAAATCTTCAAGAAAATGCTCAAGCAACTCTTGCTGCTGAAGTTGAAAAACAAGCGAATCTAAAAGTAGGAAACGGTGCCGCCTTAATAACAAATCCACAAACTGGTGAAATCTTAACCATGATTGGAAGTAGAGATTATGACGGCACAGGCAGTGGTAAAGTAAATGTAGTCCTGGCCGAAAGAAGTCCAGGATCCTCAATAAAGCCATTAGTTTTCGCTCTTGGATTCCTAAAAGGAAACAGTACTCCAGCAACTCCCTGGATTGATGGCAAATATTGCTTCCCAGCTTTTGCCGGAAAAAGCTATTGTCCAGGTAATTATGATGGCTCCTTTCACGGTGTGGTCCAAAGTAGGTATGCTCTTGGTAATTCCTACAATATCCCAGCTGTAAAGCAACTCGCAGTCAACAAAGTTGAAGACTTTATTGCAACAGCTAGTGCTATGGGCATCTCAACCTTTACAGACGACCCGGAAAGATATGGCTACTCTCTAGCTCTTGGTGGTGGCGAAGTAAAAATGCTTGATATGGCTAAAGCATTTGGAGTTTTCTCAAATGGTGGCCGGAAACAAGACTTAATTTCAATTATTAAAGTTGAAGACTCAAAAGGAAACGTCTTAGAAGATAACACCAAAAAAATCGCTGCCTCCCAGAAACCCGCTAACCCCCCAAAATGGGATGGCTCAACTCCCTGGATTCCCAAAGGTAATTGGGTTTTACCAGAAGCAGTTACCTTCTTAATTTCCCACATTCTTTTAGATGACGGCTCAAGATCAGGTACATTTGGTAGTGGCTCTATTTTAAATGTCCCCGGAAAAACCGTTTCAGTTAAAACTGGTACTACTGAAAATAAAAGAGACAACTGGACCATTGGTTACACTTCAGGCACTGATCCAAGGTTAGTAGCCGTTTGGGTAGGGAATAACGACAATTCTCCAATGAGTCCATTTTTGGAATCCGGAAACACTGGAGCAGCTCCCATTTGGAATAAACTTATGTCCCAAGCTTTAACTGGCATTAAATCTCAATTCCCCAAAGTTCCAGACGGTGTTGCCTTTATGGAAGTCTGTAGTTTATCTGGTCTCTTGCCAGATCATGACTGTCCAAAACGTGGTGAATATTTCATTAAAGCCTTTGCACCAAAAGACAAAGACAATGTCTGGGGTCAAAAACAAAAAGTCCAAGTCTATAAAGATTCTCACAAACAACCACAAATTGGAGAAAATCCAGTCCCCGATCAATTAACTGAAGAAGATCATATGGTAATAAGTGACCCTCTCCAAAAAAATTATTGTGCTGACTGTGCCCAATAGTTGAAATTAGAAAGCTATTGACAAGGCCTCTCTAATAATTCACACTGATAATCAGAGTGATTCAAAAGAACGGGTTTGTCCTAGTAAAAGTTCTTCCCTTACTTCTTTTATTAGGAGCAGTGATTCTGACCGCTTACCTACTTGGAACTCGAACCGGATTCTTAAATAGAGCAAGTGAGTTAAAAAGCCCAACTCTCATTGACGAAGGTTTTCGATTTGGCCCCGGAGAATTAACAGATATATTAGCTACCTCTTCAGCAACCTACAACTGGTATCCATACCCAGAATTTATTACCACTTTCCATGTTTCAGGTTCCCGTACTCAAAATTACGCAAGTCTAAGTGGTGAATTTAAATATCATGAAATGATAGCTAATTTTCCACAAGAAAAAACAATTTCTTTTCCATTTTCTCGTACATCAGGAGGTTTTATTGGAAATGTAAAACTCCCCTATCACGGCTGCTTAGATATAAAAACCAGCCCCCAAGAAGGAAAACTGTATTTGGGAAGCTTTTGCGTACAAAACAACATAGTTGGGTATACTCAAGAGGGATCTCTTGGAGGTCCTAACACTGCTCACCCTTATAAATATGTCTCCGGTCAAGGTTATATAGGAGGACAGAGCAACTACCAAACCTCAACTTACTACTATTTCGATAAATTTGTCCCTAACGTCGAAAATAACAAGTTTGCGGTTCAAGCACTAACTATGGTTTTCGACAAAACAAAAGATCCTTATTACAACCCAGTCGACCAAAGAAATTTCATTCCCACAAATACCTATTGGTCACTTCAATCAAATCTAGATCCAGCAAGTATCAGAGAAACTAGGTATGACCAAAGGCCAACAGCTTTTGTGGATTGTACGAATTCGTCATCCAAATTAGTTGCTTTCAATAAGACTTCTGATTTGGCACCCGCTAGATTACTGGATGCATCTAATATGTATCCCCCAACTTCACCAGAATGCTGGTTTACTACTTACTTTTACACTGAACCATTCTTTAACAAACAGTTTGTCACTCTTAAAAAATCACAAGAAGCCTCACCAAGTGCAACCCCAACTTTAACAGCAACTCCCTCGGCCATTCCTACCCCAACACCAAGCCCCACACCAATCGCATCACCAAGTGCATCACCCACCATTCCACCCACAGGCGACCTATTTTCAGTCAATATTATTGCTAGCCCAAATAAAGGAAAGGGTCCATTAACAGTCAAATTCAGCGCCCTTACCCCAATTGTCCCCGCTATCAAATATCAATGGAACTTCGGAGATAATAGTGCCGGCTCCACATCTAAAAAACCAAAGCATGTTTACGCCTATCGTAAAGAGCCTTACAAGGTTGTCCTAAAAGCCACTAGCCCTGAAGGTATAGTCAAAAGAGTAACAACCACGGTTACTGTAACGAAAAAATAAGTTAAGCACTTATAACAATTCCTTAAACTGCTGAGAATCCAACTAACACCCAAAAAAGTGTATACTCTGAAACTGACACAATATTTGTCTGAGATTTAAAGAAAAAAATTAAGAGCGCAGCCAAAAAAAGAAATTGTTTTTTCTTGTAATAATTTCTACAGGCAAATAAAAATATTAAAACCCACAAACTAAATCCTGGAATCCCGGAGGCAACTAAAATTTCCAAGGTTTCATTGTGCGCTTTATCGACATACACCTCTCCATGGGAATCAATTTTCTTAGGATATGTAATTTTAGAAATTGCCAAAGAAAAATTCTCAAGCCCATAACCATTAATTGGTCTATTTAAAAATGCTACAGACCCTCTCACCCACATTCTTTGTCTAGAAGCAGCAAAAACAGGGTCTGTTCGAGGCACAAAAGTCACCCATGAATAAAACCAAAAAACAAAAATAATAACTGCCAAAAGCCCTATTGCTATTCCCATCCTTTTTTGCTTTTTAAAAATCCACAACCAGACGAAAACTGCGGAAGTCAGTCCCAAAGCCAAAAAGGCCCCTCTCGAGTTAGACAAATATATTGCAACCAATGTTACTGTTGAAACAATAATGCGCACCCACAAGTTTTTCACCACAAAAATAAATGGAAGGCATATCACCAAAAAACCCGCCAAAAAATTCGGGTTACCAAAAGTTCCAACATGCCTTTCTAGGTATTTGTAAGTTGGAAAATTCCAAAAATAGTTAGCAACAACTGAAAACAAAACAAACAAAGAAACAGAAAAACCAGAGCAGATTAAAACTTCAGCAAGCAATTTTCTATCCCGTTTTTTAAATATTGAACAAATTACCCAAACCAATGCCACATAACATGCCAGAGTAACAATCCCCTCTTCCCTCCAAAAAAGACCATAAAACGAGTTTAAAGGGTTAATCCCAAAGACAGATATTAAAAAATTCCAAAAAAAGTAAATAAAAATTAAAACTACCATCTTTTTATTTCCACTAGCTTCCTGTCCTCGGACCACCTGCCACCCACATAAAATAGCTAGCACTAAAACCCATCTCTGAAAGAACCAAATTTTTGTGCCTTCAAAACCATTAACGAAACTTGGCACAAACAACAATGGCAATAAAAATAGCCCCGTGAAAAATGTGATTCTTGACAACTTGCTTACAATCATCAACACTGATTATAGATGAAGAAAAACCAAGGTTTCGTCTTAACAAAACTTGTGCCCCTAATACTTTTAATTGGGGCTGTAGTTGTAACTGCCGTCTTACTAGGCCAAAGAACCGGTTTTTTTAATAGAGCTGCCCCTCTAACCAGTCCTCAAACAGGACCTAATCCCACCTATAATAAGTGTGTTAACAATGCTTGTACTCCAGTTATTGGTGTTGGAATAAGCGATTGCCAATTAAATGTTCCTTGTGGAGCAACCCCAAGTGCCACCCCAAAACCAACTGCCACTTTAAGTGCCACTCCCACCAAAACCCCATCACCTTCACCTAAACCAAGTGCAACCCCCACTTCCTCACCAAGCGCCTCAATCACACCCCCTCCAACCGGAGATCTGTTCTCAGTAAGTATTGTTGCTACCCCCAATAAAGGGAAAGGGCCTTTAAAAGTTAAATTAAGCGCCCTAAGTCCCTACGTCCCTATAGTTGATTATCAGTGGAATTTCAATGACAATAGTGGAGGATCCACTTCCAAAAAACCCACCCATATTTTTGCTTACCGCAAAGAACCTTATAAAGTTGTACTAAAAGCAACGGGTCCAGATGGCAAGGTAAAAAGGGTAACTACCACAATAACTGTAACTAAAAAATAGACTAGCTCACTCTGCTAAAATAGCTTCATGCGTTTTCCACTAAAACATGTTGTTTTGGGACTTTTTTTTGGTATTCTACTTGCTGCTTTTTTCTTTTTTTTAACCAAACCTGAAATCCCTCCGATTCCAACAAGAGCAGAAGAACCCACGCCCTCTCCCACTCCAGTTAGATCTCCAAAACAAGTTATTGGTTTCTATCCCTATTGGAATCTCAGCAAAGTAAATGAGGTAGATCTTTCCAATCTTACAACCATTTACTACTTCGCACTTGACCTCAATTCAGATGGTTCTTGGAATAAGGCAGATCCAGGCTGGAGCAAAATGGGATCAAATAATTACATCTTGTTAAGAGATCTAGCCAGAAAAAATGGTGTCCGCTGGGGAGTAACTATCGTTAACTTATCCGCCGACTCCATCGCCAGAAACATTAATAATCCAATTCGTCAACAAACTATCATTGATAACACAGTTACCCTAATGAAAGACCAAGGCTTCCAAGATCTAAACATTGACCTTGAATATGTTGGAGGGGACGACGAAGGATTAAAACAAAGTTTTACGATGTTCACCCAAAAGCTAACAAATACTGTTCACCAAGAGATTCCAGGAAGCACGGTCTCAATTGACTTTATTTCAGGCCACTACAAAAAGCCCCGCATTTATGATTTCCCAAAACTAGGAGAAATTGTCGATCAAGTTATTATCATGGGCTACGACTTCCATAGGATAAATTCAACTAAAGCCGGCCCGGTTGCTCCCATGTTTGGTAAGACTGAAGACGAAATTGATATTTCCAAAACTGTAGACGGCTATCTCAAAGTTATTCCCAAAGAAAAACTAATTCTTGGAGTTCCTTTCTATGGCTACGAGTGGCCAACTGAAACAAATGAAAAAGATGCTTTCACTATCTACTCTCCAAGAGGTCCGGAAATTTCTTCATACAATAGAAGCATTAAAACAGCAAAAGAGCATAATGTTTCTATAAACTTCGACGATGTTTCGAAAAGTGTCTGGTTCCCATATTTTGATAACGATTACCAAACCTGGCGACAAGTTTGGTTTGAAAATGAGAGGAGCCTGGGAGTCAAATTTGATTTAGTAAATGCACTAAATCTGGAGGGTATCGCCATTTTTGCTCTAGGATATGACGGCGCTAACGCCAAACCACTCTGGGATGAAGTTAAATTAAAGTTGAAATAACAACCCAAACTTCCTTATTGCTAACCAACCATTTTGACAAATATAATGCGTTTAAGTCTTGGGAAGCATTGCCTCTAAGGTCATGTAGCAATGCCTAAAAAGAAACATGCAAAAAATCCACTACTAGCAACTTTTTCCCTCCTCGGGCAAATCTTAATTGTCATAGGGACTCCTGTTCTTGTAGCTTTAAAGCTACTTTTCTACTTTTCAGAGTCAATTGGAAATAAAGTATTAAGTTTTGGAGAAAAACCTGTTAAAAAAGTCCGTTCTCAAAAAAAATCTCTACCAAAAGTTGAAAAACCAGATTTCCCCAATTGGTTCCTCGACCAAAAAACTAAAGCTTTTATAACTTTTAAAGCTCTTCAAGTAAAAATTCACGAAAGAAACAAAATTGCTCTTTTTTCCTTAAAAAGCACTCCCAAAAAGAAACACAGGCTTTCTTTTACCGAAAAACAAAAGCGGTCACTTCCAACTTTTATTCTGCCAACCATTACTTTCCCCAAAATTGTCATCCCAAAAGTTGTTTTTCTGAAGTTTCCAAAAACTCCAAGACTAGTAGGTGCCACAATTGCCGGCGTTTCCGCAACAATAGTAGTCTTTACCGTCGTCTATTTTGCAGTCTTTGTCATAAATGGGCTCCCCAACCCAAAACTTCTTGCCCAAAAGCCTCTTCCCTTAACTACTAAGATTTACGACCGAAACGATATTTTGCTTTACCAGTTCTATGGCAATGAAAATAGAAGTTTAGTGGATCTTGCAGAGCTTCCTCCCTACGTCCCCCAAGCAATCATTGCCGCAGAAGATAAAAATTTTTACTACCACATTGGTTTCGATCCAAGTGGCATAACAAGAGCCGCTCTTGCCAACTACAGTGGTGAAAGCGCCCAAGGCGGCTCGACTATAACTCAACAATTAGTAAAGTTTTCTCTTCTCTCTTCTGAAAGAACAATTACCAGAAAACTTCGCGAGTTAGTTCTCTCAATGTGGACAGAACGAACTTATACCAAAGATCAAATTTTAACCATGTATATAAACTATATTGGTTTTGGCGGTCCTGCTTATGGAATTGAAGCTGCCTCGGAAATCTATTTTGGCAAACCCGCCAAAAATTTAACTTTGTCTGAAGCCGCCCTCTTAGCATCTCTCCCCTCTTCTCCAACCACATATTCTCCTTTTGGAGAACATCCAGAAATTGCCAAATATCGCCAAATGCAAGTTCTCGACAAAATGTATGAACAAGGCTACATTACTAAATCCCAAGCTGAAAAAGCCAAATTTGATCAACTCACTTTTGTTCCTAACGAGACAGAAATAAAAGCTCCCCACTTTGTCATGTATGTTAAAGACGAATTAATTAAGCGTTTTGGCGAGAAGCAAGTTTTAGAAGGGGGTCTAAGAGTAAAAACAACTTTGGACTATCCTCTCTATAAGAAAGTTACTGATGAACTGAAAGCTGGAGTTGAAAAGCAACAATATCTAAATGTTCAGAATGGTGCAGTTCTCGTAACTAATCCAAAAACTGGTGAAATACTATCCATGTCCGGGTCCACCGACTTTTTTAACCTTTCAAAAGATGGCAATGTCAATGTCACCGTTGCAGAAAGAAGTCCCGGTTCTTCAATTAAGCCTCTAACTTACGCTTTAGGGTTTGAAATGGGAACAATGACCCCAAATACAATTTTTGAAGATAAGCCTTCTGAATTTCGTCAGGTCGGCGGCCCTCCATATAGACCTATAAACTATGATAACCGTTTCCATGGTCGAGTAACAGCAAGAACCGCTCTTGGGTCATCCTATAACATTCCAGCAGTTAAAGTTCTTGAAAAAGTAGGCTTAATTAATTTCCTTCAGTTTGCTCAAAACGCCGGATTAAGCACTTTAAACGATCCAAATCGCTATGGATTAGCAATTACCTTAGGTGGCGGTGAAGTAAAAATGGTTGACATGGCCAAAGCATATAGTATGTTCCCAAACCAAGGAACAACCACTCCCTTAACTTCAATCTTAGAAGTTAAAAGCCAAGGCGGGGATTTAATTCCCGATTTAATTAAAGAAGAGCCAAAACACTTAATCTCAGGAAAAACCGCCTTCTATATAAATTCCATTTTAAGTGACGATGACGCAAGGGCCCCCACTTTCGGAAGAGGAAGTATTCTTAATATTCCAGGTCATACAGTAGCAGTTAAAACAGGAACGGCCGAAACTAAAAGAGACAACTGGACAATTGGTTACTCATTTGGAGACAACCCGAGATTAGTTGCAGTTTGGGTCGGCAACAATGACAATTCCCCAATGAGTCCCGCTCTTGAATCAGGCAATACTGGAGCAGCCACTGTTTGGAACCCTGTTATGAAATTGGTTCTAGAAGGATCGCAAGATCGACCGGTTCCAAAACCAAACAACTTAATTCCAGTTCAAATTTGTGGAACCACCGAATATTTTGTCCAAGGAACAGAGCCAAAAGAGCCATGCAATTTAAAACCACTTCCAAGTCCCACACAACAGCCCTAGAAAGGGCATATAATTAAATTATGCATAAGTACTCAACTGACGAACTAGTAGCTCAAAAATTGACCGAAGAAGAATTTAAAAAACTCAAAAGAAATCCTGTCGTTTTTATTCTCCACAACATTCGCTCTCTGGAAAATGTTGGCCTCTTCTTTAGATTGGCTGACGCTCTTTTAATTGAAAAAGTTTATCTCACAGGTTACACCGGTTTTCCTCGTCTTGAAAATGACACAAGAGAGGAACGAATCATTTCTCACGCCGAAAAAGAAATTCAAAAAACCGCCATCAAACTCGTTCCCGTTGTCCCCTGGGAACAGAATAAAAATATTGACGATATTCTGTCAAGCCTAAAAGAAAATAACTACCAAATTATCGGCGTTGAACAAACCGACGAGAGCATTGATTACAGAAAAGCAGATTACAAAAAACCAATTGCACTTCTTTTTGGACACGAAAGGACTGGAGTCGAAGATGAACTTCTGGAAAAATGCGATTTTATTGTCCATATTCCCATGCTAGGAATTGGTAACAGCCACAACGTAGCAACAAGTGGTGCTATCATTGCCTCACACATCATAAATGTGATAGATTGACAGCTCTTATGCATAAACACTATATTCCCCTATTTCTTATATTAGGCTTGTTTGTAGTAGCAATTGGCTTCTTTGCTATCTATAGAAACCTTAAAAATGGAACCGAAACTCACACCATAAGCTTGGCCTCAGCAACTCCTAATCCAACCACCAATCCGACGCCTGTTTTAGGAATAGTTACTGCTTCTCCAACAGCTACTCCCAAAATTGACCTGGCCATTGACTCCCCTTTAGCATTGTCTAGTGTTAGTTCGTCTCTTTTAACGGTTGCCGGAAAATCTGCTACAGGTGCTGCTGTTTTGGTTAATGAAAAAGAAGTAACTGTAAATGCTGACGGCAGTTTCCGTTCTTCTCTAAGATTAGTCCCTGGTCCCAATCTCGTAGTAATTCAAGCGAGCAGTTCCGCTGGTTCTTCAATTTGGCAAACAGTTGTGACTTACACTAAAAAAGAACCAGTAGTAACCGATGCACCACAACAAGAAACCACTCCTTAAAGTTGTTCTCTTAGGAATCGACATCTGCCTTGTTGTTCTAATTCTTTTCGTGGCCAAAAACCTCATTGTTGTTAATTCAGAAGCAAAGACTTCTCCTATTTCAGAAGACCAATCAGATCCAATCGCCGAGGTTTCACTACTTCCAAAACTAGAAACCATAACCAAAACGTTAATCCAACCTCAAAAATCAAAACAAGAAATTAAAGTTTCCCCGAAAGTCGCCACTCTTTTATCTTTAATTAACGAAAGTCGCATCCAAGAAAATTTGGGCCCACTAGCTTACAACCAGAATCTATCTAACCTTGCAAACTCCTATTCTGAAGACATGTCTAAAAAGAACTTCTTTTCCCACACAAGTCCTGACGGAAAAACCCCTTCAAGTAGATTAGAGTTAGCCAACATCAATTTTGAAACAGCGGGAGAAAACATTGCCTATGCTCCAACAATTCAAAGTGCCCATATAAATTTAATGAACTCTAAAGAACATAGAGACAACATCTTAAATCCTGACTTTACAAAGGTAGGTCTTGGAATTTTTGAAGAAAGCACTTCGAAGATTTTTATAACTGAAATATTTACCAACTAGGCAATAACAACTGCCATCAGAAAAAGCCCCCCGACAACTATTATCTGAATAATTGCCAGAAGTTTTACAAAAGGCGACACTTCAGAATCTAAAATCTTCGTCATCAAAGTTATCTGTCTATAAACAACCAAGGTAAAGATAAAATAGAAAACTAAAAGTGTTAAGATGAAGAGTTTTAAGATTCCTGTAAATGGTAATTCTAAAGGCATAATATTTTTAAAAACTATCTAATTCCTCCCCCAACAGAGTCCACTGCAATTTTTCCCGCTCCTTGAACTTCCATAAGTTCCTGAATTTCTTCTGCTACTTCCTGTGGGTGTGGCACATTTGTAAACTCAAAATTTTCCTCAGTTCCCGCTGTTTGAATAACCACATCTCCATAATCAAATATTCCAGCCAACACCCCCCCTTGTTTAGAGGTTACATCCTGGATTTTATTTAAGTGAGTCGCGGATACTGCCTTATATACAACATTGTACCAATCTATATCCACTACCTGCTCTGTAGTAACAATGTAAACATTGAAATACCAATACAAAAACTTCAAAAATGCATAGGAAAATACACCAGCAACCCAAAGTAGTGTTAAAACTAATACTGTTCCAGGTCCAACCGGTAAAAGACCGGTAGCCACTACAATTGGAATAATTATAAATGGCACAAGAAGTAGGAGGAACGAAATTATAATCCAAGGAACATTAGTTACTACATGAGCGCGAAGCAGTAAGACAACTTGCTCTTCATCTTTTTGGTTTTGAAACGACACCTTTGGTGGGCAAACTAAAAATGCTGAAAATGGAGTTTTCCCCGCTTTCGCTCTGACTTTATCCAAGATAAGTGCCTTTCCAATTTTCTCTTTTCCAACTAAATTATTTTCAGCCCCATCCACCTTACTACTAACTTCCGAAGCTACCTCTGAAGGAGTCTCCACTTGAGGAGTTTTTACCTCCGGTTTGGTTACTATTGGTGGTTCGGAATTTGGAACGTTTGGGTCAGGTTCCACATTATCAACCGCTACTCTATTTGCCATACTCTGATTTTACCTCACTTTTTCTCAATATTAAATAGTGCCGAAGGGAGATAGATCTCTCCAGGAGCCCGAATGTTAAAAATCTCTCTAAATTTCTCCCCAGGAATATTCTTTGTTCCTTTATCAGTCCCCACACTAACACTCCCGGTTACCCCAGATGTAGCATAAGAGACAGAAACTGAACTAACGCTTCCAATTGCATCCCCTCCAAGTCTATTTCTAACCTCGTCTTTGCTCCAGGTATCGCCATTAGATTTATCAGTTTGCGATAAATGCGATAACGCTCCTCCATCTTTCATATAAAGAAGAACAGAATTAACTATATCCGTAAATTCTTCCTGATTAAGCCATGGATGTGGTCTAGACGCTGATCCCCCGCGCGGTTTATACCAAGCTTTATAAAACCATGGTGATCCCCCAATTTTTTCGTAAGCATCAGCTGTCCAACATGACTGGTTTCCACATTTTGTATCCCACCCACCAGGGCTATTGTAACCTTGTGATGAATACCCATAATTAAATCCTCCCGAGGAAGCAGCGTAATAGGCTGAAAATGGTTGTCCATTCGCAACCAGCACCCACCCCTTAGTATCGTTTACTGCTCTTTCCCAGTTTCCCCCTTTTGGTTCCGGTTTAAAAACCTGGCATGCCTCGGTTGCACAAATTGACGAAGATCCATTATTGGTTCTAGCCAGTGCATAAGACCTAGCAGCGACCGCTTGTGCTTTAAGTGCTTCTTGTCCTCCCTCATCCCCCCAAGATCCAGGCATCTCATAAATTCTCTTTGTATAGTCCTCAATGTTAAAACTCCCATATCCATCAACATTAATGTTTATTCCAGAGTCATAATCAGTTTTAATTTCAATTCCGCTGCCGTAATATCCCTTCAATATGTCCTGTGCACTTTGTCCACTCTTTGCTCTCCCAAGTGCCCCATATTGACTCATCCCCTTTCGGTGTGGTGCTCCAAAGGAAAACCCTGCAAAAGCCGGAGAAAATCCTGGATTGTAATTTGGTCTAGATGCGGGGTCATCAGCTGGAGGCACATCCCCCACACTGGTTGTAAAGTTTCCGGTTTTTTCAGCAAGAAGTTGTTGCTGTCTTGCTGATAAAGTTCCCACTGTCTGAGAAAGTTGTGATTGATAAGTCTTAGCTTCCGCAACTAACTTCCTAATAGGAGCAAGCGTTACTTCCAAACTTTGTTTCTTGTCAGCTAGCCACTTTTGAGTATCTTCAAGCTTTTTCTTGGCATTATTTAGATCAGTAATATCAACAACCAACCCAACGATCCTATTTTTCTCCTGATCAATAAGGTTTTGTCTGTAAGCAATTGTCCTCATTGACTCCCCAACACTATCCCCCGAGAAAAGTGTCACCAGTGCATATTCAAATGGGCTTTGATAGTCCTTCTTATAATATTGTCTAACCTGTCCCTCAAGAAGGGTCTGCCTCTCAGATAATTTCTCTTCTCCAACTTGGATTTCTTTTTTCTTCTTATCCAATTCTTTATTTAGTGAGGCAACATTGGCATCAATTGCAGATATATTGTTTTCCAAATCCTTTTCTGCCTGCTCATGGGGTTTAGTTGCATCAGTCGACATCTTAATAAGTTTTTGACACTCATCAATTTTCTTCTGGCATTCATCAATCCCTTCGCAAGAACTAGAGCACTCTTCTGCAAAAACAAATCTGGAAGCAAAAAAGATAAGAAGGAGAAAAATACTGGCAGTTTTCAAAAATTTCATTCGCCTAATTATACTCGATGCTTCAAAGCCTTTTCGAATTTAGAGACATAGTATTTAGACCCATCTCTGGGGTGAAAAAACGCAAACCTCAAACCCACTTTCTCATTTGTCATTTTTGGCCTCATATAAAGGTACTGACCCAAAAAAGCTAAAATCTCTAAAACTGAGTTAGCATTTTTGGAAGGCTCCTCTAATTTACTATTATTATCCATATAAGCGCTCGGTAAAATCTCCTTTGTCCATTTATTAGAGGATATCCATTTCTTTAAAATCCCTCCCCTATCAAATACACATTTTGCTTGCAATATTTCATGTGCAGTATAAATGTTTCTTTCTAATATTTCCAAGTGATTACTATCGAGAAATATGTTTGTACAAATCCTGTCTTTAATATTGTCTCCCCTCCGTTCTAGATTAAATTTTCTAAGTAGTCTGATTAATTTAAATCTAGTCCTCCACACACTATCGGGTTTAGTAACAATCATTAAATCAATATCAGACGAAGGTGTAGCATTTAAAATTGCCACAGAGCCGGTCACAAATACAGCGCAAATTGTGTCTATTTCTTTAATTAAAGGAAGTATTTCAAAAACTTTATCTAGCTTCTCCTCACTTAAAACTTTTCTCTCTTTTCTAAGCTTCAAGTATTTTTCTTTTCCTGGTAAAAAGAGCATCCCACTTTTGGATCCGACCTGCTTTTTGGGTGACTTTGTAAATCCAATTGCCCACCGTTGTGCTTCCGCAAATGAAAGCGGAAAATCGAACATGTCTGCGTATACAAGTGCTTGAAATTGGTTATAATCGACCCGCATGCTAAAGTCTCTTTCTAAATTTCCAGAATATAAAATTCTTGCTTATTTGGGCATTATCGCACTTTCCTGGTATCTCTTTACAGTTGCGAGTGGATTGATTGCTTGGGTAGCTGACATTTTCCTTTTAATCTTCTTCTCTTGGACTCTAGCCCTAATTATTGAGCCTCTCGTTCTTTACTTAGAAAAAAGGGGCTTATCAAAAACGATTGCCGCAATCGTTGTCTACTTGGTTATAGCTAGTATCACAATCATTAGTTTGGTAGCTATGGTTCCAACCTTAATTGCCCAACTCCAAAAACTGTCCCTGATTATTCCTTCAATGATGCCAAACTACACGATTTCTGATCGTCTAGAAACTTTCATCGCTAATTCATTGGGTAGTTCAGTCCTCATAATTTCCCAAATTGCCGGAGCAGTAACCGGAGCAATTCTTGTTTTTATACTTTCTTTTTACTTCCTTATAAGTAGAAAACAAGTTTCGAATTTCCTCTTAAATATAATACCTGATCAATACGAAGACGATTTCCTTTTTATGGAAAAAACTTTAAATCACACCTTTGCTAGTTTCATAAGAATTCAAGTGGTCCTAGGAATAATCATGGGCTTCGCCACATTTTTAACTCTCACTGTTTTAGGCGTAGAATTTGCTTTGACCACGAGTGTTTTTGCCGGCCTCTTAGCTGCAGTCCCAGTAATTGGTTCTTTTTTGTTTATTCTTCCTGCTGCTCTTGCCGCTTTAACCTATTCACCAGAAAAAGCTATCATCACAGTTATCATCCTCATTATCCTAGCTCAGCTTGTCTATAATTTCTTAGGCCCAAAGCTTCTAGGAAAAGCTCTACAAATCCACCCAATCGTAGTCATCCTTTCTTTTGTAATTGGTTACAAGATTGCTGGCTTCTGGGGAGCTATTTTAAGTGTTCCAGTTGCAAGTTCCATAGCAATTGTAACTAAAGAATTCTTAAAATATTGGCAACAAGAAGCAGACAAACCTACCTTGAAGAAATAATTCCGTACTGCGCAAGAACTTGAGAAACCCCAGCCGAAACTGTCTCGAGTGCCTCGCTAGTCCCCCCTCCTCCAAGAACTGCGTTAACAGCATCTTGGTAATATTTACCAACCCTTGAGTTGATTCCAGTTTCTCCATCAAATGTAAATCCATCCAAATACCAACTCTGAGAAGTTGGAGCTTGTGAAACAACTATTCCAACTACTGGATCACCAGTAACCATATTTGCCATATCTACTCGTGAGTAAGGTTCTCCAAACTCTCGAATCTTAGATTCCGCCGAATACATCTTGGTAAGTGCCTCTTTGGAAGACAAATACTTTAGAAATTCAAAAGCCGCTGCCTGATTCTTGCTCTTCTTAGAAACTGCCTCTGCCCAATAAGTTGCATAAGTAACTGGAGTTGAATTGGCAAGTTGTGGAACTGGAGCCACCTGGAAATTTAAATCAGGGTTAATACCCTTAATATCAAAATATCTCCAAGATGGCCCAAAAAATGCTCCCACTTTTCCAGTCGCAAACGCCAAAGTAGAATTGTCCAGTGTTTCATTCCACTGATTGTCAGAGTTAACAAATCCAGTGTAAAACCCAAGCGCTTCCGCGGCTTGTGGCAAACTCGGGTCTTGGTTTAAATTCACTCCCGCTTGAAGCATCATCAAGGCTAAAATTTCCTGCCAATTATCAACATTTGAAGCTGTTCCTAAAGCAGTACCTGAAGTGCTAATCCGCCCTGACGAATCAGTAACTGTAAGTCCTTGAGTTACAGCAGAGAAATCTTCCCAAGTTGTTGGAATTGTCGCTCCGCCTGCAGTAAATATGTCGCTATTTACATACATTAAAATATTGTCAATTTCTAAAGGCACTGCCCATACTTGTTTCCCATCAGTTAAATCGGTTGAGGCTACCGGATAAAATGTCTTTTGGAAATCATTAATTGGATAGGTGTTGGAGGGGAAAGGTGCCAGGTAATTTTTCATCATTGGCATCCACGAATTGTGAATTCGAACAATATCAGGTCCATTTCCTCCAGAAAGTGCTGAAGTAAGCCTTTCTCTGTACCCTGTCTGGGACATTTTCTGGTATTTAATTGTTACATTGGGATGTGTTTTCTTATAATCAGCAATCACTTCCTGGTAAACCGATTCCGGTTCCCAAAGTCCCCAATAAGTTAAGGTAACGGGTCCAGAATTTTTGAAAACAGTCGATACCACAAGCGCAATTACGACAAGAAGCACTAGTACTCCCCCACCAATAAGTAGCAAAATCTTTTTATTCATGAGTTCCGCTGGTACAATATAGGCTAACAAAATGCCGAAACTTTCGCAACACCTGCCACAACCAATAAGATTTGCCCTTTTCTTCCTATTAGGAGCCTTAGGAACCGCTCTGGTTCTTGGAGCTGCAATCTATCTTTTCTTTACCTATCATTACCAAAATCGAATTTTTACAGGAGTCAGGGTAAATTCAATTGATGTTTCTGATCTAACAAAAGTGGAAGCAAAAAATAGACTAGCCTCTCTCACTAAAGATGGTTCTTTAACAATTGGCTCCACTTCCGGTTCCCTCTCAGAAGTAGATGTTAAACCAGACACCAATCTTATGGTAGACAGGGCTTTTTCAGTTGGCCGCCAAAACAACAACCCTTATTGGAATCTTCTCCAAATTTACTCTGCTTGGCAAGGAAACATCAATCTCCCTTTAGAGTTGTCACTTGATGACCAGCTTTTAAAGAAAATGGTAGCAAAAGAAGCAACAAATATTGAAAAAACACCAATAGACGCAGTTTTTGAGTTTAACGAAACCGCTGGTCCAGATGCTAAAGGCAGAGTCAGCACTTTTAAACCCTCGAGTGACGGACTAGCCGTAGACTACGCCCAAATTACTTCTGATATTCTCTCCCAAGCTAAACAAACAAATAGTGTATTTGTTCCCCTCTATACAAAAGTGGTCCACCCAAGTATTCAAACCTCAGCTGCCGAGAAATACGGTCTCCATGATCACCTGGGATCAGGTGAATCCTATTTCTATGATTCAATCCCAGGTCGCGTCTACAACATTAATCTAGGCACCCAAAAAGTCTCCGGCAGTTTAATTGCTCCAGGAGACACTTTCTCCTTCAATGATTCAATTGGCACAATTTCCGCTCTCTTTGGTTTTCAAAAAGCCTATTCAATTATTAAAGGCAAAACTGTATTAGATGATGGTGGTGGAGTTTGCCAAGTTTCCACTACTCTATACAGAGCCGCATTGAATTCAGGATTACCAATTGTAGAACGCGCCGCTCACGCCTATAGAGTCGGTTTTTACGAACAGGGTGGATTTAAGCCTGGTATGGACGCAACTGTCTATCCCCCTAGTCCAGATTTCAAATTTAAAAATGACACCGGCCATTGGCTTCTAATTCAAGCTACATTTGACGACCCAAATAAAAAACTAACCTTTGACATTTTTGGCACCGATGACGGCAGACTTACTAAAATTGAGGGTCCAGTTATTCTGTCTCAAACTCCAGCCCCAGAACCAATAACAGAAGACGATCCAACAAAGCCAAATGGCACTATAACCCAAGTTGACACAGCTCATCCTGGGGCAAAAACCTCATTCACAAGAACAGTAACAAGAGGCAATGAAACTTTAATAAACGAAACTGTAGTTACAAATTATATTCCTTGGCCAGCAAGGTTTTTAAAGGGCACAAAAACTTAATATGACGATCTTAGGAATTGAAACCACATGTGATGAAACAGCCGTGGCCCTTGTTGAAAATGGCACAGTTTTAAAAACTACGATATTAGCAACAAGTCTTGATATTCATATCAAATATGGAGGAATAGTTCCTGATAAAGCTGCGAGAGAACAACTACAATCAATTCTACCAATCCTAACTGAAGCCCTGAAGAATACCAATCCTTCAAAAATTGATGCGATTGCAGTTTCCTATGGTCCAGGTCTCATAGGTAGTCTATTAATTGGGGTTGAAACAGCTAAGTCTTTAGCTCTCGCCTGGAATAAACCCCTAATTCCCGTTAACCACTTAATTGGTCATATTTATGCCAACTGGTTAACCTCAGGTATTGAAGGTGTTAATTACGTTCAAGGCATACCTGAGTTTCCAGCTTTAGTTCTTCTCGTTTCCGGAGGGCATTCCGAATTAATTTTAATGAAAGGACACAAACAATTCGAGCTTCTAGGTTCAACTAGAGATGATGCCTCGGGTGAATGTTTTGATAAATGTGGCAGACTTTTAAGCCTACCTTATCCATACGGTCCTTATGTTGAAAAATTAGCACTAGAACATGACCCACAATCAAAAGAGTTCTCAATCAAACTTCCCCGTCCAATGTTGAGTTCAAATGACCTAAACTTCTCGTTCTCTGGCCTAAAAACCGCTTTTCTATATGAATTTAAAAACCAGCAAAACTTGGGGAATGTTAGTGAACAATTTAAAGCTGCTCTGGCCTATGAACTCCAAGAAGCCATTACTGATGTGCTAGTCACCAAAACTTTAAATGCAGCTGCTAGATTTCATCCCAAATCAATTCTACTAGCTGGAGGGGTTGCCGCAAATAAAAGATTGCGAGAAAAAATGCAAAACTCAGTAAAAGATATTCCCCTTTTCATTCCTCCTCTAAAACTTTGCACAGATAACGCCGCCGTAATTGCCAGTTCCGCTTTTTTTAATCAAAATGTGACAGAAATTGAAGAAGTTAATGCCGATCCAAGTTTAACTATTACTTCCTAGTCTTTTTCCTAGTTGTCCCAGATGCTTCAGCGGGTGTAACTTTTGAAGGTTCTTTCAAAGTAATCATTTCTTTGTGTCTATAAGATAGAACCATCCCTCCAAACCCAATAATCACAACCGCCACATAGATAATCCGACCAATAATTGGAATTAATCCTAAGATAAAGAAAATAAATAGCCCAAGAACTATTGCCCACCCTCTTCTATCTCCAAATTTCTTTAAAAGCACTGCTCTCCCAATTACAAACGCCATTACAAATTGTGCAGCCACAAACGCAAGGTAAGTAACAACAACCAGAAGAAAACTAATTGGAATCCCCACAATTGTTATTGCTAAAAGAACAGCAACTACTGGAACTACTAAAATCACCAAGATCCCCCAGCCAAATGACGCTACTGGTTCTTTAGAAACGGCTACTGCTACCTTTTCAAAGTATTTAGGAAATAGTCCTAAAAATAAAACCCCAAGCAGCGCCGACACCAAAAACCCACCAAATTCTACAAACGGCTTAATTTTCTCAAAAACTAAAAACGCTCCGCTAGCTCCGAAAAATCTAGGAAACTCCTCATCTTTATTAATCTTTTCGTAAGCAATCCTACCTGCGACAGTTGCACCATCTTGTACGACAACTTGGTTATTTCCAGTATATTTAAGATCACCTGAAACCGACGAGCTTGGTCCTAAAATAAACTCCTGGTTAGCAACGACAAATGCTTCATTGGTAATTGGTGAATTAAGGTAAAGCCTTCCTCCAAAATATCTAAATCCCTTGCCAATAACAGGAGCGGCTATGTCCGCATTCCCAGCTGATACTAAAAGACTCCCCGACACACTAGCTTGTTTAGTGACGGTGCAGTTTCCACAAACAAGTAAAACATTCCTCCCAACAGGACCGTTCAAAACCACATCTCCCCCTAATATTCGAACACTATTCCCTACTTCCCCATTAACTGTTACTTTTCCACCAACCACAAAAAGGTCGCCATCAATTTTCCCATTAACTGTAACTAGCCCCCCCGCTAGAAACGCATCCCCAGTGATATGTCCATCAACTCGTACCTGTTCAGCTGCTCTGATATAGTCCGCGCTAATTACTTGATTAGCCGGAAGAAGGTCATATTTGTCCTGTGCATAGACATTTGAAGCAAAAAAAACAAAACAAAAGGTAAAAGCAATAAAAGTAAAAAATCTCTTCATTTCCCGAATCTTATGGGTGCAATTTGAGTTTGTCAATAATTAGTAATAAAATATTCGTATGTTAGAGAAAGACATGTCCATTTTTCAAATGCTGGGGAACACATTTAAAAGGCTACGTCCAGCAGCACCAATAAAAACAGTCAAAGAAGAATCTCATTTAAAGCTATCAGATGCCCAAGTTGAAAGTCTTAAAAGACAAACTGAAAGAGCTGCAGCAACCAATACACGTGACCAACAACCGGGGTAAAAATGGCTATTGCTAACCAACTCGCCCGCTAAAATGCGGGTTTTTTTATTTTTTAGAGTAAAATACATCTATGGACCCAAAATACGATCATTCACAAGTTGAATCCAAAACCTACGAAATGTGGGAAAAAGGCGGTTTTTTTAAACCAGCCGGAAATCCAAACAAAGAACCATTCTCAATTCTTCTTCCCCCACCAAACGCTAATGCCGACCTTCATTTTGGTCATGCCATGTATACAGTTGAAGACATCCTAATTAGATTTCACCGCATGTTAGGTAATCCAACCCTTTGGGTTCCAGGCGCAGATCATGCCGGTTTTGAAACTCAAGTAGTCTATGAGAAGCATTTAGCAAAAGAGGGTAAAAGTCGTTTTGACTTCGATCGCCAAACCCTCTACCAACAAATTTATGATTTTGTCATCAAAAATCGTTCTTCTATGCAAAACCAACTTAGAAGTTTGGGGTTCTCCCTCGATTGGTCTAGAGATATTTTGACAATCGATACTCAAGTTGTAAGCACTGTTTATGACACCTTCCAAAAAATGTTTGAAGACAAAGAAGAACTAGTCTATCGAGCCGACTATCTAGTTAACTATTGTCCAAAGTGCGGCACCACTTTTGCAGAACTTGAAATTGATCATATTGAAAGAAAAGATCCTCTCTACTACATGAACTATGGTCCGTTTGTCATTGCGACAGTTAGACCAGAAACTAAATTTAGAGATACAGCTCTAGCTGTAAATCCAAAAGACAAAAGATACAAAAAATGGCTAGGTAAGACTTTGGAAATCCCAGGTCTTTTAGGTCCAATCACTATGACAGTAATTGGCGACCCAGAAGTCGACCCAGAGTTTGGTACCGGTATTATGAAAGTTACCCCCGCTCATGATGCTCACGACTTTCAGCTTGGTAAAAAATACGGTTTACCTGTTACCCCAATTATTGACCTCCAAGGAAGAATGGATTTTTCCTGGTTCCTTGAAAAGGAAGATATCCCTGAAAAATATCGCCTAAGAGCTGAAAAGTATCACGGACAAAAAGTCATGGCCGCTAGAGCGCTAATGGTTGAAGATCTTAAGGAAGACGGCCTAATTAACAAAATAGATGAAAATTACACTCACTCGGTTTCTGTTTGCTATAAAGGTGGCCACGACATTGAACCAACCGTTTTACCAAATTGGTTCATAAAAGTTGATCCACTCAAAAAAGCTCCAGTAGCTTCTGTTAAAAAGGGTAAAGTAAAAATTTATCCAAAACGTTTTGAAAAAACCTATTTCGACTGGATGCAAAGAATGCACGACTGGCCAATTAGCCGTCAAACGGTTTGGGGTATTAGAATTCCTGTTTGGTATAAGGTAGAAGAAAACCCAAAAATTAAAATCGATTTCCTAGATAAAGAAAAAAATAAAGTTACTGGTCTTCTAAAAGAACTTTTAGAAAAATATTCTTTTGCAGAAATTGAAGTTGGCCTTCAAAGACTTTATGCACCAAATGATGCCAAGTTTATTGTCTCTAAGACAAAGCCAGGTGACAATTATCTACAGGAAACAGACACGTTCGATACTTGGTTTTCATCAGGTCAATGGCCATTAGTAACGCTAGGTTATCCAGATGGTGATGATTTTAAGAAATTCTATCCTACGACAGTTATGGAAACCGGTTACGATATTCTAGAGTTTTGGGTTTCAAGAATGATGATGTTTGGATTTTACCTAACTGGCAAGGAACCATTTAAAAATGTCTATCTACATGGTTTGGTTCGGGATTCAAAAGGACAAAAAATGAGTAAATCAAAAGGTAATGTAGTTAACCCAATGGAGCTAGTGCAAAAATATGGCGCTGATGCTGTAAGGTTTAGTTTAATAACTGGTGTAGGAGCTGGAGCTGATCAAAATCTTTCTGAACCAAAATTAATTTCTTCACGAAATTTCACAAATAAAGTTTGGAACATAGGACGCTTTATACAAATAACCATATTAAGCAAGGAAGTTCCAGAGTTTGATTCAAAAACACCTGATCTAACAAAAGAAGATAAAGAAATACTTAAGTCTCTAGAGTTGACAACTAAAAATGTTACAAAAAATATTGAAGGTTTTAAATTTGGCGTAGCTAGTGAAGACCTCTATCAATTTATATGGCATGAATTTGCAGACAAATACATTGAGGCATCTAAAGATAGAATTAAAAATGGAGACACTACTGTTCTTTCTGTGCTTCTCCATGTTTATTCAAATTCTTTAAAACTTCTTCATCCATTCATGCCATTTATTACTGAAGAAATTTGGTCATTAATTCCACATAAAGAAACCACTCCTTTGATTGTTTCTTCCTGGCCATCTTCTAAATAATTTTAAAAGTCTTCCCGTAAGTAATCTTGTCTAAAATGCTGTCTAAAAATGTAATTATTTTTTTATTTGTTTGAGTTTAAAAAATTCACTCAAAAAACTGTAATGACATGAAAGCTCGAAAAAAATACATGGCCCATATGTAAGTACTTTTTCGTTTACCTTAAGGCTAAAGCCCCTATTTTATACGGCTATTTTAACTCCAAAGATTCGCCAGTTTCGCCTCAGAAGAAAAACCGAAAAGGATGTAAGTATTTTTGAATTCAAAAAAAGAAGGTTTCATGTCATGGTAAACTTGTGATATGAATTCACCTAGGTACTATCTAGAAAAAGCCACTCAAAGTTCAAATAAACTGGCATCTAGATATCTCCGCCGCCTGTCAAAAGAGTTAGTAATTTTCCTGCCAGTCATTCTGTTATTAGTGTTGGGGTTTAATTTTTTTTCAAAAACAACTGTCTTTGAAAAAACAAAAAATAAAGCATCAAAAAACCCTAAAAATTTTCAAGCAAAATTAGTTCTTGGTGATTTGCTTTTGCAAAATAATAATTTGGATTCTTCACAAAAAGAATTTCAAAAAATTATATTTGAAAGTCCTGATCCAATTCTAAAAGCGGAAGCTTTGAAAAAGTTACAGTTTGTTGAAAGACAAAAACAAACACCATTAGATGCCAGAAACGAATTAGTTTTTTGGCAATCACAAAATCAAAAGTATCCAGGAAGTAGAGACACATTACTAAAGATCGCTGTTTTAAATTGGAAACTTTATAGACTTTTTGAAGCAAGCAAATTTTTAAATCTTGCAGCACAAATTGATCCAAATAATTCTTCTATTGAAAAGGTAAAAACAAACCTGGAGTTAAATTAAGTCTTTGGTTCTGGAGCTTCTTCACCCTTTACTTCTCCGCCTTCTGCTGGAGCTTCTGTAGAACCTTCTGCACCTGCTTCTTCAGTCTTAGCTGCTTCTTCTGCTGCCATCTCTTTAGCTGTATCTTCTGAAACTGCCGATCCAACGTTTACTACTGTTTCTTCTCCACTTGTCAAAACTTCAACACCCTTAGGCAGCTTAAGGTCAGACACTTTAATTTGCTGTCCAACTTCCGTTAAACCATTAACGTCAGCCAAGACTTCTTCAGGAAGCTCAGTTGGCAATGCTTCAACTTCAATTTCATTAAGTGTTTGAAGGAGAACTCCAACACCATCTTTAACTGCTGGTGACTCCCCTTCCAAGTGAACCGGAACGTTAGCTTTAATTTTGTCAGTGAGTTTAACAGCATGAAGTTCAGCATGAAGTGGTTGTCTAGTTAGTGGGTGAATTTGAACGTTCGAAACAAGAACGTGTTGTGTTTTTCCGCCGTATTCAAGTTCAATAAGTCCGGTCTCTCCAGCCTTGGCATAAATTGCCATGAATTCCTTAAGAGGAACTGACAATGATTCGGATTTAATTTCTTTACCAAACACTCCAACAGGCAACTTACCTTCTTTTCGAAGCTTTTTAACCTGCTTTCCGGTGATTTCTCGCTTTTCAGCTTTTAAATTAATCTTTTGCATTTAGTTTTGTTTGAACTTAACCTCAAATGTCTTATCCGTATCCAGTACCGTATTATAAATGAGCTCTTGTGGATACACAATAGGGCTAGGTACAAACGGGCTTGTATCTATATTTGGCTTCAAAAAGGTAGGATATCCAATTATTACGTTAAGAGGATCAAATGTGCTCCCCGATTGTTTAAGAATTGTGAAACTATACTTGTCCTCACTCTTAGAAAAATCCAACTGGTTAGGCATTATATATTTGAAAACCACCGTCTTCTTGGTCTTTACAGGCACTTCCACAAGCATTCCGAAGCTTGTATAGCCACTTGAAGATGCACTATCAGACCGAAGGACTTGTTCATTACTTTTATAAACTAAAAATTCTTTTGGAGCTACTTTACTAAGGACATCGGCAGTTAGAATTGATGACACACTCGCTTTCCTATCGTCTCCAATATCTAAACTAAGCATTTTTGCCTGGTGGGGCACAAGTAGTCTCAGATAATTTTTATATTTTCCTCCCGGCCAACTATCATTTGGACTTTGATTATCAAAAGTCAGAGAAACTGTATTAGTGACTCCCCCACCCTTGTCGATTGTACTATCAACTTTCATTTTCTTTTTAACAAAATAGTTAGCTTTATTTGCTCCAAAGTTGTCTTCGACCGCCATAAAACAGTTTTGTCCACTTGAGCAGTGGTCAGGAAAAATTGACCCAGCAAATTCACTGTCTTCCGCTGCGCTTTGAACTGCTGTTGAAGTGAAATACAACATTATGTCTTTTTCTTGAAGTGCATCAGAAAACCCTTTAGCCAGTCCATCATAGCTAAGATTCTGTTCACTAGTTATGCGCCCCAGAATTGCTTCCGCCACTTCTCCTAAAAAGTCTCTCTTTTGTGTAGATCCTGGAAAAAAGTTAATTTCAGAAGCGTATTCTGCTTTTTGGAAAAAGTTCTTCGCCGTTATTGACTCGTCCGAGGATTGAATCTTAACCTCCCCCATTGCTTCAATAATTTTTTCAACCGCCCCAATATTAATTGCAATTACCCCATCAACTCTCTGATTGGTTTCTTTTTCTAAAAACCAAGCCAATCTCTTGGCTGATAACGGAAAATCAGGTGAAAAATTAGCATCCCTCATAAACCAAGCTGGCTGGCCAAGATAATGTAGGATTTCATCAGGTGGCACAATTCTCCCTTTAAGTTGTCCGTCCACTGAGTAGATGTCATTAATTTTAAAATCAAGAAGCCTGCCGTTATCAACATGCACAATTGCATAAGACCCTATAAATCCCCCGCCTCCACGAAGCTCAGCGCTATTTTGAAAAACCAGAAGATAAGTTCTTTTCTTAGATTCAGTCAGTGTGCTATCAGATACCCCAAGAACTTGAGGAACAACTGGTGATAGTTCCCGACCCGCACGAGCTAAAAATCTCATTTTAGGAAGTTGCGCCAAATATTTACCAAGCCTTGTCCTATTAAATCCAAACCTTTCTGCAATGGGTGCAATATATTGGTAATCTTTAGCAATGATTGCTTCCATAAATCCTAAATTTTCTTCAATAACCCCGCTATCAACTGCCGCTGACTCAGAAAAAGTTTGTAAGTCAGGCGCTTGCCCATCGGGTGAAAAAAAAGCTCTCGATAAGTTAAGAAGTTGTCCTTGTAAGCCTGCTCCTCGGTAAGCAGTATCCGCTGTTAAAGCTAAACCTGAAAACCCTCCACAGATAGAATCCAACTTGTCAAAAAAGGCTACACTCACACACACATCTTTCATAGTAGTAAACTGATCACGAGCAGATTCCGCTGACTTTCGGGCCTTCAAAAATTCCCCTCGGCTAATAGCAGTTTTCGCACTCCAGAGTTCCAAAGAAGCATTCAGTGTATAAATCCCAGCGAAAAACAAAGGAAGCGTCAAAATCACAACAAATATCAAAAGCCATGCTAAATCTCGTGCTCCCCTATTAATTGCTTTTTTCTTCTTATTTTCTTTTTTTGTAACTACCACCCCAGATTGTGTCTCTGTAAAAGTTGGCTTAAGTATTTCTTTTGAAAAATCCCCCACCACCAACCTCTCACCAGGTCGAAATGAAAGCGCCATTCGTACCACTTTTCCAGCTACCTCCTGTTGAAGATCCAAGGTTTCTATTTTCGATCTGACCTCAACCACACTAGGATTAACTCCAATTTCACTAAACAGTCGTTCTGTTTTCTGCAGGCTATCTAAAGACACCTGTTCAAAAACCACCACCAAATTACTTGTGTGTCTAATTGCTGTAGTAGCAAGCTTTTTTAAAAACACTTCCCCTTCATTCTCAATTTTTGCTTCGTCCAAAAACAAAAACAGATATTTAGCCTCAAGAATAGAAGCCAACTCTTCAATAGATTTAGCCCATGACACTTTAATTCCCTGGTTGGCAATAAGTTCTGAAATTTGAAGCGCCAAAGCTCCCGTGCCTGAAAAAACTGCCGTTGCCATGCTCATATTTTCTTCTCTCTCAGTTCGCACCACCATCTTTTGGGGACTTTGATCCATAATAATAAACATTGTAGAAGTTAAGGAGTGAAAAACAATACTACGCAGTTTGTGAAACTTGTTTGTCCAAAGTTTCGTTAACTATTTTGTCGGCTTCAAAATTCTTTTCCCTAGGTACATAAGCATATGTGATTTTATCAGAAATTTCTGCTTCTAGTGTCTTAATTATCAAATATTTCTCTTTAAGGCCAGAATCTTTAATTTTGAAAGTCCCATTTAACTGATTAACAACCAAATTTGAATCTAAAAGGAATTCTATTTCTAACTCTCCCCTACTAAAAGACTCTTTTGCCCATTCTAATGCTAGAATCACTCCCCCATATTCTGCCTGATTATTGGTTGTTTCACCCAAATATTTCCCGCGTTTTAAAAGCACAATCCCCGCGCTATCTTTAGCAACAAAAGCCGAAGCTGCTGGTCCTGGATTTCCTCTGGCTCCTCCATCAGTATTGATTGTTATTTTCATGGTTTAAGTTTAAGATTTTTTAAGTATTCACCTCTTTTTTCAAAAAGTTCTTTGCCTGTCAAAAAAAGATCACGTGGTCCAAATCGAACATTCTCTGTTTTTCGTAAAATAATAACACTCAATATCATAATTGTACCCTCAGTTAGAAACGTATTAAATGCTGCGCCGTATAGTGAAAATCTTGGAATTAAAAGCAAATTGAGTGCCAAATTTGCTCCCAAAGCTAAGATTGCAATAATAAATGAATACCACTGCTTGCCAAGAGCTATGATTGCATAACCATTAAGATGGTTAAAGTAGGAAACAACTATAGCTAGTGACAAAATTCTAAGAGCTAGCACTGACGGCTGAAATTCCGGTCCCCCAAGGATTAAAATCGCTAGGGGAGCAAAGATAAAATTTAAAATAGCTACGGTAACACCCATTCCTAAAAGCACCACAAAACTTTTTACATATATTTGTCTAAATCGAGCCTGATCTTTATGAGCAAGATTTGAAAGTATAGGTAGGACCGAATTAGCAAAGTATGCTGCTCCTAAAACCAACACATCATACACTTTGTATGACGCTCCGTAAAATCCAACCGCTTCAGCCCCCTTCATATAACCAAGAATCACAATGTCCAGGCGGTTATAAACTGTAAATAAAACTAGAAGTGATCCAACAGGTAGGGCAGCCTTAACTACCCTGGCCATAATTTCCTTATCAAACCCGAACTTCCATTTGACAAGTTTAAACGCAAAAAACATCGCAAGAGCCAATGATGCTACCTGGCCAAGATTCATCGCCCATATAAACCCAGATATTCCTGAATCCTGTGTAATTAGGTACAAAACCAAGACAAGCCCTAATACATTCGCAGCTAGTTCCGAAATTGCCCAAAACTCCATTCTAAGTTTTGCATTAAAAACAATCTGGAAAGATGTCTTAAGAGAAAAAAGTACAATAAACACCGATCCAATGAGGATAAGACCCTCCATAGAAGGGGAGTGGGGGAGGACGCGAATAACAATGTTGGCAAGAATTGCCGCAAGGAAGGCCAAAACCAGTCTCAGCGTCAAAATATTTCCAGCAATTAGACCTTCCTTTTCAGGGTTTTTACTAACCTCATTGATTCCGACAAGATACAAACCCCAGTCAGCAATTGACCCAAACATCATCACAAATACAAGAACGAAGGTATAATCTCCATAACCCTTAGGACCAAGGTACCGAGTCAAAAAAATAGTAATTGCCAAACCAAGCCCAGTAGTAATGACTTTCCCCAGAAGTTGAATCCCAGTATTCCATGCAACTTTCCCTGAATGTGAACTCATTCCCTTATTCTAGCAAAAGCCAGCCCAAGAATTAGAGCGACAAGAAGTTGTCCCTGCTGTAAGGTGAAAAAGTAGTGGTCAACCATCCCTAAAAACAGAATAGATACCAAGCTGGCAACAAACACCCATTCTTTGTGTCTCCATACTCGGTAAATTGCCAATCCGAAAACGGCCACTAATCCAATTAGTCCAAGCACTCCAGTTTCACCTAAACTCATAAGGTAAATGCTGTGCGTTGGCTGGTAACTAAGTGCGTAATTTTTAATTCTAATTTCCGGGTTTTTATATAACGGACTGGTTCCAAGTCCAGTTCCTAAAATAGGGGAGCGAACAAAGTTTTCCTCTGCAAGAACACTAAGTTGCCCTCGAACTTCAAGAGATTCAAGGCGACTTGGTAAACACATTGATAAAAGCCCAATAATAATTGCCAAACAAACTAGAAATATCAATTTCTTCCCAGATTTTAAATACAAAACAATCGCTATTTGTGTAAGACCCACACTAATTGCTGCCCGGGACATAGTTAAAAATAAGGTAGATAATCCAAACGCTAAAACCCCTGCGGTAATCTTGCGGAATTTATGCGGGAAATAATATAAAATTAAGGGTAGAGTAATCGCCAAAAAGCCTCCTAAAACGTTTGGATGAGAGAAAGTTCCATATGGCCTAAGAACTAGTTGTCCATCAAAACTAGTATTAGCAACTCCCGGAGTAATCGAATTAAAAGATCTTTCGCCAAAAAGCCAAAACACTCCGCCAAGTGACCCAATTTTCCAAAATTGAAGAAATGAAAGAGCTGATTCAAAAAAAACTGGGATCACTAAAAGTAGAGTAATCGTCCTAATTTTTATATTGCTTTGATAAATCCACCACACCAGAAACGCAAGTTCTAAGACTTTCAGCCATTTATAAATTGAAACAAAAGGGGATAGGGAAGTGGCTATATTTAATATAGCTACTAGGGCTATAACTCCAAAAATAATTAACCTTTTTCCAGAAAACCACTTAAAAAGTTTCTTAAATGCGAGAAGGAAAAGAACAAAAACCAAAATATCAGTTAAGTATAAAGTAGGGGAGAAATAATCAACTCTAACTCCTGAAATAAATGCAAAGTCTGGCCAAAAATGCCGTCCCAACTGGCTAGGTAACAAAATTATCAGTAAATAAAATGTGTATGTTTGTAATTTTTTCAAGCTCGACACAAACTCATACTACAATAGCGTCTACCAGAAACCAACAACAAAATAAATATAGACAAATTTAATTTGATAGTTTAAAAATGGGTTGTGATTAAAACTCAAACAGAAGAACTCCTAGATCTGGTAGCAGGTTTAAACCATCTTCCAATATCAAAACAGTTTCTCGAAAGACTATCAAAAGGAAACCCCACCCGTGACGAAAACCCAGAAAGTCATTTTTGTGTCTATTTTGTTGCTTTCGACCCAAAAGAGGAAAAAATATTTACAGGTTTGCACAAAAAATCTAATTTATGGCTTGTCAACGGCGGCCATTTAGACAAAGAGCCAGTTAAAAACGCAGCACCAAGAGAAATGGGTGAAGAATGGGGTTACAATCTTCCAGATGGATATGAATTAATTCCTCAATTTTTAACCATAGCAAATATTACAGACAGGCCCCAGATTAAATGTCGCACTCATTATGATTTCTGGACTTTCGTTCCTGTTAATATGCATGAATTTAGTCCAGATCAAGAAAAATTGGCATCCGAATACCATAAAACAGCCTGGTTATCATTCGAAGAAGCAAAAAAAGTAACAACAGACCCAAGCAACTTGTTGGGCTTTGACTTTATCAAAAAGTATTTACTACCCACAAAGCCCAAACCTCTCAAGCTTCTGCACATCTCTTGAAATAAATATAATCACATAATATAATCTATTTATACTTTAAGTTATAATGAGTGACAATTTATTAACCATTAAAGAATCCGCCGAGCTTTTAAATATTCACTGGCAGACAGTGAGAAACCTTATAAAAAACGGTTCTCTGCCAGCCACCAAAATAGGGAAGAATGTTAGGGTAAAAAGAAGTGATATAGATAAACTGGTAAACAAAACCACCCAAAAAGACAAAATTGAGGTAGAAATCCGTTTTCTAACGAAAAATAGACAACAAGTTGAAAACAAATTAATTTCGATTGGTGCCAAAGTAACATACCATAGCCACATAATTGACCACTGGTTCGTCCCATATTACATAAAAAGTCTTTCTGAAAATGACGAATGGTTTGAATCCGCCAAAGGTTATGGTGTAAGGATCAGGGAACAAGACAATAACTATCAAGGAAAGGTCTCAACAACTTTGGAGGTAAAACGCCTAACGTCAGCTAAAAACCACAATACCTGCATAGAGCACGAGCTTGACGTTCAAAATTACACTGAAGCCAGTAATCTCCTAAGATTAATGGAATATAAAGAATTTATTACTATTGATAAAGATAGGGTAGTCTACACCTATAAAAACCTAAAAATTGCAGTGGATGAAATCAAAAACTTTGCTACAGGTATTGAAATTGAAGCTAGTGGCGACCTAACAAGAGAAGAAGCACTAGCTGAAATTAGGATCTTTGCAGAAGTGTTAGGCTTAAAAAAATCAGAAGAGCTCGAAAAAACTGTCACCCATCTAGCCATGCAAAAGCTAGCTAAGTATTCTTGATAGGTGAACAACAATATCAAGGACGGGGAGTAATATTCTCTCTAGGAACTAGAAATCTATTTGAGTCAAAAAAACCATATCCGCCGCCAAAATTCGGAGTTTGAACTAAAGCATACGAACCTCTAAGTGCGATAACGTCAACCTGTAAACCATTGGGGCCTAGGCTGGACTGATCAAAAAAACCCAAATGATATTTCCCTTTTGCATCTCTTACAGAAACACTTCTTTCTGACGAAAACATTCCAGCAGAAACTTTACATTCAAGAAAGTAGTGTATTTCCTGAGAAGACATAAAACTTACTATTAAGAAGCTTTAAGTTTAATAATGAGGCGACGCATATTGCCTTCACCTTCAGATTCAGTTACTACATCAGGGTGATCTTGAAGAGCCATGTGAATTATTCTTCTTTCAATTGGAGGTAAAGAGGGAAGTGCAATTGGTTGTCCTGTTTGAACTACTTGGTCAGCATAAGAAAGTGCCATTTGGGAAAGTTGTTCTTCTCTTTTAGCTCTATAGTCTCCAACCTCAACCACAATTCTCACCCATTCGCCAACCTTCTTAGTCACAATTTGCCCAAGAATTAATTGGAATGCTGAAAGTGTTTCCCCGTGATATCCAATTAAAAGCCCTGATTCTTCAGTTTCGACATTTACTAAAAACACTTCTTCAGGTGAAGGTGTCACTAAAACTGCCGCAGGGATATCCATATTGGATAGTAGTTCCTCAGCACTGGCTTTGATTATTTCTTCTTTTGAATTGTTTTCTGTTTTTTTCTTAGGCATTTTTTTGTTCTTTCCCAATTAACTTACGTAATTTTACCACGTCCTGTCCCAATGAGCCAAGTCCCGTAATTCTATATTGTTGAGCGATTGCAATTGAGCTTGAAACTGTCCAATAAATAGCTAAACCTGCAGGCCATTTAGTACCTAAAAACAAGAAAATAAGAGGAAACATCCACACCATTGAACTCTGAGCATCAGCAAATTCACTCATAAAGTCACCCTTTTTCTCAGGTTCCCCTTTTTTAACGACTGCTTTAGCAGGTTTCGGAGCTTTTGCAGGCATCATCATTTTGGTTTGGATGTACTGAGTAATGGCTGCCGCAATAACTAAAAGACCAGGGATCGCAAATGGAGCTCCTGCAATATGATATGCATTTGGCAAGGCAACATCCCACCACAAAAACTGTGTGTTAATGTTTTTCATTACTAAAATGTGATTCATTGCTCCCAAAAGTCCAAAAAGAACCACAATTTGAACTACAGCTGGTAAACATCCTCCCGCAGGATTAACTCCATGTTCCTTAAATAGTGCCATTTGAGCGCTAGCAAAAGCCTGTTGATCACCTTTGTGTTTTTCTTTAAGAGCAGAAATGTGAGGCTGCAGGTCACTCATTTTCTTAGTGTAGTGTGCTTGTTGCTTAGCCAGTGGATAGAAGATAATCCTTGAAATTACGGCAATTTCAATAATGGCAACACCAAGGTTTTGAAAGGCTATCGTATTATAGACAAACAAAATTATCTGAAGAAAAATGTCTGAAAATATTTGCATAGTTTATTTTGGAAATTAAGAGGGGACTGGGTCAAATCCACCTTTAAAAAACCCATTGCACCTAAGGATCCGTTTCACCCCTAAATAAGTTCCTCTGATTATACCATGTCGACCAACTGCCTGGAGCATATATTCACTACAAGTTGGGCTAAATCTACAAGTTCCCACAGGAAATGCATAAACCAAATACTTTCTATATATATTAATAAGTATGGTCATATAAGCTTTGCTCTTCTAAAAACACTCTCCACTTCTAATTTTAACTCTTCTTGTGTTGTTTTAGTTACCAAAGTCTTAGCTAAAAAAACAATTTCTACATTTTTAGAAAGTCTTGGTAAGAACCCAGAAACTGCATTACTTAGCTTACGCTTACATTCGTGCCTGGTAACAGAGGATTTACTTATCTTTTTGCTCACAATAAATGCGCATTTAGGCCCAATTTCTTTATCAAAGCTAACGATAATCCCAAAAGAAGGAGCATCATACACTTTTCCACCTTTGCGGATTCTTTCAAACTCTGAAGTAAGAGGAATTAGTTTTTTTCGAGCAAGCATTTCTTAGATAGAAAGTTTCTTGCGACCCTTGGCCATTCTTCTTTTAATGACTTTTCGACCGTTTCTAGTAGAAGTCCGAGCCATAAAACCATGTTTTCTAGCTCTTTTTAATTTCTTTGGTTGATAAACTCTCTTTGGCATACCTCCGATTATCCTACAAATTGACTCATTTGTACATATTGAAATATTGTGGATAACTTTTAGAATTGGCCTCAATGGACTTAGAAAAAATTTGGCACCAAGTTTTAGCCGAGCTTGAAGTTGAACTGGGTAAAAGTCAGTTTAGACTTCACTTCCAAAATTCCGAACTCATTTCCTTTGAAGATGGCATTGCTAAAATCAGTTTTCCCAATAAAGGGATTGCTGACCAAGTTAACATTCGCTATTACACCCTCATTCAAAATTCACTTCAAAAAATCTCTTCAATAGACAAAGTTAGTCTTGTTTTTGAAGTTAAAGTAAAGCCACAAACTAAAACAGAAGACACAAATCCTGAAGAACTAGGTCCACTTTTTAACTCAGAAAGAGAGGACCAAGAAGAGTTCATTCAAGCGGTTAAGAGAAATGGTCTTCGCTCCGATTTTTCCCTAGATGAATTTTGTGTTTCAACAAGTAATCAGTTAGCTTTCGCCGCCGCTCAAGCAGTTATTAAAGATCCAGGCAGAAACTATAATCCATTTTTCATTTGGGGCGGAGTTGGAATTGGCAAAACTCACCTAATGCAAGCAATTGGCATAGAGATCTTGAGAAAAAACCCCAGAGCAAGAATTGTTTATGCTTCCTGCGAGCAATTTACAAATGAAATCATCCAAGGTATAAGGAGCAAAAACACTCATGATTTCAAAGAAAAGTATCGTGGAGCAGACGCACTATTAATAGATGACATTCAATTTCTTTCCGGCAAAGACACAGCTCAAGAAGAGTTTTTCCATACTTTTAATGCAATCCAACAAAGAGAAGGTCAAATAGTCATGACTTCAGATACTAAGCCTTCAGACATTAAAAATTTAGCTGACAGACTAAAGAGTCGTTTTGAAGGTGGATTAGTCGCAGACATATCTGCACCCGATTCTGAATTAAAAACAGCTATCTGTCTGCTAAAAGCTCGCAAAAGAGGAGTCGAATTATCCACAACGGTAGCATCTAGTATATCCAGTAATGTGGATAATATTCGTTCACTAGATGGTGCAATAAAATTAGTTATTTCAACAGCTTCTTCAGAAAATAAAGAAATAACTCCTGAGTTCGTATCTGAAGTTTTGAAAATTCCTTTAGAACAAGGGTCAGCTGGCAGGCAAACCCTTGATGCTAGAACTATTCTTGATGAGGTTTGTAACTACTATGGTCTCTCAATTAAATTAATAAAGGGTGACAAAAGAGATAGACCAATAGCAGAACCTCGCCAAATCCTCATGTACCTCCTAAGGAAACAAACCAAAATGACTTTAGATGAAGTCGCTGCCTTCCTTGGGGGAAGAGACCACTCAACTATTATTCATGGCGAAGACAAAATAGAAGCCCTTGTAGAAACAAACGACCGAATTAAAAAAGATGTCTCCGCTATTGAGCTTCGCCTAGGTGTGACTAACTAGGTTTACAACTTTCAAAGAAATGGGGGATATGTGGATATTTTTTCGTGTCTATAAACATATCAACATTTATCCACAATTGTCCACAAAAGTTATCAACATCTCACCAAGTATTTTATCCACATCAATATTTTTATTTATCTACTAGCCCCAATCGTCTATCTGTCATTTTCATACCCATATCCACGCTACCTACTACTACTGCTACTAGTTAAAACAAAAGGAAACCGACGGTTGAAAAAAACACTTAACCGAAATATTATGTGGGCAACCTATGAAGCTAGAAGTCCTACAAGAAAACTTATCGTCCGCTTTGACAACTGCCACAAGAATTATTAGTTCCAAACCTCAACTTCCTATTCTAACTAATGTCTTCCTCAAGGCCTCAAAAGAGGGAAGTCTCTTAATTGCTTCAAATGTTGATTCTACAATTATTGTTCCGTTTGGATCTAAAATCATTGACGAAGGTGAAATCTGTGTCCCTGGTAGAACTTTCCAAGAATTAATTTCCTCTCTCCCAAGCGACAAAATAATTCTCGAAGCCAAAGAAACCTCTTTAATTGTTAAGGAGTTAAAGTTCCAAGGAAAAATAACTTGCATGCCCGGAAGCGACTTTCCAACGCCTCCCAAAGAACCTAACGCAACAGTTTGGAAAATGTCAAAGAATACTTTTCAAACCGCACTCAGTGAAACTCTATTTTCAGCAGCTGTTGATGAAACAAGAGCAGTTTTAAACGGTGTTCTATTTAAATTTGATGGAAGTGCACCTATGTTGGTTGCAACCGATGGTTTTAGACTCTCTAAATATACACTGGAGTCGGATTCTAAAATTCCCAAGGATTTAACTCAGTTAGTTCTTCCTTCTAAAGCGCTTCAAGAAGTTTCCAGATTGCTTTCCGATTCAAGTGTTGGTGATTTTGAAATTCATTTTGGAGAAACAAACACCGTTTCCTTTTTAATTGGAGAAATTGAATTCTATTCACAAACTATTGCTGGTAATTTTCCAAGTTTCGAAAAGATAATTCCCTCAACATTTGACATTAAGATTAAATTAAACGCCGAAGAGTTATTAAAATCTATAAAAAGTGCCGCCATTTTCGCAAGAGAAAATGCCAACATTATTAATTTTAATATTCATGACAACACAATGACCGTCCGGGCTCAAGGTGGGGAAGTCGGAGAAAATGAAACAGAACTTGATATTGAAGTAGAAAAGCCACCAGTTGGTAGTTTTAGTGTTTCTTTTAATTTTCGCTATGTTTTAGATTTCCTAGGGAGTTTAAATGGTGCTAAGGACATAACCCTGGAACTTGGTACACCCACTTCTGCTGCGCTTTTTAGACCTATAAAAGTAGATAATTACCTCCATATTATTATGCCTGTGAGAGTGCAAGGCTAATTTATCTCTCGATTTAAATAACCCATAGTATGATATAATTTAGTTTATGTTATTACATAGATTGCTGGGTATCTCTTCGGAAAGAAATTACTCTGACGAACAATTTTTGGCAATTGTGAAGCAAGAAGGGTTTCAAGATAAGATACTTCAGGAAGATCCAATTAGCAATCCTGATATATCAGAGGCTGCAAGAATCCTATTTTCCTTTATTCCTCCTGTTCCAAACGATCCACGATGGCTCCTCGCTCAAAAATTTTCTCAATTAAGAGATATGGAGGGAAGGAAACCTGGCTTTGCACTACATAATGGCTTAATGAGCATTTATCTTTCTAAAAATATAAGTTATAGAGATGGGTTTGCTTCAACATTGTCCGAACCTAATATTCGCCAACATTGTCGCGCAATGTGGAACATGGAGTTTGCTAGAAAGCTTGAAATGTCTAACAGGCAACAGCGCCTACAAATTTCAAATGAATTTTATCTACGGTATGCCCGCACAGAAAGTGTTCAGAGAGGTAAGGATGAAAAGGGAGTTACTGGATGTCCCGAATCACTTTCTCAAGTTCAGGCGTTTTATGAGGGAAATTATATAGGTAGAGTAGGATTTAATGCACATATTGAGGGAAGCTCGACAATAATTTCAATTGTTAACATGCAAGGTGTTCCCGGTGTTGATTATCGAGAATTTCAAGATCAAGCACAAATACCTATCTTCAATACTCTCGTTAAAGCTGTGAGTACTCTGAGTGAAACATTAGATGGGACAAATTATATTGAACTTCGTGGGCTTAAGAACCCAAAAAATGGGGACAGTCGACTATATAACTCCGTGTTAAAAAGAGAAAAGATTGACCGTTATCACTATAAGCATAAACAAAGAGTAACTAGTTAGGCTACTCTCACATTTCCAGCCTGAGGTGATGGTGGAGTCGATTTTGTCTTATCAAGTGGGTTAGTTGTAATTAGTTTGTATTCATCAGGTGAAGCAACTACTCTCATAGCGACATGTGACGCTCCCGCAAAAAATAGTCCCTCTCCAACATTTGCCGATAAAAGCAAACTTTTCTCTCCTTCAGATAAATAGAATATGTCGGCCACTTTTTCAATTGCCGCAGGGGACTGTTTCATAAGAATCTGAATAGATGAGTTAGTGACAACTGTTTTTCCAAGATCCGTTGCCAAAAAATCCTCGATATCTTGAGTAATGGTTGTTAAACCAAGATAATATTTTCGAGCTCTCTTTGCAAAGTTCCATAAAAATTCTGCTGATGCCGGATCCTTCATTAAATACCACGCTTCATCCACAATTAAGATCCTCTTTTTAATTTCTCGCTTCATTGAGTTCCACATAAAGTCCATGATAATGAAAATCGCAATACTTCTAAGTTGGTCTTCAAGATTCTTGAAAGAAAAAGCGGTGAAGTTGTTATTAAGTTTGATATTGCTTCGCTGATTAAAAATCGTCCCAAAGCTTCCTTTAACAAACTTCTCAAGTCTAAGAGCAATATTTTGTGCCGCTGTGGTTTCCATTCCAACAAGTACCTTGTAGAGATCTTCTAAGATAGGGGGTTCATTCTTATGTGTGGATGGATCAAAAGTAATTCCTTTCTGTCTGTATGTAAGTTCCAGTGCGTTGTGAAGAATTGCCTCTTCTTCAGCTGTCGTTGTCCCAACCATTAGCTTTAAAAGCCTAATAAGCGTAAATCCGATTTTGTACTGCAAATCATTTTCTTGTGGGTCATCGTTAGTTCCCGCCAGATCAAATGGATTAATGTGGGTATCACTTGAGAAAGAGAATGAAATATAGTCACCACCAACGCTTTCTGCTAAGGGCTTATATTCTTCTTCAGGATCAATAATGATCACTCCCGCTCCAAACATTAGTGACCGAAGTGCCTCAAGTTTAACAAGGAAAGATTTTCCGCCTCCCGACTTTCCAAGCACAACCTCATTAGCATTTTCCATGCTAAACCTATCAAAAATTATTAGTGAATCATTGTGCTCATTAATCCCATATAAAACACCTTGGTTAGCAGTAAGTTCTGATGAAGTAAATGGAAATGTTGTAGCCAGGGAAGTTGTGTCCATATTTCTTGTGATCATCAGTTTATCGACACAAAACGGTTGTGTTGTCTTAAATGCATCCTCCATTTGAAGTGCTGATCTTTTTCCAATGAGAAGTAGGGAAGCAAGTGTTGACTCAACCTGTTTTGAAATTTGGTTAAGGTCAGGGAGATTTTCCGCTGACACCGTCACATATAAACCAAACTGGAAAAATCTCTCCGCCCCCTTGGCTAGTTGCTCCTGCATCGATAAAGCATCGTCAAGTGCTACTTGGACGGATGGATCAATAACCCGGCCTCTTTTAATGTCACTTTCAATAGTCGCCTCCATCTCAGCAATCTTTCTCTTAAGATTGTTAAGAATATCTCTTGATTCAACTGGATATATAAACATTGCCACATCCATCGAAGAGTCGAAATTGATAATAGGTGATAGCCAATTTGCTGCTACAAACCTTGGGTATCCAGATACAAACAGCGATCTATAGTAAGCGTTACCAATCTTCAAATAGTCAAAATCCACTTCTATGGATTCAGGGGCAATCAGATCAACAACCGGTGAATCTGGCATTTTAATTTGTGGACCTTTGTCTTTGATATCGCTCTGATTAACGCTCGCAAACGCTGGTCCCGCACTCTCAACTTGAGGTTTAGGAGGTGGGGCGCTTTTAGATAAAAATGTTGGTAATTTCATTATGTTTTAATTCCAGACATAGCCGCTTCATTTTTCCCAGCCACCTTGTCATGGTTATATATATCGTAGAAAAGTTCAATAAGCTCAGTTGTGGTCATTTGTCTTGCTCTAAGCCCCAGTCTTCCAACCTGCCTTAAGATGTGATCCCTTTTAGGAAGCAGTGATAATTTTGACTTCTCAAGTATCCGCTCCAAAGGAAGTGGCAATCCCTGTTTTTTCTTAATATTAAGGACACTTCCAGTAGCCGATCCAACCCCAAGTTCTAAAGAGCTAAATGGAATAACAATGTAAAACTTTTTATCTAAAACATTATTATCTTTAACAGTTTGAACAATAAACTCTTTATATTTCTTAATCTGTTCCTTAAGAAGGGGATTAGTTTGTTTTCGTTCCTCGGTTTCCAAACTAGCGACATATTTGGAAATATCTTTTCTTTGACTTCGAACCACAATTTGAATCGAAAAATTAAGAGAATTTAAAAGTCCAGCATATGCAAAAATCATTGCCTCCTGTTCGGATTCGGATAACAGTCCAAAGTTAACTGCAGACACACGAATTACCAAGGCCACAGACCCATCTTTAAGAATCACCAAGTCGTCTCTAATATCAGCAACTTCCAAGTGATCTTGTGTCGTTCCTCTGATTGCAATTTTTGCTGTATCCATTAGTTTTGTACCTCCTGAGCTTTAGCTCTTATTTGAATTGGTTTAAGAACTGATCCGTCAAGTGCTATCTTCCAAACATCAAATACTTGTCCTGCTTTCTCAAGTTCCAAATAGTATTCTCCAGACGGAAGTGGAGTATTAGCAATGAAATTGCCCAGTCTACTTGTTCGGAGAGCCCTAACTGAATTTGCCTGCATGTCTTTAATTGTAATAATTACACCGTCAAGTGGCACTCCATTAGAATCATAAACGAGTCCATTAACTACATTTGGTTGACTAGTAAGTGCTACAGGCATCGGATCAGAAACAACTTGAGGTTTAGGTTTGGGAACTGCATTTGGATCTCTAAACGGTTCTTTATAAGCTGGTTGCGATAGAGGTGCTACTTTCTGAAGTGTCATTTCCTCTCTCGCCTTTCCAACTTCAGAGTAGACCTGGTTTTTTTCTTCAACCAATTTCTCAAGTTGTGGCATCAATTTTGAAGCATCTCCACCAGATTCGTTAATGTTATAAATCTGGTTTCTAAGTTCATCAACTTTCATCATGATTTCTTTATTCTTTTCTGAAAGCTCATTAAGTCGTGCTTCTTTCAGAGACAAATCACTATCGGATTTCTCCATTGTTGCTGTTGTTGTGTGTTCTCGCTGTGTCATAAGGTCATCAATTGTCATTGCTGGAGTTGGAGGTTCAGAATTTGTTGATTGTTGTCTTTGTTTTAAAAGCTCATCAATTGACAAAGCTCCTGCTACTCCAGAATTAACCGGAGGTGTCGTCTCTATGTGGTTCGGTGTCACAGATTGTGGCGTTTGTTGTGTTTCTGTTTGTGGAACAGGTTGAGGTGCAAGGACGGGCGCCATGGGTGTTTGTGGTGTAATGGGCGTAGGTGAAGGTGTTTGAATTGGCTGAATGGTCGGAGTTTCAGTGACTGGTGTACTAGACATCGTTGTTTGTTGTGCCTCGACAGGTTGTGTCGGCTGTACAACCGGTGCAACAGGTGTTAGTGGTGCAATTGGGGTTGGCGGGGGAGTAACTGGAGTTGGTTTTGGTCCAACATTGTCAGCAGCCATTAAAGGTAGTGTTTCATTGTGAGTCCCAAGTGGCACAAATCCTTGTTTAACTTCAGGTGGTTTCTCAACAGATACTTGTTGTGCATCTTTTCTCCACGTAAAGTATGTTGGTCTGTAAATTGCCTTGAAGAAGTTGGCTAGCCAAACATCAAGTGGTCTTTCTTGAATTGGTAAAAACGCGAGTGCAACACCAAAGAAAGCAAAAAATATCACCAGTGGCCATTTGATTATCGGGTGGAGTCCTGAAGCAAAAAATAAATATGCAAGAATCGCTCCTCCAGCTAATTCTCCAAACTGCTTAAGCGTCATGTCACCAACCAGTTTGAATTTGAACCCTGTAATATCTTGCGGTACTGCGTGCTGTTCCATCAACTATACCCCGAAGATTATTGTCAAAATTTCGGGCAGAAAAATAATATACACAGATCATCCTAACAACCCAAATATGAAAAACAATAGGGGAGTGATTTTCACATACAATTAGTTATAATTTAGATATTGTGAATGAGGATATTTTCCACCTTGGAATAAAAGCCATTATTCGAGACGTAAATGGAAAAATTTTATTGAACAAGAAAATTTCAGGACAATACTGGGATTTGCCTGGTGGTAGGATTTCAAAAGGGGAAACAGTCGAACAAACACTTAAAAGAGAGTTGAAGGAGGAAATTGGAGTGAACGAAATCAAGTCAATGTTTCCATTTTCCATGGTGATCTCCAATTTTAGACTCACCAAAGAAGGAGATGTTGGATTGATTTTATCAATATATCTTTGCGAGCTGGAAAATATAAATAATATATCAGCTAAAGAACCTGAAACAGAAATATGTTGGTTTGAAGTATTGGAAGCGAGTAGGTTGTTAGAGGCAAAATATCCAAAGAATTTTACTGAGGAAATTAAAAAACTTAGATAACTATGGAAAAACCAATCTTTGATGAAGAAAAGTTCTCCAAAAGTGAGCAAAACGGGCTGGCGTTATTGGGTCAAGACGATCTAGTAATATTTGCACCTGGTGTAAGCACTGGCGGAATTGCCGAGATGAAAATGGCTTCTGGTAATAATAAAAGGACCGTAATTGGGACAACAATTGATGAGGTAGGTGCAGAGCATGCGAGAGAAATGATAATAAAATATGGACTAGACGGACAGGTGCAAATCAAAGTTGAAGACGTATCAAAGCCACTCCCATATGCTTCGAACAGCTTTGACTTTATTTATGCAAGATTGGTTCTACATTACCTTTCTAAACAGGATTTAGATTCATCGCTTGCAGAACTCAATAGAGTGCTCAAACCCACAAAGAAAATATTTGTTGTAGTTAGATCAGATAAAAACGATGAAACCACCGCGCCAGACTCAGAATATGATTCAGAAACTGGCTTCACATATGTGGTGTATAAAAATCCCAAAAATGGAGAAAAAGTCAAATCTAAAAGATATTTTCATTCAGAAGAAACGATCACGAGTCACATAAAAGGCGCAGGCTTTTTAATTTCATCTATAAGCTCTTACGATGAGCAGTTATACATCGACTTTGAGCGCAAATTTATATCTCCAAAAATAGACAACCTCATTGAGGTAATAGCTACAAAGCCATAACTTATCAGAAGAAACCTTTGTGATTACTATAATAATCACTACAACACAAAAATAGCTACCGCCCCAATTGTCATTACAACTAATGTAATCACCGTTAATAAGTTTGTAAGTGGCCCATTTTTATATTTCCCCATAATTTTTTCATTGTTAGCAATAAGAAGTAGAAGAGCAATCATAATAGGGGAGACAAGACCATTTAAGACTGCCGAATAGAATAAATATTTCATTGGAGAAATTCCAAGAAGATTAAGTCCAAAACCAATTAAGGTTGCCGCTGCAATTATTATGTAAAACCCGCGCGCTTGTTTAAATGTTTTGTTAAGTCCCTCGTGGAATCCAAACGCCTCAGATAAAGCATATCCTGCGGATCCCGCAAGAACTGGAATCGCTAAAATTCCAGTTCCAACAATTCCCACCGCAAAAAGAACAAAGGCCAAATCTCCAGCCAGTGGTCTGAGAGACTGTGCTGCTTCAGCTGCCGTTTGTACATTATGTTGTCCAGCCATAAATAAAGTCCCAGCAGTTGTCGCAATAATAAAGTACATAATAAGATTAGATACTCCCATTCCAACTACCGTATCCTCCTTTTCAACTCGGAGACTATATCTACTAACACTCTTTCCTAAAAATTTTTCATTTTCTGCTTCATCAGATGTCTGCCAGAAAAATAGATACGGTGAGATTGTGGTCCCAAGTATGGCAAGAATCATTACAATATAAGCCTTATCAAAACTAAATTGTGGCAAGATAGTATTTTTTAAAATTTCTGCATAGTCAGGCTGAGTTAAGAAAAACGCTACCACATAAGCAAATAGCGCTAAAGTCATCCATTTAAACACTTGGACAATTCTGTCGTACTTAAGTTTAATAATTAAGAAGATCATTCCAATTGCCACTGCAAGTCCCACTAAAAACTCAGGCAGGGGAACAAGAAGTCGAACTGCTGCTGTCATTCCTGAAATGTCTGCTCCAATGTTAAATGTATTAGCTGCAAATAAAATTAAGGTGATAACTAGGACCACGGGGCGGGGATAGTGCTCTTTAGTAATTTGTGCAAGCCCCTTTTTAGTAACGAGTCCTATTCTTCCACAAGTTTCTTGGACTGCAGCCATGAGGGGAAATGAGAACAGAGCAGTCCAAAGTAGGGCATAGCCAAACTGAGCACCAGCTAGGGAATAGGTAGCGATTCCAGACGGATCATCGTCAGCAGCTCCAGTAATAAGTCCTGGTCCTAATTTTCCTAAAAAAACCCGAAACCTCTTCATAATGTTATAGGATAATATGCTAGAGTAGAGGAGTCTGAAATAAATTTACACCCCTTGGATTTCTTTTTCAATAATTTCTAAATCACTGACATTTTCAAGTTTAACCCGAAACATCTCACTAGTCATAATTTCACATACTATAGGAACCACCTGTCCCTTATATTTAAATTCTTTGTTTTTACTTGGAGTTTTTAATTTTTTAACTACCAAGGCTTCCCCGCCGTTGTCGATTGTAATTTCTAAAGCCAGGTCCCCCATTTCTAAACTAGCTTGAAGAATGTTGTCAGAAATAGTTGTCTCAAAACCTTTATTGCTTAATTCTGTCTGTAACATCAACAAAGTCATAAAGATGCTTAAGATCAGGGAGTATATAACTTCTGTCAGGTAATATTGGAAAATTGGTACCTAAATATCTATTAAATATCACTCTAAATGAGTTAACTGGTGTAATTGACTCATAAAGTCCACTGGATCCACTAGCCTCAGGCAAATAGTAGGCATTAAACACTGGAAATTTTTCTTGAAGAAGTGAAAGTGGTGCTTTCCCCCACGAATCAGGAGGTGTCATTTCCTCAGCTAAAAACGGTGCCCCCTCATCAGATTGAATGATAATTACGGGTGGTTTTTTTGAATTCTTTAAAATTTCATTAACTGTCCCCTCAAGTTTCTGGTTCACGCAATTTAAATGATCAACATATTTTGGCACCTCTTGCCTCCTTTTCCGGGTATCTAAGTTCTGAAATTTGCAGTTTTTATCATAAAAATATGGCTCATGTGGTGCAATCACATGTGCAAATACAAATTTAGGTCCGGGTTCATTTGCTAACTTCCCTAGTTGCTCAAATTGGTAGTTTGCCCTATTCATTCGGTCCCGGTCAGAATCCCCAACCGTCAAACTAGGTAAAAACTTGTCAATTAATGGGTCAACAATTGTTGACTGTAAAACTATGTAGTCAAATTGGCTCATTGGAATTGCATTTTCATTTTCCAAAATTACATTTTGGTAAGCATTCTTGTTTGTGTGTGTAGCCCCCCACCAAGACCCCAGGTGATAATATTTGTATCCAGCAGAAGTTAGAAACTTCACCACATTATTGTCCTCAAGAAGTGGGTCTACTTTAGTTAAATCAGATGAATTTTTGAATTTAGACAAGTAGTCTAGATACTCCATGTTAAGTGATGACCCAAGTGACAAAAACGTCTTTGGATAATTTGAAGCACTATCAGAAGCTATAAAAAATCCTTTTTCAGTGAGGAAATTCAAAAACTGGCTATTATCAAAGTTGTAATACTTAAAAAGGCTCTTTGAAGCTGAATAGCTATCAGGCACAATGTAGTAGATATCAGGCACGTCCGCCTTACTTGTCGTTGAACTAACTACGGGAAGTTTAAGTGGGCTAGAAATCACAGGTTCATTACTTTTCTTTATTTCGTACTGAGTAATTCTAAAAACTGCAATTCCAAAAAGAAGTAGCGACGTGATTAAAAAAAACTTTCCTAAACTATCAAGATTTCGTTTAGTTCTTTTAAGAAAGATAAAAGCCAGAACTACCAAGGCTATTCCAATAGCTAAAACAAACTCCTGGTTCATTTTGGGTAGCACATCACGAAGTGCAAAAAACAAAATTACAAACAAAGAAGCGAGAGTAACTCCTTTAGTTTTATTTCGAAGAAGAAGTGAACTAATAATCGTTATTACTAAACTCACTAAAATTGCAGAAGTAACAGGCGTAACTAAGCTACTTAAAAAAAGTTCGCTTATGTTTCCTATATAAAGGTTGAGGATAAAGCCAATAGCAAAAATTGTTGGAGCTAGTTGAGTAAGTCTCTTCATTTAAGGGTCATAAAATAAAGCGTTCTCTTGGATTCAGGAAGCGCTATTTTCTTAGAAACCTTGAAATATTTTCCAAACTCTTCTTCAAAATCCTTTTGTGTGTAGCTTGTAAAAATGTCTTCCCTACTTCGAAGAAGTCTCTGTGTTTGCGGATCCTCTTTAGGTACAAACTCAATGATTAAATTTTTGCTAAGTTTACTGAAAAATTCAGCAAGCCTTGGCATTGGTAAATTGGCACTAATTGCCAAATGGTGAATAAGAGCCAAAGCCATCACAAGGTCAGGTTTGGTTCTATCCAAAAAAGAATCTCTTTCTTTGTTCTCAAATCCAATTCCAGGTGTTGGGTTAGCAAGGTCTACGTATAAAGGTAAAATATTTTCTTCCCCACTTTCCTTGACAAAGTTATACCCCTGTTCAATAACTGTTGGATCCCCATCGACTGCTACCGTAAAAATACCTTTACTTGCAGCAATCCGACTATAATTTCCGGTATTAGCTCCAAGATCCCAGGCAGTCTTTGGCGAAGCAACATCAAGAAGCTCACCCACCAATTTCTTTTTAACTTCCAGTGTTTTTTTGGAATAGCTTTCAAAATAGTCGTCTGCCCCATAATCTGTCCAAGTCATCTTTGGGATCTTCCACTGCAACCCTTTAACAGTTCTTTCAAGGCTATCAATCAGTCCGAGCATTGCATTCTTATTAACCGCTCCACCAGTTGATGACTTTGAGGTTGGTTTGTCATCAGCATGTTTTTTTTGGCTCCCAGCATGTAAAACCACATGCATTAAAATCCCTGGATTAATTTTTGCTTTAATTGGTATTAGTTTTGCTGCAAGGTCAAGTGGAATCCCATTTATAAATGGAATAAGTAGTTCATTTAAACGTACATCAGTGTACGAAGTGACAGCTAAAGGTGCTAGAAACTGTTCGCAAAACTGCTTATAAGCTACCCACGGTTTTCCCTCCTCAAGCTTTTCGAATGACAAAGTGTCAATAAAGATTGGTTTTCCTCGAAGAAACTGCACATTAAAGCTTGTCGCATCCTTAAGACTCATTCCATGGTTAACTGCAATTTTTTGAATCTCTAAAGTTAAAACCGCGGCATCTTTAAGTTGAGAAAATGACCACTCATAAGGGTAAGAAATAAACGGAATCATTTCTGGCTCAATAACTCCGTCGCCTTTTTCTTTGTGACCAATAAGCAATCCCTTGTTGGTAAGTTCCTCGTAAAGCCCTGAACTTTTCAAAAGTTCATAATTTTCCATATAAGGGGGATTAATCTGGCGAAATACCTTATTATTCTCAAAAAAAACAAACCCACTTGGGTCTCTGAAAGATGAAGCGTGACTATTAGAATTATTTTTTTGTTTTGGAGGTTTTTGTTGGTTTTTCATCTGCCTTTTTTGGAGTTTCCTCCTTTTTATTTTTGCTAAATTTATTTTTTATTTTGTCAAAATATCCCCTAAAGAAAAACATACTTCCAAGAAGTCCAGCAATCACAAATTGAAACAAATAACTTCCAGTTCCTGGATCAATGTATGCGTGTGCTTCTTTAGGAAAAAGTACAAACCCTAAAATCACCAAATAAACAAAAACCTTTAAATTAGTTCTAAACATAGGTATTATTCGATTTTAGTCGACTCCTCCCCATTTTGCCAGTCCTCATTAAATACTTCTTGTACCTTAGAAATAATATCTCCTTGAGAATAAATAATCCCCAGTTCTCTATTCAAATCCATTGATGAACTTGTAAAATTAACAGATCCCGAATACGCTCTCACTCCGTCAACAATAATTAATTTCGCATGAATATAAGGGTTAGATAGTGTTCTAATTTTAGCCCCCGCTTTAGTCAATTTGTCAGCATCAACTCTATTTGCAGTAATCCTGTCAAATTCAGGTAGCACGATTCTAACTGGGACCTCCTGAGCTTTTTCTGAGAGAACATCTACTATTTCATCATCTTGGATAACTTCCATTTCAATATCAATTGAATACTTCGCCGATTTTAAAAGTGAGGTCAACTTATCTCTCGAATTAACTGGGCTAACTACTAGGTCTTTTTCAACAGGGTTTATCCCCGTTCTTTCCCAATCCGCTTCAAATATTTGAACCACTTCTGAAATATGATTTTTGTTGTAATCAATAATGTTAAATTCTCGGTTGTGATCAAATGCACTCTCAGTTAGGTTTTGGTTAAGGATAAATAACATTTCCCGGTCAATAACAATAGATTTTTGATGTGACAAAGCAAACGTGGGGTTGGTCCATTTAAAATTAATTCCTGATTTCTTAAGTCTTTCCGCAGTAGTCTTATAAATGTTCCCTCCCCCAAACGGGTGCCCCTCCATCATTACTCGTACGTTAACCCCACGGTTATGTGCTTCCTCAATAGCAGTTAATATTTCATTATCAGATAGAAGGTAGACTTGAACTAAAATCTCACTTTTTGCTTCCTTAATTGCATCAACAATAGGCTGTTCCGAAGCTTCTGGTTCTACAAAAATGGCCAAATTTGTTTGTGCTCCGGCTACTTCACCTGGTGTGTATTCTTTCCTGACAGGTGCTCCAAAAAATGCCGCTGTTAAGGTTAAAATTCCAAAGCCAAGTAGGTATAAAGCGATTTTCCACTGTTTACTCATGTCATCAATATATAATATGAACGTATGTTTACCTATGACCTACTATTAGGAGGCCAGCTCTGGTTATTGCTTTTCATCTTTGGTTTGGTATCTCTTCCAATAACTAACAAACTTTTTGTTCCACTTTTTGACAAGGGTTATTTCCTGGGCAAGCTAATTGGTATCTTTGTTATTTCCTACGTTCTTTTTCTTTTGTCGTCACTAAAAGTCCTTCCTCTTGGTTTTAATTCGCTCCTTTTCCTGTCTATGATTTGGGCAGGAGTTAATTTCTTTGTTTGGAGAAAAAATAAAAAACTAGATATGCCCTGGAAAAGAGCTGTTTTGGAAGAAATAATCCTTGTCCTCCTGGTTGGATTATTCATTTTCATTAAAGGTCACCAACCTGAAATCTATCAAATCGAACGCTTCATGGATTTCGGTTTTATTAAAGCTCTAACACAGACTAAATTTTTACCCCTTGAGGACATTTGGAGAACCGGTGGGCCACTAAACTACTACTATTTTGGCCACTTTCTAGCCTACGTTCTAATTGTTTTATCTAAAATCCCAATTATTGCAGGTTTCTTTGTGGTTCAATGTTTCATATTTGGAGTTTCTGGTGTCCTAGCTTTTATTTTTGGAGCTACTCTAGTTAGCAAATTTAACCCAAAAGTTAAATTTTCCATTCTTGCTGGTCTACTGTCCCTTTTTGCCACCATCTTTGCCGGTGACTGGCAAACTCTAAATAACGCTAAGTTTTGGTATCCAGATCCAACAAGGATTATTCCAGGAACAATTTCAGAAATTCCAATCTATTCTTTTATTGTTGCTGACCTTCATGCTCATGTCTGGGGATTTCTTTTGGGTGCTGTGATTCTTTTAACACTTCTTTCAATTTGGTATCAAAAAGAAAAATTTACCCCTGTCTTAGCCTGGCTATCATTTTTGCTAGGTCTTTGCATAATGACAAATACTTGGGACTTTTTAACTCTTGGTTCAATTGTTGGTCTAACTCTCTTGTTCAAATTCCGCCGTCTTTTGCCAAGTGTCGTTTGCCTGGGAGTTGGTTTTTTCTTGTCTCTTCCCTGGTTAATTAATTTCACTCCACCACTTGGTGGCCTTGGTTTAGTTACAAGTTGGTCCCCGATTGTTCCTTGGCTTTTATTTTGGGGCCCGTCAATATTCCTAGTTGTTCTCTATTTGCTAAGTAAAATTAAGCACAAGTTAGATTTCCAAAAAGAAGGCCTGATTTTGATCCTCTTCTTCTTGGTAATTTTTTGGCTTGCCTTCCTTGAAATTTTCTACATAAAAGACATCTTAAGTGGAGGTGAATGGTTTAGAGCAAATACCTACTTCAAAGTTTCTTTGCAAGTTCTTCTTTGGGTGGGATTATGTACAGGCCCCGTAATTTTTATTCTTCTTTCAAAAACCAAAGGCTTTGCTAAATATTTTGTCGCCCTTGTTTTAACTATTTGGCTCCTAACTAGGGCAGTATACCCGATTAGGGCAGTCCACCAATCAAGTTTAGAAAATAAAACATACACTGGTCTTTCGAGTGGTTTAGATTTTTGGAAAACTCGCTATCCAGATGATTTCAAAGCCTACCAGTTTTTACAAACCCAACCTAAAGGGGTTGTTTTAGAAGCCGACGGTGATTCCTACCAAGACACATCCTTTTTCTCTACATTTTTAGGTTGGCCAACAGTCTCCGGTTGGGCAGTGCATGAATGGACCTGGCACGGAAGCTATGACGATGTTGGTAAAAGAGCAAGGGAGGTAAAAGAAGTTTATACCGGAAAAGATTTAAATCTTACAAAAGATATTCTAAAAAAGTACAACGTCAAATACATTATTATAGGTTCAGCTGAAAAGCGCAAGTATGCTCAAGCGCTTGATCTAAACAAACTAAAAAAACTTGGTAAAGTCATCTATCAGCCAAATCTCAGCTCCACTGTTGTAATATCCAGGCAATGAGGGTTCTAGTTGTTGAAGACGAGCACAAAATTGCTAACTCCATTAAAAAGGGACTTGAACAAGAATCCTTTGCTGTTGATGTTGCCTACGATGGCGAAGAAGGCTATGACCTAGCTTCTGGTGAAACTTATGACGTCATTGTCCTTGACCTCATGCTTCCAGGCCTGCCAGGTTTAGAAATTTGTAAAAAACTAAGACAAGAAAAAAACCACACTCCAATTTTAATTCTCACCGCTAAAGGTCAACTTGACGAAAAAGTTGATGGACTAAATTCTGGCGCCGATGATTATCTAGTTAAGCCCTTTGCTTTTGCTGAGCTTTTAGCAAGAATTAAAGCTCTTTCAAGAAGGCCAAAAGATAGTGTTGGTTCAAAGCTTCAAGTTGAAGACCTCGTTTTGGATACTGTCACCTATGATGTAACTAGACAAGGGAAAAATATTTCCCTTTCAAGAAAAGAATTTGCCCTTTTAGAATATCTCATGCGCCACGCTGGAAAGACATTACCTAAAGACACAATTATAAGTAGTGTTTGGAGTTATGAAGCAGACGTTCTGCCAAATACTGTTGAAGTCTATATTGGCTATCTAAGAAACAAGATTGACAAGCCATTTAAAGGCAGTCCCGCTCTAATTCACACTATTCGAGGCTTTGGGTATAAAATAGGTCTAAATTAAATGGTCGCCCCACAACTACCAAATTTCCCAAGTGTCATGTTCACATCCGCCAGGGTAAAGCTCACTATCTGGTATCTCTTCATCATCATGGTTGTAAGTGTCCTTTTTAGTTTTGCCATTTATACCGGTATCAATACTGAGCTCCAACGCTTTGAACGCCTAACCATGGTCAGAAGAGAAGACGACTTCTTTGGTACAAGAATTCAAAGACAACCCGCCTTCGATCCAACTATGATTTCAGGAACCAGGAATAAATTAATCCTCACTCTAGTTCTAATTAATCTTGGCATTTTTATAACCTCAGGTATCAGTGGTTACGTCTTAGCTGGTAAAACGTTAAAACCAATTGAAGACATGGTGGAAGATCAAAAAAGATTTATAGCTGACGCCTCGCACGAATTAAGAACACCTCTAACTGCAATGAAAACAGAAATTGAAGTAGCTCTAAGAGATAAGAGCATGACCTTGGCTGATGCCAAGAAACTTCTAAAAAGTAATCTCGAAGAAGCAGATAAAATGCAATCTCTTTCAAATTATCTTTTGTCTCTCTCTCGCTATCAAAATAACACTAGCACCTTCCCTCTAGAAAAATTTAGCCTAACCGAACTCTTAAAGGAGGTTGTCGATAAACTTCAAATAACTGCAAATGCGAAAGATATTGTCCTAAAAACTGAAATGAAAGAAGTTGAAGTTAGTGGAAATAGAGACAGTCTAAGAGAGCTCTTCACTATTCTAGTTGATAATGCCATTAAGTATAGTGGCAATGGAAAAGAAGTAATTGTTAAAGCAGTTAAAAAGGATAAACATGCAGTTGTTCAAGTTCAAGACTTTGGTGTTGGTATCAAAGCCTCAGAAATTCCCCACATCTTTGACAGATTCTATAGAGCTGACAGTTCTCGTAGTAAATCAACAGTAGAAGGCTATGGCTTAGGTCTTTCAATAGCCAAATCAATTGTCGATCTCCATCATGGAAAAATCGACGTCAAATCCACCCCCGGCCAAGGTACCACCTTCACTGTGATGATATAATTCCACCATGAAACCCATAAAATTTGCCTTAGCTGTAGTAATCAAGAATCCAAAAAACCCGGATGAGGTGCTTGCTGTCCTTAGGCCACCAGACGCAAAAAGCTTACCTAATATTTGGGGGTTGCCAGCAGTCTCTCTGAAAGAAAACGAAACTCCTGAGGTGGCAATTGTAAGGCTGGGCAAAGAAAAGCTCGCTACTACCATAGTGCCCAAAGAATTTATTGGTGTAGATACTGATGAACGAGATTCACACCAACTAGTTCTAATGGATATTGAGGTCGAGGTGACAGGACCAGAGCCAGAAGTTCAAAAAGGCACTACGAATGATACAAAATATACAGGGCAAAAATGGACCAGTGATTATTCTGTTTTCATCCCTGGTGCACAAAAAGGTTCCGTTTGTGATCGAGTTTTCCTAAAGTCCAGAGGCATTTCCTGGCAATAAATCTCCTAAGCAACTTTTCAAAAGTTATTAAATTAAAACCTTGTTATAATTATTAAGGGTGATTGCTAATGGAAAAATATGTCGGCTACGGAAATCTTAAGGTCTACGATCTCTTTGTTATTTTACTTATTGCTGTATTAACAATACTGGTGGCGTTTGTAAATGGGGCGTTTCAACTAAACTTAAATGCTTGGGTAATTACAATCTTTGTTGTTGGTATTGAACTCGCTTATATTTTCGGGGTAGTAAATAAAAGGAAAAAATAGTACTAAGCAACTTCTCAGGAACCTTTGTTAATATCCTAATCAAACCGCAGTCTGAGAAAAAACCCCGATTTTTATCGGGGTTTTTGTTACACTAAATGCATTGTTAATTTAAGCCGATTCTAAGAAACGGCTCATACAATGAAAATACATGGACAAACTCAAAGGGTTTATTAGTCGCCACAAAAAACTTTTAGTTGTTTTGGTTCTCGTAGTTGTCGTTGGTTTAATTGGTTTTAAATTCTTTGGTCCAAAACAAGCTTCTGTTCAAACCCAAACGGTAACTGTTGAAAGAGGGACTATTGTTTCGGGGGTCTCTGCCTCAGGAGCTGTTTTGTCAGCCAACTTCACACCCATTAATACTAAAGCTAGTGGCACAGTAGCCGCAGTCTACGTAAAAGATGGAGACACAGTAACTAGTGGTCAAAAAATCGCTGAAGTTACACTAAGTGCTGAAGGCCAGCAAGCAAATGCTTCCGCTTGGGCTAACTATCAAAATGCTGTTTCTAATTTAGCTTCCGCCAATGCAACCGCCTATTCACTAAAATCAGCCATGCTTTCAAGTTGGGATGACTTTAAATCACTTGCTGAAAGTGGCGCTTACACAAATGGCGATGGTTCAGCAAATTCCGGAAATCGTGCCGCACCAGAATTCGCAACAGCAGAGGCCGATTGGCAAGCAGCTGAAGCAAAATATAAAAATCAACAAACGGCAATTGCTGCTGCTCAAAGTTCCCTAAATAGTTCTTATCTAACTTACCAGCAAACTTCAGGAACAGTTGTGGCTGCAGCAGCTGGTGAAATTGATAGTGTCACAGTTGCCCCGGGGATGGTCATTAACTCGGTCGCTTCAACTTCAACAACAGATACTGGTTCCACACAGCGCGTCGCCATAATTAAAAACACCAATGAACCAATTGTCAGTGCCAACGTTTCTGAAGTCGACGTTCAAAAAGTAAAGGCTGGCCAAAAGGCTACAGTCACATTAGATAGTATTGCTGACAAAACTTTTACTGGCAAAGTTGTAAGTGTGGATAGAATTGGAGAAACTTCAAGTAACGTCACAAATTACCCAGTCTTAATTCAACTGGATACTGGTAGCGATTCACTTCTTCCAAATATGGCAGCCTCAGCAAATATTATTTTAAGTACAAAAGCTGATGTGTTAGTTGTGCCTACAGGAGCAGTCCAAACTCAAAATGGCACTTCGACTGTTAGAGTGCAAAGGGGTGGCAAAGAAATTCAAGTTGAAGTAAAAACTGGTTTAGTAGGTGACACGCAAACTGAAATAACCTCGGGACTAAAAGAAGGCGATGTTGTTATTACTGGAACGACAACAACTGGAACAGGTTCAACTACAAGGTCAGTCTTTAGTGGAAATAGTAGCTTCGGTGGTGGCAGTTTTGGTGGTGGAACCAGAATAAATCGCCAATGATTAGTCTCTCTCACATTTCAAAAATCTATTCTAATGACGGAACTGAAACCATTGCCTTAAAAGACATTTCTTTTGAAGTCAAAAAAGGTGAGTTCGTTGCTATCATGGGTCCTTCCGGCTCAGGCAAATCAACTTTAATGCACATTATTGGCGCTTTAGATAAGCCCACCTCAGGCACCTATATCTTAGATGGGGAAAATGTTGAAAAACTTTCTGACGATAAGCTTGCTGACATTAGAAATAGAAAAATTGGTTTCATTTTCCAAGCATTTAACCTTTTGCCAAGAACTTCAGCTCTGAAAAACGTCATGCTGCCAATGAGCTATGCAGGGATTTCAAAAAAAGAACGGCAGGAACGCGCTGAAAAATTTCTCACCATGGTTGGTCTAAAAGATCGGATGGACCACACGAGTAGTCAATTGTCGGGAGGTCAACAGCAACGCGTAGCCATAGCAAGAGGTTTGGCAATGAACCCAGCTATCCTTCTTGCTGATGAACCAACTGGGAATATAGCCAGTAACCAAGCAGAAGAAATAATGGATATCTTTAAAAAGCTAAATAAAGAAGGTCACACAATTGTCATGATTACCCATGAGCCAGATATCGCTGCTCACGCTGGTAGAACTATCACCATTAAAGATGGAGAAATAATTAGTGATAAAAAAAATAAATAGCTATGGATTTATCTGAAATCATTTCTGAAGCAATTAGTACGTTAACGGTAAATAAACTAAGAACAATTTTAGCTACCCTTGGTGTTGTTATAGGAATTGGCAGTGTCATCGCCTTAATTTCTTTAGGTCAAGCAAGTCAGCAAGCAGTTCAAAACCAAATTCAATCTCTTGGATCAAACCTCTTAACAGTTATTCCAGGAAGTACCCAAGCTGGGGGAATTAGGGGAGCAATTGGTGGGGGAACCACTTTAACCTATGATGATGCCAAAGCTATAACCACTGCAAACCTTTCTTCAGTTAAAAATATTTCTCCAGAATACACCAGCCGTGCCCAAGTTGTAGCTGGAAGAAATAATACCAACACTCAAGTCATTGGTGCGACCCCAGCCTATGCTGATGTTAGGAAGCTTGAACTAAAAGAAGGCCAGTTCATAACAAACACCGATGTCGCAGGCATAGCAAAAGTCGCTGTTCTTGGACCTCAGGTTGTAACTGATCTTTTTGGTGAAGGCACAAATCCAATAGGTCAGTCAATTAGAATCAACGGCACTTCATTGAAAGTTGTTGGGGTCACAGTAGCAAAAGGCGGTAGTGGTTTTCTAAACCAAGATGACAGAATTTATGTTCCATTAACTACTGCCCAAAAACAACTCTTTGGCTCAACAAACGTTAGTTCAATTGCAATTGAAGCAACGAGCGCCGACACTATGACTCAAGCACAAGACCAAATTGGCTATCTCCTTCTTGGAAGGCACAAGCTAACCGATCCAACTGACGCTGATTTTACAATCCAATCACAAAATGACATTTTGGACACTGCGTCTTCAATAACAGGCACCTTTACAGCTCTCCTTTCAGGAATCGCTGCCATATCCCTCGTAGTTGGAGGAATTGGAATTATGAACATCATGTTAGTTACGGTAACAGAACGGACAAGAGAAATTGGTCTAAGAAAAGCTCTTGGTGCGAAGAAAAATACCATCATCACCCAATTTTTAGTTGAAACAATTATCTTAACTTTTGCAGGTGGCGTCTTAGGGATGATAATTGGAATAACTGCCTCGTTTATTATCTCCAGCCTAATTGGTCTACCATTTACAATTTCTATTCAAGCAATTGGTTTAGCAATTGGCGTCTCAGGAGGAATCGGTCTAATCTTTGGTCTTTATCCCGCAAGAAAAGCCGCCAATCTTCAACCAATCGAAGCTCTTAGATACGAGTAACTTCTAAGTAATTCCTCAGTTTTGAGGAGGAAAATAAATCAAGTGAAAAATACCAACCTCATTATTATTGGAATTGTCGCCCTATTAATTGGTGGGGGAATTGGATTTTTTGGCGGCATGACCTATCAAAAATCTCAAACACAATCCAGTATGCCTGGAAATTTCCAGGGTGGTCAGTTCCAAGGCAGGCAAGGAGGGAATCGCACTTTTGGCAATGGAACAGGCATTCGTCCAGTCTCTGGTGAAATTCTCTCAACTGATTCAGGTTCAATTACAGTTAAACTCCAAGACGGTAGTTCAAAAATAATTCTCATTACCGATAAAACTACGATTGGAAAATCTGCATCTGCTTCGGCAAGTGATTTAAAACAAGGTGAGCAAGTCGCCGCTTTTGGATCAGAAAATGAAGGCGGCTCAATTACAGCTACCAATATTCAAATTGGTGGAGGTGCATTTAGAGTTCGTACTAGTCAATAAGTTTTACTTGCGGAATTTTTTGCCCATTTATCCCATTAAACATTAAGTTTTGATAGCCACTACTTATTACTGCCGTTTTGCTAGTTGGTGAATATAAGAATTGATAAGCTGCGTTTAACCAACAACTTCCCCCTGGGTTCCCAGCATCTCCTTGTCCTCTGAGCGCAATTTTGTATGTGTCTTTGGTGCCTTTTACAAATTCTTTTGAAGAAATCTGACAGTCAGTTACTCCTAAATTCTTTTCTCCAAAAGCAAGAAGTGCGCTATCAGTCGAAACCTTGGCGTAAGAAAAACTCATTGCAGTTGCAGGAAGATTATCTCTAATTGTTCCAAGCGTAGTTGTCACATTTTGACATGAGTTATCTTGGCCAATTTTTACAGTCTTAGTATCGGAAACATAAATCCTACTATTTTTGGAGTCCTTAAAAACTTCCACATTAACTGGAGATTCTTTGCTTTCTTTCCAAACTTCACAATTTGCCATATAGGTCATATCCACTTTTGGATAAGTCACCTCAAATCCATATTGGTGATTAATATATTTTCCAGTTTTGCTATCAACTGAAACAGATTCTTCGTTTGGTGGGTCATTAAGTGGAGAAGAATTTAAAACTGCCTGTGGCTTAGGAAGGTTAGTGTAAATGATTGCAGCACCAAGGCTTATGACTACTCCAACAATCAAAATAATGAAGTACGGCTTCATAATTTAATGATACCACGGTATACTCGGCGTATGATGCCACCCGAAAGTGACTATATGGGCCTCCTGCCGCTCTTTTTCTTGTCTTTCCTATCGGAAATATTAATTCCTATCCCCATAGGACTAATTCTGATTGCCATGATCATTGCTGGCTTTGCAGCTGGTCCCGTGGTAATTGTTAGCATGCTTGGTTTTACTCTGGGAGCAATTGTCGATTACAGTGTTGGACGCTACGGTCTCCATAGGCTTGACTGGTTTAAAAGGCACCAGGACTCAAAAACCTATGCACGAACCAAAAAAATATATGACCGCTATGGTCCATGGTCACTTTTAGGGGTTTGGGTTCCGGCGGTAGGAAAGTATATCGCACCAGTAGCTGGTATTATGAAACTACCATGGAAAAAATTTCTCCCACTCTATGTCATAGGAAAAATCATCTACTTCATCCCTCTCGCCCTTGTTATTCTCGTTCTAAGTAGGTTTTAACCTTTTTTCTGAATCATCCAATCAGCTAAGAAGCCAACAACGACGACCAAAACGCCAAGAACTAATGCGTTATTCATAAGACTTGGAACAAAGGACAAAACGATCATGCCAACACCCACGCCCATAAGGATGTGAACCAAAGAATGGGGAGTAAAACACTCCTCAAGCATTTTTTCAAAACTCATTCCTCCACTTTTTTTGCTTGCCATAACTTAATTCACCCCCAATCAGTATATTTACTTTTTCGGTTTATAAATTCCAACTTTCTTGGCTATCCACAACAAAACTCTCAAAATCACCATTATTACAACCGCTGTAATGAAAAAGTTAAAAAGAAAGTAAAAAATTCCGTTCCTAATAAGTCCATAAGTTAGTAGAAGCGAAATTACAGCTCCAATTCCAAGTAATATCCCATCAGTTTTTCCAAATGGAGAAATTTTCATCTTTGTTACTTCCTGTCTAATATCAGAATACTAAGGTTTTGATCTCTTTTGCAACTCCCCAAATTCTTTTGCACTAAGTTCTTTTATCTCTGGTAAATTTTGATAATGATTATTAGCTACAAACGACACCCTGCCATCTTTATTAACAAGGTAATATGCCATTCCTTGTAATTTTTCGATTACTGCGTAATCAGATGGATCATGTCCTTCTCTCCAGTTGTCATATAAAACTAGTGGTTCGTTTGAAATATTTGACCACGAATGTCCATAATCCCACGGAATTGTAATTTCGTCTCCAGGCTCTCCATGAACTGCCAAAACTTCAGACACTGTTTCCATAAGCCACATTTTTTTATCAAATGCCTTTTTCTGAAGCAAAAATATCCCCTTACCAGAAACTACATGATATTTTTCGGGAACATCCACCCCATGGTAATGCCCAAATGTCTTTGAAAACTCCCCATCAAACATACCTGGAGCGATGACTGTCATGTTAGCTGGACCTGAAGGGTCTAAGGAGATATGGTTAAACATGAAATAAACTGGGTCAGGCCCCGTAGCTTCTTTGTTCATTAAAACTGGTTGGATACCCATAAGGTCCCGGACAGAACCAAGTCTCATATATAAAAGTATATAATACATTTCATGGAAAATTTCGCCCTAGTTATCTTCGGCATCACCTCAAACCTAGTCCAAATTAAACTCCTGCCAGCTCTCTATGATTTAGCCGAAAAAGGTCTCCTGCCAAAAGACATGGTAGTAATTGGTATAGCCAGAAGAAACCTCTCTGAAGCAGACTTCAAAGGCCACATTCACAAGTCTTTGCATACTCAAAACATTCACCACAAACACGAAGTAAAACAGGATGTGGCTGGAAAGCTTCTTGATCATTTTCACTATCTACAGGGCAATTTTGATGACACCAGTGAGCAAAGTGTCTACGAACATCTATCAGAAGTACTAAAAGAACACAACGTAAAAAACCGTCTATTTTATCTAGCTACCTACCCAGATCTTTATGCAGGTATTTTTGAATCCCTTAGTAAATATCATTTAAATAAAAGTACCTCTGGTTGGACAAGACTAATTATTGAAAAACCCTTTGGTAATAACGAAGAAACTGCCAAAACATTAGACACGCTTTTGCATAAACACTTTAAAGAAGAACAGGTTTTCAGGCTCGATCACTATCTTGGTAAAGAAACCTTGCAAAATATCATTACTTTTAGATTTGCTAACGAAATCTTTGAACACATAATTGACAATAAGCACTTAGACCACATTCAAATAACAGCTAGTGAAGATATTGGAATTGGTAAGAGGGGCGGTTACTACGATTTAGTAGGTGCTCTAAAAGATGTGGGGCAAAACCATGAGCTCCAATTAATTACATCTGTCACCATGGACGCTCCAAAAGCATTTACGAATAAAGATGTAACTAAAGAACGAATCAAAATTCTCAAAAAATTAGTTCCCATGCCACAAGACCTAGTCTTGGGCCAGTATAATGGCTACCTTTATGAAGAAAACGTCAAAGAAAATTCCAATACTGAGACGTTTTTTGCTCTAAAAACTGAAATTGATAACCCTCGTTTTAAAGGTGTGCCAATTTATGTTAGAGCCGGTAAAAAACTTGCTAGGTATGCTACAGAAATTAATTTGGTTTTCAAGTCTCCTCACAATCGTTTGTTTTCCCATTTGGACATGGGTACCATGCCCAATATTTTGACTTATCGAATCTTCCCAGATGAAGGAGTAGGTCTTCAAGTTCTAACTAAAAGCCCAACTCATGAGTGGCGACTAGATATCGATCACATGAACTACAAATACAAACAAGGAGAAAATTCCATTCCTGACGCCTACGAAAAACTTCTTTATGATGCCATAAAGGGGGACCAAACTTTCTTTAATGATGCGCCTGAAATTGAAGCGCAGTGGCATTTTACTGACGAGCTTTTAAAAAACCCACCCAAAGTAGTTTCCTATGAACCAGGAACCTGGGGTCCTAAAGAAGCAAATGATTTAATCGAAAAAGACGGCCGTAAGTGGCTTGAGCCAAAGGAGGAATTTTAAATGCCAATGTACGGATTAAAATATGATGTTTCTTTTTATGAACTTCTCATTTTTATTTCCCTTGCATTTGTGGCGGGGCTTTTGACCTGGGTGTTCATTAGTTGGCTTAAAGAAAGGGTGAAACCAAGTAGTAAAATAAAGAAGAAATGATTGGCGCCATACTTTTTGTTCTAATAGCCCTCTGGTTTTTAGGTTTTGTTAATCTACCGTTTTTCCCAATCGCCAACACCACCCTTATAACTCTTCTGGGAATCCCAATAACCCTATATGACATTCTAGTTTTCTTGGTTATTATTTGGTTAATTGGTATTTTGCCAAGACCATTTAGGATGGTTGCCACAGTCCTCTTAGGTCTTTGGCTCCTATCATTTTTTGGTCTGATAAGTATTGCCGGTATTTCACTACCAAATATTGTTGTTCTAGTAATTATCTTTAGTCTCGTCTATTATCTACTAACTCAGAAATCCGAATGAAAAATAGTTGGCCCATTATTGGAATTGTCGCCGTAATAATCTTAGCTATTTGCGGTTTCCTATTTTTCCAAACTCAAGGTTCCCAGCCTCAATCGTCTAGTCTTTCTAACTACAGCACAAATCAAAATCCTATTGTCACTCCTGAAGTTTCCCAGGTTGTCATTAGGAATGAAAATAGCGATAATAAAGACATGCCAGCAATGGAAATTGACCAGTCAAAATCTTATGTAGCAGTCTTAAAAACAACAGATGGGGATATCACCATTGCTTTAAACGCTAAACAAACTCCAATTACAGTAAATAATTTCGTTACCCTAGCCAAAAAGAACTTTTACGATAACACCATTTTCCATAGAACCATTAAAGGTTTTATGATCCAAGGTGGCGATCCAACAGGAACTGGAACTGGTGGTCCAGGTTATAAATTTGATGATGAGCCATTTACGGGTGAGTACACTAAAGGCACGGTAGCGATGGCCAATGCTGGCCCAAACACAAATGGTAGTCAGTTCTTCATTATGCATGGTGACATGGCTCTTCCAAAAAACTACGTCATCTTTGGAAAAGTAACTAGTGGGATGGATGTTGTTGATAAAATTGCCACTGCTCCAACAGAACCAGGTGGGGAAGGGTCTTCTCCAGTTAACCCAGTTAAGATAACTTCGGTAACAATCGAAGAAAAATAAAATTAGTGATCTCTTTTATTTGCAGTCTTCACTAGTCTTGCACTATAAACAATCTCCCGAAGCTCTCCTTCAGCATCTTCAAATTCCCGGGAGCCTGTAATTTTGGCATATTCCTGTAAATAGCTTGATAGTGCTTCTCGCATATCTTTAACTGACTGACTCATTTCTTTAACTTTTTCGGCTAGTTCCTTAAGAGTCGGTTGTTTTAAGATTTGTTGTTTAGTCGAATTTCTGATCTTAACTACTTCTTTAACTTTCTCTTCATGTTCCCTATAGGTGGGATCATTTGCAAATGCGTCAGTAAGCATTTGCTTGTGAGCCTTCATTTCTTCTTGTGCTCTATCTAAGTTTCCAATGTAACTTTGAATCAGATTGGTAATAGTAATTAAATCGTTAGCAGCTCCACTATCTTGAACTGGTTCAGAAACCTCTTGAACGGTTTCGACTACTTCGCCCTCAACAATTTTTTTATCGTCTGGATCCATAGAGCTAAAATATATTACAATTGAATAAGAATGAGCAAGTATCAAAAATATTACCAACTAATGTTAGAGCAAAACACTGAGCTTTTTGCCAATTTTAAGGTGATTCATGATAAATACGCAACTGATGCTGTAAAATATCAAAAGGAATTAAATGACATAGGACGAGATGTTCAAGATGTAATAAGGGATTGGGAAGGTAGACTTTGTGGCCATTCTGAGAATAGTGGCTACGGGAAATTTTCGACTAGTCTATCGGACAAATTTTGGGACGAAGTAAGAAAGTCATTTCCAAAGGTAGACCACATTGGCCTCCTATAGATTACTAAAAATAACGAGTTATGATTCAAAAGAAAACAAAAATTGTTGCCACCTTAGGTCCTGCCACTGTTGACTCAAAAACAATTGAAGAACTAGCCAAAGCTGGTATGAATGTTGCTAGGCTCAACTTTTCTCATGGCACTCATGAGCAAATGGCCACTTTTATTCAAACTGTACGAAAAATATCACAAGATCTAAATTTACCTCTCGCAGTTCTTGCTGACCTTCAAGGTCCCAAAATGCGTCTTGGCAAATTTGAGGGGAAAAGAACACTAACTAAAGGAAAAACAGTATCACTTTCAATTAGTCCAAAAGGTGACGAACTCCCAATCCAGTTTGATTTGTCCCGCTTTGTAGTTGAAGGTCAACGCATTTTTATAAACGACGGCCTAATTGAATTAGTAGTCACAAAAGTTGATGGTCAGACAATTGAAACTGACATCAAAAGTACTGGAGAAGTATCCTCAAATAAAGGCCTAAACATCCCAGATACAAAAATTGGAGTAGCCGCTTTTACAGATAAAGACAAAGCAGATGCCGAGTTTTCCTTAAAGCAAGGCGTCGACTATGTGGCCTTGTCTTTTGTCGAATCAGGGACTGATTTAGACCCTCTTAAAGAAATGATTGCACGATTAAGTCCTGATACTAAAACCATAGTTAAAATAGAACGCCGTGAAGCTCTTGTCAATCTTGACTCCATTTTAGCTGCAGCGGACGCAGTCATGGTGGCCCGTGGTGATTTAGCAACCGAGACCTCTCCAGCAGAAATTCCAGTTTTCCAACAAAAAATTATCAGATTAGCAAGACAAGCACACAAGCCGGTGATAGTTGCTACTCAAATGCTTGAATCAATGACGGAAAACCCAAGGCCAACCAGAGCCGAAGCATCAGATGTGGCGAATGCCGTTTTTATTCAAGCTGACGCTGTAATGCTTTCAGCCGAATCCGCCTCAGGCAAGTACCCTGTTGAAGCGGTCCAAACCATGACCGACATCATAACTTCAGTTGAAGAACATCCAGATTTCAAACAATACATCAAGATTAATTGGGACACATTTATTGGCAAAAATTTGGAGATGGGCGCCATTGCCTCATCTGCTGCAGCCCTCGCCTATAGATTAAATTCCCCGTTGATTGCAGTCGCAACTGCAACAGGCAGAACCGCCAGTTTAATTTCTTCATTTAGGCCGAGTGCAAATATTGTTGCGATAACTCATGATGACAAAACTAAAAACCAATTAGCTCTATTCTGGGGTGTAACGCCAGTTGTCGTTAAACCTGTACCAGAAACAGATATATTTTGGCAAAACATACTGACGACCATTTCTGAAGGGAATTATATTGAAAAAGAGAACACCATTGTTCTTGTGGGTGGTAGTGGAAATATCGGTGTTTCAGGTGCCACCGACACCATAAAAATTGTTCGGGTCTAGTCTTTTGGTGTATTATAAAAGTGTGCTGTCCAACAAATTTATTCTCCATTTGTCTGACATAACCCCAACCGACAAACATCTTGTAGGTAGTGACATTTTGTATCTAGCAACTCTTAAGGAATCAGGATTCAATGTTTCAGATGGATTCGTGCTAACTACTAACTTTTTTGATCATTTTCTAAAATCAAATAAACTTGATCAAAAAATTAACACCATTTTAAATTTACAAAACAACACTGATCCACAAGACAAACTCCTAAAATCCCTTGAGGTTAAAAGGTTGATAGAGGAATCTCATTTCCCCAAAGATCTAGAAAATGAGCTCTTAACAAGTTTTTTGTCTCTTGGCTCTGGAAGCCTCATTGCCAAAGATGTTTATGGACATAAAGTTGAGATTCAAGGTGAATCAAACTTGGCGGAATTTATTAAGTCTCATTATAAGAGGCAATTCGATCCAGATTACACAAAAAAACCCTATCTTTTGATTCAGAAAAAACTTCCAGCAACTAACTTTGTTGAAATACATTCTTTCGACACAAATACTCTTGATAAAACCAAGGTAATTTTTAAATCAGAATCCGACATAAAAATTATAGACCGCATAAATCCGGGAGATGTTAATGCTTTTGTTGAAACTTTCCTACAGTTAGAACGCCACTATTTTTTCCCTCTTAAAGCTAAGTTTGAACTTGTTAAAGGTTTAATCTATTTAACAGACATTTCCCCCTTAACATTCGTTTCCCCAAAGGAGTCTATAAAGCGGCCAGAACTAGAATCAACTAAAACTAATGAAGCTAAAAATGTTTTCCGCGGTATCCCCACGAGTCCAGGTAGAAAAACTGCTCCAGTAAGACTTGGCAAGCCATTAAGTCATGGCGATATTCTTTATGTCGAAGAAACAAATAACACCTTGCTAGTCGAAATGCACAAAGCCTCAGCAATAATCACAAGAAAAGGTCACAAACACTCTCATGCAGCAGTTTTTGCAAAGAAAAGAGGAATTCCCTCGCTAGTAATTGAAGACATAACATTAAAAAATGGTCAGGTTATAACAGTTGATGGAATAACAGGGGAGGTGATAACTTGAAATCCGTAAAATATCTTCATAAATATTTCTCTGAGCATATTTGGTATGCTAAGCTTGTTTACATTCTAGCAGGCATGGGTCTTGGAGTTTTAATAGTCTATCCAATTGTTGGTGTTCATCCAGTCCGTTGGGGTATTGGCCTTTTAGTTATTGCAGCCATTCTCCAATTCCTGCCTCTTTTAATGAAAGGTAAGAAGTAAGTGGTAAAGTCAAAAACACCTGAAAATAGGTTGCGAGACATAATTCTCGGCGGCCAGGATGGCTTAGTTAATGTTCTTGGTATTGTTCTTGGTGTTGCTGTTGCAACTAACGATATTGGCATTTTAATTACAGCAGCTCTCTCGGCAGCTTTTGCCGAGGCAATCTCCATGGGGGCAGTTGCTTATACATCGGAAATTTCCGATCACGACAGATATTTGAAAGAAAGAACTAAAGAACTAAAAGGAACTGAAACTAATCCCGAAGAAGAAAAAGCTGAAATCAGGGAAATCTATATGGCAAAAGGTTTTTCCGGAAAGATTCTTGACGACATTGTTGAAACGATTACCTCAAATAAAAAAGTTTGGGTCGACACCATGATGGAAGAAGAACTAAAGATTCAGGATATTTCGCCAAAAACTGTTTTTCTTTCCTCAACTGTTGTAGGTATCGCTTCTCTCATCGGAGCATTAATTCCGGTCATTCCATTTTTTATATTCCCAAAAGATCAAGCAATTCCAATTTCTTTAGTCTTAAGTTGTGTTGCACTCTTCAGTGTTGGTGTCTATGAAGCAAAAACCTATGTAGGTGTTTGGTGGAAGAACGGCTTAAGGATCAGTCTAATTGGTATGGGCGCTGCTGCAGCTGGCTACGCAATTGGCTTAATCTTCGGGTCTCAATTTTAGTAAAGTCGACTTTACTAGACTTTCTTTAAAATTAGTTGAAAATACGAGTCATGGAACTAAAAATTCATGACTTTCAAATATTAATTCTGAGAGAACTACTTTTTAAACCAGGTGCACGGTTTAGTGATCTTAAGAAAGTCGATGTCACCAATGACCATTTTTCCTTTCATATAAACCATCTTCTAAAAGAAAACCTAATTAAAAAAGAAAATGGGAAATATTTCTTAACTACCGAAGGTAAGGAGTTTGCAAACCGCATGGATACTGACTCCTTAAAGCTAGAAAAGCAAGGAAAGTTGGCAATTGCTATCCATGCTGTCCGAACTAAAGACGGCAAAAAAGAATACCTGATTCACAAAAGACTAAAGGAACCATTTTTTGGTTGGTATGGTTCCCAAAGTGGCAAAATTCGTTGGGGAGAAAATCCGCTTGACTGTGCCAAAAGAGAATTCCTTGAGGAGACAGGGCTGACTGGCGATTTTACATTGAAGAAAATCCACCACGATTTTGTTTTAGATAAATCAGGCAAAATTTTAGAAGATAAATATTTCTGGGTTTATCGTGTGGACAATGTTAGTGGAAAGTTAAAGGAAAAGATTAAAGAAGGAGAAAATATATGGGTAACAAAAGAACAATATAAAAAACTAAAAAATGTATTTGCTTCTTTTGAATCAATGTCAGAAACCATTGAAAGCGACATTCTATTTTATTCAGATAAAACTTCAGTAGCTGATAAATTCTAAATTGGACTAACTCTATTGAAGTAATTTCTTCAATTTTTCCAAAGCATCAAAGTCGTGAATTGAAACCGGTAGTACTTTTTTCTTTGTAGCTTTCAAAATCTCAATTTTTTTCTCAACTTCTTCTTTTGAAACCATATCAGTCTTTGTTAAAAGGATTATTTCTCTCTTTTTAACCATTTCAGGATTAAAGCTCTTAAGTTCATTTCTAATAACTTTATAATCTCCAATCGGGTCTTCACTTGTTGCCGCGATGCAGTGGAGAAGAACAGGAACTTTTTCAATATGCTTCAAAAATTTTATCCCTAAACCCTTTCCCAGTGATGCTCCCTCAATAAGGCCCGGGATATCAGCAAGAACTTTTGTGTTAAATACTCCAAGATTTGGTTCAAGTGTTGTGAATGGATAATCAGCTGTTTTTACATTTGCTGCAGTCAGTTCATTAAGTAAACTACTTTTTCCAGCATTAGGAAGTCCAATAAAACCAAAATCAGCAATGTATTTAAGGGCTAGATCTAAATCTCGCCTTTTTCCAGGAAGTCCAACTTGTGCTTTCATTGGCGTTGTATTTCTGGCTGAGCGCAATTGATAATTTCCAAGCCCTCCAAGTCCACCCTGACAAATTAGAAGTCGTTCATCATTCCTGTCAAAACTCCACACCTCTCCAGTCTGAATATCAGTCATTTCAGTCCCTGCAGGAACTACAATTTCTAAATCATTAGCATTCCGTCCCGATTTTTGATTGCTCATTCCCATTTGTCCATCTTCTGCTTTAAAGTAGGTTTGCCCCTTGAATCTGCTAAGTGCTGTTAAGTCAGAAACAACTCGAATATAAACATCCCCACCACGTCCTCCATTTCCTCCGTCTGGTCCAATGCCTTTTTTGAAAAACGACACCTTCCCAGGTCCTCCATGACCTGCTTCGAGTGTAATTTGCGCTTCATCAACTAACATATATAGGTATTTTACTCTATTTGAAACTTATAGTGACAAATTGTGGTTAAAGCCACAAAAAATCAAATACCAATTGTTAATACGCTTTATCTGTGATAAAGTGTTAGTACTTGATTACACAAACTTCTTCTTTTGTTAATCCCTGCCCCCGGTGCGGAAAAGCTCGTGTCACCGGTAAGACTTGGACGGAAGAGATCACCACTCTTTCGGGTGTTTCTCTTGTGACCCACACTCAAACTCTTTGCCCAGATGATGCCTGTCAAAAGCTGGTTGAAGAAAAGTTCAACTTAGAAAAAGTTAAAAGTGATCAAATCAAAGAAGCTTTTGAAAAAAGAGCCGCCGAGAAGAAAATAGCCAGAGCTAAAGCCAAAAAAACAGTCCATGCCTGATCAGATCATTACTTGTCCTCACTGCCAACATGATTTTCCTCTCCAAGAAGCCTTCAAACATCAAATTGAAGAACAGGCTACCCTAAAAGTGCGTAAAGAAATAGAAGAAAAAACTAAGCTTGAACTAGAAGATCTTGAAAAACAACTATCAGAAAAAGATAAAAAGGTCGAAGAGATGCAAAAGTTTGAACTAGAGCTAAGAAAAGAAAAAAGACAAATTGAGGATGAGAAAAAACAACTAAAGCTGGAGGTTGAAAGACAACTAGACGAGCAAAGGAAAAAAATTGAAGAGTCAGTCACGAAACAAATTCTTGACGAACATAGACTCAAAGAAGCTGAAAAAGATAAATTGATTACTGATTTAAAAACGGCCCTTGAAGATGCCCAAAAAAAAGCTTCTCAAGGCTCACAGCAAACTCAAGGTGAAGTCCTGGAGTTAGAATTAGAAACGCTCCTAAAAAAAGAGTTTCCGCTCGACAATATAACTGAAGTAAAAAAGGGAATTAGGGGGGCTGATATTTTGCATGAAGTTGTTGATAGGAATGGCCGTGTTTGTGGAAGAATTCTTTGGGAATCCAAAAACGCTGAATGGAGTCAAACCTGGGCCCCAAAACTTAGGGAAGACCAAAGAGAAGCAAAAGCCGATTTGGCAGCTTTAGTTAGTGTCAAAATGCCAGACGGAGTAACTACATTTGTCTTTAAAGACAATGTCTGGATAACAACCCTTAATTGTTTTTTAGCTCTTGCCTACGCATTAAGGTTTAATTTAGTTCAAACTCAGCAAATTAAACTGGCAGCTTCTTCAAAAGGGGAAAAGAAAGATGAACTTTACGACTATATTACTGGCATGGAATTTAAACATAGAGTTGAATCAATGGTGGAAAGCTACACAACTCTTTTAGATGATATCGAAAAAGAAAAACGCTGGTTTACTGCTAAATGGTCGAGGCAAGAAAAAAGCTTAAGAAATCTCCTTGACCAAACAGGCTCTTTCCATGGAGAGCTTGAATCAATAGTCGGTGCCAAACTTCCTCCGGTCAAAAATTTTTCTCTTGAAGACGGCAGCCTTGAGTAATGTAGATGAAGTCACATGTCAAAAAGTCGTGGGTATTTTTAACTGAAATGTAGCCAATTCTAAGTAAAAATTTACTGTCCTCTAAGTAATTTTAATGCTACAGGAAAAATCTCCTTCTCCCAAAGTGCATACTCTTTGGCTGCTGGATGGAGCCCGTCATTTGAGACAAGTTCTGGATCATTTTTCATTCCTTTCGAAATTGGAAACAGATCAACAACAGGTAATCCTCGCTCCTGTCCCTCTTTAAAAATTATTTGATTATATTCCTGTATCCCTTTTTCTGTATCTTTCTCTCCAGCAAGAATCTCTCCAATTTGTGTCACAGAAAAATCGGGGATAGTAAGAAGGATTAATTTATTAGGATCAGTTAAAACTTTTTGCATCCGGTCAATTATTGTTTTTAGATTCGCAGAAAATTCAGAAATCGAAACATCCTGCACAAAATCATTAGATCCAATTAAAAGCGTTGAAAAATTAGGGTGATATTGTTCAAAAAGAGGTAGTTCAAGTTCAATTACGTGTCCAGTCATCCACCCTGTCTTAGCTGGGTTTGCAGTTAATTCAATATCAACCCCACTTTCTTTAAGGTGAGAAGTAAGAAGAAGCGGCCAAGATTCCTCTTTAGTCGCTCCTTCACATTTTGTATATGAGTCTCCAACAGGAACAAATTTAATCATACTCACAAGTTACATCGCTGGCCACCCAAGTGCCATCAACACCTCATCAGCATTATTCCATGTTTTCCCAGGTTGTGTCATCATCTTCTGTTTCGCTTGATCCATAAGACCCGGATCTACATCTTTCCAGTTCTCACATGCTGCCATTAGTTGTTCTGTTGCTGTTGGGTAAGTGACATGAGTTTTAACATGTTCAACAGCGGTTTTTACTTTGTCATCCATTATCCTTCACCTCCTTCTTAAATTCTTCCATAAGTTTATGAACCTTCGGATCGATAATCAACCTACAATAAGGGTAACTTTTATTTCGGTCATAAAAATCCTGATGATAATCCTCAGCTGGATAAAAATTCTTAAGTTCCAATATTTCCGTTACAGCGTCTTTAGGTTTTGCTTCTTCGGCAGCGTTTTTTTGCTCGCTACTTGTGTAGTAAATTCCTGACCTATATTGTGTCCCAACGTCATTTCCTTGTCTATTTAGTGTTGTGTAGTCATGTGTTCTAAAAAATATTTCTAGAATCTTACTAAGAGGAATAATTTTTGGATCAAATGTTATTTGCAAACTTTCCGCTGCTCCTGTGTCTCCCCCACACACGTCGTCATAACTGGGGTTAGAGATGTTGGAATTTGCGTAACCCGAGACCACTTTGGAGACCCCTTTAAGTCTTTTAAAAATTGCTTCTGTGCACCAAAAGCATCCATTCGCCAGTGTGATTGTTTCTTCCACAAAAGTTAGTATATACTACTTTTGTGTCAGAAAAAGCAATTGGATACACCCTACTTGTTATTGGAATAGTCCTAATAGTTTTTGCGCTTGTTCGTATGTTTCTTGTTTTTACAGGCACCATCCCTCCAGTGGACCTTTTTAATACTGGCGGCATATCTTTTGACCCCAGTTCCTTAATGAGTGCAACATCCATAAGTCCGACCACCGCCACAACTCCAGTTTCAGCTGCTAAACCTCAAGAATTAGTTTCAGCCGACTATTTAAACTTAACATCTAATATTTTTGCCGAACTGATTTTAATGGGTTTTGTCGCAAGTATAGGTCAAAAGCTTGCCTCAACTGGTACTAGCCTAATTAGGCCCATAACTGTTAAACTCAAAGCTAAAGATGGTACTGAATATGTTGCCGACAAAAAATGAGTGACACAAAAAAAATGATTTTAGCAGGGGTAGCAGTGATTGTTTTGGTGCTTGGTATGTATATTGGATCTAAAAACAATTACATCACATTTCCTGAAGCAGTCAAAAATGCTACTGAAAAGGCGGATCAACAAAATAAAAATATCATTGTTATGGAAGATAATACCTATTCTCCAGCCAACCTAATAGTTAAAAATGGTCAAACTGTCACCTGGGAAAATAAGGGCACCATGGATCATACTGCAACAGCAGACGATGGCTCCTTTGACACCAGAACTATTGTTCCTGGCCAAAAAGTGGTTTTGGAATTTAATACTCCGGGGACTTATTCCTACCATTGTTCTTTTCATCCAGACATGGTTGGAACCATAGTTGTCGAATGAAAAAAATATTCCTAATTTTGTTTTTTCTCCCACTTTTTCTTTTCTTTGGAAAGAGTGTTGAAGCAAAAAGTTTCTATTTTCCAAACGTTGATATAGAAGCTAAGATAAATTCTGATTCCTCAGTCAACTTTATTGAAAAACGCACCTTTGATTTTGATGGCAGTTTTACTCAAGTCTATTGGGACATACCGTTAACTGGTAATCAACAAATTTCTGATGTAAAAATTGAAGAAGTTGGTTACGGCCCTTACGAAGAAATTGATTTTATAGATCCAAATCGACCAACCAATAAATATGCAGCTAGAAGGCAAGGGGACACTGAACACATTGAAGCCTGGCATTCGTCACAAGATGAGATAAAGACATTTGTTTTAAGCTATAAAGTCACTGGTGCCGTTCAAAAGTACCAAGATGTTGCCGAGTTCTATTGGCAGATGATTGGTGACGGTTGGGGCTCTCAAACTGAAAATGTAAAAGTCTTAGTCACTCTCCCAAGCACTGTAAATAAAAAACAGATTTACGTTTGGGGCCATGGCCCATTAAATGGACAAGCAAAAATTTTAAATGAAACAACCACTGAATTTACAGCAACCAACCTAAGCCCCAATACTTTTTTTGAAATTCGTGAACTTTTCCCAAGTAGCCTTATAGAAGGACCAGCTATAAGTAAAAATCACCTACAAGAAATCAAAGATGAAGAAGCAGGATTCCAACGACAAACAGTAATTTCTGGTTGGTTAGCAGTGAGTTTCGCAATTTTGGTTTTAGGTGGATTAACCGCTTGGGTAATTTTCTGGTGGCGTATTTGGGTCAAATACGGTAAAGAATATCCGGTTGAAGTTCCAAAATATGTTCACTTCCCTCCAAGCAAGTTGGCTCCCGCATTAGTTGAAGCGCTTGTAAATCAGGAACAGACAGTTTCTGTAACCTCATTTACCGCAACACTTCTTGACCTTGCTCGAAGGAAATATCTAAAAATTGAATCTAACGAGTCCTATTCCAAAGGTGTTCTTGGTATAGGTAGTAAAAAAGTCTATTCCTATATTCTTCATAAATTACCGAAAGAAGATGGGTTAGAAGACTTTGAAAAAGACGTTTTAGATTTCGTCTTTGAGTTTTCTGATGACGGTAAAACATTATCCTTTGACATTCTAAAAAGTGAAATGAAAAGTTCACCGTCAAAAACCAAAAAGTTCTTTGATGCTTGGAAAAATAAAGTTACCAAAAAAGCAGATTCCTTAGATTTCGTTGATGAAGAAAGTAAAGTGTGGAAAAAACGCTTTACGGTAAGTAATGCGGTTCTTCTATCTCTTTTCTTTGTTTCTCTAGTTGTTTACTTCCACATTTGGGGAGCAATCATTCATGCCATAATTTTCCCATTAGTATTTGGCGGAATTTTCCTTAGCGTCCTTGGACGCTTCATGCTTAGATGGAAAAAAGATAAAGCCTTAGAAGCGAAACAATGGTTAGCTTTTAAAAAGTTTCTAGAAGATTTCTCGCACTTTAAGGATGAGTTGCCTCAAGCTCTCATTATTTGGGAAGATATGTTAGTTTATGGCACAGCTCTTGGTGTTGCTTCTAAAGTTAGTGAGTATTTACCTCTAATTCTAAAGCAAGAAGGTGCATCCTCTCACTATCCGTCCTGGTACTACATGACTGGGGTAAGTGGTGCAAATAACAATTTCTCTTTTGATTTTACCTCTTCTCTAACTCAAAGCTTTGCCTCTGTCGCAACAGCTGCCAGCACTTCTATGAGTTCGGGTGGGGGTGGAGGTTTCTCAGGAGGCGGTGGCGGAGGAGGCGGTGGCGGCGGTGGTGGAGCCAGTTAATCAGTTACTACTAATCTAAAAGATTCGAATCTTTTACCTTCGGGATAATCTTCAGACAAAGTAAAGAAATCTGCAGACTCTTGTGCTCCTTCTAAACTGTATTGAGATTTGTGCGTTGCGTGAGCTTTAATTCTCGTCTGAACTGTTTCGCTGACGTCAATGTGAACTGTGTCTGGGTCGCCGTAGAAGTCGACGAGTAAAAATTCTTTTACTGAATGAGAAGCTGCTTCTGGATTATTAAAGTGTTCCGGAAAAAATAATATGTCCCGGCTATACGGATAAGCTGCATCCAAAACTGCTTGACCAGTTGACCTGTGGTCGCGATGATTAACCCAACTGTCACCCGACGTATGGCGAATAATTACATTTTCCGGATTGTGTGTGATTATTATTTCAGGTTTAAAAAGTCTTATTTGTAAGGCAATTTTCCCAATAATCTCCAAGCTGTCCTGAATTTCACCGTCTGGAATATGTAAATAAATATTATCTTCCTCCTTTACCCCAAGTATTTTCATTGCATCAGCGTCTTCCTGTTCACGGGTTTCAAGTAGTTTTTTTGAAGTGATTTTTTGTTGTTTAGATCCCTTATCTCCACTTGTCATTTTTACAACTCTGACTCTTTTGCCATCATTAATAAGTCTTGCAATTGTTCCTCCACAATATAATTCCGCATCATCAGGGTGAGCAAATATAACCATTATTCGACCTTTATCGCCAAAGACCTTTTTATACTCGTCTTGAACCATGTGAAGCTATTATATCTATTAATTAATATAACCAAAACCCTCTCCGGTGGGAGCCGGAGAAGATTGAGATTATTGAGCCATTGCCCCAGACGGGCTAGCGCTCACTGCTGGTGAGGCAGTTACCAGTGTTGGTCCACTAACTACGTCATAAGTTATATGTCCATCACTAAGTCCTGTGACTTTTATTTGAATTGCCACCTCTTTGCCAAGCATTGTATTCTTAATTTGTGTTGACGTTGCTTGGTTGAACTCAAAATAGTATTTCTTACCTTCGTTTGTTGTTAAGGTAAAAACACTTCCTCCAAAGACAGAATCATCGGATACAAAGGCAAGCGTCCCTTGTAATGTTATTCCTTGTCCAATCTTAGATGTAGTATCACTAACACTTGTCGCTACAGATGTCTTAAGTGCTGCTATCTTGGTCTTTAAATTTGCTACAGCCTGTGAAACTTCAGCTGGAAGTTGTGGTTGCTTTTGAGTAAGAACAACTGGTTGTTTTTCAACAAAAACAACAATGGTATTCAAATCATTTTTCCCAGCGGTATCAAGTGCGGAGCTAATTTTATTGACATAAGCTTTAGTCAAAGCCAGTCTAACAACAGGGTTATTGATATCATCAATTGCCCCGGCAACATTTTGAGCCCCTTCTTTCATCGCATCAACTGCGTCCATTTTTGCTTCTTGAGACTCTTTTTGTACATCCTCGACCTGACTCTTTGTCTGAGCCAGCTGATCTGATAGTTGGTTAATGCTGTTTCTATTAACAAACCAAAGACCAACTAAGCCGATTATTATGACTAAACCAACGACCCCAACCACCATTCCGGTTGAGCTTTTCTTAGATTGACTGCTACTGCTATTACTTTCATCCATTAATTCTCACCTCCTTACGTTTCTTTAGGCACATTGTAAACATTTCTGCTTGTTTGTCAAAGAAAAAAATATTAATATCTGGACTAGTGTCAAAAAACACAAAACCACCCGAGATCGCGAACCACCCTAAATTGTGGCACATAATCTTAATTGCCTTTATTGCCATAGCTTTTACCGCCTTCTGGCTAGGTGGTTATGAAATCATAAATAATCTAATTTGGGGGAATACTTTTGTTCAAGCTAATAGGTGGGTGTTCCCGGTTTTAGCTATATTTTTCTCTCTGATTGTAGGCCTTGCTCAAAAATACCTGAGTGCACCCAATGTAATTAATGGGGGAGCAATGGATGCATTTAAGGGAAATCCGGGTAGCGACGAGGAAAAGAAAATTCCCTTTGTTGGCACTCTCATTACTTCTTTTGCCTCACTTTTGTCAGGTGCCAGTGTTGGCCCAGAAGGCTCCCTTGGCACACTAGTTGGTCAGATATCCAAATTTACCAGGAAAAAATTAAAGCTAAGTGATTCTGAAGCGCTTGGGTTCGATTCTGCTGCTATGGCCTCAGCCTATAACGGTATAATAGGTAGTCCACTTTTTACTGCGGTTTTAGCAACTGAACTCCGCTCCGGATCTTCTTCTCCTCTTTCATTTTTAACTTGGAATTTGCTAGCCGGTGCCATTGGTTTTATATTCTTTGTTACCCTGGGTCTTCCAGAATTTGCTAAGTACATCCCTTTTACCCCAATTGAAAGTTTAGAGCCCACCTATATTTTTTGGTCAGTTGCTATGGGACTCATTGGCACTCTTATTGCCATATTTACCATGGTTCTTTTTAAAAAAGCTCAAGAGATTAACACCAAAATATTTGGTACAAAAGTAGTTGCCAGAGCTCTAGCTGTTGGAGTGATTGTTGGAATAGTGGGTTATTTCTTTCCAGAAGTAATGTTTGCAGGAGAAACTCAAATCTTCCCCATGCTTCAAAACCCAGCTGCCTATGGAGTAGCACTCCTTATTTTCTTTGGCCTTTTAAAAATTGTCCTTTTAGCAATTTCTTTTAAAGGAGGTTTCCTCGGTGGCCCAACTTTCCCAATTCTTTTTGCTTGCACCATGATTGGTCTAGCGCTAAGTTTAATTTTCCCAACCATACCAATCTCCATTTTTGTTCTGGGAATTGAAGCAGCCACTATAACCTTGGTTTTGAATGCACCCTTAACCGCCATTCTTCTTGTAGGAATTGTTGGTACGGCTGATTCAAATACCGTAGTTCTTCTTGTTCTGTCCTCAGTAACCGCCATGTTTTTGGGTGAGGCTCTAAAGAAAAGAAGTGTGTTAAGATTGAAAAAATAAAAGGAGGTGATTTCAGATGATTATGATGAGAAGAGGTCGACCAATCATGGCAGCTGCCGCAACAGCATCCATGGTAAGTACTGCACGCACAAATAGAGCAGTCAGAAAAAATATCGAAGGCCAAAATGTCGCTCAAGATGCTCAAACGCAACAACAAGCAGCACCTGCTCAAGACGACACCACAGCTGAATTGGAAAAGTTGAAAGGCCTTTTGGATCAAGGTTTGATTTCCCAATCCGACTACGATGCCAAAAAGAAACAACTTTTAGGTCTTTAATAAGTAGTTATAAAACAAAGCTCTTCTACCAATTGGTGGGTAAGGAGCTTTGTTTAGTTTTAAAGGAGATTCTATTTTTTCTTGGGCTGAAGAAATGCAGTTGCTAAAAAACCACTTAATGTTCCGAAAAGTCCAATTCCCACAAGCATCACAACCACTCCAATTATTCGTCCCCAATTGGTAACTGGATACCTATCTCCATACCCAACAGTTGTAATAGTTACGATTATCCACCACAAAGCATCTGATGGAGTCTTAATATTAGCTGCTGATGAAAAAGACTCTACATGTAAAATCAATATTCCTCCAAATTCCAAAACCAAAATAGCGAGGAAAAAAATTGTCAAAAGAGCACTGCTTCCTCTATTTGCTAAAAATTCCAAGACCAATCTTTTTGTGTGATATTTCCTCATAATTCGGACTGCCCGTAGTAGTCTAAAAAATAAAAGAATCTTAAGTTCGGGGAAGGGTAAACTTGCCAATAGGTCCGCCCATCCATATCTGTGAATAAAGTATTCTTTTTTTGTTTTGTTACCAAAAAATCGTATCGAGAAGTCAGCCAGGAAAATTAAATCAAACACCACATTCATTATCACAACGACCCCAGCAATATCCTCTGACTTAACAAAATATAGAAGAAATACATTAATAACAGACAATATCGATAAAGCAGCTATAAAAAGCTCGTAAGTTATTGAGCCAATTTGGTCGGGAGATTTGCTTTCTTTTTTATTTTTTACTGCCATTACAATTTATTTTTAGGCAGTGCGTGCTATTTTAGCACGTTTTTAAGGGTGTGGGGCTACAAAGCAAACAAAATGACACTCATTACAAGAAGACTAACTAAGTAGTAGCCAGTATCGATTGCAAGAAGACTCCAAGGTTTTTTCTCAACATTAAATAGAAACTTTGAAAATGCGTACATCGCAATAAATCCAATCCATGCCCAAACAGCCGTTTTCATTGCAATAAAGAGTGTTAAATACCCAGGTGCTGCATACCAAATAAAGTGAGCAAGGACATAGGCCATAACTAGCGATGAAACAAACATTAACCCATAAGCTTTTGGCATCTCTTTCTTAGTAGTCTCCTCCTTTTCTTTAGTAAGTCCAACCATCTTCGACCATTTCTTGCCAAATAGGGGACCATACCATAAATATCCAAGGATCATAGCAGCTACCCCACAAAGAAGAATTGCAAAATAGTTAATTGGTACCATGAAGAAGTTTCCAAGTTCCATATAATTTATATTAGTCTAATTAGTTTCCTTTAATCAAGCTCCAAGTTGCATATTCTTCTCGCTTAAGGTCAAACCTGTCTTTAGGCTGTCTTTTAAGTGAGTGGGCAAAGTGAGGTATTAGTTCTTTCCCTTCATAGCTTTTTATTATTTTTGGATGAATGTAATAAGTCCTGCAAACCGTTTTTGTATTTCCAAGAAGCTTCGAGACTTCAGATACAGCGTCAATTATGTTCTTTTTTATCCCTTTAGCATCCTCTCCGTTACCCTTGGTGTAAAGTGATTCACCAGCCATAACGCTTCCTCCCCAGGTTCTAAAATCTTTTGCTGAAAAATCAGACCCCGCATAGGTTTGTAAGTATTCATTTACATCAGCTGAGTCAATTGTTTGTGGTTGTTTATTCTCATCTATATATTGGAAAAGTTCATACCCAGGCAAATCAATACATTTCTTAACTGTTTTAGCTACAGTTGGGTGTGTTACTCCAAGTTCATGATCGACTCCACTTTTCCCCCTAAAGCTAAATGTCACTTTGTTTCCCACAACATCAACGTGTTTGTTTCTCATTGTGGTAAGTCCATAAGATTGATTCTCTTCAGCATAAACTTTATTCCCAACTCTTATAAATGTATGTTCAAGAAGCCACACGACAGTAGCAACTATCCTATTTCTAGTTAAAGTTGGGTCTTTCATGTGTCCATCAACTGTTTTTCTGAGTTCTGGGAGTGCTTCACCAAAACTCACCATCTGTTCAAACTTGTGCTTCTGGTTGTGTTTAACTAGGTCTGGGTGATAAATATATTGTTTCCGCCTCTTTGCGTCGGTTCCAATAACTTGAATATAAGATAGTGGGTCAGATGCAATTAAAACTTCAGTCCAAGCGGGTGGAATTGCAAACTCTAAAATTCTTTCTCTATCTTTTTCAGAAACGACTTTTCCGTCTTCATCTACAAAACTGAAGCTATCACCGTTTTTTCTGCGCCTTAAATTTAAGTTTAAATTTTTAGGATAGTGAAGTGTCATTGTCCTTCCCAAGGGGTCATAAGCTGGAAATAGTTTCCATCAGGATCAGAAAGAGTTGCAATCCAAGCACCTTGCATTTCATAAGGTTCTTTAACTGAAATTGCACCTGCTTTAACCATTCTGTCAAACTCTTCTTTAACTTCTTTTGTTTCAAAATTAAACATCATTCGTGCTGGTTCTTTTGATTGCCCTTTAACTTCTGAATGTGGACCCACTGAGAAAAATGTGTCTCCCGCTTTCCATCCTGTCCAATCTCCATCTTGCATCATAGGTTCCATGCCAAGGACTTTTGTATAAAACTCTGATAACACTTTTGGCTGACTTGACCCGATCATTATTGAATTTAAATTAATCATATAATTTTATTCTATCACTACTTTGGTGCTTTAGTTTCATCAATATAAGTTAGTTCCCAAATATGTCCATCGATATCAGAGATACTTTGTGAATACATCCATCCATAATCATCAACTGGCCTGTTTATTTTTCCACCATTTTCGACTGCAAGTTTACTAAGTTCATCAACTTTTTCTTTACTATCAAATGAAATGGCATTAATAACTTCAACGTTTTGAAAACTATCAACAATATTTTTATTTGTAAAAGTTTTAAAAAACTCTTCTTTGAGAAGCATTGCAAAGATATTGTCACCTAAAGTCAAAGCGGCTGCCTTCTCATCAGTAAATGTCTTATTAAAGCTAAACCCAAGATTCGTCCAAAAGTTCATTGTTTTAGAAAGATCTTTAACAGGAAGATTAACAAATATTTGCTTAACCATAGATATATTTTAACAACTTGATAAAATATTTTCTATACAAAAGATATTCAATTTTTGTGGTTTGACACCCATTTCTACTAGAAGTAACTATTTGTACGTTTATAAATCCAAGTTTAAAAAAATAAATCTCTAGGTTTGAATTGGCTATATTTTAATTTGTTGGAGCTATTCCCTAGGAGTAGTGCCCCATATTTAGCCGTAAGCTAAATTTAGATATTATCCACGTGGATTTGGTTGAAGTGTTCCCACTCTATTTCCTTCAGAATCTTCAATTGCGACGTATTTTCCAATTCCCGGAATATCCATAGGTTCTCCCAAGATTTTTCCTCCCGCCTTCTTTACCATTTCCATGCTGGTGTTAATGTCTTCAACTGCAATCACAACTGAGGGCATTTGAAATCCAGGTTTATCGGCTTTTGGAAAAAACCCACCATTAATTGTTCCAGGAGTTTTAACCATTCCGTTCTCGTCAGTATCAGAGGTCTGGGCCATTACATATCCGCCGTATTCTTCACCAGCAATTTGCATTTTCCATCCAAACGCTTCCTCATAAAATTTAACTACTCGAGCTTTGTCAGACGCTGGCATCTCAAAATGAACTACTGGGTTTGGTTTCATATACCTATTTTAACTTACCCTTTGATAGTTTTTAAACCATCAAGGTCTTCGTTTAATTTAGCTTGTCCCTTAATCAATTTTTTTATTAGATCAGTTTGCAATTTCTCACTAAGAGGCAGTTGAATTGTGCCTTTGGTCATTTCATATCCCTTAAGTTCCTTTTCAAACTCTTTTCTAACCGGTTCTTTTATTCCATAAAGTCCAATATGTTTTTCCCAAAAAGCAAAATAGGCAAGCCACCCATGATATTTATAAGCAGGCATTGAATAACTAATTCTCTCCTCAGCACTGGGGACCACGTCCTTTATAATTTTCCTAATTTCTTGAAGTCTTCCTTGGATTTCTTTTGGAGCCAAAGCTATGTATTGGTCAACATTTTTGAAGGAATTCATCTGTGGAGTATATCAAAAAACAAAAAACTCCGAGCACCCTTTGTAACTCGGAGTTTTCTTAAATAAGCCTTAAGCTAATTTAACGTTTTTAGCACTTGGCCCTTTTTCTCCGTCAACGACGTCGAAAGTAACGGCTTGGCCAACTTGCAAAGCTTCAAAAGTAACACCGACCAAATCTTTCGAATGAAAGAAAAGATCTTTTGTTTCGCCTTCTCTGGCGATAAATCCAAAACCTCGATCTGTTTTGGTTTTGATTGTCCCTGTCATATATTTTTTTAGAATAATTAATTAACCCTGGACTATGCGAGCAGTATATCACACTCTTGCTACTCTTACCTTACCTGTCCTGTTAAAATGAAAATATGGTCGAAAGAATGGTCAAAATTGGAGGACTCTTTTCACTTTTCGGGGGTATCGCTTTTGTGGGAGTGTTCACATACCTGGCAATTAATTTTCATTATCCAGATATTTTGGATGGTGACGCCTATCATGTATTACCCAAGGTTATTGCGGGCGGCCAAGAAATGCGTACAGTCTGGGCTATCTACGCTTTTCTCCCATTAACTCTCATCTTTGCAGCACTTGGAACCTATTCGTATTTAAAAGATAAGTTTAACTCTCTAGCTGTAGCTGGATTAGTTTTTGCCACAATCTCTGCATTTGCAAATATGCTGGGCCTCCTGCGCTGGCCAAGTATCAATTGGGTATTAGCGGAAAAATTTGTAACAGCAACAACTAGTCAAAAAGAAATTATTAATGCAGTTTTCCTAGGTCTAAATTCTTATCTAGGAAACTACATTGGCGAATTCCTAGGAGAGTTAACTCTCAATATTTGGTTTCTAACAATTGGACTCGCTCTTATAACAATAAAAGGTAAATTAAAATATCTTGGCTACCTCGCTTTATTAACAGCTATTCTTGGTTTCATTGGTGGATTCAGAAATGTAACTGGAGTTGTAAGTATTGCAGCCGAAATCAACAACTATCTCTTACCACTATTCTTAATTGTTCTAGGTGTATTTCTTCTTCAGGTTAAAAAATCTCTTTAAGTCTCCCTTATTTTAATAGTTATTAGAAATCTTGAATACTAGTTTTTCCCTCAATCAAAACTCCTTTGTAAATTGTCGGACTATCAATTTTATGTTTGGATGTATTACTAATCTCGCGCTGATGTTTTAAGTTTAATATCGTCTCCTTTTGCTTACTAGATACATTCCTCAACAACTTTTCAAGTTTTGCATCAACATCCCCACTTGGTAATTTTTTATCAAACCATATTTCTATTTCCCATTTTCTGCCTTTAAATTCATGTATGAGGACAATAATAGTACCCTGAGGTCTACCCTCAAGTGGAAATTTAATAAAATCCCCAAATTGATATTTTCGAAATTTCCCTTGATTAATAAAATCGTTTAAAGCCTTATGCGAAGCTTGTTCGGGGTCACTAGGTAAAACAGTTATGTCAATGTCCGGTCCCCACATCAAGTCGTAGCTATAACTACCACTTAAAATCACCTTTCCATATTTGGAGAGAGTTTCCAAAACATTCCCATAAGCTAAAAGGCTGTCAGCTTCCGCCTTTGTCCTTTGAGAAAATTCCATTACATCCATAAAAGAATAATATCATAGGTTCAAATGACCTATTCGGATGGTGACCATCGTACTGTCTAGCTTTAGAAGAGTCTAAGTCCAAAAAAAGCAGATACCCCAACTTGGTCACCCAAACAATTTCTAAGAGGACTATAATAAAACAAATTAATAAACAATCATTTTCTATTGGGTTTTTATACCACGCAGATTCTGCTCGGTTCCTTCTTCAAAAAGACCATGAAAGTGGGCCTTCCAATTGGAAGCTGATGGGCTCCAAATGTCTTACCAAATTTAGTGCCCAAAGCTTCAAGAATTTAGTGCAAAAACAGCTAAATCTCGAGATTCAAACACTTTCTATTCACCATATCTATGATTACTACCAACGTGACTTGGGCCGGGACAATTTTGTCTCGTATGCCGAAGTCGAAAGTTTAAAAGATTTTCCTGAAATATTAAATCAAACATTCGCCTGGTTCACTCTAAAAGAAATCTCTAAACTTTCACTCTCCCAACAGACCAAACAAGACCTTATTGTTGGTCAAAGGGTGATTGACTCCGATAACAGAAGAAAAACTGGTGAAAGAACAATCGGCTAATCGGGGATTATTAATATTTCTTTATTCACCAGCCCTTTTAATTGTTTCTAGGTCAAGTTTCTTCATTGGCAAAAAAGCAGCACTAACAGCATCAGCTTTTTGAGGATCTCTCATAAGCTCATCCAAAATCCTTGGGGTTATCTGCCACGTGATACCAAATTTGTCTCTACACCATCCGCACTGTTCAGCGGAAGGGTCAGCTGAAAGTTTTTCCCAAAAGAAATCAATTTCTTCTTGCGTCTCGCACTCAACCATAAAAGATGTAGATCCATTAAGTTTGTACTCACCAAAAGGACCACCATTAAGAAGCATAAAACTAATTCCATCAAGTTCACACTCAGCAGTCATGATAGAGCCCTCAGGTCTACCAGAAACTTTTTCAGTTGCTTTGGGAACTTTTGTGATATCTCCAAGTTTTGCTTCATGATTACCAGGAGCTGAATTAAAAGTATCTATGTAGTATTTTGCTGCCTCTTCTCCATTGTTGTTAACAAACCAGATGCATGTAATTAGTCTACTCATTTAATTATTCTAACATGTCGTGGAAATTTTCATTAGGATCGCTAGTTGGGTGATTTACGAACCTTTCGCATAAATCCAAGTTCTTCTAGTCATTTCCAATTGTTAATTTGATAATCCCTAGATCCAGCTCCCTAAGAGTTAGTCTTCCGAAGTCCCAAAATCTATAATTAAGTTTTTGCAAGTTCGCAAACATTTTGGATTTAAATCCTTCTATGCCATTGCTTCTCTTTTCTAAATACTTTACCGAATACAATCGGGCACCTCTTTCGACAAGGTGATAGGACTCGGGTGGTTTTTCTTCCGCAGCTCTCATAAGAGTCCGTTTAAATCTACCTAACTGCCAAAGATGATATATCTCGTGCGCCATAGCTTCTCGTAGTTGATTTTCCGCATGCCAGGAAGTTATCGGGTTGTCTAGACTTCGAGCCGTTTGTATCAAAAAGTGTTCTGAAAAAATAATACTTGGACGGTTCTTAAAATTACGAGGTACAACAAGATGTGCTTTCACATCATTTTCTTCCATTATTCGTTGTCTCGAAGCCTCTATTTTACAGTTTTCAATCTTTCTTTCTTGAGACACAGACAAATACGAGTCTGCAATTATGAGTGCAATTTTTTGACGAGTTTCGTCGTTAAACTTCCGGAGTCGTCTATCAATTTGAAGTTGTTTTTTTACCCAAATTTGTTTCTCCGATAAATCTCTTGCATCCGATTTTATCCATTTTCGTTCCAAATACATCTCCTTAGACTTTAGTCGTTTTTAATAAGGACTATTCGCTCCGCCTCATAGAAGATGAGAGAACTTACTTTCTCAACCAAAAACAACTAGTCCCACTATATATGCCGTCTTAATTATTTGAAATCTTCTCTGATATGTAAGCGTATTTCATATCGTAGGGGTCGTTCTTCTTATCGTACACATCACTTAGTTTATAAAATTGCATGTACTTGTAGGGGTAACCAAAAAATAATAATCTTTTCCAAAACTTCCAGTGTGTTCTACCTTTAAAATGACAATAAATTAGTGGGACATATCCATATTCGTCACCTTCTGGGTCAATATACTCTATCCACTCATAAGGAATAATTCCAACAGGGTAAACATTAAATAGTTTGTTTTTCTTTTCTCCCTTGAAGGTAAGTCTGGAATCTGATTTTTTGTATACTTCTTTTGGCATTTCAGCAAAGAATTCAATGCCATCAAATCTAGTTGCCTTAATATCTGCTCGAATGTGTGAGTAGCCAGAGAATCTTTTTTCCTTATTAGAGGGATAGTCTTTGAAATATCTATTAATATTAACTAGATAAACCTTTGGACTTAATCCCTTACTATGAATATCGCGTAAAATCTTCTCAGCCTGTTCTTTGAGCTTCTCTCTGTGTTCTAATTTTGATTTAGTCGACAGTCTTTTTGACAAAAAGAATATATGATAAGCAATAAAGCTTTGTACTATCAAACTTAAAATCCAACCATAATTTGCTTGTATCCATTCCATATACATAATCATATTATAACCCGTGTATACCCGTGTATTTGTCCTTTTAAATATTTATAGAAATACTCGTTTTTAAGGCTAAAAATTGCACTTTTTTGATAGAACATAAAAATATTATGAGCATTCTCATGGGTCTCTAGCCTAATGACGGTCTTTTTCGGCTATTAACTTAAACTTACCTGTTATTGTTCCATCGCAATTTAAGATATAAGCACCTGAAATTTGTTGAATTTTCCCATTGCCATGTCCGCCACCCAATACCGCTTTTTCCCCAACTAAAGTCCAAACTAATGACAATTTATTCTTTTTAAGGAACTCTAAGAATTTCCCCTTTTTAACCGCTAACACTGACTTACCGCCTTCATTTAAGGATAGGTCACCGCAAATTATTTCGCCTTTATTGTTTACCCAAAAACCATCTTGATTCGCATGGTTGATTTTCATGCCTTCGACTAGCCACTTAGAAGGTAACGAAATGCTAAACGATTCTTCAACTGACTTGTCTCTACTTGCGTTTGTGATTGAAAACTCGTCATTAACCTCCATAATGCCATGCGGCATTTTGCTTCTACCCATACGCGCCCATACTTTTGTAATCCAACCATCGGGTGGGGTGTCATAGCTGGAATAAATTGCTTGATAAATCTCTGAATCGGGATATTCCCTAAAGAAACATTCTTTTGAACCATCTCGAACTTCGGGCATCCACCTTCCATAAAAATTCTGTCTTTCAAACCACTTAAAAAAATCTTCCGCGGTATCTTCCTTTACCAAATACGAGTAAAGCAAGTAAAATATATCTCTGCTAGGAAATTCATATTTTTCTTCTTCTGGTGGCGTATCTTGTTCCCATTTAAAGTAAGAATTCAGAATATACCATTCAGTACCGTCGGGGTCTTTATAAGCCGTGAGTAATAGCGGGTCAGGTAAATCAGCCCTTCTTTTAATCCATTTTTCGCTCGATTCTTTCGCTTTCCAGGCGTCGTATTTGGGTTGCCATGGGGAATTATCAAAACTTGGCTTGTGTAGTGCTATGCAAGTAGGATCAATATCTCGAATGTTAATTTGCCAAGCACCTTTATAGTTACCACATTCTGGCGGGTAATCCTTTTCGAGAAACCTAAAGTTATCAGCAAGATAACCAATCAACTCATGTAAGGCAATCCATTGATATTTTTTACCAATTCTTTCTATTGGGTGGTCATCTCTACCGTTGTCATAATGTGTAGCTCGCATGCCGTCAAAATATCCATGGAGTTTTGGGTCATATAATTCAAATACTCTTTTAATTATCCAGCGTTTGGCAATTTCAGGGTTAAAGCTTACTCCACGACGAGTTCGTGGGTGTTTTTGAATTTTCTGGTATTGTTTCTTTTGATCTACGCCTAATGAGCGCCAAAAATCTCGTTTTACAGACTCTATTGCATTCGCGAGCCTTTTTTCCTCTGCGGCTTTTTTCTTTTCTTCTTCTGTTTGATTTTCGCCTTCTTCTTTAAGATAACTTAATATACTAATAAAAGGCCTGAATTCTTTGATTTGTTTGTACGATTTTCTTTGTGCGCGATTTAAACTTGCTTCAAAACTATTTTCAAGTTCTTTAAGCGTGGGCGGACAGGGCTCATACATTTTAATAGCCGTCCAATGACCTATGGCAGGTTCAACAACATATCTGAAAAAGTCTGCAATACCATCAAAGGAGTTCCATATTGCCCTCACGCCTCGATCTTCATAAGACGCTTTATCCCAACTGAAAGCCTTCGGTTCAAATTTATCTTCTAAGTCCTTCATTGTGGGTAGTCTTTTAGGCCATTTAGTGTTTTGAATAGAACTTACTTTTGTTAGATCAGGTATGACATAAGCCTTTTGTTTTGCCAATAAATCGAGTATGCACTTTGCGTAATCTCTAATAAGGATATGTGACACAGACTTTTTTGCCAAAAAGACACTTTCATAGATTACTTTTCCCATTTTTGGTAAAGAAGGGTCTTTATAATGATTCAAACGTAAAACAACACCGTATGTCACGGCATACAATCTCTCTAAAATATAGGGGTCATCTACACCGCTAAATATGTTATTAAGTTCAAGTAGTTCTTCTGGTGAATTATCTAAAAGAATTACTAATGCTTTAGTCGATTTGTCTCGAATCGAACGGTTTGACGTTGCAAGAAACCAAGTTAATATTATCCCCATTAATAACTTAGATTGACTAGAAATAGCTTTGTTAAAGCTTGCAGATAGTACCCAATGCAATAATCTATCGACAGAACCGTTGTTCCCGTAGTTGTAATGAAGGAAAGTCGAAGACCATAGGTTATCCCTTGAAGCCATTCCTAGGTTCATCAAGTAACTATGTAGCTTTAGCGCGTTGAACGGGTGGTCTGGCACACCAGCCACGTTTAGAACAGTAGAAAAGAACTTAGAGTGACCTTCGTCGAAGGGTAGAACCAATCTGTTGATTATATTAATCGTCTTTACAGGCCGTCCTTTACTATTCAGGTAAAAGGCATCGGGCTTACGCCAAATAATGCTTTCCAAAAAAGGTTCTTCAAGAATCTGTTGAGCCCATGGTGCCAAATCAATTAATTCTTCGTTCAGCCATTCAGGGATTTGAATTGATAACGCATTCATTACCCCTTTGAAAGAATAGTCATAAAAATGTCTGCCTATCGTTCCTGTTTTTCTTAATGCCTTTTTTATATTATTTTTAGCACCTGCTTCTCCAAATTTATTCTTATCTGCGTACTTGTTCATTAGGTAGCGAGAAATTAAATGGTCGCTAAATCTTTGGTAGGTAAATCTGTAATCAAACCCTGTTCTATTGCCTTTTTTTCCATAATGAGGAACTCTAATAAGTAAATGATTTTTCTCCAAACTAGAAGTAAGTAATACAAAGTCGACGCCTGGCAATTCTTTAGCTAAGAACTTTTTAAATTGTCCTTCGCTAATCTTATCTTTATTCCCCCTACCATTTACCATGCCTTCAGCCAGAGGTTTTATTAACTTAACCCATACGTCCCCCGCTGAACCGATTTTAAATTCTTTACCAACGTTTTCAGAAACACCTTTAATAAAATCTTCAAAAATTGACGTTGAACCTTCATGTCCTCTAAAGAGTTGCTTGCCTTTCTTCTTAGCTCGTTTTTGTCGTGATTTACAAAAAAGTAATAAGAAAAGGGGGACGGAAAATTCGGGATCAATTAATGGAATTTCAGGTAAGGGCAATCCAAACTCTGTAAAAAACTCTTTTATTGCTTCCCACTCTCTAAACCTGAAACCCACATGTTCTACCTCATGGAACTGCTTACGAATCTTCGTTGTAAGAACCTCTTTCTCGAATCCGTTTCTAACACTTATTATTAAAGAAATGTTTGGATAGTGTTTTATATCTTTCAGAAGAACAGGTAGACTCTTTTTCCAAAATGTGGGGTTTTCAGATTCGTTTAATGCATCAATGATTATAAAAAAACGTGATTTTGTCTTCTCACCAAGTCTATCGAACTTCTTTAGAAGCTCTGTTTTTGATTTTATCCTGTGGTCATTATTCTGTTTTAAAAGTTGTTTCCATATATCGTCGGTCGCGTTAATTTCTTGTCCTAAAGTAATAAAACTAAAGGCACCAGATTCAATTCTGTTATTTACTAAGTCGCAAAGAAGGTGAGTTTTTCCTATCCCAGTAACACCCATCAATAGCAGGAAAGGGTGGTTAGACAATACCGCCGCATCAGAATCGGATAATTCATTTAAGTTATGAAGCGGACTTCTGAACCTACTAAGATAATGGGATTCTGAACCGAAGATCTTTTCCGAGTGTTCTTCTTTCTTTTCGTTGTCAGGACTTTTTTGGACTTTATAAATTTTATCTTGAAGATTCCAGCTATATTCTTCTAACTTTTTCGCGGTTTTTTTAATTTCTTCCCAGTGAATTTTAGAAGTGGAATATTCTTTAACGTTACCTATCAAACTAAGTAGTTCTTCGAAACAATAATCGAAGTTTATAAGTTCAATGCCGAGTAATTCAGGATTAGTTCTAGGAAAAATATCTTTTCTGCTTTTGCGTAGTTCTCCAAAAAGTTTTCTAGCCCTATCGTAAAAAAACTGGTTCCTTGCCAAGCCATCAAATGTTTGGGTTATCGGTAAATTAACGTTTATTTCGGGGGTGTAGCGCTTACCAGCTAAATTCTTAGCCTTTTCGTAAAGATCTTCTTGCCACTTATTATCCTTAGCAGTTATTCTCATATCCATATACGAAAAAACCCCTACTAGAAGGGGCAGTTTCAAGACATATTATACTCGCCTTAGTGCTTAGAACGGAAGCAATTCGCCTGCATCAATTTTCAGAGCTTTTGCCAGGCGCTCTAGATTGATAAGTGAAGGGTTACGCTTACCCCTCTCTATCTGACCAATATAGGTAAAATGAAGGCCTGCAAGGTCTGCAAGTCCTTCCTGTGTAAGTCCTTTACCTTCCCGTAACTTTCGAAGGTGTTTGCCAAATTTGGCTCGTATATCTTCCATGCTTATATGGTCTCTAAAGGAAGACTATGTATCCAGAGACGATAAGTCTCTTTTGTGATACAATGATGACGATGAGTCTTAATTCAACACAGCCTATTACCCCAACCCAGAGCAAGAAAGTTGCTTTTGCACTAGGTCTTTCGATTATTGTCTTCCTTTTAGGAACACTTTTTGGCACAACATTAAGTAAAGCGCCTCAAATAAAAGAGGTAGAGGTCGAAAAGAATCTTTCTATTTGGAGAGAGCTAAAGGAAGTGGACGACCAGACATTTGTAATAGCTGTAAAGAGTTCTGAATTATCTTCAGCGGCCTTCTATGCAATTTCACAGGGTGACAGCGGAACAATTCAAGCAGTAACATTGGAAGCAAAAAAGAATACCGAAGAATTTAATAGACTTAAAATCAAACGACAAGAAATCCTAACCAAGCTAGGATACTAACTTCCAAAGTGCGCCACGTGTCGCACTTTTAATCGATCTGACGGCCTAATCTTGTATTTTCATAAATGATTTGTTAGTATAAATGTAAGTTGCGTGTTGGAAATCTTTTTCCAAACACCTTAGCCCGCTAGAGATTTGTTCTCTTTGCGCGATATTGACTGCTAGATACAACGGTTGTATTTAGCGGTCTTTTTTTTGCGCAAATATGGATATTGAGAACAAATCAAATCAGAAAAGTCTTCATACAAACACGCTTCCCTTGCGTCTTTCTTCCAATGCAATAAAGGAATTTCAAGAACTCTATTTCAAAGAATACCGAGTAAATATTTCTGTCCAAGAAGCCGACCGCTTAGGCATGAATTTACTCAAATTGATTTCCATCGTTTATAAACCAATAAAGAAAAATGACTATGCAAATGAATAACTATCGAGTTAAAGATCTATACCTAGCCGCTTATCTTTACGGAGAAGGATTGGAACTACATGGGGTTGAAAGAGAAGGCAAGGTCTGCTGGTTCTCATTTACTAATAAAGAGCAGTGCGAAGAACTTGTAAGTCTTTACTGGAAAAACCAAGCTGTTTCTAAAGTTAAGTCGTTTACTGACGCTATTAGAACTCTGAAAGACTTGATTTATTCAAGTTAAAACCGCGACACGTGGCGCGTATATGGATATGGATAAAATTGATAAAACTCTACCAGACGTCATAAGACGTTTAAATGAAAATGCCAAACAGACAAAAGAGTTGGCATATAGATTCCTTTGGGTAAAGGTCAATTTTTCCGTAGTTAGAGATGGACACATGAGGCAAGTTGGCGCACGCGCTTTTGGTGTATTTTTCGTCATAAGAACATATATGAATAAGAACAATGTTGCATTCCCAAGTCTTAAAAGAATCGCCTATGACTCAAAACTTAGTGTCAACACTGTTAAAAAAGAAATTCAAATCTTAATAAAACACGGTTGGTTAATTCAAACGGTCGAAAGAAACGAGAATGGAAGATTTGAAAATGCAGAATACTTAATTTTAGAAAATGATTTAATTCGCGGCACTAATTCACAAAGCTTTATGAAACAACCAGTGTCAAAGATTGATAACGGTTATCAGCCTGAACCAATATCAAATATCCATAACGGTAATTTGATGCATAAGAAGTATTAAGAATAAAAGAAGTATTAAAAGAATAATTATAAAAATGATAGAATGAAGACGATAAGTCCTAAACTACAAATGAATAGATACCTTACATACGCACGAAAATCCAGTGAGACCGAAGATAGACAGATTGCATCTATTCCAGATCAACTTAAAGAAATTCACTTATTAAGAACTCGCTTAGGTATACCTGAACCAGTCTCGTTTTCTGAGTCAAGGAGTGCAAAAATCCCTGGCAGAAGCGAGTTTAATAAGATGGTTGACCTTATTGAAAGAGGCGGAATAAAGGGTGTCTTATGCTGGAATCTATCAAGGCTTGCTCGTAACGGCAAAGATGGCGGCGTCATTATTTGGGCTGTTAACGAACTTGGATTAGAAATTGTCACCCCTTCAAAAACATTTACCAAAGAAGATATTTTCCTCATGTATATCGAGTTTGGTATGGCTAACCAATTCATAAATGACTTATCGAAAAATGTAAAAAGAGGATTAAAGTCAAAGGCGGAAAAAGGGTGGTTGCCGAGTGGTGCAAAAGCAGGTTATGCGAATGATAAATATGCAGAAAAAGGAAATAAAACAATATTGCCCGACCCAGACAGATTTCCACTTATTCGTAAAGCTTGGGATATGATGTTAACTGGGATTTATAGTCCACTACAAGTTCTTAGAACTTTAAACGACGATTGGGGCTATCGCACTCCAAAACACAAAAGGATTGGCGGGAAGCCGATGTCAAGAAGTCATATTTACAAAATGTTTACCGACGCTTTTTACTACGGGGAATTTGAATATCAAGGTAACTGGTATATGGGCAAACATAAACCAATGATTTCAAAAGATGAGTTTGATAGAGTTCAAGCTTATTTAGGCAATAAAGGACGTCCAAGGCCAAGAACACATGAGTTTGCATTCACTGGATTATTCAAATGTGGTGAATGTGGTGCGATGATAACGGCAGAAGAAAAGTTTCAAATAATATGTTCTCACTGTAAATGTAAGTTTGCATCATTAAATAAAGTTAGATGTCCCCGTTGTCAAACCTTGATAACGGATATGAATAATCCTACTCGACTTCACTACACCTACTACCATTGCACAAAACGAAAGAAAAAGTCTTGTACTCAACGAGCTATCAGAATCGAATCGTTAGAACAGCAACTCGATTCATTATTAGAAAATATTCAAATTTCAGAAGGTTTTAAAGATTGGGCTATTAAGCATCTGAGTGAAGTAGCAGAAATTGAAACCGAAGATAGAGATTCAATCATTCAGTCCCAACAAAAAGCGTACGACGATTGTGTGAAACGAATAGATAATTTAGTTAAACTGAAAATATCATCACAAAATTCTAATAATGAATTACTTTCAGATGAAGAATTTAAAAATCAAAAAGAATCCCTGCTCGCTGAAAAGTCTAAGTTAATGGAGAAACTTCAAGATACGGACGGACGAATAGATAAATGGCTAGAGCTAACAGAAAAGACTTTTAACTTTGCTTGTTACGCCCGTCGTTGGTTTACGGAAGGAAACATTGCAACTAAGAAACAAATATTATTAGGAATCGGTTCGAACTTTACTTTAAAAGACGGAGTTGTGGGTGTAGACCTGGAAAAACCATTACAGTTTATAGAATTTGCCAAAAACAAAGTTGTGGAGATTTCACCAACGTTCGAACCTGAAAAAGAGGGCTATAAATCAAGCCAAATGGACTCTTTTTACTCTAAAAATCTAACTTTGCTCCTCCGCTAGGACTCGAACCTAGGACATCTTCGTTACAAGAACCCTTAAATTACTCTAAGGCTTGGACTATCTCATCTCCGATGTGACATCGGAGTCGGGTATATAGTCTCTACACATTTAGTCCGACACAAGGTCGGACACTTAGCTCGGGATTGTCCTGCTTGTGGCGGGAGTTCCCCGAATTAGCCCGATTTTCACTCATGCATTGCTGCAAGAGGCTGCCAAACTTAGACAGCGAAGCGCTCTACCAACTGAGCTACAGAGGAATATTAACTTGTCAGATGGAATTTTAGCACCTCAGTAAGCTTTAATCTACCTACTATTTATTTTGGGAGTTCTTTTGAAGTTTCCAAAAAATGACCATCGCCACTGTTATTACCAAAAATGCAATCATGGACAAGAAGGGAATGGTGACGAAACCGAAATATTCAACAAATTTTGTGGTGCACGACACGCCGTTTATGCACGGTGCCGCGGCTTCTGGAATTATGTTGTAGTAAAGCAGGTTGTGATAAATCCCGATTAAAAGTCCAATTACAGAAAGCGGCAAGACATATAAAGGAAGATCTTTGTTTTTTCGCAGAATCCCGACGGAAAGAATTACAACCAAAGGATACATGGCAATTCGCTGGTACCAACACAGCACACACGGAGGGTATTTCAAAATTTCACTGAAGAATAAACTCCCGAGCATTGCTATCCAGGCAACCAAGAGTGCAAAATACGCCAAATATTTTTGTTTGCTATTAAACATTAATCCTTAAACCTTAAGTCTTAAACCTTAATTATTCAAGATAATCTTTTAGTTTTTTGGAACGGGAAGGATGCTTCAATTTTCTGATTGCCTTAGCTTCAATTTGTCTAATACGTTCTCTTGTAACACCAAATGCTTTACCCACTTCTTCCAAAGTTCTTGGTCTTCCGTCTTCAAGTCCAAATCTCATGATGAGAACCTTTTTCTCACGGTCATTTAAAGTGGCTAGCACTTCATCAAGGTGTTCCTTAAGAAGGGCCTTTGATGTTTGTTCATAAGGGGATGGGATGTGTTCATCAGCGATAAAATCTCCAAGTTGAGAATCTTCTTCGTCACCAATCTTTGTTTGAAGTGATGTTGGTTCCTGAGAAATCTTTTGAATCTCATGAATCTTTGATACGTCCAGTTCCAACTCTTTAGCAATTTCTTCAGGAAGTGGATCACGTCCCAGTTCAGCAGTCATTCTATTCCTAGTTCTCACATATCTATTAATAGTCTCGACCATGTGAACTGGAATTCGGATTGTTCTAGCTTGATCAGCAATTGCCCTAGTGATTGCCTGTCTAATCCACCAAGTAGCATAAGTTGAGAACTTGAATCCTCGTCTCCAATCGTATTTCTCTGTAGCTCTTATAAGTCCTTGATTTCCTTCCTGTATAAGGTCAAGCATGGTCATTCCTCGTCCAAGGTATTTTTTGGCAATTGACACAACGAGTCTCAAATTTGAAGAAATGAGCTTGTCCTTGGCTTTTTTATCACCCTTTTCTGCCTTTTTGGCTAGTTCGACTTCTTCTTTGGCATTCAAAAGGGGAATGCGGCCAATTTCTTTAAGGTACATTCGAACTGGGTCTGTTGCTCCACTTTCATCAAGTGCGGCAATTGCTCCAAGCTCTTTTTCAAGGTCCGTGGCACTTTTTTGTGCCTCTTCCATGTCTTCCGCAGTTGTTTCGAAGATATCAACGTCAGCGTTAATGAGTCTGTCATAGAATTCGTCAAGCTCATCAATATGCTCTTCAGCCTTAGGAAAAACGGCAAGAACTTCCTCTTGAGTAACAAAACCAGCTGTTTTACCCTTTTTAAGAAGCTCTAAAGCACCAACTGGTAGATCTGATTTTGCTTGGGATTCTTTCTTAGGAGACTTAGTAACCTTTTTAACTGCCTTAGTGGCCATATATTTAAACAAGGATCTCGAGGTAATTAGAGCTTGATATCTCTGTCCGCCTCTTGAAATGCCTAACTATTATACCTCTCCTCTAGTATTTTTGCAATTAAGAGCGTGTCGCCAATCACCACGTGGTTTTTAACAAGTTCATCGTAAAGTCCTTTGATAGGTAGTTCAATAAGTTCTTGGAGTTCATCCTCGTCTCTAGCCGTATCCCCAACCTCAAAATCAGTGATAAAGTAAATTGTTTTGAAGCCTGTGATATGAGGGCCCATTGCCACTTTAACAATCATTTCATATTTACCACCAATTATTCCCATTTCTTCTTTTTGTTCTCTTTTTAGCTCTAACAAATTTTCCTCATCACTTTCATGAGGTGTTCTAGCTCCAGTAAATTGAGTTAAATATGTCTCAGGCCCCTGTCGCCATTCTTTAACCATTAATACCTTGCCATTTCTAATCGGGACCCCAGTAGTTATCCCCGGAAAAACGACCACGTTCCACTCCACCACCTTTCCATTGGGTAGTTCTATTTTTCTACTATCAACTCGAATTTTCGTGCTGTCAAAAACGGTTTTTGAAGAAATAACTTTGTAATCTTTCATTCTTATCTGTATTTTATACCGAGCTGTTTTGCATGACTAGTGCCTTCTGTTCCAATAGTTCCTGAAGTCTTGATGCTGTTGTTGTGAAATCTTGTTCCAGATTTTCCGCATCAGGGTTTTTTTTGATTTCTCCACTAAGATTCTTGAGTCTCTTTCTTAAAGAAAGTTCTTTGACTTCCCACACGGTTTTTTGAATTTCTTCAAGGACATGATTTGAATCTTTGAAGTCAACCTTAATTTCTAAAAGATATAGTCTATTAAATGTATCCATAAGTTCCGGTGGAATTAAAACCGCCAGTTGATTGATTTCAAATTTTTCAGTTGTCAAAACGACATCAGATTTTGGGTTATCAATAAAGGTAACCATTGTTTGATAAATCTTTCCAAAAGCTGTGTTAATAAAATCCTCAGCACTGAGTCTAATTGTTGAAATAACTAGGTAGTCAGATGGGTTTGGTGCTTGAAGAAGCATTGCCATAAGATATTCTTCCATCATTTCTTCTCGTGGTCTTTTGCTTTGTGGTTCGCTGCTAACTTCTTGATTTATATTTGCCTGTGGAACTTTTAATTTTCTGATTTCTTTGTCCACTTGTGCTTCTAAGCTATCAAGTGACACATTTAACTTATCAGCCAGTTTCTTTAAATAGTGTTCTCGAATAACAAGGTTTTCAATTACACCAATAAACTTTGCGGTTTCTGAAATAATTTTCTTAACCCCTTGTGGATCATCAATTGAATATTTCTCACAAGCTGAATCAATTATGTAATCATAAAAGTTAACTGCGTTCTTGACTGCATTTCTCCATAAGTTTGGGTCAAGTTTAATTAGTTCATCAGGGTCTTTAGCTTCTTTGAAGGTAACTACTTTAATATTAAATCCTGCTTTATCAGCTGTCTCAATTCCACGGTGCGCTGCTTGATCTCCAGCAAAATCAGAATCGAGTGACAAATACAAAGTATCTGTGTATCTCTTAAGTAAATTAATTTGTCCATCAGTTAGGGCAGACCCTTTAATGGCAACCACGTTCCTAACACCTGCTTGATAAGATTGAATTGCGTCAATCTCTCCTTCAACAATAACTACAAAACCCTCCTTTTTAATTTCGTCTTTAGTTGTTTCAAGTGCGTATAAAACATCACCCTTAACATAGACTGGAGTCTCCGCTGTGTTTATATATTTTGCTTCTTTAGCATCTGGATCAAGGAGCCTCCCAGCAAACCCGACAACCTTTCCTCTTGGGTCTTTAAGTGTAAACATCATTCTTCCTCTAAATCTGTCAAACACATTTCCAATTCCAGATCTAGAAACTAATCCTGCTTGAAACAGTTCCTCTTCCTTGTATCCTTTCTTGCTAAGGAACTTATAAAGGTTATCCCACGATTGGGGAGCATATCCCAGTTGAAATAGTTTCCAGGAGTTTTCTGAAATCTTTCTTTCGCTAAAGTAGTCTCTGGCTTTTGCCCCCAGTGGGTGAGTGGTTAATAAATAGTTATAAAACTCCGCAGCTAAATGATTAATTTCAAAAATTTTGTCTTTGAGATCTGCCTTTTGACTAGCCTGAACACTTCTTTCAATTTTGATTCCCGCACGGTCTGCAAGAATTTTAAGAGCTTCCCCAAATTCGATGTTTTCAATTCTCATAAGAAACTTAAAAACATCCCCACCATCATTGCATCCTCCAAAGCAGTGCCATATTTGCCTTTCAGGAGATACGACAAAAGAAGGCGTCTTTTCTTCGTGGAATGGGCAAAGTCCTTTGAAGTTAGCTCCCGTTTTTTTAAGTTGGACATACTCAGAAATAAATTCCACAATGTCCACTTTCTCTTTAATTTGCTCAAGGTCAGTCATAGAGGGCCTTCAAGGCGGATTGTACCACTTGAAATTCTTTCCACTAAGAGCTAATAATATTAGCGAAGAACTGAATATTTAATGAATCAAACCTTAAAAATTATTTTAATTGGTCTAGGAATCGGAGTAGTTGCATTTATAGGTCTCTTCTTAGTTGCCCGCTTTGTAAAGATTCATAGAACTACCCAAGGTGCTGTTCAAGGAACACTAAGTGGAACTTTGGATTTGAATGGTTATGTCCCAGGAGGGGCCTATGCCAGAATCCAAGTCCGCACTTTGCCAAATGGTAATTATGTGACAGCAGTTGACAGTCTTGCGGCAAGAGATGGTGCCAGTTGGTCATACCCAAATGCCACATCAGGTGAAACCTATCAAGTCCAAGCACAAATGGTTGTTAACAATAATGTAACAGACACTTCAAAAGCAGTAATCGCAGTTGCCCCTCAATCAAACATCGCCTTAGAAATTAACTCCACCAGTCAACCAACTAGCCCTACAAGTTCTGTAATTTCAGGAACTATTAACCTCAATGGATTTATTCCATCAGGAAGCACAATTTCAATCTCTGCTCAAAAGCAAGGCACTTCAAGTTATCAAGTAGTAGCAAGTGGAATTCCAGCTAAAGACGGAGGAACCTGGACATGGAACAGTGCTGAAACTGGAACATCCTACAATATTAGAGGTGCCCTAGTTAGTAGTAGTGGAACAAATATTACTTTGTCATCTCCTGAAGTAATGACTGCTCCAGCAGCAGGGGAGTTGATCACAATTAACTCAACAGCCACTCCTCCAACACCAACTGCAGTTTCTGTTTCAGGAACTGTGACCTTTAATGGTAGTATGCCAAGTAATCCGACCTTTAGTCTTGGTGTTAGAAAATCAGGAACAACAGCCTTTAATAATGTAACTAGTGGTCAATCAGTAAGTCAGGGTATGTCTTGGACATATAACGCAGCAACTCCAGGAGTTTCTTATGATATTCAAGGTTATCTGTGGAGTAATGGTCAACCCTATTCCCAGTCTCAAATCTTAACTCTAACCGCTCCAGCTAGCGGGGAAGTGCTAACAATCAATGCTCAAACTCAACCACAGGCACCCGGCTCTGGAACAATTAATGTTTCTTGTGGCAATCAACAAAACAATCTCTACCAAGTTACAGTTAACTTTAATACTCAAAACAATTTGCCAAACGCTCAGCAGTATCAAGTTGCCATTGGTTCAACAAGTGGAGCAAGTGATATGTTTAGTTCCACAGTTTCACCAAGTAATCCAAATAGTTCTCAATCACTAACTACAAATTTCCTTTTCTCAAGAGCAGTCAACTATTATGCCCAGTATTCCTATTCCACCTGCCAAGGTGGTAACTGCAGTACTTTCTCACAACCATCTCCATCAGTCTCGTTTAACTGTCAATGAAAGAAAGAACCTATCTAATAATTGTAATTCTCCTAATTGTTGGTCTTATTGTTGTAGGAACAATTTCCTTTTGGCCCACTTTTTGGCCACAGTCAACGCAAAATATGCCAGCTCAAACTGTAACTACAACTAATAAATCACTTAGTGATGCCAGTGCCTCGATTGGTTATGAAATAAAAGCCAGCTATCCAGAAGTCTCTGGGCTCGGAAATCAAACCACACAAGAAACAATTAATGCAGGGATTAGATCACTAGTAGATAAACAAGTGAATGCATTTAAAACGGCTTTAAATACAAATCAACCAACCACAGAAGTTCCTGGAATTTCGGAGCTCGTTATTACAGATAAGGTGTCTTCCGCAAACAACAATGTAGTTTCAGTCTGGTTTAAGATTTTAGATTCACAGCCTGGCATGGCCCATCCAAATAACTACAACCTTGTCTATAATTATGATGTACAAGCTGGAAAAGAGCTACAATTAGCAGATCTTTTTACTCCAGGCAGCAATTACGTTGAAACTCTTTCCAAGATTGCGAAAAAAAATCTTGAAGCAAAACCAGAACTTAAGACAATTGAAGGCCTCTCATTTTTTGTAAATGAAGGTGCAGGCCCAAAAGCAGAAAACTTTCAACTGTTCAATTTAAACAACAAAAGTTTGATATTAATTTTTAATCCCGGAACCGTAGCCCCAGAATTTGCTAGTACTCAAACAGTTGAAATCCCCCTATCTGAGTTAAAAGATATTCTCTTCGCACCACCAGTTACGCCCTAATTAATTTCTGCTAAAATAGGCAAATGTCTCGGAGGAGTCGGATAGTGGACCATTCCGTTTGCTTGGAAAGCAAATGAGCGCAAGCTCGCGCGAGTTCGAATCTCGCCTCCTCCGCCCCAACAACATGATATGAGAACAGAGTTGAAGAATAAATTAATATTAGCAATACAAAACGGGGCAACAGATGAACCTAATGTCGTATATGTTCTGTCCAGAATTAGGAAAATTTTCGAACTCGATCCCGCATTACGAAAACAGCACAAGGTACTAAATGTCTATTGTAACTGGTCACTTCATGCAAGTATCGATCGAACAGAAGATGTTAAAGAAATACTTGAAGAATTTATTGAAAAAGCCGAATTAAGACACCATTTTGTATATCTTGAAGCTTTTAAAAGCGATTTCATAATATTCGCTAAAAACACATTAACTATAGACCTCAACGAAGACTATCTGGATAGATTTGGGAAATCTCTTATTGAGATAATAGCTGACACTCCTATTTCTTATATTGAGTCAAGGAAAACTACCATTGTCATCAATCCATCAGAGTTACCACGACGGTCGGACCAAATAACATATAAAATAATTCCAGAGACATAGTCTAAAGTTATAAGGATGCTGGGGTTCCAGACTCAGCTGCTCCGCACTGTATAATTTATCCAATTGTGATAGAAACACACCCATTCGGAATCTTTATACCTAAAAATCCTAAGTATTTGCTCCTGGGTAGTTTTACAACTAAAGAAGCTAATTTCGACCCAAGCTATGATTGGTTTTACGGTACCGGTAGAAATCAATTCTGGAAAATATTAAGAATTGTGTACAACCTTCCCTTAGAAAACAAACAACACAAGCAAGAACTCTTTTCTAATCTCCATATGGCTTTAGGAGATATTATTCAAAGCTGTGAAAGACTTAAAAACAGTAATCTTGACGTTAATTTAGTAAACATTGTCTACAACTTGGGTGGGGTAGAGGATCTTCTGAAAAATAATAAAATTGAAACTGTCTTCTTTTCAAGTAAATTCGTCGAAAGTTCATTTCGTCGTAAGTTCAAATACTTAGTAGAAGCCTATCCAGAAATGAAGCTTATAGCCCTCCCATCTCCCTCTCCTCGCTTTGCCTCCATGAATTTTGATGAAAAAGTAAATCGTTATAAGTCCTTGCTTCCGAAACTGGTTTAGGTAAACTTATGTGAGAAAGCGGGGATATGACCCAAAAAGAACTGCAGCAAGCCTTTGGTAAGTTTCAGAAGATATTTTTCTCAATACTTTTTGCATTTATTGGTATTCTTTTAGTATTTTCTGGATTAGGTTTAATTTCCATTTCTCCTGTCTTAGTACTCTATTCCGGTATTTTCTTCCTCATTTTTGCACTTGCCTTCTACTTCCTTCTTTGATTAAATAAGACAAATCGAAGTAGTCTGAGAGTCTCATGTTAATAAATCTTTTCATTTGGGCTTTTGCATCTCTGGTTTTTTCCTCACAAACCGCACCTGTTTACGCCTCAGAAATTTCAGAAAAGAAAGAAATAGAACTTCCAATTAAAGTTGAACTCATTGAACCTGTAAAACTTTCAAGTGAACTGACGGGAGTTAAATTTGTCTCACTTGAACTTAAAAAAGCAGCTAAAGTCTTAAGCGCCTCAATTGATGTGGAAGCCCTTCTAAGTAAGTATAGCTCTGAGTATGGTATAGATAAAAACTTACTTTCAAAGATTGCTAACTGTGAATCTCATTACCACACAACCTCAGTAAACGGTGACTACGGTGGAATGTTCCAGTTCTCAACAGGAACCTGGATTGGAACCAGAAATCAAATGGGACTAGATTCTAATCCCGAGTTAAGGTTTAGTGGAGAAGAGGCAATTAGAACTGCTGCATTTAAGATTTCCCGTGGTGGAGTTTCTGCTTGGGCAAACTGTGCTAAATAAGAACTAAACAAGCAAGAAGTTAATAAGTAAGGTAACTAAATAATTAATCAACTAAACAAATTAAATAACAACTAAAAAACCCTGTCTTTTGACAGGGTTTTTATTTAACTCCTTGAATCTATTTTATCTTGTGACCTCAATTGTAGCAGCCACCTGAGGTACTGCTGACACTGTCACTCTTGGTGTTCCAGATCCAGTTGCTACTGAAACTGTATACCCACTGCCATAACTTGTGCAGCTAACATAAGTTCCTGTTGAAGGATCTTTTGGTAACTGGGCAATAAAGGTTGGCACCAAATCTTCACAGAACGCTACTCCGGTGTCAGTTGCACCAGTTGTAGAAACTACTGCGTAAGATGTTCCACCTGTAAGCCTTGTGGATGCTCCACTTGCTCCAACGTGTGGAAGGTTTCCACCATTCTCCGCCGCATACTGGTGAATGGAATTAAGGATAGCGTTAACATCGCTCTTCCTTTGTGTGTCATTGGCTTGTGCGAACTGTCTCGCCGGGTTAATGGCGATAAGAACAATAGCTAACAGAACTGCAAGGATGCCAATAACAACCAAGAGTTCAATGAGGGTGAAACCTCTTCGAAGAAAATGGGCAGTTTTCATAGATTTCAAAGGAAATTAACTAACAATATATTCAGAATAGACCACATGAAAAGCACTTGTCAAGTATCTAGTTTGGGTTTGTGAGTGTTATAACGGCATCGAAGCTGGTATTTGGTTCTTCTCTGGTTGCAGGATTTGGATAACTTCCGCTAAGCGAGCTGATAATTGCCTGCCTAACTTCACTTGAAAGACTGGGAGAAAAAACAATTTGAATTCTCGGGCTATTAACTACACTAGAATTACCGGCTGTTATATTCTTAAATCCCGCACTTGTTAAATTTTGTCTTGACGTTTCTAACGCACCAGCTTGTCCGCTCCCATTTAAAATTTGAATTTTTACACTATCAAATAAAGCACTTGGCGACGCCGTTTCAGTAGGAGCCACACTAGGTATTTCGGTTGGTGTAGGCACTTCACTAACTACAGTTTCAGTTGGAGCTGGTGTCGGTGTCAGTGTTTGAGCAGGTTTGTCAGGGAATAAGAAAGATTTAGCAACCACACCTCCCAGAACTAGGACCAAAAGCGTAAGAACTAGTAAAAGCCAAAGTAGTTTTCTATTCTTTCTAGGATCTGAACTAACATTGTTTTCTGCCTGAATTGCTTGTTCTGGGTCAAATATTAAACTATTTTGCCTAACAAGTGCACTCTTCCTGAGAATGTCCTCTCCGATCCCTGTTGAGAACTGTCCAGCTGGTAGTCCCAGTGTCACACTGGGTGTAACGGAAGCAACAGGATATCCATTTCTCTCAAGTATTTCCTGTACTCCCTCATAAAGTTCCCTATTAATAATAATTACAATAAGGTCGCGCCCATTTTGCAAACTAGTCCATCCAACATGGTTAAATGGTGCCATCTTAATGGCTTCGTCGATCTTTTCCTTAGCCATTTGTTTATTTGTATCTGGAATTCTTTCCGGAAGAACTGTACTCTCCCCAAGAATTACAAACACCGGATCTCCCGAAGGGATTTTTATTTGTAAAAGTAGGGGAATGATAATTTTCTCAAGGTCAGCAACCTTTTTAATTTCTAAATCCTTAATTACCGTGTCAGGGATGGGAGCTTCAACAATATTTTTAATTGCTGGATGAAATATTTTTATCTTGTCGCGCTCAAGAACAAGAACCCAATGTTGGACAGGATTTTTAGCCATAGTTTAAAGCTCTTTCCAAGAGTTAATTGTGAATACATTATTGTTGAAACTACCTCGCACTTCAATAACCCGTCTAAAAGTTCCAATCGTCCCAACAGATTTAATTACTGGATTAGTGGTCCCACTTGTAACAGTAATTTGGGCCGATCCTGATCCAACTGGTAAAGTCTCTCCGACATAATTGTGGTTTCTAATTGTCCGAAGGATTCCGTTTTCAGCGCCACTCTCAGCAATAGCCAGTGCCACATCACCCTGGTTAAATTTTGTAGCTCCTGTGTAATTAACAATTGTAATTGTTGTTACAGCAGAAACCACAACAATTGTAATTGCTAAAAAAATCACCAATAAAACCAATGTCTGCCCGCTATTCTTTTTCATCTAAGTCCAATTGTTGTTTGGTAATCTCTAACCTCGTATCCTGATTTCAAAGCTTGCCTACTTGTTAGGGTGAAACTAATTGCTAAACTGTTTTTTCCTCCACTAGTTCCAAGTCTTCTAAAACTCAAGTTTGAAATTTGACTTCCATAGCTTGTTAAATTGTCACTGCCACTCGCATTTGTAACTACAAGATCCCCACTCGTCCCGCTATAAGAGTTAGAATCCCCATCAATTGTCAGTTGGAGAGTTGGCGAACTTTGCCCAAGTGTAGAAGGTGTTGAAATTGTTGTTGCGTTTCTTATGTCATACGACAACTTTGATAAAACGTATTTTCCATCTTGAGCGACCGATGACACCGCAGTTGACTGACTTTGTAGATCTAAGATAGATAAAAAAATCTCCGTAACTACCGCAATTAGAATTGACAGTAGTCCCATATAAATTAAAAGTTCGACAATTGTGAAGCCTTTCTTTTTCATGGGGAGTAATTTGTTACAACATCAGACACTCTTGGAGTAGTGTTGTAATCAGTTGTTGATAAATAAAATTTATATTTAAAGCACTGTGTAGAATTGTATGGAATTGTTCCTGAAATTGACGCACTAAGTGGGTCATAAAATGTCCCACTAGTTCCATCAGGTCCAACATAATTGTAAGTAGCTCCAATACAACTTCCAGACACCATTGGACTAGTTGCCACCTGTGCTCTAACCCCTGTGTTAGATGGAATAGTCACACTACTCGTAAAATTATTAAATGCAGTTGGATAGTTAGATACACAAGCCGCTGATTCATAAGTCCCTTCGGCTGCATAAGTTCCATCAGGCCCTCCTTGAATAATCTTAAGTTCCTTGTCGTTTGTGTTAGCAACCATATAAACAAACGTGTCAAAATCCGCTTCAGTAACCGATGTTAGGTCATTAAATCCTTGATCAAAATCAATTCCTCCGCAATAACTTGGAGACGACTCACTGCTTAAATTCAAAACTTGATAATCTTTTGGGTTGGTTCCGTCGCTTGGTTTCCCGTCTTTTCCAACAAGAACCACTCGTTGTCCATTGAGAACTGTAAGCGACCTTCTAGGAAACATCTGAATGTTTGTTGAGTCGCCATCATAGTATCCACTCGTTGCACCACTAGATGGTGTTCCAGACAAGAATGCTGGTGAACTTTTGTTTGTTGTGTTAACCACATAAAACTGTCTACTATCGGGTTGTCCATTATTGTTGTTATCAACCCCGCCATTTGAAGAAATATAAGCTCTTGTTCCAGTTGTATTTGCATATACTGAATTTGCTGCCTCAACAGTGTTACTGGTTGAGTTGAAATCAAGTGAGCCTGTCATTTTCCAATTGGCGGCCCCACCAGAAATTCTTCCACAACTACTGCCAGTCAAGGCAGTTCCTGAAGTGGGCGGAGTATTTACGTTGGCAATGTTAAGTTCCGGATCAGTTCCAGCTCCAACAGCCACATAGACATATTTTTTTCCATCAGAAGCAATTAAGGGATAAATATCATTATCAGCATATAGTTCAACGTTTCCTCCATCAATACATTGGTTGCTGGACGATTGTTGGTCCCCCCAGCTAGTTCCAGTCTGACCACTATTATATTTTTTATTTATTCCAGTTCCCGGTTTACAGTCATATCCACTAAGTTCAATTCGACATCCAACCATTGGGAGGCTTGTACTGGTTGTCGCCGAATCTATATTTGTTAAATCAAATGCATAAAGATACCCACCAGACGTAACATATCCAGTGTTTCCAAGTGTTGCTACAGAAATTCCTCCATAGTCATATGGTGCTTGGTCCTGATTGGGGGTAGAAGAGTTATTTCCTTGATAAATTCGAGTGTTAAAAAAAGCCCAATATTTATATATTTTATTTGTCGGATCTTGATACGTGTCATTTGTTCCATTTGTTAGTCTAATTGCAATTACCTCTCGATCTGGTTTCGTTGTAGTCAAAAGTCCATATAAATTTCCGGCAGATGATCTATAGTAAGCAACCCCATTAGTTGCAAAGCTATTGTCTAATCCAATTCCACTAGGAACTAAAGAAGGCGAGCTATAGGCACTCGGGTCAAGTGTAAAAATTCCTTTAAGAGTTGGAACTGGCGGGTCAGTATTGGCTGTTACTGTGACATATGCAAGTTTTCCAGAACTTGTTGCATAAGGTGCAATTGCTACAAAAACTTCATTGGGTGTGCTTGTTGAAATAGCACTTGATGTAGCAGCAACTGCAACAGGTGGTCCGTCGGGTAAATCAATAGTGGCACTTGATAAAGAAGGGGAGCACCACTTAGCTTTTGTATTTGGCCCCAATGTAACATCGCCCCCACCAGTTGTAGTTGACTCAGTGTTAACAAATGTTCCTTCATCAAAATCTGCCTTTGTGGTATCTGAACAAGATAAGTTGTCTAAGTATCTTGTCATATAGGTTGTAGAACTAACTGAGTTTGCAATTGGGGAGTTCCAAGATACTGTTGTTACTACTTTTTTTGTTGAAGGGTCAACAGTTCCAGAGCTTGCAATAACCCCATTGCTATCCCTATAAACATCCGAAATTACTACACTAGTCGTAAGTCCTGCTGATGTTGAAGCTCCAGAAACTAGTCCCCAAGCTGATGCGGAAACTCTTGGATAGTAAGTGCCATTGGCTGAAAAACTATTCCATCCTGCTTCCCGGACCTGACGAAGTGCCTCCTCGGTTTCTCTAAGTTTTGAAACCGCTTGAACTCTTGTTTCTTCTTGAACTTTTCCTCTCCCTGAATAAATTATTCCAGTAGCAAGTGCGGGCAAAAAAATTGCCAACACTCCAATAGCAATTAAAAGTTCAATTAAACTGGCACCTCTTTTAGTTGACATTTGTAATAACACCGTATTTATTTATAGTAATCGTTTTGGTAGCTGTGTTGGCCCACTGAAGTGTGACCGTATTTCCTGTTGCAGAATAGTTAATAACGCTTCCAGAGGCAGTTGCAAAACTAATTGCTTGACTTGGAAAAGCTACACTTGAAAACCTAGTATTAGCTGGTAAGCTAACCACAAATCCCTCAGGTATTAATGTATAGCTAGTTGTTCCAAAAGCAACGCCTGATGGAGTGGCGTTAACTCCATCGTTTTCCCCAGTCATTGATTTAAGTTGTTGTGACCTAAGGTCAGTAATTAATGTATTTGTAGCAGACGTCAAGGATGTTGCACCCTGAGGTTGAAGTACATTAATATAAACAAAAGATAATAAAATCCCAGTTATAGCGGCAGTTACTAAAACCTCGATCAGTGTGAAGCCATTTTTCATTTTAATCTAGTGTGCTATGAATAATTCCAAGACCCTCAGTTCCTTTGTGCTTTTGCGCTTCAGTAAATCCAGCATCTGTGTAAATTGGTAAAGTAAAGCTAAATGTTGCCCCCTTGCCCTTGCCCTCCGATTGGGCGTCAATCGTTCCATTGTGAAGTTCCACAATGGATTTGCTTATAAATAATCCAAGTCCCGTTCCTTGTGCCGCGTTCTGGTTTGTAATGTAAGAACCTTTGACTAGGCCAAATTTTTGGAAAAGTTTTGGAATATCATTTGAATCTAACCCTTCACCATTGTCAGTTACGTGAATCCCTACAAACTTTTCATTAAAGTCACACCAAATTTTTACCCACCCACCTTGTTTAGTAAATTTCAAAGAATTACCAATGAAGTTGATTAGTACTTCTTTAATTTTGTCCGAGTCAGCAAGTACAGGGGGTAGTGGATTTTTACCCGCCTCATTATTAATTGTGATCCCAAGTTCGTCAGCTCTTGGTTTAACTTCAGCTATAACCTCGTTAACAAAGTTAGCTACATCCAGCTTTTGCATGTCAACTGACAATTTTCCTGATTCAATTCGAGAGACATTAAGAAGGTCATTAACTAATTTAATAAGTCTGTCTGTTGAGACATAAGCTCTTTCCAAATAATATTTTTGTTTGTCTGTAATATTTCCGCCCCTTCCAGCAATTGCCATCCACAAATAAGATTTAATAGCTGTCATTGGAGTTCTAAGTTCATGTGAAGCAACAGAGACGAATTCACTTTTTAGTTTATCAAGCTCATGGAGCCTATTATTTGCTTGGTCAAGTTTTTGTGAAGTTTGCTCTAAGTTTGAGTATAGCTCCGCATTTTGCACTGCAATGGCAACTATATCTGTAAAACCGCTAAGAAGTTCAAGTTCAGTCTCTTTTACTTCTGAATAGCCTTTAACCATACTGAATATGACTACTCCCACTGATTTGCCTTTTAATAAAATAGGCAGAATCATACTCGTTTTAATTCCCGATGCTTCTTGGTTAGTCCTCGCTTCCTGAGGAGATAGCGGAGGTGTCAGAATATCTTTCCAGTCAGTTGTTACATATTTTTTTTGATCTAAAAATGCACGCACACAATAATTTTCTGTTTGATCAATTGGAATGACTATTTTTTCAAAAGGTATAGCAGATGCCGCCGTTGCAGCTTTTGCTTCAGGGGTTTGGGACAAGGATACTCTTTTTAAACCGCCAGACTCTTTGTCATAAAGAGATAAAACAATTATTCTATAGCCAAGATTTAGATAGCCAAGCTCGCTTAAAAGGCTATCACAAATTTTCTGGGAGACCTCATTAAAATCCAGAGTGTCTAAGACAACTTTGGAGATTTTCCATAGTGCCTTGGCTAAGTCTTTGGACACAACTTCATCTTGGGCAGAAGAATCCATGATCATATCTTAGACAAACAGAAGCAAGTTTAAAAGCCGCAATAGGAATTACCTTAGCTTAAAGCGGAGTAATAATTCATCAATTACTATTTCGTGGGTATTTAAGCCGCTTAAAAATCTTAAAAGTCTTGCTCTTGCATAAGGTGGATTGTTCTCAACTATTTTTTTAGGAATTTCTGCTGGAGAAAATTTTGCTGGTGCAGCATTTTCTGTCGATATGTCGGTGTCAATTTGACTCTCAAAGAATCCCACCGGTATATTTCCATGTCTAAATAAAACGAGATTATTTTTATCTTGATTATAGTTAAAACCCAAAATGGTGTATGAGCCTTTGACTCTCTCGTAATGATGTTTATGATCAGCCAAATAATAAATCCCAAACGCTCTGGCCAGTTCAATTGCCTCATCTTCGGAAACAATTTCTTTTTCGCCAGTCCTATTATAAGATGTTATTCCAGGCCATTTGATCCCAGCTCTTTTAATATCACCAAAGAACTTTTCAGCATAAGAATTGCCGTTTGGATCCCAATATTGGATAACCGGATTTCCTGTTGAGTTGTCAAGAACTGCGCTTGGAATTTCAAACTTTTCTGCCAACTCTTTAACTATTGGCACTCTTAAAAAGCACAGAGCGCCAAATAATGTAGATATTTTCTTATGGTCTCTAAAAGTTTCCTTCCAACTTTCTGGAATCCGTTTGAAGTCAATTAGTGGGACCACATCGCTTGAATCCAAAACCAGGGACAAGGGCTTGGAGCTTCTTGCTCCGCCTTTAATTCGCATTACTTCATTATTCATAGAACGCGCATCGCCAATTAGGGCATTTACAGCAAGATTTTTCATTCCTATGACTTTACCTTGGGTAATCAATTTGACAGCATGTCTTTTGTCGGAGACTGACCTTATGGATCCAATGTCTAATATATCAGGAGACATAACCTATAACTTTTGACTATCAGACACATTATAACATATAATTGTTTTACGGATGTGAGAAAAGTTGTATATCTGTAAACTAATAGTCAGTATTAAAAAAAATGATCGCTGTAGCAAACGTTGAAAACAGTTTGGTAAAAGAACTAGAGCTCCAGGCGATAAAACCACCTGGTCAAGACCAAGTTATAGGGAGCTTTTATAAGGCTGTTTTAGAGAGTATAAATTCTAATCAGTTGTTGGGGAAACTGGTAACGGGCGTTTCGCAAGAAAGGCAGATGTCACCTCAATTATTTGTAAATTTGCTTTTTAGAGCATTTCAGTTTTATCTAACTGAAAATTATCGTCAAAAAGACTATCCTATTGGACTAGATAGTGAGTCTCAATGGTCACCGCTTCTAGAAAACGTTTTGTCTGATCGTGATCAATTTAAGACAATAGAAGACTTACTTTTAACAGAGCACACAACAACAACAATTTACGAACGTTATGCAAGTTCTGTGGCAATAGCAGTGGCACTATACAATCACTCGAATGTTTCCTGGGTAGATTTAGGTTGTGGAGGCGGGTTTGGTTCTTTAGGAGCCGTTCAAGGAGAACCATTTGGTCAGATTGTTGATGATACAAGTAATAAATATTTTACAAATCAGATAAATGAATTTAATAATGGCCAATTTAGGATTGGCACTGCAATTGGTATAGATCTATATGACCCAAGATTGGAAAAGACCAAAAGATGGCGACGTGCCTGCCAATTTTATCCTAAAGAATGGGGACAACGAGAACAAAGAATTGCTGTTGAAGAAAAATTATTGGATGCAGACAAAGTAACCTTCGCTATCGGTGATTTTACAACTGGTAGAAATCAATATAGTGACGGTCAAGGTGGAGCCGTTGTTATTCCTAAGGGTTCTCAAAACATCGTTGTGCTAAATACCGTCTTATATATGCATCAGAGTCTTTCACAACAAGAAAACATTTTAGACTATGCCCACAGTCTTATTAAACCTGATGGGGTTATAGTTTTATCTGAGTTTGCAAACAAAGCAGCTGGTGAAGATGTACTTAACTTTACAGGTGTAGAGTGGGGGACACCATTTAATTATAGAACTTTCATTATCGGTGATATTACCAATAATAAAATTTGGGAAATTTTTCAATGGGACAGCGGTAGATGTAAAGTTGTTAAAAATGGCGAAGACTTTGAAAAGTTTTTACTAAAAACCCACAGAAGGGCTGTTTAGTGTTCTTGCAATCGTTTTCTAGAGGATATACTATGAGAGCAGATTGGTGGTGATTTAATGATAACTTTAGAACAAGCAAAAAAAGCACTAGAAGCCTCTGAAAAAAAAGCTACAGAGCTGGGTATAGGAGTGTCCACTGCAATAGTCGATGACCATGGAACACTGGTCGCGTTTTCAAGGATGGAAAAGGCTTTTACAATTAGTCCTAAGTTTGCATTAGCTAAAGCCCTGACATCGGGCACATTAGGAATGCCAACAAAAGACATGGCACCGTTTGCCTTAGAAGGTAAGCCATACCACGATTTAAACTCTCTTTCGGGTGGCGAGTTAACTACAATTGCTGGAGGGTTTCCTATTGTGATCGATGGGAAATTGGTCGGTGGAATTGGAGTTGGTGGTTCAGCAGACGTCGAACAAGATGTTCTTTGTGGGCAAGCCGCATTAAATGCTTTATTAAATTAACGATAGATAGGCTTGATTTTAATACCTAACTATACTATCGTTTTGTCATGGCAAAGAAAATTCTCCTGGTTGATGACGACCTCTACATCCGTGATCTCTACGCTGAAGTTCTAAAAGATGAAAACTATGATGTTTTAATTGCAGCAGATGGCGAAGAGGCCTTAGCAGTAGCTGGTGCAAATACTCCTGATCTCATTCTTCTTGATATCATGATGCCAAAAATGGACGGTATCCAAGTTTTAAGTAAAGTCAAAGAAAATCCTACTTTAAAAAATATCCCGGTCATTATGCTAACTAACTTTGGTCAAGAAGATCTGATTAAACAAGCTGTCAATCTTGGTTCTGTAGAGTACCTCCTAAAATATAACATCACACCGGGGGAGATAATTAAAAAGGTGGGTCTCGTCCTAAATCCTGCACAAGTTAATCTTTAATCTCTATGGCTAAAAAAATACTCTTAATTGATGACGACACCTATATTAGAGATCTGTATAACGAGCTTTTAACTAGTGAAGGCTTTGAAATTGATTTAGCAAAAGACGGTGCTACTGGCCTAGAAAAAATCCAGCAAGGTGGCTATGATTTAGTTCTCCTTGATATCATGCTTCCCAAAATTGATGGCCATGGAGTACTTGTCAAATTAAAAGAAAACCCGCCTCAAAAACCAAACGGTCCAATAATAATTCTTACCAATTTAGCAAACGACCCCATTGTTGAGGAGTCAGTTAAACTTGGTGCCAAAGCTTCCTACATTAAGTCTGATCATACCCCAGAAGAGTTCTTGAATATGATTAAGAAGTATTTGGCTACCGACCCCCAACCTGCCCAATAAGTCCATAAATAGGGGCTATAATAGCAAGCATCATTCCTCCAACCAAAGCGCCAACAACCACAAGCATTAAAGGTTCCAAAATAACAGTCAAAGTCTTAAGTGTTTCGGAGACTTTATAGTCTAAATATTCTGATATATCTAGCATGGCCTTGGGAAGTGATCCACTTTTTTCTCCAACCTCAATAAGTTTCAGCATGATTGTGGGAATATCTCCTCTCGCACTAGATAATCCCTCGGATAGTTTTTTCCCGGACAACATCATCACTCGGGATTTTTCGATGACATCAGCCATCTGTTTTCTCATCACAACGTCTTTTGAGAGTTCAAGTGCTGTTGTAATCGGTAACCCTGCTGTCAAAAGTAAATACAAGTTTCTAGAAAATCTAGTCAAATCAATTTCTTTAACGAGTTTAGATATAAGGGGCAGGTGATAAAAAGCATTAAGCATTGGTTTCCTAAATTTTTTGAAAAGAACCATAAAAATTCCTACAAAAACAGCTAAACCAACCAAAACATACCACCCATTTTTTGTAATCATGTCAGACATAAAAATCAAAATCTTTGTAGGCAAGGGGAGTTCCACCCCCAAATTTGAAAACACAGTAGAAATTTTTGGTATAACTACAATGAGAATCATAAGAAGTACTCCCAAAAACACCAGTGAAATAATAATTGGGTAGATCATTGCTCCTTTAATCTTTCCTGAAAATTCCACTTCCTTTCGTATGTTGTCAGACAAATCTTTAAGAGCCGTTTCTAAAGTGCCAGCCTCTTCAGAGGCTTTTATAACTGAGACTGTTACCTTGTCGAACGAGTTGGGAAATCTAGCAAGAGTCACGTAGACATGATTACCTGACATTAAATCATCTCGAAGCGTTCCCAAAAATATTTTTGAATTACCCGTTGCGTCTGAAAGTAGCGAGTCAACAGCCTCATATAAAGCAATTCCCGAGCTAAGCATTGTTGTAAGATTTCCAACAATGCTAATTTTCTCGGACGCAGATAATGAAATATCTTTTTTTTGTGGTGTGCCAAAAGGTAAAGTCATAGGAATTCTGTTGTAGCAACTCGCAATACCTCCTCAATTGTCGTAATCCCTCGAGAAACTTTCTCGAGTCCGTCATGAAGCATGGTGGTCGTCCCTTCAGCAAGGGCCGCCTTTTTAATAACATCAGAGTCACTTTTGGTCGTGATTAAGTCTCTAATTTTTTGAGTTACTTCAATAACTTCAAAGACACCAATTCTCCCAACATATCCAGTCCCATCACAAACTTTGCACCCCTTGCCTTTGTAAATTCTAATTTCCTTCTGTTCTCCAATTGGTACAAAGCTTTCCTGGACAATTTCTGGAGTCAGTTTTTTGCCAAGTTCCTCTTCTGTTATTGTGGTTGATACCCGGCAGGCATCACAAATTTTTCGAACCAGTCTTTGAGCAATAATTACATTAACTGTTGATGCAACCAAAAATGGTTCCACTCCCATATCGATAAGTCTGGGGATTGCTGTAGCCGCATCGTTAGTGTGAAGAGTTGAAAAAACCAAGTGCCCGGTAAGAGCCGCATTGACTGCAATGTCGGCTGTTTCTCCATCTCGAATTTCTCCCACAAAGATAATATTTGGATCCTGTCTAAGGATCGATCTAAGTCCATTTGCAAAAGTTAAGTTTGTTTTTGCATTAACCTGTACTTGATTGGCTCCGTTAATGCGGTATTCAACAGGATCTTCGATCGTTGTTAAATTTTTCTCCCTTTGGTTTAATATTTTTAGAATGGAATAAATTGATGTTGTCTTTCCGCTCCCAGTAGGTCCAGTTGATAAAACCATTCCAAAAGATTTCCCAAAAGCTGTATTAGTCACTTTGAGATCTCGCTCGTTCATTCCAAGGTCCACCAAGGTATAGCTTCCTATTTTTGAAGACAAAAGTCTAAGGACTGCCTTTTCTCCTTCAACAATTGGCAAAATTGAAAGCCGGATGTCCAAATTTTCTTCAGGCAGTTCCACTCGTAGTTTGCCATCTTGTGCCGAAAGATGTTCATCAGTTCTGAGATTAGATAGGACCTTAAGTCTTGTTATGACCCGGTCATGAAGCCCCTTGTCCATGACAAAAAGATCATTAAGCATTCCATCAATTCTGAATCTAATTAGTGAGTTTTTTTCCTGTGGCTCAATGTGAATATCACTTGCCCGATCTTCATAAGCAGATGCAATTAATGTGTCAACAATTTTTGTAATAGGGGCTTCAGATAAATAATTTGGTCTAATTCGCCCCGCCTCTTCTTTGATAAGTTCGTCAATAATCTTTTGTAGATTACGCTTATATCCTTTAGTTTTTACCTCAATTTCTTCAGGGCTAGAAAAATATAAGAAAACTTTTTGTCCCGTTTTCTGGCCTACTAGCTCAAGTACTGGTTTAATCTTTTCAGGTTCAGAAGTTGCTAGATGTATTCCTTGCTCGTCTCTTTTAAAAGCAACAATTTTAAATGACTTTGCTACTCGTTCTGGAACAATAGCTAAAACTTCTTCTGGAATCTCAGTCTTAGCAAGACTAACAAATGGCAGGTTAAATTCCTTAGCTAGAATTTCTGAAAGCTTTGCCTCATTGGCCTTATCCTCAGAAATAAAAGCTTCATAAAGAGAAGTTTTATTTGTGCTAGCGCGCTTCTCAAGCTCCTCTATTTTTTTACTATCAGCAATTCCGTTGTTCGCAAGAATGGACTTAACCTTTTCGTCGGGCAGGTTCATAAATTAATAATAGCATCCTCTTGTATAAATAGTAATTGTGATAACGGATAGAATGTATTAAATTTTAATTATGATTGCTGTTCATAAGAAATTGCGCAGAAGTGAAGATATAAAGACTTTTGCTCGCAATTTGAGAAGGCAAGGAAAATCATATTCTGAGATAGTTAACGAACTTCAAGTTCCAAGAAGTACTTTGCACCTTTGGCTTAAAGATATCAGCATTCCAATAAGATTTACCGGTGAGGCTAGAAAATCTTGGTGGAAAAGTATGCAAAGATTGGCTGTAGAAGCAAATAAAAAAAAGTATACATCTATCTATTCCAAAATAGACGAAAAAATCTTATTAGAACAAAAAAGTCTGACAATAGATGTAGATTTTTGTAAGTCATTACTATCAGCGATATATTGGACTGAAGGATCTAAAGGTCGCCACAGCATAGTGGTATTTGCAAATACAGATCCCGGCCTGACTCTTCTTTTTGTAACTCTGCTGCGAAAATGTTATAAGATAGACGAATCGAAATTTAGGGTCAGATTGCATCTTCATGATTACCATAACGAAGAAAAAGTTAAAACCTTTTGGTCCCATTTGCTCAAAATTCCACAGGACCAATTCACAAAAACATATAGGAAAGAAAGAAGTAAAGAAAAAACTTTTCGTCGTAATTTTGGAGGAATCTGCTTTGTGAACTATAATAGTGTCTATCTCAGGGCAGAAATAGCCCAATACGGTAAATTTCTTGGACAAAAAATTACAGGCAAAATTAATGTACCTGAGGTTTCAAGTAATTGGGATAGCGTGTCCTCGTAGCTCAACGGATAGAGTACGGCCCTGCGAAGGTTGAGATGCCAGTTCGATTCTGGCCGGGGACGCCAAAGAAGGAGGATGGGCAGGGCGGTAATGCGCTGGTTTCGAAAACCAGTGAGAGCAATCTCTAACAGGTTCGACTCCTGTATCCTCCGCAAAAAGGCTCTTGCAAAAGAAAGTTTAAGTTGTGAGAATATATCTATGGACTACAACTACAACAGTGATGTGATGTATCAAACCAATTCTTCCGCAGCAATGGGACCATTTTTCTGGGTCGTACTAGTTTTAGAACTTGTTCTACTTATAGCCATAATAGTTGGCTTTTGGAAGATGTTTGTCAAAGCTGGTAAGCCAGGCTGGGCATCTCTCATTCCGTTTTACAATATTTATGTGCTTCTTAAAATAGTAGGTAAGCCTGGTTGGTGGCTACTTCTTTATTTCATTCCATTAGTAAACATTGTCGTAATGATCCTAGTCATGCTGGATCTAGCTAAGGCATTTGGGCGAAGTGTTCTTTTTGCAATCTTTGGTTTGATAATCTTTACTCCAATTGGAATCCTTATCTTAGGGTTTGGTAATTCCAAATACATCGCTCCAAAGGCTAAATAAACATTTCTTTTATCCTTCACATAAACCGTTAACAAGTCTTTTTATAAGTTTAAACTTTCGTGATAACATGCAAAGAAGAAGCCCCCGTAGCTTAACTGGATAGAGTATGGCCCTCCGAAGGCTGAGATGTGGATTCAACTTCCGCCGGGGGCACATTTTTAGATAGTCCCGTATTCTCCTTAGGTTTATCTGTAAAGTCCTTTTTGATCATTTTGTCGAGTGGAAACTTGCGGCTAAACCAATCTGCCATTCTTTCAGGTACTGTTTTTTCGACATTCTCAATATATGGCAAATATTCTGCAAGAATATTTCTAATTTCCTTCCAATTGTCAGGGTGAACCATAATCATTAGTTGTCCAAAAACATTTTTAGTTGCGACATGTAAAAAGACGTCATTTTTTTTGTGCGAAAACCAAAATGGTCCCAAGTCAGCCCACACATAACTTCTTCCCATAGAAATAATTCCTCTGTTTGTAATTTTGTGTTCTACCTCAGTTGGAGGGACTTTGTTAAGGGCATAAAACAAGAAAAAAGACGCCCATACAACCACAATTGCTAACCATTCCTGAATAAAAGCCAGTATAAGTGAAACTAAAACTGCAATCGCTCCAATAGTTCGAATTGCTTCGGTTGAGAAACTCCATGCCGGCCTATTAAGTGAATGCCACGCAATCAAATCAACCACTTCAAATGGATCTGGTCTCTCTTGTGGGGATGGTTGCACTTCCTCCATCGCTTAAATATACCGCAAACTTCCAAGAAGATGCAACCTTTATTGGCAAATTCCAAGTTCTTTAAGTGCAGCAAGGTTACTGGTTGCGTTGTTTATAGCAGGGTCTCTTACCACACTCGTAGTTGAGTTTCCAAAAATATGGAAGAGATTGTATAAAGCGGGTTTGAGCGCTAAAGCCTTGTTTGAAATCATTCTTACATCTAAGGCTTCTTGCATTTGAGTTCCCAAATTTACCTCGTTTAAGTTGCAACTTGGAAAGTTAGCTCTAATGACGTTCACGGCATGAGTTTTTAGTTGCCAAAAACGTCCATCAATTTTTAGATTATTCTCCACAACGTTTCCAGTAATTATCTGGCCGTTAACTGGAAGCCTGTTTGAGTTATTTGCTAATGCTTGGAATTCAGGTGTTGAAACTGGTGTTGTCGGTTTTAAGATAGAGGGTTCTCTCAGACTACTAAACACTGGCTCTGTGTATTCCATAAGAAGACCAGTAGCACCTAACCCCATTATAAAAGCTCCTCCGTCTGAAATAATATGGGTTCTTATCTTATTTTCCCTAAGGCGATCTATATTGTTTACCAAGGTTATCGTCGCAAGTCCGGCGACAACTGCAAATGTGTCAAGGGTTTGACTGTATTCATGTCCCCCAAATTGTGTCAAAAAGAATCTAGTAATTGCCCCTAATCCAAACGCAATTCCAGTTTCTAACCATCCAACCTTCTCGTGTGTAGGTGACACAGGGGGAACGGGTGCAACTGGCGGAACTGGTGGAACTCCAGGATTAGGTGGGGTATTAATATAGATTACACGTGGGGGTCGGGCACCTCGAGGTGGATAGGTGCGGGCCGGCGTATTTGGAGATTGAGGCCTTGGGGAAACTGGCAATAGCCCTCCACTTTGGTTTCCTGGATTATTAACAACCATTTGGTGGTTGGATGACTGGTTCTGAGGTTTGCTATCAGGGGTTTCCTTTACTGTCAGGCCATGCTGGTTTATTGGTAACATTTGTCTTGTTTGATGGTCATCATGAGAAGAACCCCTATTATTATCCGGGTTATCAATAAGTACGAAGTCAGTATCAGAATTATCAACCGCGTTTAGGCGTTCATTTTCTGCTTTTTTAAATTTTCTAATTTCCCCCTCAATGTAAACCTTGCAAGCTACCGCATACCCAGATCCTGCACCATCTTTTTCAACAGCAGCGAATTTTTCTTCTACAAGCAGTTTGGCCGCTTCCCGCAGATCTCCATTACCTGAATTCGCAATTTTTTCTCTAAATTCAGATAAGACATTTGCTCTTTCGGATTTTCTTAAAGTCCATCCGCGATTATTCAGGCTCACACGACTATCTGGAAAATGACCCTCTTTTGTCATAGTGAAAGAATCATATCACACTATAAGATATAATTCAAATTAAAAGAACACTATTGTTGTTGTCTTTTTTGAGCGCCCTAAGGGGTCGTTTGCGTAAACTTGACCAATCGCCGACAAGACCGCTTTTGAGTTAGGATTCTTTGCATAACTAGATTCCAAGCTTTTAGCCCCCAGTTCCATTTGTCCAAATGTAAACAAAGCATTAGCTAAAGTCAAATGTTGGAAGTAGTCTTTTCCGTAAACCAATTTCATCTCCCTCTTTTCCGTACTAAAAACTACTGCATAAGGGTCTAAATAAACTAAATGCCATTTTGGATTTTTAACAATCTCACTTAAAAATTGCCCTGCCCACGGAGTTCCGTCTGTGTGAGCAAAAATGATTGTGTTGAATTTATAAACTTCACTAACTTTTTCAAAGTTATCCCCATTTGCCTGCATGGGAATATAAACGTTTTGGAAGAACCTAGTTGGATATGCCTCTGGCCTTCCGTCAACAAATACTTTTGTTTTAGGATACAACCTGTAATCCAAGTAGCTTCCGATATCAAAATTATTAAAAATTGGCCCTTTAAGTTTGTTACTAATGACAAAATCCACTGCGCCTTTCCCACTTTCAGAAACAGTGTTTCCAAATCTTTTTGGTGAGTCTGTGCTTAAGTAGTAATCATTTGTCATAAGTCGAAACACTCTTAGGAAACTTATTGCAACAACAAAGATTACTATATAGGTTTGGTATGGAATTCTGAACCTAATATTTGCAAGGTTGAAGGCAAAAATTGGCAGCAAAATTAGAAAAAGTAAAGGAAAACTCCTGATATGTAAAATTGGTAAAACCAGAAAACCAGTAAGCATCAAGTTGATTAGGGTTATTTTCTTTGACAAAACAAACGAAGCTATAAAAAAAACTACTCCTATCCAAAAATATAAGATATTGGGATTATTTGTGACCTGTGCCAAAAAGAAGATATTTTGGTTTTCAACAATTGTATAGCCGTAATTTCCAAATACCTGCAAAGGATTAAGAGCTCCTGCTATTCCATTTGGATTTAAAAGACAAACAAAAGTACTAATTATTCCTAAAACTGCAAGAAATTTATCTCGCCTAGAGATTGCAAACACAAATATCAGTGCGGGACCGAGGATAAAATAAATATGTGCATTAACCCAAAAAATTTGAATAACAGGAAGCGCCCACAACCAGTTTTTTTTACCAAATAAAAGTAGGTATAAAAAAATTGCAACAAAAAGATAGCTAAAAATTTCGGGCCTAATCTCTGTTCTTTCTAAAAGAACCGGGACAAATATTAAAAAACTGACTGCTGTAGCAGCTAAATTTTTTGAATATCTAAAAGCAGTCCAGACTGTAAGTGTTCCCGCTGTAACTAAGATTAAAGTCTTAAAGTAAAGAAGCGTGGGACTTCCAATAAGATAAAACACCACTTCCGAAAGCCAATGAGAGTTGATAAATGGGAAGTTTGGATGCGTATAGCTGAGAAGATTAGTTTGTGGAACAAATTTCCCATCTAGTATTATTTGCCCCATTAAAAGATGCCTCCCTAAATCTTGATCAAACTCAATTATGTTATGGAAAAACATCGCAAAAAGAAGAAGAACAACACTAACAAAGAAGAAAATAGTTAATTTTTGCATCTATCTTGCAACCGACGCCCCAAGAACCGAAGTTGAAATTAAAGGCCCCAAAAAGCCCTGCTGCCAAGAAACGAACATTAAAAGAGTTATCACAACAAAAAGTAAAAGAAGCATTTCAGTTTCATCAAACTTCAAATCTAAGATCGGAGCATGTAGTTTCTTTGATAAAGTTTTTTTCTTCACACACCCAGTATATGAAGATTGAGACTAAAAAGTAAAGTCCTAATTTGGCGGAGGATACAGGAGTCGAACCTGTTAGTCCTTGCGAACATTGGTTTTCAAGACCAACGCCTTACCGTTCGGCCAATCCTCCAAAAACATGCCTATTATATCCTAAATTTTTAGTTTATTTGTTCGTCGGGCTGTTTACCTTCTCCACTTAGAAGATTTAATCTGATTCGGGAGGTTCAACTAATGTAAGACCCACCAAGGCTCCCAATATAATTATGTCTTCTGGTGAAAAGGTACTCCTTCTAGCAAATTCCACTTCAAGTGCCCAAGGTCTTACTATCGTCGTATCAACAACTACAGTAACTCCAGATTCGTCACTAGCGCTATATGCAACTCTACTTTCTTTTGAATACCACCCATTATTTCTTGCACTCAAGCGTTGCTTCGAGCCTGGGTTAACTACAACCCCTTCTGTTCTTTTTTGGAAAAAATTTATAAGTCTCTCGAACATAATAGTTAATTCTCTGATGTCGAATATAACAAATTTGGAGTCACTTATCAACTATAGGACAGATAATAAGAATTCAATTGAAAACTTATGGTCTAACTTAGCTATCTTGAAAGTATGGTGGGGACTTTCTGTAGCGCTTTATTATTATATAGTTCCGAAATTACGGCGGAGGAGGCGAGATTCGAACTCGCGACATCTTGCGACGTGGCGGTTTAGTAAACCGCTGCACTAGACCACTATGCGACTCCTCCAGTTTTTTTGGCGAGCGGAGGAGACAGGATTCGAACCTGCGCGAGCCTTGCGGCCCAGAGATTTAGCAAACCTCCGCAATGGACCAGCTATGCGACTCCTCCGTATGCTCCAATTATACATTCAAACCCTGAGGTCTGGTAGCTGAAGTCGACTTCACTTGAACTCTCAAATTATTTAACTAAGATATGCCTATGAAAACAGAACATGAGATCCATCCAATCCAAGGCGCGATTGTCCAAAAACTTTTGTTTAGTCAGAAAGCCCGTTTTAGTGAACTAAATACAACAAAAGTTAGTACCGATCAGTTTAATTTTCATTTAAAAGCGCTTTTAGATTCTGGTGTCATTAAAAAGATTGATGGCCATTATGAGTTAACTTCCTATGGTAAAGAGTTTGCCAATCGTTTTGATACAGAAAAGTCACAAATCGAAAAACAAGCAAAGATTTCTGTTGTTTTAAACTGTGTCAGAAAAGTTAACGGTGTGACAAAGTATCTTCTTCAACAGAGACTAAAACAGCCTTATTATGGATATCATGGTGCGGTTGGCGGCAAAGTAAGATGGGGTGAAACAGTTGAGGAGGCAGCCATAAGAGAATTTAAGGAAGAAACTGGACTTGATGCCAAGGTTTATCTGCAGATGATTAAACACAAGATGGACTATTCAAAAACCGGCGAACTCCTTGAGGATAAATATTTTTTCGTTTTCAAAGCTACTGTAGTAGGAGGGAAATTTATCTCAAAATTTGATGGCGGTAAAAATATATGGCTCACAATTGATGAAATAAAAAAACTCAATCCCATTTTTGATGACTTGGATAGATCAATGAAGATCACCAGACGCAAAAAACTTGCTTTTGTGCAGAATAAATACACTGTCTCGGGCTTTTGATCTACAATGTAATTGTGTGGGATTCTCTTCTTGATATAGTCTTTCCGAGGTCCTGCTTTGGCTGTGGAAAGTGGGGAAGTTATATTTGTAAAAGTTGTGCTACAAATAAAATTTCCTATTTTAACTTTCAAGTTTGTCCGGTTTGTGAGCGCGCAAGTCAGAGCGGCTTAACTCATTCAACTTGTAAGTCTGATTTAGATGGTCTCTTTGTCTTAGCAAACTATAAGGATTTAATCATAAAAGTTGTTAGGGAAATAAAATACCAAGGTGTATTCGCTGCTTCATCTGAGGTCGGAAGTTTAATTAGACAACACTATCACAAAGAATTTGAATTTGACTATTTTGTTCCCGTCCCACTTTCCAAAAAGCGCGAACGTTTAAGAGGCTTTAATCAAGCCGAAAAGCTTGCCAAAGCTTTGAAGCTAAAACCTGTAAAAAATTTATTAGTACGAACTAAGGAAACAAAACCCCAATTCGACTTAAAGTTCGAACAAAGAAAAGATAACGTAAAAGGTGTTTTTGCAATTAACCCCAACTTATTAACTCGCAATCTGCAAAACTTATCTCTCTGTCTTGTTGATGATGTAGCAACCACCGGCTCAACACTTTTTGAATGCGCCAAAACTTTGAAAATGGCAGGCGCCAAAAGAGTTTACGGAGTAACAATAGCAAGGGGTGGTTAGGTTATAATTAACCTGTGAGAATTGAAAATCGTCAAGCTCGATATGACTATGAGATTCTTGAAAAATTCGAAGCCGGCATAAATCTTTTAGGTCCGGAGGTTAAATCTATCAGGGAAAACGAAATTTCCTTAAATGAATCCTTTGTCCACATGCGGGACGGTCAAGCATATCTTGTTAATGCTCACATCCACCCTTACCAAAATTCGGCTCTTTCAATTAGTCCAACAAGAACAAGAAAACTTCTCCTACACAAAAAAGAATTAACTCATTTAAATTCAAAAATCGCCGCCACTGGTTTGACCCTAATTCCACTAGTGCTGTATAATAAAGGTAACATTTTTAAGCTCGAAGTCGCTTTGGCGAAGGGCAAGAAAAAATGGGATAAGCGCGAAGCGATCAAAAAACAAACCATGAATAGGGAAGTAGAAATCGCTTTACGAGATAAATCTTAATTCCTGGGGATGTACGAATCGCTGGGAGAGCACTTTGAAAACTGCAAGCCGAAGATGATAGCTAGAATTCGTTAAAAACGCTATCAAAAACTTAAGTGCTGGAACACAATCCACACTGACTGCGTATCTGGAGAAACTCCAGAAGAAAGCCGAATTGGCTTTCAACGCTAACTTCAAGGCGCAAGCCCAAGTTTTAGCTTACGCGTAAAGTCTGTTTCATAAATCCTCTCTCAGTGGGATTTTTGAGGCATTATTCAGCTGAGATGCTAACTTAAGGGTTTGGTTTTCCTTTGAGAATATAGACCAGTAACCACGCTATATTTGTCTTGTTAATTCGATCGGGTATAGCAAGAATTAGAATTAACTACGCTTGTAGATGTTTAAGGGTCGTTCTAACCATACGGGGCTTCACCGCCCCCATCTCCACATGAGGGATTTTTCTTGGAGAAAGATCGCGCATTAGCTCGATCGGACGGGACAAAGTCGCTGTTCCAAAACCATTTTCTTTGTCGAACGTCAACTTGTCTTCGAAATACATCAAAACAATAGCTCTCTTATTTTGCCAATTAGGGTTTTTCCACATATCAACAGGGTTTTCCAATGTTTGGAAAACCAAACTCGAGGCAGTTCCAAATTCTTTGTCAGAGTAGTGGCGATCTAGTCCTTGTTGCTCTTCAAGCTCTTTCTTTTGGGAAAGTTTACCCTTTAGCTCGTTCTCATAAACTCCAATAAGCTCTTCGTCTTTTGACTTGATTATTCGAGCCTTCAAAGAAGTGATTTCCGATTCAATGTCATAAATCAATGACTGATCAAGATCCCTTTTTGCCTCAAAGGAGGTTCTGTGTTGCGCCCAGACGTCTCCTAATACTGCCAACACTAGATCAGTTACTCCTTTGGCTGGCTTGGCACCTTCCATTAAGTCGAGAAGTTGATCATGCATTTTGTCTCTATGGAGAGTTTTCCAACGCATTGGGCAGCCCAGCTTCTTACAATCATATTTAGGATACTTCTGCTTGCCGTTTCTCCCAGTGCTCCAGCTCCCTGTTACAGGCCCATTGCAGAGGGAACAGCGCACAAGCCCTCTCAAGGGAAAATCATTACTGTAATCTTTGCGAACCTTAATGATCGGCTTTTTAGCAAATTTGTTAAGAACTATTGGGTAAAGACTTGGATCAACCAGGCCGTCGTGTTGGCCTTTCCCTAAAGGAATTCCCCAGGGATCATATTCAATCATGCCAAAATAAAGCGGGTTTTTAAGAATGCCCTGTATTCCATGATGAGAGATATTACTTTTGGCCCCTAGTTTGTAAAGCTCACAGTCAACAAACAGTTTAACCTCGTCCTGTGTCCGCAGCTCGCCGCTTGCAAATTTTTCAATTGCAGCCTTCCTGACTATAGCGTTGGGGCTTCCGTCTGGTTTCAGGATTTTGCCACGAATGGGATCTTTGAAGTTCTTGAGTCCAGGAGGCATGCAGAATGGCCAAAAACCGCTCTCCAGTCGAGCTTTCATCTTTTGAATAACCTGCCTTCTATTCTTTTGTCTTTCATATTGAGAGGTTGCCGCGGCCACATTTTCGATTAATTCTCCTTCTGGACTATCCTCAAAATTAAAATTCGGACTTTCCAGCTTGGCTCCTCGCCCCACCAGCTCACTCTTTAACTGAAGATGAACTTTGACATCTCGAGCCAACCTACTCAGATCGTCAAAAATAATCACATAGTTTTCTATCTTATGGACTTCAAGATGGGTAATTAACTTCTTCATTCCTGGCCGCTCAAAAAGCCCCCCAGAAACACCATCGTCAGGGAAAACTACCTCGACTTTGTATCCTTTTTCCCTGGCGTAGTTACGACATCTCCTTTCCTGAGATTCAAGTCCGTGGCCTTCATTGACCTGGCGATCTGAACTTACCCGACAATAAATTAAGCACTTAGTTTGCATTGTTGTCTCCTTTTGATGTTTGCCAGAAGGTTTCTATAACCTCGTTAGATAGAAGGTATAAAAAGTCGAGTATAGACTGGATATCGCTGTCTTTCATGTTTTTGGATTTTTCCCCAAGCATCTGCCTCGCTTGGTCAACAGTCACTTTTCGATCCTGACTGCCGTTTTGCCCTGTCCATTTTCCGCTCGGCATAAATCCTCCTGCCTCTCAAAACCCACGGGTTGGATAATGCCGTGTTTAAGATACAGAGGATGTGCCTATGGATAGGCCAAGTCCACCTCGTCTAAGAATGTTTATTTAACTAATAGAATTCGCTATTTTCTCTCAATATTTCTTCAACCAATGATTTCATGTCCTCCTTTGGCGCTATTTCCGTGTTTAGCCGCCAGTGAAGGCCTTCTTCACCTCTTCCAGATGGAATTAACAACTGTTTGCCGTCAATCTTGGTTCGGGAAAGACTTGAAATTCTGGCTCCCAGCTGTTTGTCTTTCTGATCCAGAGCGCCTGAGATCGTGGTTGTGGTCATTATGTTGGAGTCCAACTCAAGGATGGAAGCTAAGGCCTGAAGTTTCTCCAAGGTGAACTTTCTAAGAGTGTTTTCGAGAGAGTTATTTTGGTTCATGTAGCCAATTTACCAAAGCATACATTGCTTGTCAAGCATATGGTGAATATCGAGCATAATGACCAAATTCTTCTCTAAGAGGAGATGTCCAAAAGCTCGGATAACTTAATGCCTAAAGCAGTGGCTATCTGATATGCCGTTTTGATTGAAATGTTCCTCCCTTGTTCAATATCCCAAAAGTAGGCACGGTGAAGTCCTGCCTTCTCTGCCAATTGTTCTTGAGTTAAGCCCTTCCTCTTCCTAAGAGTCTCTATCCTGTAGCCAAGCTTTGCATAAAGATTTTTATAGTTCATGGCAAGCCTAGACTAGCGGATTGCCAGACTTTTCTTTACCAGACATATCTTGCTTTTTTGCGCCTATTAGGGCTTATTATTGGGACGAGAGTTAGAAATAAGAATATAGCCACAAGGAGGTGAATCATTAAATGAAGAAAATATTAAAGTGGGTTGGGATTGTGTTCTTGATATTTATCGCTCTCGGAGTACTTGGTGCCATCTTTGGAGCTGGCAAGAAAGGCAATCAACAAGTAGCACCAACCAGCCAGACCTCAACTCAAACAGGTCAAGAGACTGCCCCAACTCAGAGTCCAGAACAAAAAATGGCAGGGCTTAACCAAACTGTTAAGGAAGGTGATCTAGGATTTACAGTCTTAGCAGTTAATAAGCAAAAGACACTCGGAGGTGCCTACACCCAGAAGACAGCTCAGGGGACATATTATGTTGTTACCTTAAAGCTCGACAACACTGGCAAGAAAACTGCCACCTTTGACAGTTCGATGGCCAAGATCACAGACGATCAAGGCAGAGAATTTGACCGCTCAATTGACGGCCAAACAGCTCTTGGCATGTCAAACGGCAAAGTGGATCTGTTCTTACAGCAAATCCAACCTGGTCTTTCCTACACTGGAGATTTAGTTTTTGATCTACCTGATCAAGTCAAAAATCCAGTTCTTGTTGTCAAAGATTCACTCTTTGGCCAGGGGGCGAAGATTAGTTTGGAATAACAAAAAGAAAGCATCAACAGAAGGCTCTAACCATGAGCCTTTTGTTATGGCATAACTTGGATAAGGCGATATAATAGGCCAAAATGATAGATCAAAAATATAAGATGACGAGCACCTCGCTTTATAGCTCCAAGATTGAGGATATCGACCTTGGCGAGAGTGGAAGCGGGTTAACACGACGAGTTTTGAGAGCACAAGTTGTGGAAAACTACAAGGAAAAGGAGAATTCAGTTGAATTTGCCATAATTCATCAAAGACGCGCAAGCAGAGAAAAACCATGGGAAGATTTAGGAGGGAAAACCCTAGCCAATTTAAAAGCAGGAGAAGCTTCAAAAATGCAGCTTGACACTCAACAAACCAAGAATCTCTTTGATCATCTCCTTAATCTCTATCGAATTGGGAAAGATGGCGTGCGGATGGGCGAAACAGTTCTGGTTATAGGTGATGAGGATGAGGTTATAAGAACAGATAAGGGAAGGGCAAGAATAATCAAGAAATTATTGGATGGAAATCACAGTGAGGAAGTATGGCAGGCTTTAGTCGATGACTATCCAGAGTTGGCTACAAAAATGTCATTGGCGAAAATTTACAACGAAAAGAAGAAAGTTGTTGAAGAGTTCGAGGCAAATATTTCAGCTGGAAAAGACGAAAACTACTGGCAGGGTCTTTTAGAAGCAAACGGTTGGGTTTTTGGAACAAACTATGAAAAGCGGATTGGTGAAAGGCGAGTCAACATTGGCTCTACAGTTGATCATCCACTTGTAACCGAAGATGGTTGTCTGGAAATAATTGAGATTAAGCGTCCCGATACGGTTTTTTGGAAAACAGACACAGCAGGAGAACTTTATAAGTATAGGGGGAAATATTTAGTGCCCTCAACCGAATTATCTGGGACAATTAGCCAGGCAACTGGTTATATTCTTGATCTGGAAAAACAAGTTGATGTTACTTCCTGGGCTGCCGATCATGAAGGTGTAGTTCCTCTCAAACCCCGTTGTGTTGTTATTTTAGGGCGTTCAAATAATTGGGCGCAAGAAGAAATGAATCAATTCAGATTACTAAACGATAGCCTCCATGGGGTAACTATTCAAACTTTTGATCATCTCCTCCTTCGGGCTAAAAAGGCTCTAGAAATGTTTAAACCTCAAAATACGAATGAATAATCTTTGCCGACTTTTAGACAAAATTTTCTCCCCGAAAGCTGCCTTCTGTGATGCAAAGCCACTTTGAGATGTAGAACCTGGAACCAGGGGTCAGCAACTCTCTAATTAGAGAGGAAAGTTTTCAAGACGAAGCGCTTAAACGACCACTACCTATGGTTTTTGTATTGTTTTTGTGTGTTCTTTGTTTGTTCTGAAGGTGAATACTTTTATTGTCCTTACAAGACAATTCTAAATTTAGACAAAAGCATGAATCCAACCCAAAAGTGATATAATATGATCTAATTAAATTATGGCAGAGGATCTTGAAAAGACACAGCCAAAATTGATAGAGCTCATTAAACCAGACATGCACGAGGAGGAGCTCAAAGGTCTGGTAACTCAATTTATTTCTCCTGAGGAGGAAGAAATTTTGGGTGGTAAAGAGGAAGCAATTCAAAGAATAACTGACGCAACAGCATATGTAGGCGTGTTTGCGCCAGTGCCAGCTACTTTTGATCTTGCCGCCTTCAGTGCAGTTAACGCTAGAGGTCTGACTGAAGAACAGACAAATAAGGTGTTAGAGATATGCAAGCGAATGGGTGTGATAGAGGATGTGGAAGGAAGACCTGGAAGAATGGCAGTTTCCAGAGAAATGGTCGAGATAGCAAAAAACCAGTTTTTAACTTAAAAATTAGCTGACTATGGCGAACAGATCTGAAGTAATTGCAATCTTTATTTGCCCCGACAAAGGGGAGCCAATGCAGGAATTTGACAGTGTTAGGGCAATCGCAGGCAGGGGGCTTGAAGGGGACAGATATGCCGAGGGCAAAGGCGCCTACTCCAAATCAAAGCGGGTTACTACTCGACACGCTTCGTTAATAGCCATTGAAGCGATAGACGCAGCGAATTATGAGAACGGAACTGACTTTTTGCCTTCAGACACCAGGAGAAACATTGTTACCTCTGGAATTGATCTTAATAGCCTAGTTGGTCAAGAGTTCACTGTTGGCGAAGTGAGTATGAAAGGGGTTGAGCTCTGTGATCCTTGCGCCCGCCCTTCCGCACTTTCTGGAAAGAAAGGGTTCGAGCCCGCATTTCAAAATCGTGGCGGCCTAAGAGCCGAAGTTCTCACTGATGGTCTAATCAGGAAAGGAGACACATTCAGTGTTCAAATTGGCCCCCGCCATGTTCCCCAGCAACAAAAAGACGGAACTAATCTGATGGTTCCAGACCACACTGGTTCTGTGGCTGACCATGTAGCAGCAATTCGAGAACAAATGGCGAAACTCTCTAATTAGAGAGGGAATTTAGCCCCTGTGTGCCGAACTGTTGTGATGATTTTTGGTTTTTGTTATGATAACTATCAGATATGTCTGAATCGGCCGAAACTCCTAGTATTGTTGAGATCGGAAAGGGTCAATTTGATCGGCTAGCTTCAGTTTTGGGACAGCGAGAAGGAAGCAAATACAATTTAGTCGGCTGGGGTGGTTCTACAGCTGATTTGAGGACTTCGGTAGAAGGTAAAGCACTTTATCCATCTTCAGCTTTTGCCGTTGTTGCGGAGGGGATTTCTAGGTACAAACGTGGAGAAGAGAGAATGTATGACGACACGGATTCCATGCGTGAGCTCTCACAAGCTTTGGCAGATGGGTCAGAAGTTTACGGGCAGGCAAAAGAATTAGATGAAACCACACTGAAATCTCAAATAAAGGAATATCTCCAATCTCATGGCGGCGTTTATGATGAAAATATTAACTGGCAAGATTTTATTGCAGAGAGAGCAACAAGAATAAAAAATCGGGCCGATCAGATAGATGAAGTTAACAGATAATACTTCCTTAATTTAAGTTTCCCTTAAACAAGAGACTTTCTATGTTCCCACCCAAAGCCTCCCAACGTCGTACCAGTTGTCCCAATTTCTAGTGCCACGGCCTTCTACAGACGACTAAGTGCGGAGTGTATAGCTAGGTTAGGGGGGATGGGCTTTTAAGGCCCATCCCCCACTCATTCCTGAATAGCTACGTTTACTATGGAAGGATGTGATAAAGAAGCGGGGGAAAGAGTTAGATTTTGGCTTGTTGTTAAGCCCTGTTTAATATCTGTTAAAATTGAGCTCCATTTCCAGATATAGGATTCGATCTGGTTCCAACTTTTTTCCCACGTGTCCACAGATAAAGACCAATTAATAAACGTATTCCATACAAATGCGGTTTATTGTAGGCGTAAGGGTGAGCTGATTACTTGAAAGCTTAGTTGTTTCTAGAGTTTTTACCAGGCGAGTTTGAAGGTGGGGTAAATTTTATTTCACGACCTGGAGGGATTTTTACAATTCCCAATTTTAGTATTGCGCTTACAACTTCTGGATTGGGTCGAATGTCGTCTTTATTTAAGGTGACTTCTTTATCTTCTCCTGCGTCTAGTATGATATTTCCATTAGGGCCAATAGCCTTAACTTTATAGAAGATTCCATTTCGACCCGTGACGGTATCACCAAGCTCATATCCTTCAGTGGGTTGTTCAATTTTATCAAATTCACCAGTCCCTAAGAAACCATTCCAACGGATCTCCCAATCGTTCTGTTCCCCTTTTTTCTCTTCTGCCATGCAAAAATTATAATATAACGTAATCTCTTTTCAACGACGAATAAATTTAAGTATATTTTCGTTTGACAGATTTATAAAAATATCAAACCATTGGAAAATATATTGTTCTAATCGGTTCCATTGAATCTCCTGGAGGTCCACCAAGGTTATTTCATATTAATCCCATAAACCTTAGATCCAGAAACTAAGAATATTTTCTTTTCCTCTTCATCCGCAAGGATGATCGCTTTCTCCGCATTCTTTATTGTTGGTAACTGATATTGTGCTTGATAAAGTCCTTCCTTATTTACAACCACCACTCTATTATTCATGGCATCCCAAATATAAATGTTCTTTTCCTCATCTGAAGAGTACATACTATTAAATGATCCAATTGGAGAAGGAAGGCTTTTAAGTTCCAATTGCTCCGGAGCTCCCGAAGCAAATTTCCAAACCGCATTTGGTTCAAACACATAGATAAACCCATCAATTTCCATCCCATTAGCTTCCAATAAATCTAAATTCGTCCCAGGTTGAATGTATGGAACTGGCTCTCCAAATCCGCCTTCCTCAGTTCCTTGATATTTCCATACCTGACTATTTCCAGGATCGAGAAGGTATAAATTCCCCCCAAAACTAGACATCGCGGTTATTTCTCCAGAAGAACTGGCATCTTTTGCAATGGTTTTAAAACCTCCACTCGTTGTCAAATCTTTTTTCTTGATTCCAGAAGAGTCGTGAACGTATAAATTGTCACTATAAAAATCTACCAAGGAGTTAGATTTAAAGTTTCCACCAGCAACAATAGTTCCAGATTTGTTACTGGTTCCAAGAGAGTAAACACTGCCATTCTTGCCATCCAGTGCCATGATTGTTCCATCATGCAATTTTGCAGATGTAATGTTTGGGTTGGGTTTTAAAAGTGAGAAGTCATAAAAAGTAGTTAGGGGAACGCTATTTATATTTCCAGCCCTAGCAATTTCCTGGTCATATTTAGCTACAATTGCCCGAAGTTGATCACCTTCTTTAGATTTAAGATTTTTCCAATCACTTCCAAAATCTCTTTCGATTTCAGAAACAATCTCCTTTTTCTTATCAACAAGTGATTGTCTGGCAAGTTGATCATTGAGTCCAATTAGTTTTCCTGAGGCTTCTAAGCTTTCGTTAGCTTCTGCTTGGATTCTTGCCACGTTTTGTGTTTGCACCTCTAAAGATCTTGACCTTAGTTGAAAGGCAATTACAGACAAAAGCGTTACGAACGCAATTAGAACTAGGTATAAGGTTTTCTTTGGAGGCGCGCTTTCAAATCCTTTCTCCCGAGCCTGTTTGAGATACATTATATTTTCTTTTGTCGGTACAAGCTTTGTGAGTCCACTAAATATTCCAGATACCTTAGAAATTTTTCCCCAGTTTGGCGGCGTAGTTGGGAGCGGTTCTTCAACTGAAGTTGCCTCTTCTTCGATTTTTGTTCCACTTTCCTCCGACTTTTGAGGCATATCATTTTGTTCAATTGATGCTTTAGGGACTTCAGTTTCAACCACTTGGTCAAATTTCAAAACTAATCCACAGATGTCGGGACTCTCATGTTCTCCTTCAAGGTTGGGAAGTAGTGCATCTCTTATTTCGGTCGGATTTTTGTTACTTTGATTGGTAAGTTCTGAAAAATTAATCTTTGACATTAGTTTCTCTGTGCCAAGAACTATGACATCATCTTGAGAAAGTGTTCCTGACAAAGTTGGAGCTGTTAAATTAATAATCTTTCCTTTTCTGATAAGCTTGGTACCACAGCTTCCAAGTGTAGCTAGAGATAAGTTGTTTTCGACAATATTAGCAACCACTAATGACAAACTTATGTCACTTCCCAGCTGTTCTCTGATAGAAATTGCTAATTCTTTAGGTGAAACTTGTGGATTTTGGGAAATCGCTTCCTCAATCTTTGTAACACTATCTCTTCCAATTTCTAGGTTAACCCTTTCCTTGTCTCCCAATAAAAGAAGCACAATAAAAAAGTTACCAGAGACAATTGTTTGCGCATAAACTCCTTCGCCAGAACTTCCAGCGATTGCGGCGTGTGACAACATGGATTAAGTGTATCACTGACTGGCAACCAAGAGCCAGAATTGATACCATGAATCCATGGATTCTCCACAGTCTGAGCTTACAATACAAGAACTTTTGCAAGTCACCACCAAGTTTCAAAATCTGGCAGATGATACAACCTCTTTTGAATCAGAAAACGGGCGTGGCAAGATAAGTAGACAAGAAGCTAAAAAGCAGATCATCAAAAAACTCACCCTTCTTGATAAAGAACATACATTTAATCTTCCCCATGGTGCAATCGAGTTCTTGGAAAAAAGTGACGTCAAATCAGTCGAAACTTGGAAGGTCGCTACCAGTCTCTTGCGCGGACAGCCGGCCCCACTTTTGGACAATAGTGTCCCCGGTAATCTAGGTGATCTCAAGGAACAAAGACTTAAAGTCCAACTTGGGGCGGAGGCCTCGCGAATAAACGGTCAACTACCTGACGACGTAATTAAAAGATATGTTCAGGCTCTAAAAGATAGTTACAAATTATCCGATAAACAAGTGGCTGAAGTTGAACAGGAGATAAAGAATTTACGAACCGAGCAGGCAAAAGAATCTCCACAAGAAATAGTTGTATCTAATACCAAAGCTGGGAATCGCGATATCCCCGTTTCCGCCCCCTCCTCAAAAGTGGAAGAGATTTCTCTCCAGTCTGACCGAAAGGATGACTCGCCTTCTAAGGACGACAAGCAAACTAGTCCAAATTCCAAACTTAGTAAACAAACTAAAGAAGCAATCGAGCGAGCCGGCGAAAGAGCTGAGATGCGAGGATATAATCCAAAGACTGAAACCGGCGCCTATTTAGCTAATCAAGTCTCCTTTGGATTTAGTTATTTAAATGAAATCTGGAATACAAACCCTGAGGCCATTAGCCAAGCCATTGGAGATAGTGTTTCTTATGGTGAAACTTACGCTGAATCAAAATCTATTTCCAAAAAGATACCTTCTAAAGCAGAACAAACTGTTAATCAAGTAGCCCAGGCAGCAGCCGCGGCTTCTGCACTTGTTCGCTCCGAACAAGTTCAAGATGTGGCAGCTCAAACTATTAGTGCTGGCCAAATAGGGGCCCGTCGTTTGAAAGATAAAGTTGGTCCCGTAATAATTGGAACGGGAATAGGTGCAGTAGCAGGACTTTTGACTGGTAATCCATTGGCAGTAGCTGGGGGTGCAGCAGCAGGTGGTTTCATGGGCTACTCTTTAGGTGACGGCAGGACAAGAAGTGTACCACCTTCTCAGGGTGGAGGCAGTCCTTCACCTCAATCTAGTAGAAGGCGAGGGGGGATTTTACCAGCCGCAGCCAACCTTGCTAATGCCCAAGCTCTCAAGGGGATAGTAGCATCGCTTGGGGGTGCTGGCTTAGCTTCCATCGCAGGTTGGATTTTGGTTGGAATAGGAATAGCTATTTTGATTGCTATCCTTGCGATTTTCTTCCTAAACTATTCTTTCCAACCGAGCTCCGAAGTTCTTGATCTACAAGGTGGTCCACCAATAGTTACGGTTTCCAAAACTGCGGATATTGATGAAATGGGGAATTTTGAGGAAGCTACTGTTCCTCAAAAAATAGCCAACTATTCAATCCAAATTTCTGCTCATGAAGGGGATGTAAAAATTTCAGCTAAAGACGATGTTCGTTTTTTTGGAGAATCAGGAACCTTTGACAAAAGTCAGATGCAAGCAACTACTACCCCCATTACTTGGCCGACTTCAGTAACACCTACCGGTTCCACTGTAGCGTACGGAATTGTAATTCCAGTGAATGCAGCAAATAGACAAAACCTGAACGATGGGTATTTGGTAAATACTGTAACTATCACAGCCACAGATGAAAATGGTAAATCTGAATCTCGTTCTGCCCAAGCAATTATTAAAGTGGGCAATCCACCAGAGGGACATCCATATGGGTTCCCCAAATCAGGAAGCATTAGTTCACTAGATAACGAGCCAATTCCTGCAATTACAGGCGAGGATGGAAAAGTTTTACCTGCACATGATCATTGTGGCGAAATCCCTTCTCTTGCGGGTTGTATTGGAGGGGGATTGGATATAACTGGTGAGGGTCAAGTAAAATCTACTGCTGAAGGTTATGTTATCTATAGTCAATTTGATTCACGTCTTGGTGGGGTTGTTTACATCTTGGCGGGAGATCACTCTGCAGCGTTCCTCCATCTTGCTGAAGAAGGTCTTGCACCTCTTGGAAAGATTAGCAGGGGAGACACTGTCGGTACTGTCTATCCAGGAAAGCTTCCTACCTCATCGGGGCCACACGTTCACTATCAAGTTTTTGACGGTGGACAAAATGTTTTCTTTAAAAATTCAGCCAGTGTAGGTGCTTGCGAAAATCCAAACGCGATCATTAGCCCAACAAACGCCCAACAACTAGCTACTAGAAGTATTCCAGCGGGTGCTGATGGCGATGGTACCGGCAATTTTTCTTGCAATATCAGCAACCCACCTGCTGTGGTAAATTAATTTAATTAATTTTAACGTGTATAATAAATTAGAAAAATACCATGGCCGAACCACAACCTAGAACACGATCAAAAGAGTCTCTTAATGAAGAACAAACTGTCAAGCGACTGGAGTCGATTGATTACAATCCTTGGGCTAGAATTGCCTTAGCGACGAGGTCAATTTCAGGTTACGCCCCAGATGCGAATGCGTTAAACATGGTATTGGCCGATATCAGGAATAATTCCGACCCGCTTGGGAACCGTCTTTTATTGGTTAGGGAATATCATGAACCATTTCAAAGTGTTCCCATTGGGAAATCAGAATTTGAAAAAGTGGCAAGACAAAAAAACTCTTTAATGACATTTGAACAAGCCAGCAGTGTTCGTGATAATTTATCTTTTAATCAAGTCTGGCAGCAAGCGTGTAAGATAGCGGAAGAAGAAAGGCACACGCCACCTACAGCAGATCCGGTAGAAAATTTCGATTTAGCAGTTTACACAGTTCTTGATTACTTTGAACAAGCTGAAAGAGTTAGAAATCTTTCAGCTACCGAAGGAGAGCAGCTTGCTGACCTCCTTCGTAATCAAGCTTACTCTCCAAATATTGTTCGGCAGAATTATAAAAGCACAATTTCTGGCGATAGTTTAGATATAGCACCTCTTTTTATTCCAAAGGGTGTCTATGCTCGTGGCACAGAGAATAGTGTTCGTGGTTTCAATGAAAGAGCTTTTATTCGGGATAGAAAAGAAGACATGGGGAAGCTTATGCAGTTAAGAAAAGATCTGGAAACAAAACTAACAACAGGCGCTGAAGCGGAGCGTGCCAACAAAATTCTTAACTACATAGATTCCCCTGGTTTCCCAGCTAGGGTGGCAGAGTCAGGAGCTCTTTTGCAACAAGGCAGAATTGAACGAGCTGCTATTTTAAACCTAATTTTAGGGGCCGTATTTGTTGGTGTTGTTTCTGCAGCAACTGAGCACAATCCTGCTGCTGAATTGGGGGCTTTGGGGTTGTGGACTATACCCGCTGTGTATCTCTTTATGTTTAAATATGAAAAAGTTGGACAAATAATTGAAAAGCTTGGAATATCTTTAAATCGTGGTCCCATAAGCGTGAGTACTCGTGGCTCTGAATCCGAAACAATATTCCAGACCTCCCCAACTCCCCCTGCCGAGGTGCAACCTAGTCCAGAAGGATCGCGTTCTCCTACAACCCCCGACTCCTCTCAAACTCCTCCTGTGGCGGATGTGTTTTCTCAAGGCAAATGGAAGCCATCGCAACGTAGGAGAAATTAATTATCGATATATAAATAATACTGCTTTATGGAAAATAAAAATTTAAACCCTTCAGATATTTTACAAAAAATAGTCAATTCGCTTGGGTATGCCCAGAAAGAAAAAGAAAATATTCTTGCGGGCTTTCGGGTTTTATGTACTAATAGACTAGGAGAATCAATGTCTGACTATTTGAAGGGAATTCCCCAATCTGAAAACTTGACAAAACTGTTTACGGGTGACTATATAGATGAGGAAATATTTGTCAAACAAGTTTCAAATCTGCTTTCTTCGGAAGAAAATTATAAAATAGATAAAGATAAAATTTTATCTTTGTATGTTAACTCTATTATGTCGTCATTTGTAGATGTACTGGGTGTTATTGAGGAAACTGCAAATTCGGAAGAGAAAATGGTTATCCGAAAAATTTTGTCCGAAAACAAGTTAACTCAAGAGTTATTCCAATTATGGCAGGAGAATCACAAATCACTTTAGGAAACCGATGGGAGCGTGTACCTGTTCCCTCAATAAAAGAAAAAGGTCTTGAAGCATGGCCGATAAAGCCTTTGAAGGAACTTGTTGGAGAGAATCCGATCCCTCAAAACGAATCAACCTCTCCAATAGCGATTAGAAGAAGCTTAGATATTTCTGTGGGTGATGCACTATTAAATACAGGAAATAACGATGATCTATCGAAAGTAATAAGCTCCGCTATTTCAGATTTCTCAGAGCTACCAGTTGACTGGATTCAGACAGTTCGAAAAGTATCTCAAGAAGTTGGGGAAAGTAAGGCAGATTTAATTCGGCTTTCAGCTCATAATATGGAGGAGTTGGGGAGGGTGGCTCAAAGAAAAGTAAACATGGGGGAGAACCCTGAGAAGGAGCAAATTCAAAATTTTCTCCAGAGCGAGGTCAGTACAGTCAAACGAGCAATAGAATCCGGAGAATGGTTGTTCAAACCCATTTCTGGAGGCTCGACACCATGGATTGAAGACCCTGGAGGAATGCTGGATACAATAAATGCAGACTTGGCAGCATCTGCAGGTAATCCGGATGAGGTGCGTACCTTACAGACAGTTAAGAGAATATTTAGCGATTATAATGACGACATTGATCCAACAACTGAAACAGCAAGAAGCTTAGATGTTTTAAGAGAACAATTAAGTCAGGCTAAAGTGACAAAACCCGATATTATAGAACACTATTTAGATCAGGTTTCTGCTTATCGAAGAGCCAATAGACCTGCCCTAGATGCTGTTCAAGGTGCTTTAAACGCAGAAGCTCGCAGCGCATCAGGGATTATTACTTCAGAAATGGCTGAAGATAGATTTAATAGGTCTCCAGATAAAGTGGGGTACGTGCGAGCTAGGATAGACTGGATTAGAGGGATTTATAAAAGTCCGGATGAATTTCGAGGTACACACTTTGTCCCATACGAAGAACTTGTGAACGCCGAAGCAGCAATTCAGGCCTATTCCCCTCGTCTTTGGTTGGAAGAGCAATACACTTTCCCCATGATTTCGGTTGGTATGGTGGCTCGCGGTGCAAACGAAATGACTGATATACTGCAGCAGGCCGGTAAGTGGACAGCTGAATTTTTCCAAACAATGACCAGACTTCCTTTGACTCAGGCAGCGACTGGTAGCAATGTTGAGGCAGTAGCCAAGGGTTTTTCTCTTTTGGAGCGGTACAAGGTGGAGTATATGCGTCTCCCTAGAGAAAACAAAAGTGAACTTATAAATGTTGTTTCTTGGATGATCCACGGCTATTCTGAAGCTGACTCTCGAGCGCGAGCTGCAGCCAACATGAAAGCGCCCTATTTTTCAGCAGCTATGGATGCAGAAGATCTTTGGCTAGGGACTTTAAGAGGCATAGTTCCTGCCAAATCTGGGACCGATGTATTAAGAGAAAGTATTGTCTACCCTGCATACAGGCTTGCTAATATTCAATCATCAGTCAAAGCAAATCCAGAAGTTTTAAGATTTTTTAAAGAAGAAGGCAATAAATATGTTGATCCTTTTTTTGTTGACTTTTGGACCTATTTAGCTTTCTCTAAGCCTGAGAGAATAGGTTTGCCAACAGGGATGCTTCAAAGAACCCCAAGTGGGGGGTATAGGATGGAGAATAATTTACAGAATGTTAATATCGCCTCAATAAATTTCCAAGCAGACATGAAGCCAAACCAATTTTTTAGTAAGTACCTTGCTTACGCGACCAATGCAGATAAATTCAGAGCCTTAGCAGAAAAGGGCGGTGTTTTTACAAATCCGAGAGACATGGAAGTCCTATCTAAACACATTGCTGATGGGCTATGGAATAAACAGGATTATGGTGAAGAAGGGGAGATTGGCGAGCTAAGGGCAGCGGCTATTTGCAATGTGGCCGAAGGGATAGTTGAGTTTAATAAAAGAAGTTTTAATAGTCCTGCAAAAAGAGATATAAAGGGAAGTTGGCCTGATCAATGGGATCATAAAACTATCAAAAATCAATTAAACAAGTTAACGGCGCCACCATTTAATATAAGTCCCAATAGTAGGGTATTTAACCGCCTCAAGAAAAAGTACGCTGTTTGAAATTTACCTCTTTATTTAATTTGCCCTTTTGAAGGTAGGTTTCTCAAGAGAATATTAGGTTTATTGGATGTGGGTTTATTGGGAAGTGGAGTACCTCTTAAATCGGCCTTTATTTTCTCTTGACTGTAGGTCTCCCATTCTTTGGCAGATTTACCTACCAATTCTCCGTAGCCATAAGAATATGCCCTTCCCCCAGTATTATTCCATCCGAACTTAACCGCTTCAGTCCAAGCACCTGCCCACTTAAATGCTGGAGCCTTGAATGTTTGCTGTAGAATCTCTAAAGCCTTTGGAATTGTAAGTAAAATGCCAATTCCAATTAAAGCTTGAATAGCTTGTTGATTGTTTCCACCAATTAAGGGTGGAACAAATCCTTGCCCTTCTGGCCCAATCCATTGAGGTCCATTAGGACCAGCTAAGGCTAGAGCAACGAACATCATGCCGATAACAAGAGGGAAAGTCATAAGGTTTGCGAGAAGTGTCCTGACCCATGCCTGAAATTGATTTTGTCCAGGAACAGCGTCAAGCATAAGCTGTAGAGGAGCAAAAATGATCGCTAAAATAATATTCACATATGCTCCCAAAAGAACAAGCCATGTTTTGAAAAGTGCCCAAAGTATGGCAATTGCTACAATCAAAAATCCAAGGCTTCCGCCAACTGCTCCAAGAATTACGCCAGTCCCCCCACTAACACCCACGTTTCCAAGGAATTGGATAATAATTGCGTTAATAGCATAAAACGCACTCAAGCTCACTCCAACTCCGCCATTAATTCCACCTCCTAAGAAAAATGAAAAAATTGTCTGTCCACTAAGTAGATTTTGTTTAATACTATCTACCTGGCTAGACATGCCACCTATTGATGACAGAACTGCCAAAAATAGATTGATCATTACGTACATTATGTCGATTAAAAATCCAGCAATGGCATAAGAAAAAGTCACCAATATTAATGCCATAACAATTTTAGGTAAAGCCGTCTGAACTGTCGCAACAGTTTTTGGATCTATTTTAAATCGAAGCATAATCATAATACCGACTGCCACAAAAATAACGGCAAATATTACATATGCGACATTTCTAAATGCAGTCCAAATTTGAAGTACTGGTTGTAAACTAGTAAATCCCACACCGCCCACAGTTGCTGCGTAAGCTGGTTCTGTTCCAGGGACCTGAATCCGTGATGCGATATAGTTTGTAAAATCAGCTCCTGACGCGGGTTTTGTCGAAGCCATATAAACAATGCCGTTTCCAAACATACTAATTGCTCCAGGAACAAATCCGGTAGTTTTTTGCCCTGTTGCAGTCGTGACTGTCTTGGGATACCCACTGATTGCAAGTCCAGCTCCTCCCATGACGGGTCCGGTTAGCCATCCCATTGCCCAGCATTGTTGATTGGTGGGAAAGCAATTCTCAAATGCCTGAATCATGGTTTCAGGTGTTTGTATTTCTGGATTTTGTGAGAGAGTGCCCGTCACACTACCCGGTGCAATAGGCGCAGCAAACACTGGCTGTAGAACTCCACAAAAGACAAAAACACCAAAAAGAAGCACACTAAAAAACGCCCTTTTCATCACATTTAGAATGTCAAATTTTTGTCCCTTTGTCAACGTTAAAAGGTTACTGAGAAACGTAGACACTGAAGTTTTGAAGAGGATTTGGAATTCCAAGAAAACTAGCTACTATATTTGAAGCAATAAAGATAAAAAGTGCTGCTACAACCCCAATAATTGCATAGGTAAATGTTTTTTTGCCTTTTTCTAAAGCTTTAGCGTCACCTCGGGAAATAATAATTTGTAAAATCCCCCACAACATAACAATAAGTGCCACTGCCCCAAGGAACATTATTAGAATTCCAATGATGTTGGCAACAACAATTGTTAAACATCCTAGAGAGGGTACTGTGCCATTTGCTAGTTCACAACCAATACTTGGGTCATTTGTAATGCTTGCCATGCCCTATCAGAATACCAAAAACCCGCTCGTTTTAAAAGCGGGTTTAGGATTTTTCTTCTAAAAAATCAAAAATTACAATTGTGGAACAGTCAAACCTGTTAAGCCATTTGATAGTCCAAAGAATGTAAAGATGATGTTGATAAGGACCCAAGAAGCAAGAACAATTGCAAGTCCTACAAGGGCTGCAGTAACTGATGCTTTTGCTTTCCCAGTTGCTTCTTTGTCACCACCACTAAGTACCCACTTAATACCACCATAAATTAAGTACAAAAGTGCTGCCACAAAGGCCACGAAAAGTCCTACGTTAACAGCTGTAGTTACAACTACATCTAGTGTTACATTGCAAAGATTAGACGGATCAATTCCCTGTTCTGTTTGGCCGCACAAATCCAATGCATAGGCGGGATTGCTGTAGGCTAAAAATGCTGCTGCGGAGCTAAGTCCGATGATTACCTTTTTCATACACCTCCTTACAAGTTTATTCAATTACTAACTATTACATTAAGATTGAATCAGTTGACTTAAAATGTCAAGAACTAAATGGTTATATTATCAGTAATTTTACGCCAAAGAAGTTTCCAATTATTGTTAAAATAACAAAAGACGCAAGAGCTAGTGCAACCCCTAAAAGAGCATAAGTGACTGTGTTTTTTGCTTTTGCAGTTCCTTCTTTGTTTCCGCCACTTGTCATTATCATAATCCCTCCAATAATTGTAAAAAGTAAACCTGCTGAGAATATTAAAAATAAAAGCAATGAAATAACAGAAGGAACAGCACTATTCACAATGAAATCCAAACCTCCCCCAGGCGGCAGAATTCCAGGAGGTGCAATTGAATTGATCCATGTGCTTGGTGGTGCGACTGAATCACCAACAGCATAAACAGGTCTTGGTATAAAAATATTTAATATGTTCATATTTAAAAAAGCCCTGGAATACTAATTATATTTGCTCCAACAACTTGTAGTAGTACCAATGAAAACACTATCAATATTAATCCAGTTAAGATCGAAGTAATATTTTCTCGAACTGCCTGCAATTTCTGAGGATCACCAGATGATACCATTAGTGTATAAGCAGTAATTAATGACATTAATAGAATTACACCTCCAGCAATACCTAACGCCCATTTCATTAAAAATCCGCCTGCATCTTCAATTGTTCCAGTAGGAATACACCCGATAGCCGTTTGAACCCCCTCCTCTGTGCCACTAATGCACCCAGTCATAAGGTCCCATCCAGAATTGGCAGCCTGTACACAAGTTTGCGTTTTTTGGTCATAAACCTTACCAGCATTAAAATCGCATGCAGTTGTTGGGCTGGTTGCAGTAGAGTTTTTGACTTCCTCAACAATTACCGCACATGACCGTAGATCGTTTCTCTCTAGTGCTGCCGAGGCTCCTCTGCACAAGCCATCTTCACAACAATATTTTTCAAGTTCCGAAACTTCCGCCTTTGTGCAGTTAACTCTTAGCAAAGGATTAAAAAAAAGTATATTTGTTTGTCCTAGGGGGCAGGCGGGGACAGAGCCAGGAACAACACATTTATAGCCATCACATGTCTCTCCGGGACTGCATTGTAGGTTAATGGCTTTGTCCCATCCGGAAAGTGGTCGGCAGGCTGCCACATTGATTCCTCCAGCTTGAGCTAAAATAGGATAACATTTTGGCTGACTATCACCGCTGCATGCGTTTGCTACCATGCCAGTTGGACAACACAACTTGTCAGCAGCCTCTACATAGGATGGCGTGGCTGTTACTTTAAAAATTAAAATGAAAAGTAATAGGACTAAAACCTTTTTCATGAATTCAGAATATCATACCTAATGTGGTGTTTGTTCACTTGTTGAACCAGTTCCCGCCGGTTGTCCCTCAAATCTAAGAACTTGCTTAACAAAATTTGTTGCATTCCAAAAACCTCCCAGTTTATAGAAAAAAAGTTTCCACCCTGTTTCTTTGTGTCCCGTGTCGTCAATTGAAAGACCACTTGAATTAGCTACCTGATAATAAACATTATCGGTGCTTGCTGGAATTGGGTCAAAAGCTTTGTCAGCTTCTTCTTTGGACCTCAATACTTCAGTTTGTTCTTTAAATACTCGCAAGAATCCAACTGCTCCAATGGTGTTCTCTGCAATATCAAATAAATGGGGGAACACTGTCCTAACTTGAACAGTCTCATCAAAATTTTGTACACCAGGTTTTAGTGACCCACCCGCTTTGTCTTGTTGGGCACATCGAATTTCACCGGCCGGTCCAACTGTGCAAATTTCTGAATCTGATGTTTCACTGATAGAGTCAACTTTGCATTCAACCGCCCGCTCATATTCGGACAACCCTGCTACAGGATTACCAAGTTTTGGATCGAGTTGGTAATTGGTTCCATCAATTCGTAAAGTTTTAGTTTCGTCATACATTACGTTAGGTGACTTGCTATAAAAGTCTTCCCAATCCCTTGGTCCACAAGCATTTGGGCTAATATATTTCTTTGGATCTAACTCCTTTCCATAAGTTGGAAGGTTTTTTTGTAAAACCGCCGGATCAGCGCTTGTTATCAAACTCTCTCGAAGTTCCATGTCCTGCCTTGGCATAAGAGCGTTTTGGATTGCATCAGTTACTAAAGCTAACCTTTGGACTTCTGGGACAGATACGTAAACTGGTCCATATTTTGCACTTTTTCCGTCATTCGTTTTAAATTTCTCTTGTCCAGTAATACTGTTATCTGCCATAACGCCAAAAACACTTGGTGCTATAAACTGGATTTCTCCTTGAGAAGCATCATTGGGAAATAATGGTACAGCATACCAATAGTTGCCAAATTCTTTTTCCCATGCGGTGTATAAGTCTCCATTACTTTTTTCGGGCGGGCAAGAGATTTGAGTTATATTCTTCCCAAATACCTGAAACTCCTTCCCTGTATAACTATATGATCCATCTGCGCCCTTTATTCTTTCAAGGTATTTTGTATTTTGCTCATTAATTTTGCGGTCTTTAACATACTGTATAAATTCACACTTGAGTCTGTCCTGAGTGTCATTATCTAGAATTTTTCGAGCTACCCCAGATTGGTCCCATACTTTTTGCATTGTCTGTTGTGCTTTTTGGGGATCTCTTAAGTCTTGTTGCAACTTATCTAAATCCTCCTCACTTTGATGTTCGGCATCAAAGACTCCCGCAAAGTAGTCACCAAGCTTGGCTGCAAATGGTAAAAAGAATGAATTACTTCCATCTTTACCTTTAACTTCAATTTTGGCTCTGCAATTAGCATCTGTTAAACAGGCTCCAACAGTGGTTGTAATTTGTCCAATCTGTAAGTGCTCTCCCATTTGAATAGGTTGCCCACATTCTGAAACACACCTTGCCTTCTCGTTATAGGTTGGTACACAAGCTGGTAGTCCTTGAATATTTTCTTGAACAGTTTGGTTCTTATTGGGAGATTTTCCAATATGCTCATAATATTTCAGGCAGTACCCAAAAGTTACTTGGTCTTTTGGTGGTATTTCATTGAGTGGCACACAGGCATTACTTTGCATTCCCTTATAAACTTTCTGCCACAATTGGTAAATTGGATTATTGGTGCCATCATCAGCTTGTCCCATGCAAAATCCTATGATGCTTCTTCCGTAATTTCCCGTCTTATCAGCCCCTCCTCCGCAATCATATCCTCCTTTAGAAACAAAGTCGGGTAGGGAGTCTGGATAACAAAGCCTATGGAGTTCTTCACCCGTACACCAATCTCCCCTCATATTATCTTTGTCAATCAGTGATGGGTCGTGACAATATTTGGGTTCCTCGTGTGGGATAATTCCACAGGAGTTTGAAACTGGTCCCAAATTTGTCCCATCACCAAACTTAGAATCCACAGCAATTTCTGGAGGACAAACTTGAATTGATCCAAGTGGTGGGTAAGATGGGATATCTGAATTAGCCCCCAAGGTAGTGCCAGATTTATGGCTTGTTGATCCTCCGAGGTTAACTGATGCCTGATTATATTCACCTGATGCAACAAGTTGTCCATTTGCATTAGTTACGTAGTAGTAAGCGTGTATTTTTCCATCAGCATCTCTTACATAAGTCGTTACAACATCAAGCTGATTTCCATGGGGAGTCGATAGTAGGGCTTCATAGAACTCCCACAATTTTTTGTCTATTCCTGGCTCAAATACCCCTCCAGGAATACCAAGTTCAGAAATGAGCAAAGGTTTACTGCTAACATCTTTGAAACCAGATCTACTTAACGTCAAAATTTCGTTTTCAAAATCAGTTTTGATAGTGTCAGCACTTGGTCCAATTACTATAAAAGTGTATGCTCCAATATTTTCTTTTATCCAGGTATCTACTCTATTTGCTTTTGTTCCAGGAACTAAAGTTTTTAAAGTTTGATAAACACTTGTCATAAAGGCGTCAGGATTAAGTCCCGCCCCAGATGAAGAACATCCATTTGCTCCCGGTGTAGTATTTCCACAATAAGAAAGTGGTGACATTGATGGTTCAAAATTTTTCGCAGCTGTTGCAAATTCATAAAAAGCCTTGGCATAAGTTACTGGGTTTGCAGTACCACCCCATTCATTGTTTAAATTAGCTTCATTTCCAAAGTAAGCAAAGGGTGTGTGATTTTTGGGGAATGGTTTTTCAAGGGCTCCAATTGCATTATTTAATGCGATAGCATTTGCTTTTGCTGTCTCAGTGTCTATTGAGTCCCATTCGTCTCCCGCGTTGTCAGACGCCACGCGGATTACGACCTGGATCTTCTGTTCCTGTGCTGTTTTGAAAAACAAATCTAATTGTTCTTGATTAGCTAAATCAGGTCCTCTGAATAGAAACGATCCCGAAATCCAGCACTCAGCGGATCCTCCCGCATTTTTATAACCATTCCTAAGATTTACCAGTACATTGGGATCTATATTAGTAATCAAGTGATTACCAAGAACTGGGCATTTATCATTTGGTGAAGCAGCCTGAGCATCGATTATTGATTTACCAATTCCTCCAATAATAAGGACAACCAAAACAATTGCCAGGATTTTCGCCAGCCTTTTCATGAAGTTCAGAATATCAAAAATGAAGTTGTCTAGCTATCCGGGAACTTTTTAAGTTCGGAAAATCTTAAGGAAGGTATCGTTTGGAATTTGCACTTTCCCAATAGACTTCATCTTTTCCTTACCTTTTTTCTGCTTTTGTTCTAGTTTAAGCCGCCTTGTGAAATCCCCACCATAAAGTTTTGCCCCCACATCTTTTCTAAATGCGGATATATCTGCTCTTGCAATAATTTGTCCATCAACTGAGGCTTGAATTGGAATTGGAATTTGTTGTCTAGGGATTACCTCTTTAAGTCTTTCGACAATGAACTTTCCAAATTTTTCAGCTCGTGATCTTTCCATTATTTGGGAAAAGGCATCGATTTCTTCGTGGTTAATTAAAATATCTAGCTTTACATGGTCAAATGGTCTGTACTCAGCAATTTCATAATCAATACTCGCAAATCCAGATGACTTACTTTTGAGTTGGTCAAAAAAGTCAGTAATTATTTCGGCAAGTGGTAGTTCGTAGGTAAGTGTCGCATTTTGCCCACTATAATTCGAATCTAATAGTTTCCCCCTCCTGTCTTCACAAAGTTGAATAACGGCCCCTACAAAACTTTCTGGAACAATAATAGTTGCAAGCACCCATGGTTCCTCACTATTTATATATTCAACAGTAGGCGAGGTGGCTAAAATCCCAAGATCAAAATCTTTTTCTAATCTTTCTTGTGATACCTCGGCATGTAAGTGTCCGAGGAATCCACATTTAAATCCTCTCCCTAACGCTTTTGATGAAGTTGGAGAGTAGGTGAGTGCTGCATCGTTTAGTTTTAATTTAGAAAGTGCATCTTCCAAAATATCAAATTCATCTTGATCAACTGGGAAAAAACTAACAAACACAACAGGTTTTGGTTCTCTATACCCCGGCAGTTCTAATGTGGTAGAAACAACAGGCATCACAGTCAATGTGTCTCCAACCTTAACTAGCCCAGCTTGTTTAATGTTGGTTGCAATATAGCCAACAGACCCGGCATCAAGTTCTTTTTGCACTGTCATCTGAGGCTTAAAGATACCAAGTTCCAGAATTGCCCCTTCTGCATTAGTGACTAATAGCTTAAGTTTGTCGCTCTCTAATATTTTTCCGTCAAACACTCTTATAAATGCTACTACTCCTCGTTTAGGGTCAAATTGTGAAGAAAAAACCAGTGCTCTTGTAGGTGCATCCAAATTTCCCGATGGGGCAGGTACTTCCTTAATAACTCTATCAAGTAGTTCGGAAACTCCGTCTCCAGTTCGTGCAGAGATTTTACTTATCTTATTTCCGACTAAACTATTTAGTTGCTCTTCAACTTCAGAAACCCGTGCGTTAGGGGAATCAATTTTGTTAATTACTGGAATTATCGTAAGCCCCAGTCTTTTAGCTTTCTCAAGGTGTGACAAGGTTTGAGCCTGCACCCCTTTGGTTGCGTCAACTAAAAGTATTGCCCCTTCAGATGCAGCTAAACTTCTTTCTACCTCATAAGAAAAATCCACATGTCCCGGAGTGTCAATTAAATTAAGTTCAAATCCTTGAAAATCCATCGTCACGGGGGCTAGCTTAATTGTTATTCCTCTCTCTCTTGAAATTGGATGTGAATCTAAAAGTTGTTCTTTTGCGTCCCTTGCTGAAACAGTTCCAGTTATTTCCATAAGACGGTCTGCAAGCGTAGACTTGCCATGATCAATGTGAGCAATTATCGAAAAATTTCGAATTCTATCTTGGTTCATTGGTGATTTCTGTTTCGACAACAACGTCCGAAACTTCTTTTTCAGCAGCAAACAACAATTTCTTGATCCTGCCAAAAAGGGCAACGAAAGATTGGAGTTCTTTGATATTTAACACCCAAGTAAGGAAAAGGTAAACAGACATACCAATAAGAGTGGCTGTCCCCGTAAGAAAAATAAGTGGAACTGTTCTTGTCGTATCGAACACTAACTGATCCAAAAGCTTCATTGGAATATACAAACTAATGCCTGTAAGTGTTGCTGCAACAAGCATTTTTAGTGCTGGTACTAAAAGGTCGTAAAGAGGAAATCCATGCGCTTTGAAGTATAAAAATACCATAAGTATTGTTGCATACAAGGCATCTGTTATGGCCATAGCAAGTGCTAGTCCCCAAATTGGCAAATGTAAAACAGGTATGGCTAAAACTGCAAGGGCGACATTGATAATAACGGTGACAACCCCAATGGCAACTGGCGTTTTACTATCATGTAAAGCATAAAATCCTCGCACGATAATATTTGTTGCCGATTCAAAAATTAGCGCCACTCCAAGAAAAGCTAATGTCCTCCCCGTATCTACTGTGGCAAACCAGTCAAATTTCGGTGATCCATAAACAAGCCGGACAATAGGAATTCGAAGAACAATTAAAATTGCTGCTGCTGGTAAAACCAAAAACAGAATCTGATGTAGGCATGTTAAAAATGTCTTCTTAAATGATTCCAAACTTTTGTCCTTTTCTTGTTCTTCAGATAAAGTAGGTAGTGCCGCTTGAGAAATTGTCGCAGCAAAAAGAGACACGGGTATTGCCGCTAATTGTTGAGCAAAGCTAAAGATTGTCACTCCTCGTGGTCCAAGAAGTGTTGAAATACTAAATGTCACAAGGTATCCAATTTGGTTAATTGAAAGTCCAATTAGTCTTGGGAAAAACAGCTTCGCCATATCCACAACCCCTGGATGTTTTAGATCCAAAACTGGTTGATATTTGAAGTTTAGGTGCATGACAAGGGGAATCTGAACTAGTGCAAATAAGATTGCTCCTATGACGACTCCCCAAACCACACCTAAAAGTCCCATTGATGGCGCCAAAAACCAAATTCCAAGGATTATTCCAATGTTGTAAAGGATTGGCGCTGACGCTGGAACCAGGAATCTTTTATGTGATTGAAGTATCCCAGTGAGGAAGTTTCCAAGAAGCAAGGGGAGGGTCTGTCCTATGAGCATTATCCTTGTGTAGATAACCACTTCCGAAGTCTCTCTAATGGTTAGTCCGGGGGCCAGAATTCTCATCACAGGCTCGGCAAAGACGAAGGTTATTATTGAAAAGACCACGAAAACTATCGTTGTTAGATTCAAAACCGTCGAGGCTATCCTATTTGCACCTGCATGGTCCCCCTTGGTGATGTATGAGGTAAAAACAGGGATAAAGGCAGTTGTCATGGCGCCCATGACAATGAGGTCAAAAAGGACGTTTGGAACCTTAAATGCGGTCAAAAATATGCCAATCTCACTGGCATCAAAAAGACCTGTCATGAAGCGCCATTTGATAAGGCCTAATATCCGGGAAATGAGGACTGCAGCAGCAATTACCGTCGCCGCTGACAAAATATTGGTTTGACGCCTAAACAAGATGTCGGTTCCATTGCGGAATAGGTTTTTGACCATACTAGTAGTAATTTTACCAGAAGATCTGATATAATGGGGCCATGCCAAAAATAAAATCGGCCATCAAGAAAATGCACCAAGCAGAGAAAAAAGGTGCTGCAAACCGAAAAGTTAAAAACGAACTTAAGTCGGAAATTGATGCTTTCAAAAAATCTCCAACCCCAAAAGCCTACGCTGAATTGGTTTCTTCAATCGATAAAGCAGCTAAAACTAACATCATCCACAAAAATAAAGCTGACAGACTAAAATCTCGTCTCTCCAAGCTTCTTAAATCTGAAAAAACTAAGAAAAAAGCTTAACCCTCTTACTCCAAGACTCCTCATTGTGATATCCTGAGTTAGTAATGAAACAGGAAAAATTTGTGACCCCGGAAGTCAACCTTCTGCCCCAGGATGACATGGAACAACATCCCGGTGGCAAATTTTTAAAGTGGGCTTTGTCGTGGGGAAAAAAGATCATTGTTCTTATTGAGTTGATTGTAGTTATTGCCTTTCTCTCAAGGTTTAAACTAGATTCAGATGTTGCTAACAATTCAGAAGAAATTGCAAGGAGAAAGACAATTATCTTAGCTTCCAAAGATTTTGAGAAAGAATTTCGCCAGGTTCAGACAAAAGTAAATAAAGTCAAGTCGATAACTTCTTTGCCAAACTCAGTAACTATTTACGATGTTGTTCAAACATTAATTCCAAGTAGTGTAAATGTTGGATCTATTTCAATTACAGGTACGAAGGTAAACCTTGAAGGTGAAGGTGAAGATAGTGCTCTTTCAAAAATGGTTGCTGATTTCAAAAGTTCCCCAGATTTTTCCGATGTAGTTCTGGAAAAAGTAACTAAACAAGGAGATAGTACTCAAATTAGTTTCTCTTTATCGGCCGAATATACAAAGTAATTAAATTATGTCAAACAAGACTGATCAAGCAGATTTAAGGCGATTTGGAAAATATAAAACTCAAATCGAGCCAGTTATGTCGGATCCAATTATTAGGGGTTACTTCACCCTCGTTGCCTCATTCCTATTAATTGCTTTCTTTATTTTCTTTGCACTCTCTCCAACCTTTTCAACTGTTGTTGGATTAGTAAGAAAAATTGATGACCAGAAAAAGACCCTACAAACCTTAGATTCCAAAATTACCAATCTAATTACTGCACAGGAAAACTATAGCCAAATTGAGTCAAAGCTTCCTCTCTTAGATAGTGCTATGCCTCAAACACCAATGCCCCAAGCTGTTCTTCAAGAAATATTAGCAACCTCTACTTTCTCAGGAGTCACAATAACTACGCTACAAATTGGTGATGTTTACCTAAGTGGTATTAATCCAAAGCGCCAACCATCGGATTCAACAGCTCCAGTTCAAACTGTTGGTGTGGCATCAAATATAGGTATTCCAAACGTGCCATTTTCTGTATCATTTACTGGTGATAAAGCTCAAATTAGAAACTTTATTGGCACATTAATGAATCTTCCGCGCATTATGACAATTTCAACTATAACTGTTGGAGAAAATGTTGAGGAACAAACAAAAGGAGAGTTAAACGCTGACATGACAGGTAATGCGTACTATTATCCAAACCCATGAAATTTAAAGATAAAACTTGGATTTTAATATCTTTTCTCACTTTAACAATCGCTGTAATATGGCTAGGTATTGTTGTTAAAAATACTTTGACAAAACCAACATTACCAGAGGATTTAGAACAAATCTCTAAACCTCTTAATCCAACAATAAATCAGTCGGTTTTTGAAAGTCTAAGTAATAGGAAGTCGCCATAGGGTAGTTCATGGGAAACAAAAAAATACCATCAGTCTTAGGTGTTTTCATAGTTATTTTAATGGTGGCTGCTTTATTTGTGACAACAAATGGTGTCGATAAAGTTAGAGACATATTTACAAATGCTAGTGGTCAACCAGAACCCAAGAACGTAACAATTGCAAACATCAGTAATAATTCCTTTACTGTCTTTTGGACGACTGATACGCCGTCTGGTGGCGCCGTCTTTTATGGTACGTCAGAAAATCTTGGTGACGGAATAGCTGTTGATCAAAGGGATCTTGGTGGCGCTGGAGAAAAGTACCAAACACACTTTGTGATAGTAAATGGCTTATCAGAATCTACAAAGTACTATTTTAAGATAGGTGAATCAGACCCCGCCTTTGGTCCCTATGATGCGACCACTGGTCCAAAGTTAGATGATGCTACTGAAGCTGTTCAATTATCTGGAAAGGTTACATCAAGTAGTGGCTTTCCAGTTTCCGGATCGGTTGCTTCTTGGCAAGCTCCAGGTGCCTCTAAAATTGCATCCTTGGTTAAAAGCGATGGTACTTATGTCCTCCCCATTTCGAATGCCAGAGTTACTAACTTGTCCAGTGCTTTTGCTCCAGAATCTGGATCACCAGAGAAAATCATTATAACTGGAAGCGAAAGTGAAGCAACAATAAATTGTACCTATGGGGAGGCCACAAATTTACCAACTGTCCAAATGGGAAAAACCATTTCCTGTTCTGATACTGCCAGTTCGACGCAAGCCACCTCACAGGAGACCTCTACAGAGACACAAGAAACTAAAACCACCACGTCAACTGGCTTTAAAAATCTCGTTAAATCCAACACCCAGGCAACTAGTTCAGGATCCACTGAAACCGTTGATGTAAACATTGAATCAGGGGAATCAGTTTCAACAAGTCTACCAACCTTTTCAGGAAAAGCTGGCCCAAAGCAGAAAGTCAAAATTGTCGTTCATTCAGAAGATGTCTATTCAGGAACTGTTATTGCAAAACCCGATGGTAGTTGGTCTTGGACTCCTCCAGCAAATCTAACTCCTGGTGAGCATACAGTTACTATAACTGTAGTTAATGCTGATGGTACTACTCAAACAGTGAATAGAACATTTACAGTAAATTCAGGAGAATCCATTTTGCCGATCACAGCAGGTACTCCGTCAGCAACAATTACATCAGCTCCATTACCTGACGACGAACTCATTGCAACTGGTGTCGAGGCTCCTACAATTTTGGCTTTGACATTGAGTGTTTTATTTATTACTCTAAGTATTGGAACTATTTTTATCTATGGATCCAATTAAAACTAATCCAGCCGGACCACAACCAACCCCAGGGGTAGCTACTCCTGTAACTCCAACTCCAAGTTTAGAACCAAAGGTATTTGATTTGTCGTCTATAAATTCTGTTAACAAAGGCGGAGGAGGAAGTTTCTTCAAAAAAAAGCCAGTAATTGTTGGTGTTTTAAGTGTCTTGGTTCTTGCATTAGTTATGGCAGCTGGAGTCGGATTTTTCCTAAATAATCAAAGAACCACGGTTCCACCACAGGCTGCTGATTGTACTGACTATGGTTTTGTCGGCGGTGGTGGTGGCAACGCTCAATTCTCAGGTGGTCCAAATGGTAAAGGAACGGAAGCTTGGGCAGAAGGAACTGTATTCAATAATTGCTCAACTCCAATTGACTACTACGTAATTAGAGCGTGGTGTAAAGCAACCAATTCTTCAATTAACGGTGGTTGTGGTGATAACGCTCAAAAAGAAAAAAGAACACTTCAACCAGGTCAGACAGCAACTGTTGAAAGGTTTACTCAACTAGTTGGCAACACAGGTACTTGTGGTTCAGCTCAAACTGACCTCTGCTTCTCGGAGAGTGGAGAAGGTCCAGCTGAAACCTGTAGGGGTGCAACTGCCTATGCTGATAATGCTTGTGAAACCACCGAAACTGATTTCACTTGTCGATACATTGAATCTGTTCCAAAGGGGATTACAACAGTCACTCCCGGCCAAACAGTTGGTGTTAAGAATTCTACAGATGGTAGTACTGGAACTTGGGAATCCACTTGGACAGTAACGAGTAGCGGTTCAGAAGTTGGCACTATAACTCCAGGTAACTACAACACAGCTAATTGGGTAGCGCCTTCCACTGCGGTTCCAGGTCAGACTTGGACCATCAAGACTACCGTTAAAGATAAGCAGAAAGGTGATGGGAAAGCAGCTTGTGAGATGACTCTTACATATGGAACAGTCACAACTACACCAACCCCAACTGTAACGCCAACACCAACAGTTACACCAACCCCATCCACACCGCCTTCATATAGGACATGTGAGAACGAAGCTTGTATCACAAAAGACGGCGTCGGACAAAGTTCGTGTGGTGTAAATGCAGATTGTAAGAAAACCACTCATAAAGCTTGTGTTAATAACGCTTGTACCACTGTTAATGGTGGAGGTTCCGACTCTTGTACGTCAGATGCCTCCTGCCAACCAGCAGCAGTTCCACCTCCAATTCCCGAGTCTGGTAACACAGCTCTAACAATTGTCGGAGTGGTCTCAGGTATAGCAGCCTTAGGTGCCGCCCTCTTCCTAGCCCTATAGAGATAGTCGCAACTCAAAGTTTCACACACACACACACATATATATAAGTCCGTCCCTTATTGGTTTACTAGTTAGTCCTCACAGTTCTTCGATTGGTATTAATGAAGTAGTAGTGTAGATATTGTTTTGAGTTCCAGCGTGCTTGTAACTATTCTGGAGGAGTGAAAGCTTTAAATCTTGTTAGTTCTTAGCGTTAATTTGTTTCTTGATGTAGCTTTGAATTTGCTTGAAATTTCCATCTTTTGGAAGAAGAATCCATCCTCTTTCATCAATTGGTTGGGGGTTAACAAGCATCTTGTCATCTATGACAGCCGTTTTAAACTTGCCTGCTCTGTACTTTAAAGCTAGCCTTAAGAAAAGATTTATTTGTTTTGGGTCAGCATCTGTGTAGACATGTGCCTTCAAAAGATTGTAGAGCTGTTCAATCTTGGTTGGATTCAAGAAAGTTTGAGTCGAAAAGAACTTGTCCTTCACAGCACTAATTACTTGCTGTTGTCTAGCTGACCTAGCAAAGTCTGATCCCTCATTCCCGAGTGCATGTCTACTTCTGACAAACTTCAAAGCTGTTTCTCCATTCATATGAGTCATTCCGGCATCGAAATGCAAATGTTCATACCAACACGGATCCTCTTCATCTTTTCCGTCGCAGTCTTTAACTTGGTCAAGCGGTAATGGGTATTTGTAATCATCTAGTTGTCTTTTAACATCAATGTCCACTCCGCCAACAAGGTCAATAATTTGTTGGAATGCAGAAAAATCAACCACTACTCCGTAGTGAATTGGAAGTCCTGTAACTTGAGAAACAGTAGCTTTAGATAAAGCTAGTCCCGCATCCCTACTTTTTCCAGCGCCCTTAGCATAAGCATAGTTTATCTTATCTCCCAAAGACTCCAGATATAAATCTCTTGGAAGAGAAATTAGAACTACTGGAGGGATTTTTGTATTATCGTCATCAAATTTTGTTTTAACCGACGCAATTAGGATGGTGTCAGATAGATTGGGGCCATCGTGGTTAGGTCCTCCAATTCCAAGAAGTAAAACATTGGTTCGTCCATTTGTATTTTTAATTTCACTTGTAGTTGGAATTAAAACTTGTGCAATGCTAATAGGCCCAAAAATAATGTCTTTTGCAACTCTAAGTAGCGGAAGAACTAAAACTGCAATTAAAATGAGTCCCGCCAAGCCAAGTCCAACAAACACCAATATTCTGGTGGCACGGTAGTTTGATAAAATTCGTCTTTTAATTCGACTGAAGGCTAGCATGGTCAACTAATTTAAAAAATTCCTCTATATCAAGTGAAGCATGTCCAACAACGAACCCGGAAACAATATCTGCATACGAGCTAACATTTTCTGAATTAACACTGCCTCCATATAATATCTTGACCCCAACCGGCAATTTTTCTTTCCATTCGGAGACTGTTTTACTAACTAGTTCTGGGTCTACCGCATTTGATTTACCCTCCTTAGATATTGCTTCAAATGGTTCAAACATTACAAGGTATTTTTCGCCCGGTGTGTTTTTGGCAAGTTCGGGAATTTCGTCAAAATTTTGTGCACAGATAATTGGGGTAATATTATTGGCAAGTAATTTATCCATCTTCTTACCTACAATTTCTGTAGTTTCTCCAAAATACTTTCGTCTTTCGGAATGACCTATTAGAGTGTATTTGACATCAAGTTCTTTAAGAAGCCCCGCAGGAATTTCTCCCGTGTAAGCGCCCTCTGGAAAACTAGAGACATCCTGACTAGCTAGTGTAAGTGAACTTGAAGCCAGCAAAAATAACGCTGTATAAGGAGCCGCAACCACAATTTCAATATTTGGACCCACATCCGGGGTGGTTAGCCACGGAGTCACAGAAACATTATTTGCTTTCCAGTTGGCAACAATAATCATTTTTGAGCTAAAACAAATAAACTATCCCTTAACTCTGGGACAAGTTGACTAGGGTAAAAAACCAAGGCCTTACCAATCTTAACTCCAAAGCCCTCCTGATGCAATTTTTGTCGCATTGGGTTGTAAGCTCCAAAATGTTCAGCCTTTTTAACCTCAAATGAAGCCTTTTTAACCTCAGTTTTAACTTCAGATAAAGTAAATTCTCTGTTGTGTCTGTGATAAGGTGATCCTTCAAATTGAAATATTGGAAAGTTCTGATTTTTTCCTGCCATAAGTTCCAATCGATGCTTTATGTGGACTGCATTTGGTGTGGTAATCAAAAGAAAACCTCCAGGTTTTAAGACTTGGTGAAACTTCTTAAGATAAACTTGTGGATCGTATAGCATGTGTTCCATAACCTCTGAAAAAAGTATTAGGTCAAAGGTGTCTGCTTTGAATGGCATTTTGTCCGATTCAATATTCAGAGGAATAATATTTTTTTGATTTACCTTCTCGTGTTCCGAACTAATTCCGTACATGTCAAACCCCATGTCTTTTAGGCTCTTGAATAAATCCAGAGGAAAGCAACCAACGTCCAAAATTTTAGCCCCATGAGGAAGATTTAATTCTTTGACTCTCTTTAATATATATTTATATCGATCTTGGTGTATTAAATAGTATTCGCTCATGAGAAAATTGTACTCGAAATGGATGATATCTTAAAAGGACTAAACGATCGCCAACAGGCTGCAGTTACTTCAACAGCTGGTCCGGTTTTGATTTTAGCTGGAGCGGGAAGTGGAAAAACTCGTGTTTTAACTCATAGGGTAGCCTATTTAGCTTCAAAAGGAGTTTCTCCTGAAACTATACTGCTTGTGACTTTCACAAATAAAGCGGCAGTCGAGATGAAAGACCGGGTGCAAAAACTATTAGGTTCAACCTCCCAGCCAGTTTCTGGAACCTTCCACAGCCTTTGCGCCCGAATCCTGAGGAAAAGTGGTAAGGAACTTAAGATTTCTCCAAATTTTGTGATCTATGACGATTCAGACTCTTTAGATCTAATTAAGGATGTTATGACTAGAATGAATCTTTCTCAAAAAGATTTCAACCCAAGAGCCGTTCTTGGAACAATTAGTCAAGCAAAAAACCAATTAATTTCCTCTTTAGAGTATCCACAATACGCTAGGGGTTTATTCCAAAAGACAGTATCAGACATTTATATCTCCTACCAAAAACAACTAAGAGAGAACGAAGCACTAGATTTTGATGATCTTATTATGGACACGGTTCGCCTTTTTAGAACACCGGTTGTAGAGGAGTATCAAGATCGTTGGAAATATATTTTAGTCGACGAATACCAAGATACTAATTTTGCACAGTTTGAACTGACAAAATTGCTTGCCAAAAAATATAAAAATATTTGTGTAGTTGGTGATTTTTCTCAATCAATCTATTCTTGGAGAGGTGCGGATTTTAGAAACCTTCTTAATTTCAAAATTGAGTTTCCTCAAGTTAAAACATTCAACCTTGAACAAAACTATAGATCAAGTCAAAAAATACTCGATGCTGCTTTCAATGTAATTTCCAAAAACAAGTCGCACCCAATCTTAAAATTGTGGACAGAAAACAATGCCGGCGAGAGTTTGGTTCTATTTGAAGCAAGGAATGAACAAGATGAAGCAAAATATATAATTTCAGAATTATCAGATGATTACTCAAGGTTTGCAGTTCTTTATAGAACCAATGCCCAATCCCGTGCCATTGAAGAAGCCTTTCTCCACGCTGGTATCCCTTACACACTTGTTGGTGGTACCAGATTCTATGACCGAAAAGAAATTAAGGACGTTTTGTCGTATCTAAGATTAATTCACAATCCCAAAGATACCGTTTCCTATAAAAGATTAGAAAAACTAGGGAAAGGCAGACTTCAGAAGTTTAACGATCATACTTTTTCAGAAGCTCCAACTCTTGAGTTACTAGACAAAGTTCTAGAAATAACTAACTATTTAGATCTCTTTGATTTAGAGAACGAAGAAGACTTGGGTCGTCTAGAAAATATTAAAGAATTGAGATCAGTTGCTCAAGAATTTCCAGTTCTTGGGGAGTTTTTAGAAAATGTCTCCCTTGTTGAAAAAGAAAGCAATAAGAATAAAAGTTCAGGTGGAGCAGTGACTTTAATGACTTTGCATGCTGCTAAAGGTTTAGAATTCCCAGTTGTGTTCATTGTTGGAATGGAAGAGGGAATCTTTCCTCATTCAAGAAGTCTGATGGATTCGTCTGAGATGGAAGAGGAACGCCGTCTTTGTTATGTAGGAATAACAAGGGCCCGGGAAAAGCTATATTTAACGTATGCTAGAAAGCGTCTCTTCTTTGGAACTAGAAGTTCAAACCTTCAAAGTAGATTTTTAGCAGATATTCCAGAAGAATTATTAGAGACTAAATTTAGCTCCAGTTTAAGTGACTTTTAGAATAACCACTCCATCAACGGTTCCAATAATCTCATAAAACTTTGAAGCAAAATTTTCTAGCTCGGGAAATTTAAAGTGACTCTTTTGGGAAATAAGAATCAATTTAGGTGGATTTTCTTTTAAACTGTCAATTATTAATTGATAGTTGGTTGGAGATACAGTTGTTAAGTGATGTGCCTGTATGAACTTTGTTGCTGGAGTTCTTTCAGATAGTACATAGACATTTGCTCGATCATCCCAAACAAAAATTTTATCATCTCGACTAGCGTTGTCCCGAACAATCTCCGCTAGTTTATAAGTTTGTATGGTGTTTGGATCAAAAAAGTTTGTATATTCAGTCCACGTCTTTCTTTCTGAAATAAAATTGTAGAAATTTTTATAGTAAGGAATGCCATGTAGATGAAATGCCGTATTAAAATTCCAAACCACATAACCAATAAATATAAGTGTAATTGCTAAGTACCAAAAATAACTTTTTCTATTCTTAATTAAGTATGTTACAAGAATTACTGCTGCTGGTATAACTTGAATTAGGTAGTGCATGTAATGTCTGTTCGACAAAAGAGATCCGTACAAAGAAAAGATAAACCATAGTGCAAAAAGAAGTAGTTCCTTAGAAATTTTCTTCTTGAGGAACAATAGAATCATTCCAGCTGATGTTAAAACTAAAGCAAGTCCTTTTGTAAAGAGGGGGTTGGATAGATTTGAAAATGGACCAGAGTCAGTTGCCACATAAGATGCATTTTGAGAAAATGCCGCAGTGACAAAATCGCCAAACGTCTGATTTATTAAAAAATAGAACCCTATAAGTGCTACAGGAATTAAAAATCCAATTCCAATTGGAAAAAATGTTTCCCAAAGAGCTTTAATAAAGACTTTAGGCTTGTTTTTATTCCAAAGCATTTCAAAAAGAAACACTCCCAGGAAAACAAACATCCCAAGGAAATCAAAAATCGCTGGGACTTTAATTAGAAATGCAATTCCAGCTAAAGTACCAATGCCAAGAAGTATATTTCTATCTTTCCCAATACCCTTAACTTTCGTAACTAAGTAAGCTCCCCAGACAATTGGAAGGACAATAAATAGTTCTGCATTAGCAATTGTTCCTTCAAAATAGGGTAGTGAAAGTAAAATCCCTGCAACGAGTGTTGCTAGCCAAGATTTAGTTATCTTATAAATCCCAACACATGTTATAAGCACAAAAACTGTAGCCATGATTTTTGCAAACCACAAAACTGGAAGAATTGCATATATGAAGTAAAGAAGTGGAGTCTTGTTGTCCCAAATGTCCCTATATAGTATTCCTCCCTTGTGAATAACCTGTCCAAGCACTAAATAGATTCCCTCGTCACCATACCAGTTCGGTTCAAAAAGTGAGGGCAGCCGTAAAATAAAAATGGCCAGTAAAACCAAAAAAAGCTTTTTCACTTATCGGCAATTTTTTCAGTAACTCTATATCCCATATATTTCCCGAGCATCAGTCTTGTTTGTGATTCCAGTCCAGGTAGAGAACCAAACACAAGTCCCACAAATGGAAGAACCAGCCACTGAAGGTATGTAAATGGGTGTAGGAAGGTTACGAACTTTCTTTTTTTCCCCGGATCAAGAAGTACATCAACAATAGCAATAGCAATAATTCCAAGAAGACAAAGTGTCAAAATAAATCCACTAACTCTAGATAAATTAAATCCAAGTGTAGTTCTGGCAAATGTTGGGTTTAAGATAGTTGGAATAAGTGCACCAAGTGTAATTAAGTACCACGAAGTTCCCCATAAAAAGTGTTGTTCCAAAGCAACTGTAATTTTCAAAAACTTTTGTACAAACGGAATCTTCGTGTCGGAGAAAAACATCTTTATAGTGTATGGAATATCAACTGCTCCCCATGCCCATCTTTTAACTTGCTCATAGTAGTTTTTGTATGATTTCCACCTACTTGTTGACTCAGCAGCGTCTAAATAAGTAGGTAAGAATAGTGGTACAACTTCAAGTTGTCCTTCGGTTGCAAAATAAGCCTTAAGATTTATATGCCAGTCTTCTGGAATAACATCCAAATCCCAATAACCAACAAAGTCTAGAAGCTTCAATGAAAGAGAATATGTCGAATAGTTCATTATTCTTGACCGAGGTTTAGCAAGAACCGCCAAATTATTTATGCTTCCAACAATGTTGGGGACACGAGTTAGGAATGGTAGTCTGTTTATGTTGTTGTAAGCAAGTAAAGCGCTTTGGAAAAACTGGGTAAATGGTTTTTTAGAAGCTAAAAATTTAACTGTGAGAAGCGGTAAAAATTGTCTATGGAATACTACGTCAACATCGCAAGTTGTAACAATGATATTTTCAATAGGTATATGTTTTTTGTTGACTAATAAGTCTTTTGTATATTTTGCTGCAAACGTATTATTGCTGTGTTTTCCAATAGTTTCTCCAACTTTCATAATGTGATAAGTATCAATAATTCCAGCAAACACATTCTTGTAAGTTTTCTTAACCATTTCAGCCCGTTTCTTAGCAGGTTCTCCTTCGCGTTCCTCCATAGCAAGAACAATATAAACTTGCTTCAAGGGAAAGTTTTGATTAGCTAAAGAGGCGACATTTCGCATCAAGATCTCATCTGGTTCAGCTACATTTGGGATTACAATCGCATGGACTATCTTTGTGGGATCTTCAATCTTTGAAAGCCAATCTATTTTTACTGTAGCTCTCAAGTTGAGATATCCAACAATAATCCCGATAGTCATCTGCCCAGATTTATAAAGCCAAAAGACGTTGAAAGCTATAACAAAATAGGCAACAAGCTCTGGGACTACAAAACTCCCAACAATTAAGAATGCTATAAGTAGCCATGGAATAAGACCAGTAAGGATCTCCAACCCCCTTTGGGTTTTAACTGGGTGATATGCCATGTAGTCGCGAATGAATTCGCTCATATCTTAAAAAGTGTTTCTGTATTTATGGTGGTTTGCTTGCAAATTTCCTCAAAACTCATACCCTTGACCTCTGCCAGTTTCTCTGCCACAATTTTAACATTTTCAGGTGAATTTGGTTTCCCACGGTGTGGTTCTGGAGTTAAAAATGGACTATCAGTTTCAACTAGGATTCGCTCAATTGGAGCGGCTTTTGCCAAGTCTCTAAGCCCTTGAGCATTTTTAAATGTAACATTTCCTGCAAAAGAAATATAAAACCCAGGCATAAGCTTAATAATAGTGTTTAGATAATTTACATCTCCTGAGAAGCAATGAAACACTCCCTTGAGTTTGGCTAGTTTGTGTCCAAATATGCTAATTAACTCTTCCTGAGCGTCTCTTATGTGAAGTATTAGAGGTAAATTGTATTTTTCAGCAATTTCTATTTGCCTTTCAAAAAGTTTTATCTGCCTTTCACTATCTTTTGATCTAGAATAGTCGAGCCCGCACTCACCAATTGCAACAGATTTTTTAGCCAAAAATTCGAATTTTTCCCAATCAATTGTTTCGACTTTGGATTTGGGGTCATCATTAGGGTGAATTCCAACTGTAGGGAATAAACCGCCGTGTCTGCCGGCCATTTCGATTGCCTTTTCCGAATCTTCAATTGATGTTCCCACAACTACAATCTTGGATACGCCCGCAAAATCAAATTCATTAAAACCAGGGAAGTTTATATGGGCATGTGAATCAATAAGCATTCTACTAATTTTAGCTTATTCGTGGGAAAAGGGGAGTTGAAGCTTTAACCTTTCCACTAAATTGTCTTAAAATCTTTTCTGACGTTTCGGGCAAAAACGGTTGCAAATTATAAGCAATCAAATTTATCTCCCGAACAGCCCCTTTGAGAAAATTACTTAGATCCCTTTCCTCTAATTTCCAAGGTTCCTTTTCGCTTATAAGTAAGTCCAGTTGCTTGATTCTTTTCCATATATTTTGGATTGCGAAATCAATCCGGTATGTTTTTAGGTTTTCCTCTATATCCTCAAACACATCCACATTTGGACTGCTTTCAAAGCTGGATTTCTCTGCTAGTTTTGCCACTCTCGCAACAAGGTTTCCAAGCCCATTAGCAAGGTCAGCATTATATGCTTCCTTGAACTTTTCATCAGAGTAATCGCCATCATCAAAAAGTGGAGTTTTAGCAAGGAAATAATATCTAACCGGATCTGTTCCAAACTTTTCAATAAGTTCAAAAGGGTCTATGGTGTTACCAAGGGTCTTTGATATTTTTTGGCCATTAACTGTGTAGTATCCATGAATTAAGACGGCTTTAGGTAGTGACAATCCCGCAGATAATAAAAATGCTGGCCAATAAACTGCATGAAATCTGGTGATTCCTTTACCAATTACATGCACATCCGCTGGCCACCATTTTTTATAGCTTTTCTCGTCCCATCCAAACCCTACCCCAGTTTGGTAAATATTAAGTGCGTCAAACCAAACATAAATTCTTTGAGAATCGTCTCCAGGAACTGGAATGCCCCAATTTTTTGCTCGTTCGTTTGATCTGGAAATTGATAAATCAGGAACATCTCCAGAAAGCCACCCAAGTACTTCATTCTTTCTAAAGTCTGGATAGATTTTTAGCTCGTTGGAATTTATAATTTCCAAAAGCTTTTCTTTATATTTAGACAGTTTGAAAAAGTAGTTTTCCTCTTCAACTTCATCCAACTTTTTTCCCGGATGTTCAAAACACTCTCCTTTTTCGTTTAACTCTTCTGGCTCATAAAATTGTTCGCACCCAACACAATAAAGTCCCTTATATTTTTTCTTATAAATATCTCCATTTTTGGCACAAAGTTCCCATAGCTTTTGGCTGGCAGCATAATGGTGCCTTTCATCACTACCTCTTTGCCAAATATCGATGGACACATTTAATTTCTTAACAAGATCTTCAAACTCACCATTATGTAAATCAATAAACTCTCGAATTGGTTGTCTGGCTTTTTCAGCGGCCTGTACATTTTTGAGCGCATTTTCATCTGCGCCGGACAAATATCTAACTTCTTTTCCATTAAGTCTATTAAACCTTGCAATTGCATCTGCTTGCACAGACTCGAGTGCCCACCCAATGTGAGGTTTTGCATTTACATAAGGTATTGCAGCTGTGATATAAAATTTATTATTCATAATTTCTCCTATTTTAGCATTAAAAAATCCCGCCGTTTGCGGGATTAAGAAATGGAAATTCCTTCCCGCATGGGACTATGGTCTTTCCGTCATCATAAAGACTTTATCTTTCATTAGGTTTATTATATCACCCCTTCCTTCTTCTACCAACTCTAAATGGCCATCCCTTGGGAAAAAGAATGTCTCTTCTAAGTTCGGCTCTTGGTTCAGTGGGGCCCCCATCCTTGATATCTTCCTTTGGTTTTCTGAAGTAAAAAATCAGTAGAACAAGGAAAGCAACCAAAAGAACAACATTAATAATAGTTAAGAGGTCGACAGCCTTAAGAAACATAACAAAACTAACTCCAAAAGCTACTATTAATGCCAACTTTGAACTCACAAAAAAAGATAACAAGGTTAAAGTAGCTAGCCACAATAATATGGCTGCAACAAGAATACTTGTTAGTGTGGGTGGAGTATACATAACTAAACCAAAAAGACCCATCATGCAAGCAAGAAAAACTGGAATCTTTATCCAGAAAATATATTTTTGCAATCGCCTATAGATTATGGTAAACATACAGCACTAATATGGACCTGCTCATAATTCTAGCAGCAATCGTGGCTGCGACGGTAGCAATAATTTATTTTACTTCAAAAAAATCAGCTCCAGATCCCACTCTGGTGGAATGGCTTAAATCAACTGGGTTAAAAATGGATCGCCAAAACGAAGAGATAAATCGCAGACTTCAAGAATCTGCAAGATCGATCGGTGAAATGAGCGAAATAGGTAAATCAATGAAGGATCTCCAAAGTTTTCTAGCCTCCCCAAAACTCCGTGGCGGCTTAGGCGAACAATTCCTAAAAGTTCTTCTTGAAGAAAGTCTTCCAAGAAATTCTTATGCACTGCAGTACGGATTCAAAAACGGCACTAAAGTTGACGCCATTATTAAAACTAGTTCAGGGATCATTCCAATCGACTCTAAATTTACGATGGAAAACTTTAAAAAGATGCAGTCAGATAAGTCTTTTGAGAAATATTTTATTAGTGATGTCAAAGATAGGGTTGATGAAATATCCAAAAAATATATTTTGACAGACGAGGGTACTGTGGACTTTGCCCTCATGTACGTTCCGTCAGAATCTGTCTACTACGAAATAGTCAATAATGGTTCCGATCTTATGACCTACGCCTATAAAAGACGTGTTATGCCGGTTTCTCCAAGTACTTTCTACGCATTTTTAAGGTCAGTCCTCTTATCTTTTGAAGGACAACAAATTGCCGCTGAAATTAAAAACATCCAAGCTAATTTAAGAGCCATCCATCAAGAAACTAGCAAGTTTTCAGAATTGTTAGCAACTTTGCAGTCCCACATCAATAATAGCTATGCCATGATGGGTCGAGTCTCTAATCAATTTTCGAATCTCTCTTCAAAAGTCGACAACATCCAAGCTCTTAGCAAAAAGGATGAATTGAAAGCAGAAATAGAAGGGTAATTACTTTAATTTATTGTATACTCTCCCCATGTCAAAGGATAAAAACTCCCTATTAAATTCCGAGCAAAGATTAGCAGTTGAACATACCACTGGTCCACTTTTAATTGTTGCAGGGGCTGGAACTGGCAAGACGACAGTCATAACAGAAAGAATTAAGTGGCTTATTGGAACTAATCTCGCTAAACCAGAGGAAATATTAGCTTTAACTTTTACGGAAAAAGCAGCAAAGGAAATGGAAACCCGTGTTGATGAGGCTCTTCCGTATGGAACCTTCGGTTTATGGATTTCAACGTTTCATTCATTTTGCGACAGGGTACTTCGAAATGAAGCCTTAAATATTGGTTTAGATTCCTCGTTCAGACTTACAAGTGATGCCGAAAGATTTATGTTTGTCAAAAAAAACTTTTGGAAGTTTGAGTTAAATCAATTTAGGCCTCGCGGAAATCCATTTAAGTTTATTGAGGGCATGCTTAGCCATTTTGATCGTTTAAAAGACGAAGACATTTCAATTTCAGACTACGAAGGATTCGCCAAAAAATGTGGAGAAGGAGAACTTGGAGATAAATATAGAGAGTTGGCAGCCGCCTTTAAAACATATGAGGAACTAAAAGAAAAAGAAGGGTTAATGGACTTTTCTGATTTAATAGCAAACACTTTAAGACTCTTCAGAGACAGAAAGGTGATTTTAGAATCCTACCAGAAACAATTTAAATATATTCTTGTCGACGAATTTCAAGACACAAATTACGCCCAAAATGAAATGCTCAAGCTTTTGGCTGGCAAAACAAAAAATATTACAGTCGTAGCTGACGACGACCAATCAATTTATAGATTTAGAGGGGCAGCTGTTAGTAATGTCATTCAATTTAGAAAAACATTCGAAAATACTAAAGTAGTAACTCTTGTTAAAAACTATAGATCTAGCCAAGAAATTCTTGATAGGTCTTATGATTTGATAACAAAAAATAATCCTGACAGGTTAGAGATTCAAGAAAAGATTGACAAGAAATTAATAGCTTCAGGATCCAATAAGAAGTTCGCCGAGGAAAAAGTTGAAATGATCTATGTTGACCGAGTTGAAGACGAAGCTGAAAAAGTTGTCTCAAAAATACTAGAACTTAAGAAAAAACATAAACTTGATTACAAAGACTTTGCAATTTTAGTGAGAGCAAATAATCATAGCGAGCCGTTTATCAGGTCACTCGAGCGAACTAGAGTTCCATACCAGTTCTTAGGCCCAGGACAGCTATTTCGCCAACCAGAGGTCAAAGATCTTATTGCCTACTTAAAGTTTCTTGCGGATTTTACAGACTCAACCTCTCTCTACCGGGTACTCTCAATGGATATTTTTGACATTTCTCAGCGCGAATTAATTGAACTCTTAAATAAAGCAAAGCTCCAAAACGTTTCTCTTTTTGAACTTATGGAAACTTCCTCTAAAGATAACGTCAAAAGGTTAGTCGAGATGATTCACAGGAATCAAGAGTTGGTAAAAAAAGAGACTGCCGGTCAAATTTTATTTTTCTTCTTAGAAGATTCCGGATTGATTACTGACTTGGTCAAAAACGAGACGCAATCTGAAGAAAAAAAAGCTCAAAACATTTCTAAATTTTTTGACAAATTAAAAGCCTTTGAAACAGCAAATGAGGACGCTAGTGTCTTTGCTGTTGTTGACTACCTAGATTTGGCTATGGAAATGGGGGAAAGTCCTCTTGCTGCTGAAGTCGATTGGTCACAAAATGATGCCATCAATATTTTGACGATTCATTCTGCAAAAGGCTTAGAGTTTCCAGTAGTTTTTCTAGTTAATTTAATAGAAGGACGGTTTCCAAGTAGAGAAAGAAAAGAACAAATTCCAATCCCCGATGAACTTATAAAAGAAATACTCCCAGTTGGGGATTTCCATACTCAAGAAGAGCGGCGCCTATTTTATGTTGGTATGACCCGTGCTAAAGAGCACTTGATTTTCTCAGCAGCTAACTTTTATGGGGAGGGAAAAAGAGAACGTAAACTTTCACCTTTTGTTATTGAAGCAGTGGGGGAGCAAGAATTTAAAAAAGACATAAGCGCTAAAAACCAACTTCCACTTTTTGAATGGAAAAAAGAACCAGAGTTAAAATCTGAACCAAAAGAGGCATTTAAAGTCGAGCACCTGTCTTATTCCGCAATTGAAACCTTCAAAACCTGTCCCTTGCACTACAAATTAAAATATATTGGTAACCTACCAACAGTCCAAACAGCTTCCCAGTCACTTGGAAACTCTATCCATCTTGCTTTAAGAGATTTTTATGAGAATAAAGATTCAGACATACTGGGTAGTTTAAAAAGAAATTGGATTAAAGAAGGTTATGCTTCAACGGCTCATGAAGAAGAGTCATTAAAAAAAGCAAAGGTTTTTCTAACAGACTATTTAAAATCTGATTTACATAAAAATGGTAAGCCAATTATTCTTGAACAGTCATTTGTCATTAAACTTGATAGCTTAAAAGTGCTTGGAAAAATTGACCGAATTGATGATCTCGGAAATGGAGAGATTGAAATCATTGATTACAAAACTGGAGCAAATATACCAACGCAAAGGGAAATAGATTTAGATCTACAAATGGGAATTTATGCTTTAGCAGCAACAGATAAAGGAATTCTAAATCGGAAAATCGACAAAGTTAAAATGAGTTTTTATTTTTTTGATACAGGATCCAAAATAACTACCACAAGAAAAATAGAAGATTTAGAAAAAATCAAAACTCGAATATTAGAGGTACGGGATGAAATAGAAAAATCAGACTTCGAATGTTCTAAAGGAGTATTTTGTCAAAACTGCGAGTATAAAATTCTATGTAGTTGTTAACTATAAAACCTTTCTTGGGATAATAAATATATAGAGAGCACTCACGATACATAAAGCTGCCATCATAATAAATAATGCATTAAAACCAAATGCAGTAGCAATAACTGCCCCTAAAGCCGCTCCTATTGCTTGGCAAAAATAGTTTACGCTTTCCCAAGCTCCCCATTCTCTTCCCTCTGATTTACTTTTAAGGTGTTTGCTATAAACAGAGTCAAAAGCCGGTTCGTAAATAGCAATTCCTATTCCAATTATGATTTGCACAACTGCTAAAAACCAGACGTTACTTACAAAATTATATAAAATAAATCCTGCGCCAATAATCAGATACCCAACTGCAATAATAAGTTCATCGTCTTTGACCTGGTCACTTATTTTCCCTGTAAAGATTACAACAATACCTGCAGTTATTGCCAATGTGCTGACTGCCAAACCTACTTCAAGGATATCTCCTCCAATTTCCTCCACAAAAATAGCCCAGATCGGAGCAAGCATTGCTATTGAAATCAAAACAGCACTATTTGTTAATATGAGGATAATTAGAGGTTTGTTTAAGGAAAATAAATTATCAAAAAACTTCTTCACTACAACATTGTAGCAATTTCTGGGCCGTTTTTGGTTATGATTACCGTATGTTCAAATAGTCCAGAAACTGACATGTCTTTTGTAACAATCGTCCACCCGTCGTCGTTAAGATAAACTACCTGTGAACTGCCTTCGTTATAGATTGCTTCTATAGCAAAGACCATTCCCTCTTTAATTACTGGTGTGTTTTCAATTTCGCCTCTAAGGTAGCAAGGAATTTCTGGGTCCTCATGGAGTTTGTATCCAACTCCATGTCCCACTAGCTGTTTAACTGGGAAATATCCTCCACCCCTTATATTTTCCTCCATTACTTTGGATATATCTCCAACATGTTTTCCAGGAACACACTCCTTAATTGAATTTTTAACAGCCATTTCACCTGCTTTTAAAAACTTGTCTAGTTTATTAGTTCCAACCTCAACACTCCATGATGCGTCTGAATGGAACCCCTTGTAGACCGTTCCAAGATCCACTCCCAACCTATCTCCTTTTTGTAATTTATAATCTGTGGGAATTCCATGAACGACCATATCGTTAACATTCATGCAGGTTGTCCATTTGTACCCAGGTTCCATCATAAATGATGGTTCACCACCCATTTCTCTAATAATTTTTTCAGCTAGTTTATCAAGATAGTTGGTGCTAACTCCAACCTTAACTTCGGCTAAAACTTGCTTCAAAGCCTCCGCGGTAATCTTTCCAGATTTCCTAATTAAACTAATTTCTTCTTGCGAATATATGTTGATCATAAGTTTATTTGTGCCGCTACTTCTTCTGGCGATCTTGACCCATCAATTTCTAAAAGCTTTCCTTGCTTTCTGTAGAATTCAAGAATTGGTTGTGTCCTTTCGTGAAATAATTTCAGTCTCTGGGTAATTGTTTCAATTTTGTCATCCGCTCTGCCTCTAGCAAGGAGCCTCTTAATTGCCTCATTATCCGAAAGACTGATGTAGACAACTTTATCTATTGGGAAAAGCTCTCTCTGGGCTTGTGTCAGAGTCCTCGGAAACCCATCTAAAACAAAGCCTCCTTGAATTTTGGCTAAATTCTTATCAACAACTTCAAAAGTAGTTTCGTCGTCAACAAGCCCGCCCTTTTCTAAAATATCTTTAATCTTAAATCCAAGTTCTGAGTTTTCTTCAGCAATTTTTCTATAAACATTGCCTGTCTCAATATGGGGAAGATTCAGTTTCTGTGCTAGAAGCTCAGCTTGGGTAGTTTTTCCCGAGCCTTGTGGGCCCATGATGACTATGTTCATTTTGAATATTGATCGTAGCTTCTTGTGACAATCATTGTTTCAAACTGTCTTGCTGTTTCCAAAACTACTGATACCACAATGAGCATCCCAGTCCCTCCAACTGTAAGGGTTGCCACGTTTGAAATTCCTTGGGCCAAAGAAGGTAAGATTGCAATAATGCCAAGGAAAACTGCCCCTGCTAAAGTTATTCTTGTAATTATGTAATTTAAATACGACGCTGTTGACGGCCCTGGTCTAATTCCTGGAATGAATCCACCATGTTTCTGTATCTCTTCGGAAATTTTCTTTGGGTTAAAAATTACGGCTGTATAAAAATATGTGAATCCGATGACAAGAACAAAGTACACCGCATTATAGAAAATGCCATTTGGACTAAACAACTTAGTCAAAAATTCCCCAATTCTAGAAAGTGCTGGATTTGGTACTTGCGTCAAATATCCTCCAATAAGCGAGGGAAGTAAAACCAGTGAGACTGCAAAAATGATGGGAATAACTCCCGCCTGGTTAATTCTTAGGGGTAAGAAAGTTGATTGTCCTCCATACATTTTGTTCCCTCGAACTCTTCTTGCGTAAACAATTGGTACCTGCCTTACAGCTTGATTAACAAGCACGATTCCAGCAATAACTGCAAGTCCTACTGCGGCAAATGCCAAAATGTTCAATATCTGATCGCTACTAGCTACTGTGAATGTTTGTCCAATAAGGATTGGCATTCTCCCAACGATACCAGCAAAGATTAACATTGAAATTCCATTACCAATACCCTTTTCTGTAACAAGCTCTCCGAGCCACATCAAAAGGACTGTGCCGGCTGTGAGAGTCAATATGAAAGACACTAAAGTTATTGGATCAAGTGCAATGATAATTCCTTGATTCTTAAGAAGGGCATAGGTTCCAAGTGCTTGGACAGCTGCAAGTGGGATTGTGAGCATTCTGGAATACTGGTTTATCTTCATTCTTCCTTGTTCGCCTTCTTTTGAGAGCTCCTCAAGTTTAGGGAAGACCATCTGTAAAAGCTGTAAGATGATAGTCGCATTGATATATGGGTTAAGCCCAAGAGCCATTACTGAGAAGTTGGCTAGTGTACCTCCTGAAAATATATCCAAAAGCCCTAGGAATTCATTGCTGGCAAAAAGGCTTTTGAGTTGTGGCACGTCGACTCCAGGAACTGGAATGTGGGCAAAGAACCTAAAAACCAAAAAAATCATTGCTGTAAAGAGAATTCTTTGGCGAAGTTCCGGTGTTTGCCAAGCTTTTACAAATGGATCAAAAAATTTGTTCATTAGGTGTTTATCTTATCACACCCTGCCCCTTGCTGCTAGAATGTAGTCGATATGGACCATGTAGCGATCATGAAAAAATCATTGGGTTTTTTGCCAAAAATAATCTCAGGAGAAAAGACTATTGAGTCTCGTTTTTATAACTCAAGGCGAGCTCCTTGGGGAAAAATTAAAGCAGGGGACAGAGTATTCTTTAAAAACTCAGGGGAACCTGTGACTGTCTTAGCTTCAGTTTCCAAAGTTCTATTCAACGCGCCCAACTTAGAAGACTACAAGAAAGAGATTTGTTTAGATCCTTTGCCAAACAAAAACTTTTCAATATTAATATTTTTAACAAAAGTCCATAAGACTAAACCGTTTGAAGTAAACAAAAAGGGCTTTGGAACAATGTCTGCCTGGTTAATTGTGGATGATATTGATAAAATTAAGACCAATGCTTGAAGAATTCAAAAAATTTGCTGTTCGTGGAAATGCTATAGATTTAGCTGTCGGTGTAGTCATTGGTGCCGCCTTTACAGCAATCACTAATTCACTGGTAAACGACATAATAATGCCAGCCTTTTCCATGATTTTCGGAGAAGTGGACTTCTCTTCACTAAAATTTGGACCAATTGCTTATGGGAACTTCTTAAATGCAGTAGTGCAGTTCCTAATAATTTCTTTTGCACTTTTCATTTTTATTAAACAAATTAACATAATGAGAGGCGAGACTAAAAAAGCAGAAAACAAACTTTGTAAATATTGTAAATCAAGTATTCCAGAAGATGCTACCAGGTGTCCGAATTGTACTTCTAAACTTTAAACTATTTTTCCACCAGCTTTTTCAATTTTCTTCTTTGCACTTTCCGAAGTAGGCACTTTAATATTTAAAGCTACTTTCAAATCTCCATCTCCAAGTATTTTAACTTTATTCACTCTTTTTCCAATAATTCCAGCTTCCCTCAAAGATTCCAATGTGACCTCACTATTTGCTTTAAGTCCATTCAAATATTTAAGGTTAACTACTGTGTAATCTTCTTTGAATGATTTGTTCTTTCCTTTTCCACGAGCTAGTGGCAACCTCTTAAGCCATGATGCCTGGAGAGATGAACCCGCAAAGGTTAAAGGAATATTTTCTCGAGCCTTTTGTCCCTTAGTTCCTCGACCAGAGGTTTTAACTCGGCCCGAACCATGGCCTCGGCCAATTCGGCGATACTTTTTATCTGTAATTTTTGGCAAACTATTTAGATTCATTTTTCTTTTTACCTTTCTTTGGTTTTTCTTGAGTATTTTCTGTGACGTCTTCTTTCTTCTCAACTTTTTCTGTTGGTTGGGTAGAGGACACTGGTTGTACAACTGGTCTAAGTTGTCTCAGTGCTTCTAAAGTTGCATAGACATTGTTTGCTTGGTTATTTGTGCCAAGTACTTTACTTGAAATGTCTCTAATTCCCGCTGCATCAACAACTGCCCTAACAGCCCCGCCTGCAATAACCCCGGATCCTGGAGGCGCTGGTTTTAACATGACCTTAGCTGCTCCAACTTTCATAAAGACTTCATGTGGGATTGTCGTTCCTCTCATGGGAACTGTCAAAAGATGCTTTTTTGCATAGGTAACGCCTTTTCTGACAGCGCTTTGAACATCAGGTGCTTGTCCAAGTCCGACCCCAACTCTGCCCTTTTTGTCTCCCACAACAACTACAACTGAAAATCCAATCTTATTACCCCCAGATGTCTTTTTAGACACTCGGTGTACTTGAACAATTTTTTCTTCAAATTCTTTTGGTTCTTGTGGTATGTTTGGTCTTGCCATATTTTTTAACTAAAATTTAAGGCCTGCTTCGCGTGCTGCGTCAGCAAACTTTTTAACATTACCATGATATTGGTATCCAGCTCTGTCAAAAACAACGTCTTTGACTTTTGCTTTTTCAGCGAGTTTTGTTCCAGCTTCACTTGGGTCAGTCATTTTGTTAACTGATGCAAGAGTTGTTCCTTGAACATCGTCAATAAGTTGTGCATAGAAAAATCTATTAGATTTAAACACAACAAGTCTTGGCCTTTCTGCTGTACCTCTAATCTTCTTTTTAATTACTGCTCGTCTTTGTGTTCGTTTGTTCATATGTTTTATTTAGCTCCAGCGGCTCCGGCAGCTTTTGCTGCTTTTCCAGCTTTCTTGCGAACCACTTCGCCAACATATCTAATTCCTTTTCCTTTGTATGGTTCTGGTGGTCTTACTCTTCTAATTTGTGCTGCAGTTTCTCCGACCGCCTGTTTATCAATTCCTTTTACATTTATTTTTGTATTTTCAGAAACTTCAAATGTTATGCCATTTGGTGCTGGATATTTAACTGGATGAGAAAACCCTACATTAAGAACTAATGTTGTCCCAGAGACTTCCGCTCTATAACCAACTCCAACTAATTCAAGTCCCTTGTTCCATCCTTGTGAGACACCCATTACAGTGTTTTCCACAAGTGTCCTTGTAAGACCATGTAACGATTTTGCTTTTGCGGTTTCTGAAACTCTCTCAATTAAAAGGTTTTTGTCTTCAACTGTAACTTTAACTTCTGGTCTAATTTCCAAATTCAAACTACCTTTTGGCCCAGTCGCAGATAGAACATTTCCGTCCATTTTTACTGTGACGCCTTCGGGAATTTTAACTGGTTTTTTTCCTATTCTAGACATATGTTTACCAAATTTCACAAATAACTTCGCCGCCTAAGCCCTTTTTCTTAGCTTCCTTAGCTGTCATTATTCCTGATGGTGTTGAAATAACTGCTGTCCCAAGTCCTCCCAAGACTCTTGGTAATTCATTTTTCCTAACGTAAATTCTAAGGCTTGGTTTACTGACTCTTTTAACATCAGTCATAGCAGGAATCTTTTGATTATATTTAAGTTTTAGTGTCATCATGTTGCCATCAACCTGTTTCTCGCCAACATAGCCTTCTTTAATAAGGACGTCAGTAATTGTTTCTTTAAGCTTTGACCAAGGTAAAGCCACATCACTTCTACCGGCCATATAGCCATTTTTTATGCGAATGAGTAAATCTGATACTGGATCGTTTACCATGATGCTCTTACAACTCCTGGAAGTTCACCCTTATGGGCAAGTTCCCGGAAACAAAGTCTACATAACCCAAATTTCCTAATATATGCTCTGCTTCTACCACACAACTTACATCGATTCTTTTGGCGAACCGAAAATTTTGGTTCTGCGTTAGTTTTTACAACTGATGCTTTTCTTGCCATATGTTTAAACTTTTTCAAAAGGCATACCTAAACTTTTGAGAAGTGCCTTTCCTTCTTCGTCATTTTTTGCTGTTGTCGTTATGGTTATCTCTAAGCCCCGTATTTTATCAATTTTTGAATAATCTATCTCTGGGAAAACGATCTGTTCTTTAAATCCAAGAGAATAGTTTCCTCTGCCATCAAAACTCTTTAATGGAACTCCTCTGAAATCTCGAACTCTAGGAAAAACGATTTTAATAAGTTTTTCCAAAAATTCATACATCCTTTTTCCTCTTAAAGTAACTGCAACTCCAATTGGCATTCCTTCTCTAAGTTTGAAGTTAGCAATTGATTTTGTAGAAATTCTTGTTGATGGTTTCTGTCCGGCTATTGCCCCAACTTGATCTGAAACTGCGTCAATGACCTTTTTGTCAGAAACTGCTTCCTTAACTCCAACATTGATAATAATCTTAGAAAGTCTTGGAACTGCCATTACATTTTCGAATTTTAACTCGTCTTGTAATTTCTTTATAAGTTCTTGATTGTATGTGTCTTGTAAATTCATATTTTTAACTAAATTTCTGCTTCACATTTTCTACAAATTCTAACTTTTCCATCTTTAACTATTTTGTAACCAATTCTTGTTTCTTTTTTGCATTTTGGACAAATTAAAGAAACGTTAGAAACTGAGAGTGGGCGGGGGAGTTCTTTAATTTCTCCCTTTTGACCCTCTGCTCTTGGTTTAAGGTGTCTTTTGTAAAGGTTGACTCCAAGAATAGTTACTTTGTTTTCTTTAAGCCAAACTTTCTCAACAGAACCTTCCTTACCTTTATCTTTTCCTGCTGTTATTTTTACTTTGTCGCCTTTTTTAAGTTTCATATATTTGTTTTTAGATAACTTCTCCTGCCATTGATACTATTTTGTTAAATCCTTTGTCTTTAAGTTCTCTTGCTACTGGTCCAAAAACTCTAGATCCAATTGGATCTTTGTTCTCTAAATTAGTAATAACTACTCCTGCATTGTCATCGAATCTAATATAACTTCCGTCTTTTCTCTTTGATTCCTTGTGTGCTCTAACTAAAACTACATATACCATTTCAGAATCTTTAACCATTCCGTTTGGATCTGCTCCATCAACGACGCATCTGACAATGTCTCCAAGATATGACATCTTTCTTGTAGATCCAACATACAAGTGAATGACCCTGAGCTTATGAGCTCCCGTATTGTCAGCAACTTTTAAAACTGTTTTTCTTTGAATCATTTTTTAGATTTTCTTATTTACTTTAAAATGTTTACTTTTGCTATATGGTTTTGTTTTGATAAGTTCGACTTGATCGCCTTCTTTTATTTCAGGTAATTCGTTGTGAGCCATAATCTTGGTAAGCTTCTTAAGCACTTTCTTATATTTTGGGTGCTTTTGAAAATATACAATCTCTACAACTACTGTGTCTTTTGTTTTAGCGCTAATAACTGTTCCTTCAAAAATCTGCATACTTATTTTTTAATATTTAACTCCGTCAATTTTCTAGCTAATTGTTTTTTCAAATTCTTTGCCATATTTGTGTTTTTAGCTCTCCTTGTTGATATTTCCATCTCTGCCTTTGCAATTTGCATTCTGAGCTCGTCAACATTTGTGTTATTTGAATCTTTCTTTTTCATTATTGTTCTTTTGAAATAAATCTAGTTTTTACTGATAATTTGTGTCCAGCTCTTCTAATTGCTTCTTGGGCTTGATCTTTTGCAAGTCCACCCATTTCAAAAAGAATAAGTCCTGGTTTAACAATTGCTACGTATTCATTAATTTCTCCTTTTCCGCCTCCTCCGCGGTGATCGAGTGGTTGCTTAGAGACTGGCTTGTCAGGAAATATTCTAATCCAAACTCTGCCACCCTTGGCTGTAAAATGTGTCAATGTTTTTCTTGCTGATTCAATTTGTTTTGAACTAACTCTTCCTCGCGTTTCAGCTAAAATTCCAAATTCTCCGAATGAAAGTGATGATCCTCTTTGTGCAAGCCCAGGCATCTGTCCTTTAAACATTTTCCTGTGCTTCATTCTCTTTGGTTGTAAAACTGCTGGCATGTTTATTTGATACTGCTTTCTATAACTTTGTCGTTTGTTTCTTTCTTTGGTTCCGGTAAGCAAATCCAAACTTTGACTCCAATGTATCCTGATCTTGTGTAAGCAGGAACTGCTGCAAAGTCAATTCTTTCTTTAACACTTGAGAGGGGAATAATCCCTTGTTGGCTATGTTCAACTCGAGCAATTTCTGCTCCGTTAATTCTTCCTCCAAGCCTGATTCGAACTCCTCTTGCCCCAGACGTCATTACTTTTTCAATTGATTGCTTAACAACTCTCTTAGATGGCAATCTCTTTGCAAGTTGATCAGCAATTGATGTAGCAACTAAGTATGCGTCTAGGTTTGGTTCCTTAACTGGTTCTACTTTAAGATCAACTTTAGGTGCATTTTTATCGTTTTCTTTAATTTTTAATAGATTTTCAACAATATATTTCTTCAAATCGTCTGATCCAGATCCACCTCTGCCAATTACAACACCTGGTCTAGAAACATAAGCAATAATTGTAATTCTATTAATTGATCTTTCAATTTCTACTCTAGCAACCCCCGCTGGTTTAAGCTTGAGCATCAGTGCTTTTCTAAGCTTTGCATCTTCAAGAACAAGTGTGCTGTACATTTTTGGTGATGCAAACCACCTAGATGTCCAGGTATAAACTGGTCCGAGTCTAAATGCTATTGGATGAATCTTATTTCCCATATCTTTTTAGCCTTCTAAAACTACTGTTATATTACTTGTCTTCTTTTGAATGACGCCTCCACCATATCTTGCGCCGTGACTCTTGTCTCTTCTCTTCATCTTTATTCCTTCATCAATAATTATGTTTTTAATTTTTAATTTACTTTCTTCCATTTTTGAATTTGCAACAGCTGATTTCAGTGTTTTCAAAATTTCAGCTGCACCATTTTTTGTCGAAAAAGCTAATTTTTCTAAAGCTTCAACAACTGATAATTTTTTGGTACTAGTTGCAACTTCCCTAAGTTTCCTTGGGCTAATTCTGACTGATTTTGATTTTGCAACTGCTTCCATAAATTTTTAAGTTTTACTAACAATTCGAGCAACAATTTTTCCGTGTCCTCTAAATGTTCTAGACGGTGCAAATTCTCCAAGTCTGTGTCCAACCATTGCTTCAGTGATGAAAACTGGAATATGTACGCGTCCGTTATGAATACCAAGTGTTACTCCCACAAATTCTGGTGCTATTTGCGAATCCCTCGCCCATGTTTTAATAGGGGACTTTTCGCCAGTATTTTTAGCTACCTGAATTTTCTTCAGTAATTTGGCATCTACATATGGTCCTTTTTTACTTGATCTAGCCATTATTTCCTTCTTTCCAAAATATATTTATCACTATGTTTTCCTTTTTTCCTTGTTCTAAGACCACGAGCTGGTTTACCCCATGGTGTCTTTGGTTGTTTAAGTCCTTCGCCACTTCTACCTTCTCCGCCTCCATGTGGATGGGATCTTGGGTTCATTGCTGTTCCTCGAACTGTTGGTCTAATTCCCTTGTGTCTATTTCTTCCCGCTTTTCCAATAACAACATTCTTCCATTCAATATTTCCAAGTGATCCGACAGTTGCTAAGTTCTCTTTACTGACAAGTCTTTGTTCACCAGATGGGAGTTTAATTGTAACATAATCTCCCTCTTTAGAAAGTATAGTGGCGCCATTTCCAGCTCCCCTAACAAGCACTCCACCTTGGCCTTTAGAAAGTTCAATATTGTGAATTACAGTTCCAATAGGCATGCGGGCTAGGGTAGTGGCATTGCCGAGTTTCACTTCTGCATTAAGTCCTGACATTACTGTGTCTCCGACCTTGAGTCCTTCTGGATGTAAAATATATCTCTTAGATCCGTCAGGATAATTTATTAAAGCAATATTTGCAGTTCTATTTGGATCGTATTCCACTGAAACAACAATCCCTTGAATGTCGAATTTGTCTCTCTTGAAGTCAATTTGTCTGTAATATCTCTTTTGTCTTCCACCTTGGTGACGAACAGAAACATGTCCAAAAGCATCTCGTCCTGAATTCTTTGGCAAGATTTCTGTCAAAGACTTTTCTGGTTCAGATGTGGTTATAGTGGCCTTGAAATCAAGTCCAGTCAAAAATCTTCTACTGAGTGAATTTCTATATGTTTTAAGCATTTGGTTTTTGATCAGCTATATCAAATAAATCTATTTTTTCTCCAGCTTTAAGTTTGACAACTGCTTTTTTCCAATCACTTTGTGTAACTAATTTTCTTGATCTAGCAGATCTTTTAGTTTTTCCTTTAACATTCATAGTTTGAACTGAAACAGGATTAACTTTGAAAGATTCTTTTACTGCCTGCATAACCTCGGCTTTATTTGCTGATTTCAAAACTTGAAAAGCAAATTTGCCAATAGCAGCTTCGTTCATTGATTTTTCAGTAATGATTGGTCTAATTAAGATTGTGTTCATTTTGTTTTCTTAGCTGCTGCTTTTTTAACAACTGGTTTTTTTGTAACTTCTTTTTTAACTTTTGATTCTTGAACTGTCTTAGCTTCCTTTACTTCAACTTTTTCTTCTTTAACTACTTTTGTTTCTTTCATTTCCAAGGCTTCTTCCATGATAATTATTTTGTCAGCTCTCAAAATTTCGTACACATTAACTTGGTTCATTGGTAAGACTTCAACTCCTTGAATATTTCTAGCTGCTCGGTAAACATTTTCTCTATACATGTCAGTAACAATTAATGGTTTCTTTGTTGTAATAAATTCAGCAATATCTTTTGTCTTCCCAGAAAGTTTAGCCATATCTGAAAAGACAACAACTTCACCAGCTCTATTCTTAGATGAAAATGCACTCGCTACTGCTTGTTTTCTCATTTTGTCAGAGAGGGTTAGTGAGTGATCTCTTGGTTTTGGTGCAAATGCAATACCTCCACCAACAAAGATTGGGGCTTTTCTATCTCCATGTCGAGCATTGCCTGATCCCTTTTGTTTTTGATACTTCTTTCGTGTTTTTGCAACTTCTGCTCTTGTCAAAGCACTTTGTGTTCCTTGTCTTTGATTTGCAAGATAAACTCGAACTGCTTGTGCCACAAGTTGTGGGTTTTCAGTTGTGTTAAACATTTCTTTAGGTAGTGTTGGTTTGTCTACTAATTTCATATTTTTGTAATTGTCAAAAGTCCTCCATTATTTCCAGGAACTAAACCTCTAACTAAAATCAAATTTTCTTCAGGTAATATTTTGAAAACTTCCAAATTTCGAACTGTTGCTATTCCTGTTCCCATGTGTCCTGCCATTTTCTTTCCTTTAAAAACTCTTCCCGGTGTAGTTGTTGATCCAATTGATCCAGGATGTCTTGGTCTAACTGATTGTCCATGAGTTGCTGGTCCACCATGAAATCCGTGTCTCTTCATGACACCAGCAAAACCCTTACCAATGGTTGTTCCAGAAACTTTGATTTTATCTCCAGGATTAAAAACGTCGGCAATTGCTATTTTTGTGCCGAATTCTTTTGGTTCTTCGCTTGGTGATTTTTTGATGTATTTTGGAGTAATTTGGAGATCTTTAAGTTGTCCTTTGAGAGCTTTAGAAGGGTGTTTTTTAGATCCGAATACAACTTGATTATTAGTTATTACAGTCATTGGTTCAACAAAAACAAACGTGACAGGAATTCGCATTCCTTGTGCGTCATAGTCTTGTCCTTGTTTTTGTTTGATTCCGTAAAACTTGTTCATAGACAACAAAAAAGTCCCGGAACGGGACTCAATTTAATGAGTTTTCCCTACTTCCGACTAACAATTGTTAGTGAGTTTAGGTCTCAGTAACATTAGGCTCTATTTTACAATAGAAATGAGGAAAAATCAACTGAAGTGGTGGTTCTCACTAGGAAACGCCTCACCTGCTCACAAAGCTATCTCAGATTAGGTAGAAACTCAGGATCTTTTACATCTCTTTTTATGGTTTGAGAATGTGCAACAACTTCAGCTAGTGTAATTTTTGGGTCGTTTACAATAAGTTGAACCGCATAGACTTGGCCCGCACCAACATCTTCGTGTGTTTTTATTTCAACTCCAAGCTTTCGTAGGCCATCTTTTTGGTCATGAAGTCTAAGTGCGGGTGTAGAAGATATATATTTTTTAGTAATCTCGTTTGCGCGATTTAGCTGGTCTACTAGATAACTGCCTTTAATTTGTAGGGCCTCGTCCCATTTTTTTGATTGCCTATCGCTCTCAGCTGCAATATGTTCTTGGAATGTTTGACGAGGGTTATATTTATCTTTTTCAAGTTCAGATTCAACTTGCGGAATATCGTGGGTTATTCTGTCAATTTCACTTATCGAAGTCTCGGGCATACTAAAAATATACAATAAACTACATCTTAATCTCAATATCCACACCCGCTGGGAGTTCAAGGTGCATGAGTGAATCAATTGTTTTGTCTGTAGGTTCAAGGATATCAATTAGTCTTTTGTGAACTTTAAGGTAAAAATGTTCTTGGGAATTTTTATCAGTGAAAGGGGATTGGTCAACTGTTATAAGTGAAGTGTCTGTTGGTAAGGGGACTGGACCCACAACTGAAGCACCAGTCCTAATGGCGGCGTCAAGAATAATTTGACAGGTCGAATCAAGGACGCGACCGTCATAAGCTTTTAAACGTACTCGAATTCTGCCTTTTGGCATTGGTCATTAATGACCCTCCCAAGTGGTCAAAGTGCAAAAGAAAAAGGCCGTTTGGCCCTTTTCTCCTTAAGTTTTATCTAACCTTAAGCTGTAATCTTAGAGACAACTCCTGCTCCAACTGTGTGTCCACCTTCTCGGACTGCGAATCGCATTCCTTCTTCGAGGGCCACTGGTTGAATGAGTTTAACTTTCATTTTTGCATTATCTCCAGGCATCACCATTTCGACGCCTTCTTGTAGTGTGACTTCACCAGTTACATCAGTCGTTCTGATATAAAACTGTGGTCTGTATCCACTAAAGAATGGAGTATGTCGTCCGCCTTCTTCTTTTGAAAGAATGTAAACTTCTGCTTCAAACTCAGTGTGTGGAGTAATAGATCCTGGCTTAGCCAAAACCTGTCCTCTTTCCACTTGGTCTTTTTCAACTCCTCGGAGTAAAAGTCCAACGTTATCTCCAGCTTGACCTTCATCAAGTTGTTTTCTGAACATTTCAACTCCGGTGACGACTGTCTTTTGAGTTGGTTTAAGCCCAACGATTTCAAGTTCTTCGTTGACCTTAACAACACCGCGCTCAATTTTTCCAGTAACCACTGTTCCTCGACCTTTGATCGAGAAAACGTCTTCAACTGGCATAAGCATTGGCTTATCAAGTTCTCGAACTGGTGTTGGAACGTATTCGTCAACAGCGTTCATAAGCTCCATGATTTTCTCTTCCATGGCGGCATCGCCTTCAAGAGCTTTAAGAGCTGAACCTTTGATAACTGGTGCTTTATCACCATCGAATCCGTATTTAGTCAAAAGTTCTCGAACTTCGACTTCAACGAGATCCAAAAGTTCTGGATCAGATACCATGTCAACTTTATTAAGGAAGACAACGATAGCTGGTACGTTAACTTGTTTGGCTAAGAGAAGATGTTCTCTTGTTTGTGCCATTGGACCATCAGCAGCGGACACGACCAAAATGGCTCCGTCAACTTGAGCGGCCCCAGTAATCATGTTCTTGATATAGTCAGCGTGACCTGGCATATCAATGTGTGCATAATGTCTTTTTTCTGTTTCGTACTCGACGTGAGTAATGTTAATGGTGACTCCTCGAGCTTTTTCTTCTGGGGAGTTATCAATTTGATCATAAGCTCTAGCTTGGGCTAAACCCTTCTTTGCTAAAACTGTTGTAATTGCGGAAGTTAATGTAGTCTTTCCATGGTCAACGTGACCCATGGTCCCAATATTAACGTGGGGCTTGTTTCGTGTGAATTTTGCTGCATCTGCCATATGTTTTAAAAATTAAAATTTAGACAATAATTAACTACCTTTTGTCAAGGTTACTCAATTATAAAGTAGGCTTGAGCTTGTTGCAAGGGGTAATTTTATTACTTTTTTGCAACAATTTGCTCCTGAATATTCTTTGGAGTTTCTTCGTAGTGTGATGGTTCAATATAAGCACTTGCTCGGCCTTGAGTAAGTGATCTAAGTTTTGTTGTGTATCCAGAAATTTCAGCAAGTGGGACAAGAGCTAGAACAATTGTTGCATTGCCTCTTTGATTAGTTCCTAAAATTTGTGCTCTCTTCGAGGAAAGATCACCGATAACATCTCCCATGAATTCATCAGGAGTTGTTACTTCCACTTTCATGATTGGTTCCAAAAGAACTAGTTCTGCATTTTTAGCTCCGTCTTGAAGAGCCATTGACCCTGCAATTTGGAAAGCAACATCTGAAGAGTCAACATCATGGAATGACCCATCAAAGAAAGTAACTTTAATATCAGTTAATGGATATCCAGCTAATACACCATTGAGAGCTGCTTCTTTTGTTCCTTTTTCGACAGATCCAAAGAATTCTGAAGGAACTGCTCCACCTTTAATTTCATTAACAAATTCCCATCCTTCACCACGTGGTTTAGGTTCGACTTTAATAACGGCGTGACCATATTGTCCACGACCTCCAGTTTGTCTAATATATTTTCCTTCGCCTTCTGCTGCTTTCTTAATTGTTTCTTTATAAGCAACTTGTGGTGCACCAACATTTGTATCAACTGACATTTCATCTTTCATTCGTCTCACCCACACCTCAAGTTGTAATTCCCCAACTCCAGAAATAATTGTTTGTCCAGTTTCTTTGTCACTCTTTACATGAATTGTTGGATCTTCTTCCATGACTCTTTGAAGTGCAAGTCCGAGTTTTTCCTGATCAGATTTTGATTTTGGTTCAATAGCAAGAGAGATAACTGGTTCTGGGAATGTAATACCTTCAAGAACTATTGGATTTGCTTGTTCTGTAAGTGTGTCCCCAGTTCTTGTTTCTTTAAGTCCAACTACTGCAACAATTTCTCCAGCAAAAGCTTCTGTAATTTCTTCTCTATTATTTGCGTGCATTAGAAGTAATCGGCCGATTCTTTCCTGTGTTCCTTTAGTAGCATTCCAAACATAGGATCCAGATGTTAATTTTCCGGAATAAATTCGAACGTAATAGAGTTTTCCAACGTGTGGATCGAGTTGTACTTTGAAAGCCATTCCAGTAAATGGTTCTTCGACTTTTGCTTGTCTTGTAACTTCTTCTTTTGTTTTTGGATTAATCCCAGCGGTAGCAGGTTTATCAAGAGGCGATGGTAAGTAATCAACAATTGCGTCGAGTAATGGTTGCACACCTTTATTTCTAAGTGATGTGCCTGTGTATGTTGGAACCAATTTATAATCAACAACGGCTTTTCTAAGTGCCGCTTTAAGTTCCGAGATGGTTGGGATTTCTCCATTGAGATATTTCTCAAGAAGTTTCTCATCAGTTTCAGAGATTCTTTCAACAAGTTCTTGTCGATATTTTTTAACAAGTTCTGGATCAAGTCCTTCTGGAATTTCTTTCTTGATCTCATATTTGGCTCCAAGCTCATCTCCGCCCCAAATCCAAGCCTGTTCTTCCATGAGGTCATAAACACCTTTAAATGTATTTTCAACACCAATTGGTAAAACCATTGGAAGGGGAGTGATGCCAAGCCTTTCTTTAATAGCTTCAAGTGTTTTATAGAAGTTAGCACCAAGTTTATCAATCTTATTGATGTAGATAATTCTTGGAACTTTATATTTGTCAGCCTGTCTCCAAACTGTTTCAGTTTGTGACTGCACTGTTTCCTCAGCATCAAGAACTGTAACAGCTCCGTCAAGGACGCGAAGTGATCGTTCAACTTCAGCTGTAAAGTCAACGTGACCAGGTGTATCAATGATGTTAATTCGGTGATCTTTCCAAAATGTAGTAGTTGCGGCAGAAACAATTGTGATTCCTCTTTCTCTTTCCTGCGTCATCCAGTCCATCTGTGTGTCACCTTCATCAATATCACCAATTTTGTAAGTTTTTCCAGTGTAGTAAAGAAGTCGTTCTGTTGTAGTAGTTTTTCCGGCGTCAATGTGAGCAATGATTCCGATATTTCGGACTTTGTCTAAAGGTGTATTTCTATTTTTTGTTTGATCGGACATAAAATATTTTTAAACTTGTTTTCAAAAAATTAGTGCCGACTATTTACGGCACATATTGATTATACAGGCTCCGTAGTAAATTTAAAATACAGAATTTACCAGCGAAGGTGAGCAAATGCCTTATTAGCTTCTGCCATTTTATAAACCATGTCTCTTTTCTTGATTGCTCCACCAAGTCCTTGAGTTGCATCAATCATTTCAGCTGCCAATTTTTCTGAATAAGAATGATATTCTTTGTTTGATCTAGCTCTTGCTGCCTCGATAAGCCATTTTAAAGCCAAGTGAGTTTTTCGGTCTCCACGAACTTCCATTGGAACTTGATATGAAGCTCCACCAACTCTTCTTGGTCTAACTTCCATTTTTGGAGCAATAGTGTTGATCACTAAATCAAGATACTTTGATGCTTCCGCGTCTGGTTGTTTTTCTTTAACAATTTCGAAAGCTCTATAAACTTGAGTTGCTGCAACACTTTTCTTGCCGTCCTTCATGGACTTATTGATAAGTTTAGTCATGAGTCTATTTCCATAGACTGGATCCATTGGTGTTAATGCTTTAGTGATTTTCTTCGATCTACTCATATATTTTTATGCTGCTGGTGTGGCGGCTGCTTTTGGAGCTGCTGCTGGACCAGTATCTCCAGCCTTTGTGCCATACTTACTTCTTGATTGTTTTCTTCCAACTACTCCACCTGCGTCAAATTTACCTCGAACAATGTGATAACGAACACCAGGAAGATCCTTAACTCTTCCTCCTCGAACCATAACAATTGAATGTTCAGCTAAAGTGTGACCAATACCCATGATATAGGCGGTCACTTCTTGCTTGTTGGAAAGTCTAACTCTTGCAACTTTTCGAAGTGCTGAGTTTGGCTTTCTTGGTGTCATTGTTTTAACAACAGTACAAACACCCCTTTTAAAAGGTGAGTTCACAACAGACATTTCTCGTGTTCGGGCATTGAAATACTTCCGAAGTCCAGTTGTTCGGCTCTTTTTAACTTTGCTGTGTCTCCCTTTTTTGATGAGTTGATTTACTGTTGGCATATTAGTTTTGAATTTGTTTTGCTCCTTCACCCATTCGAGCGCGTTCGCTAGATGTTGGGATGAGGCGCCCAATTATGACATTTTCTTTAAGTCCAATCAAGGGATCTTCCGAAGCTCGGAGCGCTGCGTCAGTCAAAACCTCTGTTGTACGCTCAAATGATGCTGCTGACAACCATGAATTTGTGTAAAGTGCCGCCCTTGATACTCCAAGAATTGTTACAGTTGCTGTTGCTGGTTCTCCGCCTGATGCAATAACTCTAGAATTTTCTTCGTCAAATCTTGCTCTATCAACAAATTCTCCAGGAAGGAAACTTGTATCTCCAGCAGTTTCAATTCTAACTTTATCAGCCATCTTTCGGACAATCACTTCAAAGTGTTTGTCATTGATAGGAATATTTTGTGATTCGTAAACCTCTTGTAGTTGAGCAATGAGATACTTTTGTGCTTCAAATAAGCCTCTTACTGCAAGGACATCTTTAATATCAAGTGACCCGGATGATAGTTGTGTTCCAGCTGCTACCAAGTCGCCTTCACTAACTGTAAGTTGTGATGTAAGTGGAATAATATATTCTCTTTCTTCAGCGGGTTTTACACTTGTATTTCTGATTCTGACTTTATATCCATCAGTTGTTTCAGCAACTTCAACTTTTCCTGAAATCTCAGCGATAGGTGAGAATATCTTTGGTGATCTTGTTTCAAATAGTTCTTCTACTCGAGGTAACCCCTGAGTAACGTCTTGGGAAACAACTCCTCCTGTGTGTTTTGTTCTAAGTGTAAGTTGTGTTCCAGGTTCTCCAATTGATTGAGCTGAGACGATTCCAACAGGCATTCCAAGTTCCACAAGTTTCCTGGTTGCAAAGTCTCTTCCGTAACAAAGTTGGCACATTCCATACTTAGCTTGGCAGGTAAGTGGTGATCTAATTACCACTGATTCAAGCTTTGCTTCTTCGATTTCAGCAAGAACTTTTTCATCAATTTCAGCTCCAGCTTCGGCAATTGTTTTCTTTCCATCCTTAATCTCGTTTACTAGGATTCTGCCAAGTAATCTATTTGGGAAACTTGTTCCCCGTTTCTCATCTCTTCTAATTTCAATTCCTTCAGTTGTTTCGCAGTCATGAAGTCTAATGAGACAATCATGAGCAACGTCCACAAGCCTTCGTGTTAAGTATCCAGCGTCAGCTGTTCTAAGCGCTGTGTCAGCAAGTCCTTTTCTTGATCCTCTAGTTCCCGTGACATATTCAAATACTGAAAGTCCCTGTCTAAAGTTTGATTTAGTTGGCATTGGAACGATTTTTCCAGTAGGATCAACCATAAGTCCGCGCATTCCAGAAACCTGTTTGACGTTGTCTTTACTTGATTTACCGGCTCCAGATTCCAAGATAATTTTGACTGGATTGTTTTTGTCATATGCAGTCCATGTAAGTTCAGTGACTTTATCAGTGATTTCAATCCAGACGTCATTTTGAAGCCTTCTCATTTCGTCATGAGTAATAAGACCTTGTCCAAAGTTGTCTTCAATTTCAGTAGCTTGTGTTTCGCCTTCCGCAATAATTTCATCCTTTTCAGCAATTTGAGTAAGATCAAAAATACCAACTGAGATACCTGAGTTCATTGATCCGTCAAATCCAATATCCTTCAAATTATCCAAAAGACCAAGTAATTCTTCTCTGGAAAGAATATCCATGGCTTTATTCAAAACGCCTCGGAGTTTTGATCTTGTAAGTGTTTCATTGATGAATCTAAGTTTTTCTGGGATAGATCTATTAAGAATAATTCTTCCAGGTGTGGTCTCCATCATCTTTCCATCGTGTCTAACTTTGATAAGCTGTCTCATGTGAATCTTGTTCTCTTGATAAGCTAGGATTACTTCGTCAAAGTCAGAGAAAATAGTTTCAACCTTTGGTAATTTTTCATCGATATTGGTGTAGTAGTTAATGCCAAGGATCATTTCTTTACTTGGATCAACAACAGGCATGCCGTCAGATGGCTTCAAAAGGTTGTGTTCAGCCATCATAAGTGATGCTGCTTCTGCTCGTGCGTTTCCAGAAAGTGGTACGTGAACGGCCATTTGGTCTCCATCAAAGTCCGCATTATATCCAGCGCAGACAAGTGGGTGAACTTGAATAGCTGATCCTTCAATAAGGATTGGATAAAACGCTTGCATACCAAGTTTGTGAAGTGTTGGTGCTCGGTTCAAAAGAACTGGATGGTTCTTTGTAATTTCTTCCAAGATATCAAATACTTCTGGTGATCTCTTTTCAAGGATTACCTTTGCACTTCTAACGTTTGGTGCCATTCCTCGAACAATAAGTTCTCGGAGAACGAAAGGCTTAAACATTTCAAGCGCCATTTCTTTTGGAATTCCGCATTCGTGGAGTTTAAGGTGTGGTCCAACCACGATAACTGATCGTCCAGAATAGTCCACGCGTTTACCAAGGAGGTTTTGTCTGAATCGCCCCTGTTTTCCACGAAGCATGTCTGAAAGACTCTTAAGTTCAATTGCAGATGCTCTTGACGATGTTCTTTGTGAAGCATCAATAAGAGAATCGACAGCTTCTTGAAGCATTCTCTTTTCGTTTCGAAGAATAATTTCAGGTGCTCCAAGATCAATAAGGTGCTTAAGTCTATTATTTCTATTAATAACTCTTCTATAAAGATCATTCAAATCTGAAGTAGCAAATCTTCCTCCAGAAAGTTGCACCATAGGTCTAAGATCTGGTGGAATAACTGGCAAAGCTGAAAGAATCATCCATTCTGGTCTGACTCCTGCTTTTCTCATTCCGTCAACAATTCGAAGTTGTTTAATAGCTTTGATTTTCTTTTGTGCACTTGCTTCAGCAACTTCAACTCGAAGATCAGCCGCCATTTTTCCAAGGTCAATTTGTCCAAGTGCTTCGGAAATAGCTTCTGCACCCATTCCAACACTAATGAAGTCAGATGCTCCGTATTCATCAAGTTTGAGATATTCTTCCTCAGTAAGTTGTGTAAGTGGTCTAACACTCTTAACAAGATCTGAAAGTGTTTTATAAATTTCTCCTAGTCTGTTTTTCTCCAAATTGAATTCATCTTCAACTTTGGCAATCTTTTGCTTGTTTGAAAGTTCCACTTCAGAAAGAACCATTTCAAGTCTAGTTGTGTCGTTTTTGATCTTTTCTTTTTGGTCTTTAATCTTTTCTGCGGCTTCTTCTTTAGCTTCTTTGAGTTTTACTTCAAAGTCTTTTTCCATGGTTTTTTGTCTATCTTCCATGGTTTTAGTAAGTTCAGTCAAAACTGAATCTCTTCTATCTTCGTCAACTGACAACACAAGATAGGAAGCAAAGTAGACTACGTTCTCAAGAGCTTTTGGTGACATGTCCAAAAGAAGTGACAATTTAGAAGGTGCGCCTTTGAAATACCAAACGTGTACGATAGGTACCGCAAGGGTAATATGGCCCATTCTTTCGCGTCTAACTTTAGATTGTGTGACTTCGACTCCGCACTTGTCGCAGATAATTCCTCTGTATCTGATTCTCTTATATTTTCCACAATAACATTCCCAATCTTTAGTTGGTCCAAAGATATTTTCAGAAAATAGTCCATCCTTTTCTGGCTTTAATGTTCGGTAGTTGATTGTTTCAGGTTTTGTAACTTCACCATATGACCAATCCAAAATATCGGTTGGCGAGGCAAGTATAAGCTTTAGTCCCCTAAAATCGACTAAGTTTGCAAAATTATCTGAAACTTTATTACTATTTGTCTTCATTTGTTGAAACCTCCTCTGTTATTTCTATTCCTGATGCTTCACTAATTGGTGTTTCTTCTGCATTAACTTCAGCATCCAAAACTTCTTTCATTTCATTAACTTCCTTTTCAACCTTTTCCTCTTGTTTGTCAGCTGCTGTTCCAGTTGCAGTTGGGATTGCGTTAGCAACAACCGCTCCACTTGGTGTAACTGAAAGAGCCAAACTTTGTAATTCTTTAACCAAAACCTTGAATGATTCTGGAATTGTTGATTGTGGAATATCAACACCTTTGACAATTGCTTCAAATGCTTTAGCGCGTCCCACAACGTCGTCTGATTTTATCGTAAGCATCTCCTGAAGTGTATAGGCAGCTCGGTGTGCTTCAAGTGCCCAAACTTCCATTTCTCCAAGTCTCTGTCCACCCATTTGAGCTTTTCCGCCAAGTGGTTGTTGAGTAACAAGTGAGTATGGTCCTGTTGATCTTGCGTGTGTCTTATCCTCAACCATGTGCATGAGTTTGAGGATATAGGTTGTTCCAACCATGACTTTTTGATCAAGTTTTTCACCAGTTCGGCCGTCAATAACAGTTGTTTTTCCATCAGCTGGAAGACCCGCATCGGTTAAAGCCTTAGAAAGCCATTCTTCGGAAATCTTTTCAAAAACTGGTACTGTTACTTTCTTGCCTTGGTGACTCATTGCCCAACCAAGATGTGCTTCCAAAATTTGTCCCAAGTTCATACGACCAAGAACTGAAAGTGGGGAAATGATGATGTCGATTGGTGTTCCATCTTCAAGATGTGGCATGTCAGCTTGAGAGACAATTCTTGAAATAACACCTTTGTTCCCGTGTCTTCCGGCCACTTTGTCTCCAACTGAAACTTTTCTAACTTGTGCAACTTTAACTTTAATAAGTTTTGTTGTTCCTGGTGAAAGTTCATCTCCCTTTTCTTTGTCTAAAATATTGATTCCAATAACAGTTCCTTTTTCGCCGTGTGGCATGCGAAGTGATGTATCTCTGACTTCTCGTGCTTTTTCTCCAAAGATAGCTCGGAGTAGTCTTTCTTCTGCTGAAAGTTCAGTTTCACCTTTTGGTGCAATCTTTCCAACCAAAATATCATTTGGCCCAACTTCAGCACCAATTACGACAATTCCGTTTTCATCTAAGTTAGCAAGATCCATTTCGCCAACATTTGGAATATCTCTTGTAAGTTCTTCAGGTCCAAGTTTTGTATCAACTACTTCGCAGTCATGTTCTTCAACGTGGATACTTGTCAAAAGGTCATCAGTAACAAGCCTATCAGAGACAATAATGGCGTCTTCGTAACCATAGCCTTCAAAGTGCATGTAGGCGATAGTCATATTGGATCCAAGTGCGAGCTCCCCATTTTCAGAAGATGGCCCATCAATAATTGGTTGTCCAACCTTAATTTTGTCTCCAGTTACAACTAAAGCTCTTTGTGAATAGCATGTTCCGTTTGGATCAGTTCTCTTGAATTTAACAAGTGAATAAGTTTCTAAATCGCCAACAATCTTAATGTTTTCATCCTGGTTTTTATCTTCCTTTGCTTTTTCAGCTTCCTTTTTATCAATTTTAATTACGACTTTATTTCCATCAACAAAAGCTACTTCTCCAGCATGTCTTGCTTTAACAACCCATCCCATGGAAGTTGCTACATCTGCTTCAACTCCAGTTCCAACGTAAGGGGATTGTGGTCTAATAAGTGGCACTGCTTGAGCTTGCATATTTGAACCCATCAGGGCGCGAATTCCGTCGTCATGTTGTAAAAATGGAATAAGGGCTGCTGCTGTTCCAACTACTTGTCTTGGAACAACATCCATAAGTCCAACTTCATCAGAATTTGCTGAAACGAATTCTCCTCTGAATCTAACTGGCACTCTTGAGTCTGTTATGTATCCATCTGAATCCATTCCAACCTCCGCATGAGTAATTTTTTGGTCTCTTTCATCGTCAGCTGCCAAATAGACGATTTCTTCAGTCATTTTTACACCCTTACTGTCTTTTGCTAGTTTTCTGTATGGAGCCAACAGGAAGCCATATTCATCAACCTTGGTAAATAAGCTCATAAAGGTCACAAGACCGATATTTGGGCCTTCTGGAGACCTTACAGGGCAAATTCTACTGTATTGTGAAGAATTGATGTCTCGAATTGAGAAACTGGCTCTTTCCCGAGAAATTCCCCCAACCCCCATAACTGACAACTTTCTGAGTGTGTCGACCTCAGAAAGAGGGTTTGTTTGGTCCAAAATTGCTGATAATTGGGATGTCCTAAAGAATTCGTTTGTAGCTGAAATAAGAGGTCTGGCGTTCACAACTTGGTTAGGCATGACTTTAGATTTTGGATCTAAAAGGCTCATTCTTTCCTTAACAGCTCTTTCAAGTCTCATAAGACCTGATCTGAAAGCCACGTTTCCAACGAGTTCTCCAACTCTTCGTACTCTTCGATTGGCTAGGTGGTCAATATCATCTGTAAATGTTTCAGAATCTCCATTTTGAAGTCTAATGAGGTATTTGACAGTTTCAATTATATCCTCTCTCTTAAGTACCCAATTTTCAATTTCATTTGGGATATCAAGTCCAAGTCTTTTATTGATCTTATATCGTCCAACTTTTCCAAGATTATATCTTCGAATATTGAAGAAAAGATCATTGATGTAATCAATTGCAGTTTCAACAACAACTGGTTCTCCAGGTCGCATCTTCTTATAAATTTCAGTGGCAGCTTCAGCAGATCCATGTGTTGGGTCTTTTTTAAGTGTTGCTTCGATGAATGATTCAGTCCCCGTATCAACTCCAGAGAAAAGTTTCTTAATTTCTTCATCAGATCCAATTCCAATAGCTCTTAAGAATGTAGTAATTGGGAATTTTCTGCGTCTATCAATTCGGACTGAAATAATTCCATTTCTGGAAATATTAAATTCCAACCAGCTTCCTCTAAAAGTTGGTCTAATTTCTGCAAAATAAAGCATTCGGCCAGTAACTGGATCAACTTCACCTAGGAAGTAGGTCCCAGCTGATCTAACGAGTTGATTAACAACTGCTCTTTCAATTCCATTAATCACAAATGTTCCAGATTTTGTCATCATTGGCACTTCGCCAAAGAAAACTTCTTGAGTGGTGACTTCGCCAGTTTGTTTATTAAGAAGTCTTGCTTCAATTCTCATAGGAACGTCATAAGTGACGCCTTTAAGAGCTGCTTGTGATGCAGTGTACTTTGGTTTACCAAATGTATATTTACCAAGTGATAACTCCCAATTTTTACCAGTAAAATCAGAGATAGGGGAAATTTCTGAAATTAAACTACCAATGCCTTCATCTAAAAATTGTTGATAGGATTCTTGTTGAACGGAGAGGAAATCGAGTTCTGGAAGAGAGGGGTAATTTTTGCCCCAATACACGCGTGGAGCAAAAGCGTTTTCAGTGTTCTTATTTTGAGTTTGATTGTTAGTTTTATTAGCCATTACTTACAACAAAAAAGACAAGCGAACCCACAAAATGTTCGCCATTTATTTCTATTAAGATGCTCTTAGTTTACCAAACTTTTCCCAAAATGCAAGGGTTAATTGGTGAATTTAAATGTAGAGAGAATTTGATTTAAATTTTCTAAATCTGAGCTTTGTATATCTCCCTGCCAAGTGATTTTTAAAAACTTTGATTCATCTTTACCAAACGGCAGGTAGAGAAGCTGTACTGACCCTTCACCTTCGCGTAAATATTGGAATCCAGTTTTCCCACCAGTTGTTTTCATCACAACAGAGCCGACTTGATAAACATTTTGGTCAAAATCTCGATTATATTGAGCAATTTGTTGAACCGTTTTGTCTAATGGTTTTTCCGATACGGTGAATGTGAATAAATTTTGATTCGGCTGATTGTTCAATATTATGTCTAATAGGTTCTTAGTTTTAACGCAATTTGGCAGTAGTGGAGCTTTTGAAACTCCGTCACAATTGTCTTGGTCAGACAAGCCACCTGGCATAATATTTATACTATTTGGATAATTAAAAGAAAAACCATATTCATTATTGGTATAACTTTTCCAATTTTTATTTCCATTTTCTACCGGGGTGGGTATAGAGTTAATTCTTTCATCGTCAACTGCATAAGTTATGTCGGCTGTGCTTTGTTCCATGTGTCGTCCATTCCACCAGAAAAAACCTGCCGCACCTATAGCAATTACTAAAAGAATCCCTAAGATGATTGATGCTTTATTCACAATTTCAGTGTTGCACTACTGGAGATACTTTGCAATGTTTGCATTTTGCTGATCGTTAGTCACAGCATAGTGCATATTTCCCTCCTTGTCAGAGATATAGAAGAAGTAGTTACTTTTTTGAGGATAAATTACAGATTTAATTGCAGCAAGGCTTGGATTTCCAATTGGTCCAGGCGGTAATCCTGGATTTAAATATGTGTTATATGGTGAGGGGATCTTTAAATCTTCTGACAGTACTTCTTTTGGCCACCAGTCATTTTTCGAATTCCCGAGCATGTAATGAATAGTTGCATCCACTTGAAGTGGATGATCATCATTTAATCTGTTAAGTAAAATTCCAGCAACAATTGGCATATCCGCTTCACTTCCAGCTTCTTTTTCTACAATTGAAGCGAGTGTTACAACCTGTTCTGGAGTTAAATTTTTAGCTTTGGCTTCAGCCTGGAGTTTAGAATCAAACTTTTTGTTATAGATACTAACTAAGTATTCTCTGATTTGGTCAATTGTCCAGTTCTTGGGAATGTCATAAGTTTCTGGGAAATATTTGCCTTCATCAGCTTTCCAAATGGGGATTTGTTCTTGAACAGTCCAATCATCTCCACCAAAACCTTCTTCTTTAAGGTAGGTGAGAATATTTTCAAGTCTCCATCCTTCTTTAATTGTCATCCTATTATCGCTTCGGCCAACTTGAAGCTCTTCAGTAATTTGTTCAGCGGACATTGATGGTGACAAATTAAATTCGCCAGCCTGGACATTTTTTTCAATTCCTAGTTGCTTAACTAAAAGGAAAAAGGCAATTTGGTCCCGAATTAAGCCTTGGTCGTGAAGTTTTTTGGCAATTTCCCTGACACCATCACCAGTTTCAATAGTAAAGTCTCTATTTTTTGTGTCAGTTGAGTTAGCGGGGGACAAAGAAATATTCCACCAACCAAAAACAACAACAACTACAACCACAATAACTATTCCCGTAATAATGTATCTTTTCAAATTACCTACACCTCCTCAAGTTTTGCTCGTCTAAATTTCCCGTTCTCAACAATATAAATTCTTTTGCATTTACAAGTAACTTTATTCTCATCCTTCTTGCCCTTAGAAAGTGGCATACCACATCCAACGCATTTTCCTTGACTAAGTAACCAACTCTGGACTGGGGAAATTAAGTTTTTTAACATGTTTCGTTGATATTAATTAACACTCTAAAAAACATAATACATAGCTGCAGTCAAAATGACCGCTACACCATATGAAATTGTCGGTACATTAACTATTTTTGACAAAATCCTATTCCAAAAGGCCATAAGCCACCAGGCGGTTAATGGAAACTCAATTGCAAAAAGTAGAAACATTGATCCTACATTGTAGTTCTGTGGTGGTATAAGTTTGGAAATATATGCCAAGAAGGCGAGGATTATTGTAACGGCAATAAGCAATTTGTTTTGCTTGAAATCTTCCGATGTTATTTTTCTCTTATCCATTGTTGTCCAAATATCTCTGTAAAATGATTGCTGCCGCTTTTTGATGATCATTTTTGCTATTTCCTGCTTCAATTGAGCTCAATGTTTCATCAACAAACTTCACTGGCAATCTTAACACATGTTCTAATTCCTTTCCAAAATCCATTGCGTTTTGCGCACTCTTTCCCTCAGAAACACCAATCACAATTGTTTCGATGTAAAGTTTTTTACAGACTTCATCAATCTGTTTGATGGCTCCATTTTGGTCCTTAACTGTGAGTGTAGAATATGGCTCTGCTAGCATTCCTTCTGAAGTTGCTAGTCCAATGTGGGCAAGGCCAAAGTCGATACCTAAAATCATATTTCAGCAAGCCTTCCTCTAATTATTCCTCGTTGCCAAACAGTTCCAGGTGGAACGCAAGTAATGAGGGTTATATAGGCAGAATCAAATCTTTGTTCCAAAACTGACAGATCAGTTGGTTGTACTACCGTCTTATCAATTACTTCATATTTATATCTCACTCCGTCAAAATCAACAAAAATTTCATCGCCCATTGTCAAATCCATTAGGTGAGTAAAAATCCCTGAATAATCTTTTGGATTAGCAAATTGAGGAAGCTCTGAATGTCCAAAGATAATATTGTTTCCAAACTGTCCAGGTAGTGGTGACGTCGGCCAGCCAATAAGTGATTTCTTAAGATCCGATCCACCTGCTTCAACAATTGCTTGGTCGATACCAACTTTTGGAATTGATAAGTTATAAATTTTTATAGCTGAAGTTCCAAGCGTTGGACTATTTGGTTTAGCTCCAACAAACCAAGTTTTTGCATCAAACGATGAACTTGGTGATTTTGGTAATGTTGCTGCCGATTCACTAACTGCAAAAACCTGGCCCTTAGATCTAAATTCAGATGACAAAGGGGATTGTATTTTTGCACTATACCCAGGAAGAACAAACACATACCATTGGGCAAGTGGATAGGCAACAACTCCGAGGAGAAGAAGCCCTGCTAGAAAAAAACTAGCAGAAAACATCATCAAAAACTTCCTTGGCACCTTTTTCTTTTGTGCACTAGGTGAGGGAAGTCGTGACAAAACACTATTCTTATTTTTCTTTTTAACGTAAACGTAAAGTGCCATATTAGTTTTTTACAATGACAACATTAATGTTTTCACTGCGAAGTGGCAATAACATACTTGTCAGTGGGCTGAAAAACCCAGGAGTAACTTCATATCTCACATCAGAAATTCCAGGTGTCTTTTTAATTAAAGCTGTTGCTGCAGATTCATTTTTTCCCGCTATCTCCGATGCAATTTGAGATGGATTAGTCTTTGGAACAAGCGGCGCTGAAAGTTGTAAGTCTAAAGTGGTATTTTCATTTTTATCAGTTTTTGCCTCAACCACTGATACGCTAGCATCATCATTAACTAATTCGTATCCTTCAGGAATATCAGAGCTGAATTTATCTTTAAAAAGTTTAATTACATCATCTTGAGAAAAAACCACTCCTTCAAAATCCATTGTTAAATCTAAACTTACGGTATCACCTTCAGCATCAATATCTTTAGAGAATTTTTTCTTTGATACTGTCGAGGTTACAGCTTTTGGTAAAAGCTGTTGATCGGCATCTAGTTTTGCTTGTAGATCAACAAGCGCTTTCTCAGAAAGTTCTGCTGATAAACTGGCCATTAGTCTGTCCTGGTCAGCTTTTGTCACAACGGTAGCCATATGACTTTCTCCACCAGTTAGTGCCGATTCATTTTTGGCTAAGTAGTTTTGTGATGCGTCTCCAATTGAAAACTTAGTTCCAGAAGCAAGGTTGAATGAGTCACCAATGTTTGCAGCTTCAACTGGGGCAGTCACCGTTGCCGCTGATACTGCATCTCCAGAAGCAACTGACACATCTTTAGTCAGTGTAAATTTAAGTCCACTTGGGGAAGTTAAAACCGTGCCTTCGTCGAAACTTCTACCTTCAGATACACTATATATAGTAACGTTGCCTTTAGCTTTTTTCCCAACAAGCTTCTCGCCAGTTGCCACGCTTCTTTTGGTTCCAATTTCAGAAGCTTCCACAAAGCTTGCTGCCACAGTTTCATCAACACCTTCTATTTCTTCACCGTTTGAAATCCCAACAGTCATATCTTTATTAAACTCCTGGCTATCAACGGTGGTAATAACATTAACCTTTGGGACAAAATACCAACTAGCTGCAACTCCTCCAATAATAAGTACTAGTAAAACCAGTCCGATCGGTACAATTTTTGGTATCCCGCGGGTTTTCTTAGCTGTCGCTGTTTCAATTTCTGACCCCACTTTTTTCTTTGGAATTAAAGATTTAATAAATGCGCCAATCCCTGCGAACATAGCAAAAGGTGCTACCTTTTCTCTTTTTTCTTCCTGTTTCTCCTCATCTATTACGAGTGGTGCCTCATTGGGTTCAACTTCAGTGACAAAGCCTGCTTCCTCAGGACTAACCTCCATAAGTTCTGGAGATGATTCTTCAACAGCGTTCTCTAAATGTTCTTCAGGTGTTTGCTCCTGCTCTTTAATTGCAACAGCAGCGGCAGCCACTGGAACGGTATGATCTGATTCCATTCCATCACTAAGTGTCAACTTTCCCCCCATTTGCATCCCTCCTGCAGCTGAAACTGCTTTGACAACAAACTCTGAAGATACAGTCTCAACTTTTGGAAAATGTAGAAATGGTAATCTCCCCGTCCATGGGTAAGCTGTTATCTCATTTGCCGTTTTAGAAAGATCACTATCTCCGTCATAAAGAATGATTCGTGACGGGAGCGCATCTATATGTCTAAATTCTTTAAGAGCCTTTTCAATTTCTGCTGGCATTGCAAGGTTTGAAGAAGGAACTTTGTCAATTGTCATTGTCCCAATTTCTTTTCCAGCTTTGTAAACTGTAATAGATACCTTTTTGCCATCAAGTCCCACTAATATTGCAGATAGTGGTGCTCCCTCAGTTTCTTTGAAATATTGCTCCAAAGCTTCTGAAACAACTACATACCCAAGAGGAGAAAAATCTAATTCCTTACATAGTCTTCTAAGTTTGGTTAGTTCCTCGTGGTCAATATTTCCATCAGCCGCATACTCAAGAGGAACTGCAAAAATTACTTTAGTAATGTCAGGATAATCAATCGAAGCATTAGTAACGGCTTTATCAACCGCATGAAGTAGTCCATCAAAATTGTTTGTTAAAATTTTTTCGGATTCTACTTTGCCAATTTGCACTGACCCTTTTTCAACTGACCAGACAGTTGCAGACACGCTATGTTGAGAAATTTTAACCGCTAAGAAATGTTCCACTGGCTCTTCTTTTGAGCCAAATCTATTTGCAATAGGAGAAAAAACCTTTGAGAGGTCCATAAAGGTAGAGTAGCATAAATAAAGGGTATAATTAAAGACATGGTTAAAGTTGAAACCAAAGAAGATAGTTTTGATAAATATGCTGACCATATAACCCAAAGTTGGGTTTGGGGTGAATTTCGTTCCAAAACTCCCTCCATTAAAAAAGTTTTGCGACTATCTGCCGGCAAAAAAGTCTGGCAAATATTTTTTTCTAGGGTCCCAAAAACTAACTTTACTGTTGCCTACCTGCCAAGAGTAACTCCACCAACGGTTGAGGAATTGGAAGAACTTAAAAAATATTGCAAAGCTGAAAAAGCTCTTTTCCTAAAAATTGAACCATTAGAAGAAGCCTGCTATGGTTTACCATCAAAATCAATTCTTCCAAGACATACTATTTATTTAGATCTAAAAAAGACTGAAAACGAGCTCCTAAAAGAAATGCACGAAAAGACTCGTTACAACATTAGACTTGCCGAGAAAAAGCACGTTGTAGTTAAAGAAGAGTCAACCTCAGAAGATCTTGACAGGTTTATTGCTCTTTTAGAATCAACCGAAAACCGCCAAGGGTTCTATTCGCACTATCCTGAATATTACAGACAAATGTGGTCAACATTGAGACCTAAAAATATGGTCTACCTTCTTAATGCTTACGTAGATGGGAAACATGCGGCTGGCCTAATTCTTTTTCATTTTAAGAACATGCTTTACTATCCTTATGGAGCTAGTAATCCTGAGTTTAGAGAATATATGGCGCCAAATCTCCTACATTGGCACGCAATTAAGTTTGGTAAAAAATTAGGATGCACTTCATATGATCTTTGGGGTTCGTATAAAAACACTCCCACTGACAAAGATCCTTGGTGGGGTATTTACCGCTTTAAAAAAGGCTTTGGTGGAAGTGAAATAACGTTCCCAAAATCAATTGATATTCCACTCTCTCCTCTTTATAGACCATTAGTGTTGGCGGAAAGAATTCATTGGAAAATTCTCAAGCTTAAGAAATAATGGACATTCGCCAATCATCAAATTACGCCTCCTACATGCGTCTAATTGGTTGGCAAATAGAAAAATTACCAGGTTGTAATATTTTTGTTAGACATCTTCCGTTAGTCTCTTTTTTGTCAGTCGCAAAAGTGCAGCGCGCGGAAAAGGTTGATCTAGAAGCAATTAAGAAAATATCAAAAAAACACCGTTCTATTCTGACAAAAATTGAGCCATTAACTGAAATTTCTTTAAAAAAAGATAATTGGCCCCTTTTGCCTTCTAAAACATTAATTCTAGATTTAAAATCACTAAATTTACCAAAAGACACTCGTTATGAAATAAGAAAGGCAGACAATTTAAAAGTAGAGTTGTCAACTAATATTGATTTGTTTTACAAACTTCTCGAAGAAACTATGAAAATCGGCCATTGGTCTGTGCCAATTAAAAAAGAAGTTAAAGCTCTTTGGCAAGCCTTTCAACCCAAAAACTCTCAAATTCTACTTATTCCCAATTTAGCTGCCTGTTTAATAATTTGGGAAGGAAATACCGCTCATTACATGTACGCCGCTTTGACAAAAGAAGGTAGAAAAGTGGGGGCGGCATACAAGCTTCTTTGGGAAACTATTGAGTTTTGTAAAACAAAAAATATCGACCACCTTGACCTCGAGGGAATATATGATGATAGGTACAAAAGTCAGACCAAAAACTGGCAAGGTTTTACTAAGTTCAAAATGGGCTGGAATGGCAGGGAAGTAGTCTATCCTGGAAGCTATTGCTTATATCGAGTTCCTATCATATAATATATCTCATAGCCCAAACAAGAGTAAACACTTGGGCAGGTTTTTTTTGTCGAAAACACATAGATGGCACATCAGGGAACAACAGAATTTGAAGGGGTAGTTTTAGAAAATCTACCTAACACAATGTTTAAAATTGAGCTTTCTGACGGGCGAGTTGTACTTTGTACTCTTTCCGGAAAGATGCGCATGAACTACATTAAAATTTTGCCTGGTGACAAAGTAAGAGTCGAAATGACTCCATACGATGACACAAAAGGCCGAATAGTTTACAGATCAAAATAATATGAAAGTTCAAGCAAGCGTCAAACCAAGATGTACCAAATGTAAAATCGTCAAAAGAAACGGAAGACTTTATGTTGTTTGCGAAAACCCAAGGCATAAACAACGCCAAGGATAAAAATTATGGCAAGAATTGCTGGAATTGATCTTAATAATGAAAAACGAGTCGACATCGCTCTAACAAAGATTTTTGGTGTAGGCAGAAAAAATGTTGTTGGAATTTTGAAAAATGCCGATGTTGAGCCACAAAAAAGAGTTAAGGATCTTCTTGAAGAAGAACTTTCAAGAATTCAAAAAGCTCTTGAAAGCATAAAGCTCGAAGGCGATTTAAGATCAGACATCCACGCAAATATTACAACCTTAAAACAAATTGGAAGTTATAGAGGTTTAAGACACACCAGAAACTTGCCGGCAAGAGGTCAAAGAACAAAATCAAATGCCAGAACTAAGCGCGGTAAGAGAGTCACAATCGGCGCGATCAGAAAAGAAATGGCTGAAAAACTTGGATTAAATGCTAAAGAAGAACCAAAGAAGGAGTAAGCATATGCCAAAACAAAAAACAGAAAAAACAGAAAAAAAGGAAGAATCAAAAGTAGTTAAAGCTAAAACAAATAAAAATGTAGCAAGCGGTAGAGTTTATGTTACCGCTACATTTAATAACACATTAGTTACTTTAACTGATGATTCAGGTAATGCTCTTTATTCAGGAAGTTCAGGAGCATCTGGTTTTAAAGGTGCTAGAAAATCAACTCCTTTTGCAGCTACAACTGCAGTAGAAGCTGTTGGTAAAAAAGCTTGGGATTCAGGAATGCGCGAAGTTGAAGTTTATATAAAAGGTCCAGGAGCAGGAAGAGACGCAACACTAAGAGCCCTCAAAGCACTTGGTTTTGGCATAACGTTAATTGCTGACGTCACTCCAATCCCACACAATGGGCCCAGACCTAAGAAGAAAAGAAGAGTTTAAAGCATATGGCAAGATATAGAGGACCAAAACACAGATTAGCAAGACGAGAAGGTGTCAATATTTTGGAAAAGCAAAGCGCTTCGTTATCTCGTCGCATGGCTGTTCCACCAGGAATGCATGGTCCAAAAGGTAAATTTGGAAAAGTTTCCGATTATGGTAAACAGTTAAGAGAAAAACAAAAGGCCAAGAGAACCTATGGCCTTATGGAAAAACAATTTAGGAGCTATTTCACAAAAGGGTTAAAAGTTAAAGGAAAAACTGGCGAAGCTTTACTTCAACTCCTCGAGAAACGCCTCGATAACACTGTATATAGATTGGGATTCTCTCCATCGAGATCGATGGCCAGACAAATGGTTTCTCATGGTCATGTTCTTGTTGACGGCAAAAGAGTCACAATCCCATCCTACAATTTAGATATTGATCAAGTTGTAACTTTGAGTCCAAAATCAATGAAAATCCCAGCAGTTGCCAAACTTCTCGAAGGTGAAGTTGCTAATTTGCCAAGTTTCCTCGAAAGAAAAGGCGCAGCAGGCAGAATTACAAAATTGCCAAGTAGAGAAGAAATTCCAGTTGAAGTCAACGAACAGTTAATTATTGAATATTATTCAAGATAACGGGTTCAAAAAAAGGAAAGTTTTTTGAATTTTTTATTTTGAACTTTAAAAAATGTTAGATCCAAATTTCAAGGTTAGGGTAGATGAACAATCCGAAGGGTTCGGAAGGTTAGTTATTGGACCACTCGATCCAGGTTATGCCCACACATTGGGTAACGCCTTGAGAAGAGTTCTTTTGTCCTCACTTCAAGGAGCCGCTGTTACAAGCGTCACCATTGATGGAGTCAAACATCAGTTCCAAACTTTAGACGGTCTCAAAGAAGACGTCATTGAGTTTGTTCTTAATTTGAAAAAATTAAGAGTCAATATTACTGATGGCAACAAGGCGGTTTTAAAACTTTCCAAAACCGGACCGGGCCAAGTTACAGCAGGCGACATTGAAGCACCATCCAATGTTGAGATCATTAATACTGATCTTTATCTGGGATCTTTGTCTGATAAAAAATCAGAATTGAATGCTGAAATCACAGTTGAAACTGGATTTGGCTATTCAATGGGCGAAGAAAGAAAAACAGGAGTCATTGGAGTTATTCCAGTTGACGCCTCATTCACTCCAATTGTTAGAGTGAACTATCGCCAGGAAGCAACCCGAGTTGGCCGAGAAACCAACCTTGATAGCTTAGTTCTTGAAATCTGGACAGATGGATCAATTTCTGGACTCGATGCCTTAAAGCGCGCTTCCAAGATTTTGGTCTCATATTTCCTCCAGATTTATGAACCAAAAGCTGAAAGTTCTCAAGTTAGTGTTGCAGTAACACCCTCTGTTTCAGATGATGTGTTGAAGATGCTCATTGAAGAGCTCGACCTGCCAACAAGACTTGAAAATGCTCTTAAAAACGGCGGAATTGAAACCGTCGGACAACTTCTTGGAACTCCAAGAAAAGAGCTGTTAAAGATTAAGAACTTAGGCGGCAAATCCCTTGGAATCGTCGAAGAAAAACTTCGCGAAAAAGGTGTCGCTTTAAACGTCTAAATCTATGAAACATAGGGTTAAACATAATCAGTTAGGTAGAAACCATAACCAAAACAAAGCCTTAAAAAGAGGCCTCGTTTCTGCCGTATTTGAGTATGGGAGGATTGAAACCACCCTTGCCAAAGCTAAATTTGTAGTCCCTCATGTTGATAAAGTGATGGGTTTTGCCAAAGGCGGCGGAGTTCATGGAAGACGCCAAATCGAAAAGATTCTTGGTAGTGACTTGTTAGTAGAGCACATCGTAAGTGAAGTAGCTCCAAAAACAGGCTCCAGGACATCTGGTTTCACAAGAATCATAAAGACTGGTCCAAGATTTTCAGATGCAACGGATATGGCAATTTTGGAACTTGTCGATTACCAACCAGCACAAAGTTTGGTAAAAGTTGAAAAAGAAGAAGATATAAAAGAAGAAAAGAAAGCAGTCGAAAAGCCAAAGACTGAAGCTATTAAACCGCAGAAAGTCCAAAAAGCTAAACCACAAACTACACAAAAAATTAAAGCAGTAGGTAACAAATAAAAATATGGCAATGAATACAAAAGCATCAGATATAAAACGAGCAACTCACACAGTCGACGCCAAGGATCAAGTCCTAGGCAGACTTTCAACAAAAGTGGCCCAACTTTTAGTAGGCAAAAGTAAACCCTATTTTGTTAGGCATTTAGACTGTGGAGATTTTGTTACAGTAACAAATGCTAAAAGCGTTAAAGTTACAGGTAAAAAAGAATCTCAAAAAGTTTATACGAGGTATTCAGGTTACCCAGCGGGTCTCAAAAAGACCACCCTTGGCGACTTGAGAAAAGATAATCCAACTGAGATAATCCACCATGCTGTTTGGGGAATGCTCCCAAACAACAAACTTAGAGACATTTGGATTACAAGATTAAAGATTGAAGCCTAAAAATATGCCAACAAAAAAGAAAGTTGAAAAAACAGAAAAAGTAGAAAAAGTCGAAAAAGTTGAGGAAGTAAAAACCCTCAAAGAGCCAGAAAGAGGCTTCTGGCAAGCTATGGGCAGAAGAAAGACTGCTACAGCAAGAGCCAGACTTTATACAGGAGTAACAGATGTAATGGTTGGCGATAAAAAACTCGAAAAAGGCGATGTTTACGTAAATTCTCTTCCAATTGATACCTATTTCAACGATCCATTTGCAAAAGAACAATACACAGAACTCTATAGAACAACAAATACCATGGGTCGCTTTATAACCACAGTCAAAACAGAAGGTTCAGGCAAATCTGGCCAACTTGGTGCAACCACATTGGCAATTGCTAGAGCTTTAGTTGAAGTTGATCCAAAATTCAGAGCAACTCTTAGGAAAAAGGGTTACATGACAAGAGACCCAAGAGCTAAGGAAAGAAAGAAGCCAGGTTTAATGGGGGCAAGGAAACAAAAATCATCTCCAAAGCGTTAAAATACCTCTGTGACCAAATTTCAGGAATCCGTTATCAATGTTGTAAGTCTAGTTCCCGAAGGGAAAGTGGTTTCCTATGGTCAAGTTGCCTTATATGTTGGTTTACCACGAGCTGCAAGAGAAGTGGGCTGGGTATTAAAAAGCCTTGAAGAAGCAGTGGATCTACCATGGTGGCGTGTAATCAACAATGAAGGAAGAATTTCCATTAAAGGTAATAAATATAATGACGCGGATACCCAAAGAAAACTATTAAAAGCAGAAGGTGTTGAAGTGTCAGATCTTTACGAATTAGACATTGAAAAATATCGTTGGGTAGCTTCCAAAGAAGAACTCCAAAAACTCCAACTGGAAAATGACTACATTGATATGGTGCTAAAAAAATACTCACTTGCCAATACTCCATTCTGAGGAAAACATGAATCTTATTGTTTGCTTTCTTCTTGAAGATTTTTAGCCCAAATCTCGATGAGATTTAAAACTCCGGCCTCATACGCTTGTTTTATTATTGGGTCATCTTTAAACTCTTGTGGAGCCATCATTATTATTTCATTGAAGCCTTTTTCAAATGCACGATATTGACTATTTAATTCTGGATCGCCATTTAATTGTTCTCCAATTTGTCTCATATTCTCCAACACCATCTCCTCTTTTAATTTCCTTTTATTTTCAGCCCAATCTTTAGCTTCGACACCTCCAGCCGCATGTGCTGCTGGCTCCAGAACAGTCCTGCTTGTCTTGTTTGCGTTGCCAATGCTATTAGATGTTCTAAAAATTTGAAATGCTTGGAGACCTCTAGGTTTGTCTACAACCTCACGAGTTAAAACAGCTGTTGCAGACAAGGTCTGAATGTCTAATAATTCGTAATTAAAGGCTCCGAGTTTTGGTTCAGGTAAATCTTTCCAGCTCATATGTTTGACCATTTTAACATATTTTGGTCGGGGAGCCGAGAATCGGACTCGGACTGCCAGACCCCCAGCCTGGCGCGCTACCACTACGCCACTCCCCGGTAACAAACATGATTTTAACATAATAAATCGGGCGTGATCTCTTTTGACCCAATTGACTAGTCATCTTATAGGAGTTTAAATACGGCCATTATGGCAAAGAGTAAATCTTCCGATGACCTAGCACCAGTTTCCCAAGCTTCTGATCAAAGTGCCAAGCTTTCCGCAGTAAAAATAGCCATGGAGCAAATTGAAAAGCAATATGGCAAAGGTTCGATTATGAAGATGGGAGAAGCCGCTCCAAAAATGACAACTGACGTCATCTCAACAGGGGTCATGCCTCTCGATCTAGCCTTAGGTGTGGGCGGACTTCCAAGAGGAAGAATTATTGAAATATATGGCCCTGAGGCCTCAGGTAAAACTACAGTTATGCTTTCTGCAATTGCCCAAACTCAAAAAGCTGGCGGTGTCGCCGCTTTCATTGATGCCGAGCATGCTCTTGATCCACAATGGGCAGAAAAATTAGGAATTAATCTCAATGAACTTTTAATTTCTCAACCAGACACTGGAGAACAAGCATTGGAAATTGCAGAAACATTAATTCGTTCTGGTGGTGTTGATTTAATTGTTGTTGACTCAGTTGCCGCCTTAGTTCCAAGAGCTGAAATTGAAGGTGAAATGGGAGATTCTGTAATGGGTCTTCAAGCAAGGTTAATGTCTCAAGCTTTAAGAAAGCTAACAGGTGTCATTAATAAATCTAAAACAGTTGTTATCTTTACAAACCAACTTCGCCAAAAAATTGGTGTCATGTTTGGTAATCCTGAAACCACACCAGGTGGATTGGCAATGAAGTTTTATGCTTCAATTCGCATGGACATTAGAAAAATTGAACAGATAAAAGATGGGGATAATGTCATTGGTTCAAGACATCGTGTCAAAGTTGTTAAAAACAAAGTTGCTCCACCATTTAGAGTTGCTGAGTTTAATATTTATGGAGCAACTGGTCCTTCTTATGAAGACGGGTTAATTGATGTTGGTGTAGAACTTGGAGTTATAAACAAGTCAGGGGCATTCCTAAAATATAAAGATCAAATGCTTGGTCAGGGAAGAGATGCCGCAAGAATGTATCTTGTGGAGAATAAAAAGATTTCAAAAGATATTTACGAAGAAATCATAAAGAAAGTTAAAGATGGTGGTGCTTCAGAAAAAGTAGTTCTTGGTGAAGAAGGCGAAGAAGAAGCCGAAGAATAGTTTAAGAAGCACTCGTATAATTTTTTAATCCCCATCTCCACATATATTCTGAAAGAATTGTAAATACTCCTATTATCACAAAGTAAATTAAAACAAAGTTGGTGTATTGACTCTTTTGCAAAAATACAATTGTTGGAACAGTAGTTAGAAGAGCGATTGGGAAAATAATAATAGCTGACAAATAAGCCTTTCCTAAAAATGAATCTGCTGGGTATTTCATGGCCTGCTGAAAATTAAAAAGTGGTCCTTTAGTTGCTTCAATTTTTCCGTACTTAAAATTCAAAGACAAGCAAATTACATCAATACAATGAATTAACCAAATAGAAGTTGCAATGACTAAGACATATAAAATAGCCGTAAAAGCAGAAAATCTTATGTTAAATGTTGAAACCACATAAAAAAGTAGGGTGATCCCTAGGGCGACAGCTACCAAATTATTTATATTTCCACCTCTAAGGAAAGCTTTTGCCCTAGAATTTACAGGGGTTGTTAGGACATAATCAAAGGTTCCCTCGGCAATATCTTTGTATGTTACATTGACTCCTCTCCATAAAAAGAAAAAAGCAGCATATGTAAATATCTCAAATGTAGCAATCAAAACCCAATAATCACCAAGGCTCCATCCAGGAAAATGAAAATTTATTGAGATTAAGTAAGCAGTTATTAAATGTAAAACAAAAAAACAGAGCGATCCAGCTAACTCCATTATCAGGTTAAATTTAAGAGAAAGACCTTTCTCAAGGCGCATTTTATAAACATAAAATAGATATTTATTATTTTTCATTAATTAGCAGTAAATGAATATTTTTTAATCGCTCGTCCAAAAAACAAGTGAATAGAAATAGCACTAATTATTAGCCAAACAATTGCAATAACAACTTCATTTATTTGAAGCCCTGTCGTTAAAACTCGAGTGGGCCAACTAACGAGGTAGGGGAAAAATGTTAGTTCCAAAATTTGATTAATTTGCAGGGGAAAAAGTACATAAGGCAAAGCTATACCTCCAAGTAAAAGTACTAGGACATTTTTTACATTACTAATTGTCCAAAATTCATCAATCCAAAAAGAAAATATCCCAATAAAGAAAGCGAAATTAAAGGATAATATAAAGCACATAACAACAGAGAAAATTAGTTGTGATATAAGTAACGGGCTGAAAACCAAGCTAGTTCTATCAAGAAAAATCCAAAGTAAAACTATAGCTGCAGGAATGAAAAAGATCATTGAAACAGTTTTTTCAGAAATCTCCTTAACTAAAATCCATTTATACAAACTAATTGGTTTCATTAAGAAGTTATTTATCTCTCCGGAAGTCGTTAATTGGCTAATATAGTCTTGAACATTAACATTCAAAATTGGTAAAAACAGGAGAAGAATCAAATAATAGTTAACTATTCCAGGTAGAGCCACACCTGAAATTGATTGGGCTTGTGACAATGCCAAAATTGTAATCGTTGGTGCAATAAAATTATAAAGAATTAATGATATTACATGAAGTCTATAACTAATAAACTGCGAAAAAACTTGCTGGAAGAGGATGTTGTATTTTCGCATGTTAATATTATCTCATGAAGATCACTAAGCTCGAATATCAAAAAAAGGATCCAAATAGGGTCAACATCTTTGTTGACGACAAATTTGCAACTGGTATCACGGCAGACGACCTTTTAAGGCTCGGTCTCTATAAAGATAAAGAAATAACCCACGAGGAACTAGTAAAAATAATTGATACCAGCGATTTTGGAAAGTTGTTCAATAAAGCACTTAACTTCCTTTCTTATAGACCCAGAAGTGAATGGGAAATTCGTTTCAAATTTAGGACAGAAGACAAAGATTTGTTAGATAAAGTGGTTGAAAAGTTGAAATCAATAAATCAGATAAATGACGAAAACTTTGCCAGGTGGTTTGTGGATCAAAGACTGACATTTAAACCAGAAGGAAAACGCGCTCTTAGGTTTGAGCTAAAGAAGAAGGGAATTGACGACAAGACCATTGCAAAAGTCTTAGAGGAAAACCAGTCATCAGACTATGAATTAGCCCTCCTTGCACTAAAAAAGAAGTCTCGTATCAAAGATCGGGAAAAGCTTCAAAGATACCTTGCTTCCAGAGGTTTTTCTTGGGATGTTATCAATGAGGCACTGGCAAAAGTGCCTAAAAAGGAGTATGATATAGACAGTTAGTAAAACATATTATCTAGAGTCTTTTTGCTACACATGAAAGAAATCAGGGCCAAAATCGCAGGCATCTTCAAAAGGAAGTAAACCTCCTTTTCTTTCTTTGGGCAAAAAACTAAAAATTAATGGCATTTTTTTCTCGTCTCACCAATTCAGTTAATAAATCAAAAAAGAAATCCCAACCAAAGCAACAATCTGTTCACACCCCAAGGCAACCTCAAGTAGCTTCCCCAGAGGTTCTATTTCAAGCACAGACCGAAGCACGAGAAATTGTGTTCGCCGCCAAAGAGGAAGCAATAAAAATAAAGTCTCAAGCCGAGGAAGAATCACGAAAAATTCGTGCTGAGATTGTTGAAATTGAAAGACATGTTGCCCAAAAAGAACAATCCTTAGATCAACGCTTAAAAAAGTTAGAGACAGACGAACTACACGTTATAGAAGAAAAAAAGCAGATTGAAGAGCTTCGTGAAGAGTCAGAAAAAACAAAAGCAGAACTTCTGGTTAGATTGCAAAAGATTGCAGGCCTTTCTGTAGAGGAAGCTAAAGAAAAGATTCTCACAGCTGTCGAAGAAAAATCTAGAAATGAAGCTGGAAAAGTTGCCAAGGGAATTATTGATGAGGCAAAGGAAGATGCAAAAGCAAAAGCTAGAGAAATTCTAGTCACTGAAATGATGCATGGCGCAACTGATTATGTTGCTGAATATACAGTTTCAGTGGTAAGTGTCCCGAACGAAGAAGTTAAGGGAAGAATCATTGGAAAAGAAGGTAGAAATATTAGGGCCTTTGAAAAAGCAACTGGCGTTGATGTGGAACTTGATGAGGAAGGAGTCATTAGACTTTCAAGCTTTGATGCAGTCAGAAGAGAAATAGCTCGAGTGTCTTTGGAAAGATTAATGAAGGACACCAGGATTCAACCAGTTCGTATTGAAGAAGTAGTCTTGCAGGTTAAAAAGGAGTTGGAACGAATCATGTTTGAAGAAGGCGAGAAACTTTGTCATGCAGTTGGAGTCTACAATTTACCAAGACAAATTGTAGAAGTCTTGGGTAAATTTAAATATCGTTTCTCTTATGGTCAAAATATGATCCTCCACACTTTAGAAGAGACTAAAGTTGGAATTGCTATTGCTCAAGAAGTGGGTGCGGACGTCAATGTAGTCAAACTTGGTTGTCTTCTTCATGACATTGGAAAAGTCATAGATTCTGAAGAAGGTTCCCATGTGACCTTAGGTGCCGAATATCTAAGAAGAATGGGGATTCCAGAGAAAGTAGTAGCTTGTGTTGAGGAACATCACGAAGACAAACCTTTCTCATCTGTTGAATCCATGATTGTTTATCTTTCGGATGCAATTTCTGGAAGTAGACCAGGAGCAAGATATGAAGACCTTGAAAAGTACCTTGCTAGGATGAAACAACTAGAGGAAATTTGTAATAGTTTCCCAGGTGTTACAGAGTCTTGGGTTTTCCAAGCAGGTAGGGAAATTAGAGTTCTGGTTGATCCAGAAAAAATGACAGACAACGAATCTGTTATTTTAGCTCAAAAAATTAAAGAGCGAATTGAAGCAGAGATAAAAGAATTCCCAGGTCAGATTAAAGTCACTGTAATTAGAGAGCTAAGGATAACTGAAACTGCCAAGTAAAAGTGACTAGAAAAAAACTTGCGATCATTCTTCTTGTTTTAGTTGTGCTTCTTGGGGCAGGTCTTCTCATAAAAACATTTGCCTTAGATCGTGGAGTTAATGCGTTTTCAGGGTTAAAAGTCGACTCGATTCCCCAGGCCGATGTCTACGTTGATGGAAAGGTAGTAGGAAAAACCCCGTACGAAAACGCCAAAATGACACCTGGAGAGTATTCTTTGAAACTTGTTGTAACTGGAACTACTGGGAGTTTTTTTCCTTGGGAAACCAAAGTTAAATTAGTTCCTGAAAGCCTGACTTATGTGAATAGAACTCTTGGCGAAACTAGTAGTTTGTCAGGTCATCAAATTGTCTGGCTTGAAAAACTATCAGACCCAAATGGTAAAGAAATTGCCGTTGTTTCAAATCCAGACGGCGCCACGATTGAAGTTGACGGACTTGATGAAGGAACTGCACCCAAAATAATAACTAACGTAGCGCTTGGTGATCACACCATAGTCATCTCTAAAACTGGTTACGGAGATCAAGTGATTAGTGGTAATGTGGCTAATGGATTTAGGTTAAACATCTCCGTAAAGCTTGCTAAAGCAGATGACGATCTTAAGTTGGACGACGAAAAGATATCCTCAGATAGTGCCAAACTAGCTTCAGTGTCAGCTACACCTACTAAGACTGCTAGTTCTTCAGGAGGAATGGCCACGCCTTATGTCCTAATTGAAGATACCGGATTAGGTTTCTTAAGGGTTAGAAGTGAAGCTTCATCTGGAAGCACTGAAATTGGGAAAGTAAATGTGGGCGAAAAATTCCCTCTACTTTCAGAAAGTTCTGGTTGGACGGAAATAAAAATTGGAACAAGCTCCGGCTGGGTTAGTGATCAATACGTCCAGAAGTTCAAATAGCTATCTGAGAATATAGATTATTCCAAACAACATTCCCCCAACAATCATAGCGGTAATAATGAGGGGTCTATCAGATAATAAGACCTTTTCTGGAGATTCTCCTTCGTTCTTTTCATAAATTAATTGCAAATACCTCATGATTCCATAAATAACAAATGGAATGGTAAGAGTAAGCCATTTTCTATCTTGAAGAAGCGATTGTGTATCGGCATCAAAAAGATTACTTATACTCCTTGGTAAGTTTGGTGTTGGTGCTAAAAATGCATATAAAGAGTATGTGATCCATGTTGAGTTAGCAAACATTGAAATATAAACATCAAGCATCTTCTCACTGTAATGAGAAAGTGTTGCCCTTGTTCTAGCTGGCACTCCATCAGTTCCCGATAGAAGCGTTAATTCTGATCGTCTTTTTCCAATAGCAATAAATAGTGATGCTGAAATCACAGTGAGTAAAAGCCAAATGTTAATGTGGTACCCAGTTGCCACCTCACCTGCATAAACCCTAATAATAAATCCAGCAGCGATTGTCATTATGTCGAGAAGTATGATGCTCTTCAAATAGAACGAGTATCCAAGTTGTAAAGCGACAAATGCTAATACAACGAGTAGAAATGGAAGCGAAATTAAACTGGCTACCAAGCAAGCCCCTATCCCCAAAAGGACGGCCGTAAAAATACCCAAGTTTTTAGAAATTTTCCCGGCTGCAATTGGTCTGTTTTTCTTAAATGGATGAAGTCGGTCTTTTTCAGCATCGACTAAATCGTTAATATAGTAGATTGATGAAGAAGCTAAACAGAAAGCAATAAACGCCAGAACTGTTTTGAATAGTAGATCAACATTAAATAATTGGCCAGCAAAGAAAATTGCAGTAAAGACAATTAGGTTTTTGATCCACTGCCTTGGCCTGGCTTCCTTAAAGAGGTAGTAGAGAGTTTTAGCCATATAATTGTTCCTAAAAGAGCTACCGCCACCACTAAAACTGTAAAGAATTTCTGTTTTGAGTTAACGTTTAGCGCGACTACACCCAATATACCAGACACACCCCAGTAAAACAATGCAATTTGTCTTTTGCTCCAACCAGCCTCCAAAAGCCGGTGGTGTAAGTGGTTCCTTCCTCCAACTGTTGGATTTTGACCCTTTGATATTCTAGAAAGACCGACATATATAGAATCGATTGCAGGTATTGCAAGAACAAGGAGTGCTGTCCCGAATTTAACTGACGATAAGATAGCAAGAGTTCCTAGAAGATACCCAGCCATTGCCTTTCCCCCATATCCAGGCATTATTTTTTGAGGGAAAAAATTCCAAGGTAAAAATCCTAAGTACGCTCCAGCTGTAATAAAGGCAAGAGTTGTTCCTGTCCAAGCAGGAAAATTGTCAATTGAAATTTGGCTAAATGATAAAAGTCCAATCACAATCGCAGTAATAACCACAAAGCCTGGCATCTGCCCATCAACTCCAGAGCTCCACCCAATCATATTCATTGACCAGACTAGCCAAATAATCGCCAGAATATCTGCAATTGGTAAGATACTGTGAGGGCCCAAAAAGTCAAAAGAAATTCGCCAGGTATCAAATCTAAGAATCGACCCATCAAGTGGGTTAGTAACAAACCCAAGGCTAGCTCCTCCCGCTACAGCCAAAACTGCTGCAAATATGTTTACTCCAAGTCGAACATACGGAGGAACATCTTTCTTATCATCTAAGAGCCCTATGAATGTTAGAAGGAGAGCTCCAAGCATAATTCCAGCAATTCCCTTTGCAAATGGAATAAAGATTACTGTTGTAATAAAAAGTCCAAGAAAAATAGCTAGTCCCCCCGCTCTTGGAATAACCCGCGTTTCTGTATGAGCTGGATGAGGTCTTTTTTTGGGATCGTCAACAAGTCCAAAATATTTAGCGATCTGAATAACGGCCGGGACAGAAATGCAAACCAGTATCGCACTCACGAAGAGGGGAAGTGCAGCAATATTTCTAAAGAGAGGTGACAAAATTAAATTTTCCATTCTTTAGCTAATTAAGTTAACTATATTTACAACAGTTATTGTTGTAAGAATCGAAAGACAAGCGGCCGTAGCAAGTAAAAGATAACTAAACACTTTGTCTTCCTCTTTTATAAAAAGTGTAATTACAAAGTTAATTATTCCAAATAAGAATGTTGCAATAAGAGGCAGGAAAATATAATTTTTATTAGCTAGTTGTCCCTCACCCCAAATATGGCTATAGAATAGAGGGATTTGTGAAGGTAGATTACTAATATTGATTCCAACATATATTAAACCGATAGCTAGTGTTAAGGCCCAAACTAGGCATAAGGCGACAACATACTTGTCACTAAATATTTTCTTAATCATTGTCACCTGCGGGTTTTGAAAACTTGCCGCAGGAGACATGTCACTGATGCCTTTAAACCTTGATGGAAAGGTTTTAAATTTTTGCATAGACTCTTCGGATTCCAGATGACACTGCTTCTTCTTTTATGATTTTAATTTGTCCAATCTCTTTAGTATTTTGAACATGTGGTCCGCCACATATTTCCTTTGACACATCACCAAATGAATATACAGTGACTTTTTCAGGATATTTCTCTTTAAAAAATGCCATCGCCCCTTCTTTAATTGCCTCTTCATAAGTCATTGTCTCAACTTTTCTTTCTAGTCCTTCACTAATCCATTTATTGATTAAATCTTCCACCTGTTTAATTTCTTCTGGAGTCAGTTTATTTGGATAAGAAAAATCAAATCGCAATCTTTCTCCTGTTAAATTAGATCCTTCCTGTCGGACCCCATTTCCTAAAACTTTTCGAAGTGCAGCTTGCAAAAGGTGTGTGGCAGTATGATATTTCACAACTTCATCTGAGTGGTCAGCGAGTCCTCCTTTAAACATTCCCTGGCTAGCAGTTCGAGATTTTTCTTTATGTTTAGAATAAGCTTCATCATATTCTTCCTTTGTCGCAACCTTAATGTTCTTGGCTTTACCCTCCTCCTCAGTCAACTCATAAGGGAACCCAAATGATTCATAAAGATAGAACACTTCTTCGGCAGACAACTCTCCACTTGCAGATAATTTTTCAAATTCTTTAAGTCCTTTAGAAAGTGTATTCCTAAATTTGGTTTCCTCTTTGGAAATAACCTCCTTAATATTTATTTTGTTTTCCAAGAGTTCTGGATAAACTTCAGCATATGTTTCTGCTACTGGGTCAACAACTTTCTCAATGAAATTTTCTTCAACACCTAAATTTTTACTATACCTAATAGCTCTTCTAATTAGTCTACGAAGCACATAACCTCTGTCTGTGTTACTAGGAAGTACTCCTGCTGAAATAAGGAATGTTGCGGAACGAATATGATCAGCGACAATCCGGAAGTCTTTAGATTCACCACCATATTGTTGTCCAGATATCTTTTCAATTGTTTTAATTATTTCAGAAAATACATCAGTCTTAAAAACATCCATGTCATTATTAAGCGCAGCCAGTGTTCTTTCTATGCCCCCTCCAAAATCTACGTTTTTTTGTTTCAGCTCTTCAAATCCATCAGAAGTTTTTTTATAAGTTATAAAAACACAATTTCCAATTTCAATGAATCTTCCACAATCACAATTTGGATGGCACTTTTCTCCAAATTTTGGATCATGTGGTACATGAGTGAATTCATAAAACACTTCGGAACTTGGTCCGCCAATTTCTCCAACAGGCATTTTTTCAGGTGGGCCACTTCTGCTCCACCAATTTGATTTTCCACTGTAATAAAAAATCCTTTCTTCTGGAAATCCTAGTTTTTTCCAAATATCCGCAGAGTATGTGTCTTTAGGGACATAGTCATTCCCCTCAAAACAGGTTGCATAAAGATTTTCTAATGAAAATCCTAATTCTTTAGTCAAAAATTCAAAGTACCAAGGGATTTGTTCATCTTTAAAATAATCACCAAGTGACCAATTTCCCATCATCTCAAAAAAGGAGTCATGCCTATTATCTCCAACCTCGTCAATATCCTGCCCTCTGAAGCACTTTTGAATATCCACAATTCTATTACCAAGTGGGTGTTTCTCTCCAAGTAGATATGGGATTAGAGGTTGCATTCCTGATCCCGTAAAGAGGGTAGTAGGATCATTTTCTGGGACCAATGAGCTAGAAGGCACAATTACCGAATTTCTCGGGGTTTGGGTCCAAAAGTCAAAATATTTCTTCCTAAGATCTAAGTGTTTCATAAAAAAACCTCGTTCCAGTATTAAATTAACTTAATACAAGGACGAGGAATTCTCGTGGTACCACCTTGCTTGCTTCTTATTTTCTGCTTTACGGGCAGTTCCGGCAAACTCTTCGCTTGCAGCTCTTGGGTTGGCATCCCAATCAAACGCTTTTATACAACGTCTTTATTATATCAAATCCGACGGCCTCAATCTTACTTTGCTGCTTTTTGGATTTGTTTACCCAGTGATTCTGTTGCTTTGCCAGCTTCTTTGACATTATCCTTTGCTAATTTTTGTGCGCTAGAACCGATTTGGTTTAGTTTTGCACCGGTTTTGTCAAAAAGTTCTGGGTACTCATCGTAAATTCTTCTTCTAATTTTTCTGCCTTGATCTGTTCCAAACAAGAAAGCTATCCCTCCCGCAATTGCAGCACCAAAGATTGCACCAGCCATAAAATCCGAACTTCTATTATCAGACATTATTTTCACTTCCTTTCGAAAAAAGTCTTGTCAGCAGTTTTCCATTTAAAATTTGCATAAGCATGTCTGAAATTGAACTAATTGGTAAGTTTACAGACTGAGTAATACTGTCTGTGTTATCAAGAACTCGATTTGCCTTTTCTATGGTGACCCGAAGATCCTTTAAAACATGGTAAGCCTGAATTCCAACAATGACAATCATTGTTGTTAAGATGCCGAGCATAAATATTAAAATTGCTGCGGTTGCGTCCATATTTCTAGTATATCACTTTTCCAGTCGAATGTTTTTAATAATTGTAGTTTCCTTTTGATATTTATTTTTGGCTGAAATTGTAAGTGTGTTAAGTCCCGACTGAAGTGGAATGTCCACACTAAAAGTACCATTTTCGGAAATAAGTACCGGTTGGCTATTAATTGTTAAAGTCGCATCAGGATCAGATGTTCCACTAACTTTGACTACCTCTTTTGTCACGACACTATTATTTTGTGGAGTTTTAACATTAAGTGCCGGTGCTCCGGCAAATGCAAAATATGAAAAACCTAGATATGCAAAAAACAGTACAAGGAAAACTGCAACTATAGTTCCTGTGAATAGTTGGGGTGTTAGTTTGAATCTTTTAACAAGAGGTTGAAAGCCCCGTGTTGGTAAATGTCTTGCTTTTCCTTCATCAACTTGGCGCCTATAAAACGCCATTGCATCAGTCGCAGATAATCCCAAAAAAGTTGCATAATTTCTAATAAAGCCTTTTGTAAAGGTTTGGTCCGGCAATTTGTCAAATTGGTTTTTTTCTAACGCATCCAAGAACTTAGCCCGGATCTTGGTGGCCTTTTCCACTTGTTCAATTGTCAGCCGTTTTTTATTCCGGCCGCTTTGTAGATATTCTCCAACGGTGATCATAATTTTTTATGGGGTTGGTGTGGCTTCGGCCGGAGCGCCGCCATTTCTTTGTGCAAAATATTCATCTGCATTTCGAACAAGAACATCTCGTGGTTTGCTGCCTTCACCGGGTCCCACTATACCCATTTCTTGGAGAGTGTCAAGGATTCGAGCGGCTCTAGCATACCCAATTGATAGTTTCCTCTGGAGAAGTGACGCGCTAGCCCTGTCATATTGGCAGACTGTTCTAATAGCATCATCAATAAATGGATCTCCTCCATTTGGATCAGCTTGTTTCCCGCCAGGTCCAGGTTTGGCTGCAATTGGCATACTTGTGACTTCTTCAGTGTACTGAACAGGTCCGCCTTTGGTTTTAAGCCAATCAACTACTTTGTGAACTTCCGAGTCAGACAAGAAAGCACCTTGTACGCGAGCGGGTTTGCTTTGATCTGGTGGGACATACAGCATGTCTCCTCGTCCAAGAAGTTTTTCCGCTCCCGGGTTATCTAGAATAACGCGCGAGTCAATCATCGATGTAACGTTAAAGGCAATTCGGCACGGAATATTTGCCTTAATAAGTCCAGTTAAGACATCAACACTTGGTCTTTGTGTTGAAAGAATCAAGTGAATCCCAGTTGCACGGGCCATCTGAGCAAGTCTACAAATTGCATCTTCCACTTCAACTGGAGCAAACATCATAACGTCGGCCATTTCATCGATGACAATTAGAAGATAGGGAAGTGCTTGAAATCCAGCAAGTTCGTTATACCCTTCAATGTTTCGGACTCCAACCGAAGCAAACAGTTTATATCTTCTTTCCATTTCCGAAGTCCCCCATTTAAGAGCAGATAGTACTTTATCAACATCGACAATAACTGGTGTCAAAAGGTGTGGAATCCCGTTATAGACAGAAAGCTCCACTCGTTTTGGATCAACTAGAATTAATTTGAGTTCAGACGGTGAGTTTCTAAAAAGAAGGGTTGTTAAGAATGCGTTAATTGCAACTGATTTACCAGATCCAGTCGATCCGGCAATAAGAACGTGTGGCATCTTAGCTATATCAGCAATCTGCGGTTGGCCAGACACATCGAGGCCAAGTGCCACTGACATCTTGCTTTTTGCACTTCGCATTTTTTCTGTCTCCAAAATAGACCGTACGGTTACGAACTCTGCCGTTCTGTTTGGAATTTCAATTCCCACTAAGCTTCTTCCTGCAATTGGTGCCTCAATGCGAATTTGCCCAGGTGCAGCCAAAGCTAAGGCTAAGTCGTTCTGTAGAGTAGTAATTTTAGATAGTTTAGTGCCAAGCGCGATTTCCAAAGCATATTGAGTAACCGCTGGCCCTTTATTAATTTCAGCAACCCTAGCTGTAATTCCAAACGACTCCAATGTTTTTTCAATAATTGCTGCGTTTTGTTTAATATCTCCCCGATCTGCATTTCCTCCTCCAGCATCAGACAAAAGTGAAAGTGGAGGATATTCCCAGATTTGCTGATCTCCAGATTCGTTTTGAATAACTTTAGGGTCAGCTGCCACAGTAGGTGTAGCTCCAGTTGGTTTTGGTGGTGGTTGCGAAACAACAGGCGCAGGTTTGTTTGGGTCAGTTTTCAAATCAATTTTATCCATTATCTTATTATCCTTAACAAATTCAGTTGCTTGTTTCTTTTTTCCAAAACTAAATAATTTTCCAAAAAATTCTTTAATGGAAGCAAATATTTCTGAAATTATCTTCACTGCTTCTCCAATCGAGATATTGAAAAGGACGGTCGCACCTAAAAGGGCTACCATGAGAAGACTTAAGAAAACCACAAAACCAAATGGAATAAATGAGTAGATAAGTTGGAAGATAGCTTGTCCAATTTGCCCTGCCTGAGAAAGGCCAATAAGAGCTAGTTCAATGAGAAAAAACCCGAGAATCACGTTCATCTTGGCAAAATCAGTTTTAATTTTGGCAAGGAGGGTTCCAAGTTGGAAAAGTGTCACTGCAAATAAAACTCTTCCCCAACCAAAAAAATCTGCAAAAAAAGTATTAATTCCACCCAAGATTCCTCCAGGCATGAACATGGAAATTATAATCATTGCACCAAGCCCAAAGAAGCCAAACGACAGAAGAGACTGGATGGTGTTTTTCTTAAGTTTTAACTTAAATGGAGACTTTTTACGCGACATATCACCATTCAATATACCAGATTTACGTATGAAACAAAATGTCTCTGAACCTAGGGTTAGATAATTTTCTTAAAGAAGTAAAAATTGTTAAATTTGCATTACAACCGGGAGAATCAAAGGTCTGCGGTGAGTTGCTTCAAATAAGAATCTTTCTAGTTTGTCAGTAATATGCCTTTTAACAAATCTAAAATCAGTAATTGAGCCTGGATGATCTTTAATTGCATCTCGCACCACCTGTTTAGCCTCAGCTATTAACTCATCAGACTCTTTCATATAAACAAAACCTCTAGAAACAATGTCGATGTCACCAACAATTTCACCAGTAGCTTTTTCCACTGGGACTACCACCATCAGAATTCCATCAGACGACATTGTTTGCCTATCCCGAAGAACCACATTACCAACGTCTCCAACTCCAAGCCCGTCAATTAGAACGTTCTTCACTTCCGTTTGGCCACTTACCTTAACATTTCCATTTTGCATCTCCACAATCTGTCCTTCTCTAGGGATAATGATTTGATTGTCCTGGTAACCCATTGATTTAGCCATTTTTGCATACCTTTTTATCTGTCTAAGTTCTCCACCGATTGGCCAAACATATTTTGGCTTAACCAGATTTAACATTAACTTAAGTCCATCAGCAGATTCGTGCCCTGAAACGTGAGCATCGTCCAAAACTGCCGAATAAAATACTTCTGCCCCAGCTTTGATAAGGGTGTTAATTAGGTCATTAACTGCGTTTTCACTTCCTGGAATTGCATCTTGCGCAAAAAGCACAAAGTCACCTTCAGTAATCTTAATTTTATGTTCATCATTAGCCATTCGAGAAAGTGCTGCATTATCTTGTCCTTGTGATCCAGTCGCTAGAACCATAATATCCTTAGCTGGGTACCTGGCAACATCCTCGGCCTTAATGATTAGTGATTTAGGGAAAGTTAAATATCCAAGTTTAATTGCCGCTTCTGCATTTTGCTCAATTGATCTTCCAGCAAATACAATTTTTCGATTATTCCTTTGTGCTACATTTACAGCTTGCTGAATTCTAGAAATATTGGAAGAAGTGGTAGTGATAATGAATTTCCCGTGACATTTTTTGATCTGATTATCAAATGTTTCTTCTATCTTTTGTTCAGATGGGGTATAGCCTGGTTTTTCAACTCGGACGCAGTCAGACATTAAAAGTGTTATTCCTTGGCTCCCTGCCTGAGCTATCTTTTGCACTTGGGTCGGGAATCCGTCAACTGGTGTCCAATCAAATTTAAAATCAGATCCATGATAAACAGATCCAGCTGGCGTCTTAATGATTAAATTAGCTGCATCCGGGATTGAATGTGTTACATGAACAAAATCAACCTTGAATTCACCAGCAGTTATGGTTGTTTCATAATTAGTTTCTCTGAAATCTGCCTTAACCCCAGCATCTTCGCATTTGATTTTAGCAAGAGCCAAAGTTAATTTAGTCCCATAAATAGGAATTTTAGGAAGTTCTGGCAAAATGTAAGGGAGTGATCCACGATGATCTTCATGTCCATGTGTAATGAACATCGCCCTAATTTTATCCATCTTGTCTCGAAGATAGGTGATGTCAGGAATAATCAAATCAATTCCTGGCATGTTTTCGTCAGGAAAGCCAATGCCACAGTCAACAATAATGATATCCTTCTCGGTCTCATACACGTGCATGTTCCGAGTTACTTCAACTCCGCCTAAAGAAACAATTTTAAGTTTTCCAGCTTGTTGAGTATTTGGTTGTCTATTAAGAATTGGTGGCTTATTAAAAAATGCCAAGTTGTTCGTTCTCCTTTTCTTTTGGTTTCTCCTCTATTTTAACAGGAATTTCCTCTGGAGCTAGAAGCGCCTTCAGTTTCCTAAAATCTTCTTCAAATTCTCTCATTACAGATCCCTGGCGAAGTGCCGCTGCTGGGTGATACATTGGAAACACTGTTATTGTTTTTCCTTCCCATTCAATTTTTCGAGGTAATCCGTGTATTCGACTAATTGAAACTCCTTCTCCAAAAAATTTATACATGGAAAATCTTCCAAGCGTAACAATGATTTTAGGATCGATAATTTTAATTTGTTCATCTAAAAAAGGTTTAAAAAACTCAATTTCTTCGGGGGTTGGGTCTCTATTTTCAGGTGGCCTAAATTTAACAATATTTGTTATATAAACATCTTCGTCTTTCCATCCGTTCATTCCTAAATTCTTCCGAAGTAACTTTCCAGAAACACCGACAAACGGCCTCCCAAGTTGATTTTCGTTGAATCCCGGCGCCTCCCCGATGAATAAAATTTCACTATTTGGGTTACCTTCCCCAGGAACTGGGTTCACGCCCGGTGCTTTAAGTGGTCCACCTTGGGTTGCTGCAATTTGTTTTGCAATTTCATCTAACTGTTTTTGTTTGTCCATAGAAGATTAAGCGGGCAGGAATTGTTGAATGTTGCTATCATTTATCACAATTTGCTGATTGGTTCCAGAAACAATTTCCCGAGCTGCTTTTCTAACCATATTGTTTATTGTTCTCTCTAAAGTTCTAATTCCTCCGTCAAATCCAAGCGGTCTAACAACTTTTGGCCAAACCTCTTCACTAATTTGAATAGACCCCGAAGGAAGACCTGATTCCTTCATTATTTTAGGAAGCACAAAATCTCTTCCAATCTTAATTTTTTCTTCATCAGAGTATGATGGCATCTGTAGTGGTTCTAACCTATCTAAAACGGCAGTACTAATATGTGTTGTGTTATTTGCTGTTGCCACAAATAGAACTTCAGATAGATCAAATGGGTAATCAATATAATGATCTGTGTATCTTGAATTTTGTTCAGGATCTAAAAGCTCTACTAAAACACCCATAATTGTCGCCCTTGCTTGCTCGTCAACACGGTCAATTTCATCAAGTAGGATGACTGGATTTTTTGTTCCGGCTCGTCTTAGCGCTTTGATAATAGCTCCGGGTTCAGCATCTGCATATGCTCGTGACTGTCCTCGTAAGAAAAGTGCATCTCCAACGCCTCCAAAAGGAATTCTTTCAAACTTCCGACCCATCGCTTCTGCAATAGAGTAGGCAAGTGTAGTTTTCCCCGTTCCAACAAGTCCAATCAGAGCCAAAATTGGAGCCCGGTTAAATTTTGTCTGCCCACCACTGGCACTTTGTTGATTGCCAGTAAGTTTTAAAACAGCCAAATATTCTAAAATTTTATCTTTAATGGATTGGAGTCCATAATGATTCTTGTTAAGCATTTCAGAAGCTCTATTCAAATCCAAAATATCCTGCGACCTTTTTGTCCAAGGTAGGGCAGTAATCCAATCTATATATCTTGCCGTGGCGTCATAGTCATTAGCGTAGGTTCCACCCATCTTGGCTATTCTGTCCAATCGAACAATCATTCCTTTAGCTTTTTCTAAAAGATCTGGTGGGAGTTGGGTAGAAAGAACTTTTTGTTCAAGCGAAGCTATTTCCTGAAATTGGGCAGAATCCATGAGATCAGTATAACAAAGAAGACTAAAGCTTAATATCTATCTCTTCTTCCGCCACTATTACCACCTTGGGTCTGTGAGCCACGGGCTCTGAATCCGCCACCTCTTGGTGCAAATCCGCCTGGTCTTCGTGGAGCAAAATCACGTCGTACTGGTGCCTGGCCTTGTGGACCTTGTCCTTCCTCTTTAGGTCCCCAGTACATGGCAAGGTTAACTCTTCCTTGGTCGTCAATTTCCATGACTTTAACTTTTACTTTGTCGCCAATTTTGACTACATCATTGGCATCATTAACAAATCCAGATGTCATTTTGGAAACGTGTACCAGTCCTTCTTTGCCAGGTAAGAATTCAACAAATGCTCCAAAATTTAAGATTCTTTTAACTTCTCCTTCAAATTCTTCACCAACAACAACTTCACGTGTCATGCCAGCTATCCAGTCCTGTGCAGCTTGGACGCTTTCTTGATTAATTGATGAAATAGTTACTGAACCATCATCTTCAACATCAACTTGTGCTCCTGTTGTGGCAATGATATTTTTAATATTTCTTCCACCTGGTCCAATAACTTCACCAATTTTATCTGTTGGGATTTTAATAGTAACAATCTTTGGTGCGAACTGACTAACCGCTTTTCTACTTTCTGGAATAGCTGTGAGCATCTTTTTAAGGATCTCTAGTCTTCCTTCCCTTGCTTGGGTAAGAATTTCTTCAACCATTTTAAGAGATAATCCTCTGAATTTATCTCCAAGTTTGATGTCAAGTTGAATTGCTGTGACTCCTTCTTCACTCCCTGCTACTTTGAAATCCATGTTTCCGTAAAAGTCTTCTTCACCTCTAAGGTCTGTAAGAATTGCATATTCATCTTGGGATTCAGCAATGATTCCCATTGCAACCCCAGAAACTGGTGCAAGAAGTGGAACTCCAGCATCCATAAGAGCGAGTGTTGATCCACAAGTCGAGCCCATTGATGTGCTGCCGTTTTGAGATAAAACTTCAGAAACAACTAGGATTGTGTATGGGAAAACTTCTTGGCTTGGAATAACTGGGAAAAGTGCTCTTTCAGCAAGTGCTCCATGTCCAATTTCTCGTCTACCAGGTCCTCCAGAAACTTTGCCAACTTCACCTGTTGAGTAAGGTGCTGCATTATAATGATGAATATATCTTTTTTCTTCAGTTCCTTCTGCTGTTTCAATTAAAAGTTCATTAGCAGGGGAGGCAAGAGTGACAACCGAAAGAACTTGTGTCAGTCCTCTTTGGAAAAGCCCTGAACCGTGCGTTCTAGGAAGAAGTCCAACTTCAGCTGAAATTGGTCTAACTTCAGTAAGTTTTCTCCCATCAACTCTCTTTTTAGTAGTAAGTGTCTTTTTCCTGAGTGTCTTTTTAAGAAGATATTCGACAATTGCTGGGATTTGGTTCTTATCTGGATTTTCTGTGTATTCTTCAGCCAGTGCTTTTTTAAATTCCTCAATTTTAGCTGAATCAGATCTTGAAGCTGGGTCTGAAATTGTAATAAGTTCTTCAATTTCTTTGCCATGTTTCTTATCAATTTCAGCTTGTAAATCAGCATTTGAGGAAGCTGATTTGTATGGGAATTTTTCTTGTCCTAGTTCTTTTTGGATTTCTTCAATTGCGTTTATGATTTTGACGTTTTCCTCATGAGCTGCTTCAATTGCTGAAAATACTTTTTCTTCAGGTAATTGTTTTGCTCCTGCTTCAAGCATGATAACACCGTCATTATCAGAGCTAACTACGATATCAAGTTCTGAAAATTCCATTTCAGAAATGAGTGGGTTCAAGATAAGTCCTTCTTCAGGAGTTAATTGATAACCAACTCTCACAGCTCCAACTGGTCCCTTCCATGGAATATTAGAAATAGCGAGAGCAACAGAAACCGCATTAAGTGCTACTAAATCATGGTCATTTTCATTGTCAATTGAAAGAAGAGTGATTATGACTTGGACCTCATTAACCATGTCTTTTGGAAACAGTGGTCTAATGGATCTATCGATAAGCCTATTTGTAAGTATTGCTTCATCAGTTGGCTTGCCTTCGCGCTTGACCCATTTGGAACCTTTCATGATTCCACCAGCGTAAAGTCTTTCAATGAAGTCAACTGTAAGGGGAGTTCCACCATCATTCATTGGTTTTTCAGCTCCAAGCATGACAGTAACCAAAACTTCAGTGTCGCCGTATCTGGCAATTACCGATGTGTTTGCTTGTGGCGCAACTTTATTGATGTCGAGAATTAAGTCTCGGCCAGCAATTTCAATTTTCTTTGTGATTGATTTTTTCATTAAATTGTCGTTCCCAAGAAGATGTTTCTAAATGTAACGAAGCTAAAAGTTCTTAAAAATTGATTATTTGGCTAAATCCAAACTTACAATCAACTTCTTATATCTATCATTAGCTTTCTTTGAAAGGTAGTTTAACAGACGTCGTCTCTTAGACACAATAGTCAAAAGACCTCGCCTTGAGTGTACATCGTGTGCGTGTTTTTTAAGGTGATCAGTAAGTTTTTCAATTCTTTCTGATAAAAGTGCAACCTGCACTTCAGGAGATCCAGTATCGCCTTTTCCTTGCGAAAATTTATCAATAATCTTTTTCTTATCGTCGTTTGCTAATGCCATAATAACTTTATTTTACTATACCGGAGTTAAATTGTCGAGGTACCTCTATATGCCTTTGGCTGAGTCCAATCAGCTGGAACTTGTTGTCCGTTTTGTACTCCAGCACTTTGCTGAGTCATTTCGGGTTGAACCTGAGGTTGTTGCTGCATTGGTTGCTGTTGAATTGGCTGAGCTTGTGACATTGGTTGTGCCATTTGTGGATTCATTGGTTGACTAATTGGCTGTTGTGGCTGTGGCTGAGCTTGCTGTTGTGGTTGTGGTCTTGGTGTTTTCGCTCGAAGTGCAATTGCTGCAGCTTCAAATGTTGCAGCTGCCACTTTTGGTGACTGGAAATTTTGAGTTGCCGACACAATTCCTTGATAAAGATTTCCAGCAATATCCGCATCAATTTGAGCATTAATTGCTCTAAGGAAAAATGTCACAATTTCTGAAATGGAAGCAGCTTCTGGCTCAACTAAATTAAATCTTCCATAATCTCTATTTGGATCATGGTTATCAATATTAATGACTTGTGCTTTTGAAAACATTTGTTGGTCGTAAAGCTTTCCAGCTTGAGTTGGTTCAAGGATTTCAACTGTAACAATAAGATCAAAATCTCCTGCACTACCACCAACAAAACTGAATTGGAAATTTGCTGGGTTTGGGACATATCCTTGTTTTGGTGTAATTGTAAGTGAGAATGTGTCTTCAGAAAGTCCAACAGACCCTGGATTTTCATTGAATTTAACATTTTCAAAATCCCCAACTTGATATGGTTTATATGTAAGAAGCAAATCTCCACCAGTTCCACCAGAGAGTGAAGTTTTAACTTTATCAATCCCAACTAGATTAGATACTTCAACAAGTGGATCAGATTCCATAGCAATTGTGACGTCTTTGCCCATCTTTTGAAGAGCAAGGAAAATTGCCAAAGCTGAAGCCATCGTGTCTACACTTGGATTACCATGTGTAAGAACGAGTGCCTTTTTGGAATTCCTGACCAAGTCTTGAATTTGTTGTAAATCTTCGTTTGTCATAAGTTCGAGCCTCTCAGGCTACTAAACTATCCTATAGGAGATTATATCATCTCCTGGCCGAAAGTCAATTTGAGGCTCCAGGAGGACCCCGCACTCTTTTCCAGCTTCCACTTTATTAGTTTCTTCTTTACCAGTTCGAACTGATTTAGCTCTCGCACGGCCCAGTTCTTCCTCACCACGCATGATTTTAATCTGGTCACCTCTGGCAATTCGCCCTGAAATGACTTTAGTTCCACAGATTTTCATCTTCTCAAATGGAAATTCAGCAACAATTTGACCTCGTCCCAGTTCCTCTTCAGTTTCAATAGGTTTAAGCATTCCTTCAGCAGCATCAGATAGTTCTTCAAGAAGTTCATAGATGATTCTATAAGTTCTAACAAGGACTTTTTCAGTGTCAGCAAGCTTGCTAGCTTCAGAAGAAACTTTGATGTTAAACCCTAAAATTATTGCTTTTGTTGACTTAGCAAGCATAACGTCAGCTCCATTGATTTCCCCGACTCCACTTGAAATGACGTTTACGTTTGCTGGAATCTGAGCACTAATTGCTTCAAGTGTGCCAACGCTATCTGATTTTAAAATCAAAGATAGGGAATTTTCTCCTTGTTGGTCGCTTCTTTTTTCAGCAACTTTAATTTGTGCTTCCTGTTTTTCGAGACTAACCGTGCTCCCAACTGGAGGAACTTGTGATAGTCCAATGATCTCAACTGGCGTACCAGCTGTTGCCTCTTTAAGCTGTTCCCCTTTGTAATCAATGAGTGCTCTAATTTTTTCTTCTTTTTCAGAAACGAAAATTTTATCTCCACTAGAAACTTTCCCACTTCTAATAATTGCAGTAGCCACAGGTCCTCGGTTTTTATCCATTTTTGACTCAATTACAATGGCAGAAAGGTTTTGATTCTCATCTTTTCCAATTCCGTTAACTTCAGATAAAAGTGAAATTAAATCTAAAAGTTCTTTGACCCCGTCTCCATTTTTAGCTGAGATTTTAACCCAAGGAACATCTCCACCATAATTCTCAAGCATTACTTCGTATCTGAGGAGATCTTTAATAACTTTGTCGACATTAGTTTCCGGAAGATCGACTTTGTTAATTGCAACAATATAGGGGATACCAGCTTCCTTAATGATTTTTATAGATTCTTGGGTTTGTGGCATGACAGAGTCATTTCCAGCAACAACTAAGATCGCAATATCAGCAACCCCAGCACCTCTTGAGCGCATATTAGAAAACGCTTCATGTCCTGGGGTGTCAATAAAAGTAATTGTTGATGGGGTATGAACCTGGTAAGCACCAATCGATTGGGTAATTCCACCGTGTTCTCTAGAGGCTATATCTGTTTTTCGGATTGCATCAAGAAGAGTGGTTTTGCCGTGGTCCACGTGACCAAGAACCACTACAATTGGCGGTCTAGAACCGGAAGAGCTGATTGTTTCATTCTTTTTTGCCACTATCTTCAGTTTGAGCTGGTTCTTCTACAACTTCTTCTTTTGTTTCTTCCTTAGATTCTTCTTTTGGTGCTTCTTCAGTTGAAACTTCATCTTTTTTCTCTTCTTTAGTTTCTTCAGTCGATTCAGCTGCCCCGTCTTCAACTTTAGTTCCGCCTTTTCCTTTAATATCAATCTTCCAACCAGTTAATTTTGCAGCAAGTCTAACATTTTGACCATCTCTTCCAATTGCGAGTGACAATTGATCATCAGGAACTTTAGCAATTGCTGATTGGTTTTCACTATCTAATGTGACTTCAATATCTTTAGCTGGAGCGAGTGATGCCGCAATAAGGTTAGCCATGTCCTCTGTAAATTGGATGATGTCAACCTTTTCATTTCCACCAAGTTCATTAATGACAGCTTGGACACGAACTCCTTTTTGTCCAACACAAGCTCCCACTGGATCAACACCAGATTGAGTACTAATTACGGCAAGCTTGGTTCTACCTCCTGCTTCTCTTGCAAGGAGCTTAATTTCAACTGCGCCAGATTGTACTTCGGGAACTTCTCTTCGGAAAAGTTCAGTTACCAAGTTTTTATGAGCTCTCGAAACTACCACCTCTTGTCCCCTGGTTGTCTCTCTTATACCTTCTATATAGAAGGTCATTCTTTGGTTCAATCTATATCTCTCAGCAGGATTCTGTTCCTGTGGAGGCATGATTGCTTCAGCTTTACCAATATCAACAATGACATTTGGTCCATCAAACCTAAGAATCATTCCAGAGGCAATCGAACCAACTCTAGCCGAAAAGTCTTCAATCACAGCTTTTTTTTCTGCTTCTCTGATTCTTTGGCGAAGAACTTGACCTGCTGTTTGGGCAGCAATTCGGCCAAATCCTGGAGGAGTAACATTTTTGCCTTTTGATCCGTCTTCTTTTTTCTCAAAAATTGCTGCTTCCCCAGTTTCTGGATCAATAACAGCCATAAAGAGCTCTGGATCAACCTGTTCACCAGCAAGACTTCGATCTTTGCGGTAGGCCATAAGAAGTGCGTCCTCGATGGTCTTTATAATAGTATCGAGTGAAATGTTGCGTTCTGAGGCAACCTGGTTAAGTGCTAGTAAAAATTCTGATCTTACTTGTGCTGGCATATTTTCAAAAAAATTGGTGGGAACTCTTCCCACCACTTAACAACCCTATTGTACAACTTATTTATAGTTAAAATCAACCCGCGTACACCAAAAGCTCATTTGCAATGAATTTTGCTCGCTGAGCAGTAAACCTATGTGATAAATCATTTGGATTCGCAGCAAGCGCATATGGTCTGTGGAAGTCAGTTAAATATTTAATCTGAGGTTCATTGCTAAGTTCCCTGCTTGTTTGAGAAAGCCAATATAAAATTTTTACAAAAGCCTCTCTAGTTTTTAGTCCAGCATGGGCCAATTCTTCAAAAACATAAGGCATATAGGTCCATGCCATGGCAGTGTTTGCGGAGTCCCCCAAAATTACATTTTCTGCTTTCCATGTAACATTTCCCTCCAAACCATCTTTCCACCCACTATACACTAGCCCATCTTCACTTAACAAAGCGCGCGCAAATCTTTGTTCAACTCCTGAGCGACGTGTATCAAGCATCCTCATTGCGTGCGCTTCATAATAAGTTAACTTTCCTTGTCTCTGAAGCTCCCTCTGAAGAGGCTCTGGTAATGAATTAAGTTCAATACCCATAGCTTTAACTTCGGTAATTTTATATGACTTTTTCAGCCCAATTGGTCCTCCACTTATTGGTTCCTGGGGCATTGGTGGCTGAAGTTCTTTATCTACCATCAGTCAATTATATCACTAGGACAATCTAAATAAGAGAATATCCTAATATATTAAAACCATCCACTTCTTTTTTTAGCTCCACCCATACTTTCTCGAAGTTCTTCAAGAATCTTTTTTTGATCACCTGATACTTTATTTGGCACAATTACTTTGATCTTCACGTATTGGTTACCAACTCTTCCTCCCTGTGGCGATTTAACCCCCTTTTCCTTAAGTCTAATAAGTGAGTCTGGCTGCGTTCCTGATGGAACCTTAAGCGACACTACCCCATCAATTGTTGGCACTTCAATTGTCGTTCCCAAAACTGCATCTGGATAGGAGACTTCTGATTCAACAAACAAGTCCAGCCCCTCTCTTTTAAATTTTGAGTCTTCACTAACACTAACTTGGATATCAAAGTCCCCAAATCTAACACGTTGTCCATCGTCAATCCCAGATGGAATTTTAATTTTCATTTGTTTTCCACCAAGGTTTACTGTTTTCTCAACGCCCTTAACTGCTTCCATGAATGACAAATTTAAAGAGTAAACCTGTCGTCTAGCACGGCCTCTTCCACCAGAGGAAAATCCACCTCCAAAGAACTGTTCAAAGATCTCAAATGGATCTGAAAATCCACCAAAGTCGGCCCCTTCAAATGGGTTTTGTTGACCACCCCCTGATCCATAAGTTTTATATGAATAGCTAAAAGGTCCTTGCTGGGCTCCTCCAAAACCGCCACTGAATGGATTTTGTCCGCCTGCGGAACCAAACTGGTCGTAGTTTTGTTTCTTTTGTGGGTTAGATAAAACTTCGTAAGCTTCAGTGATTTCTTTGAATTTCTCAGCAGCTTGTGGAGTTTTATTTCGGTCCGGATGCCACTCAAGAGCCGCTTTTCTATACGCAGCTTTAATTTCTGCTTCAGACGCAGTCTTTGAGACATTGAGTGTCGAGTAGGGATCTTTCATCGTCTTTGCATTTTACCAAAAAGAGCGGGGAAACCCCGCCCTTTTTTACTATTTAACAATTTTATTCTATTTAACAACTTCACCTTCAACAGGTTCCTCTGGATTTGGAGGTGTCTCTTGCCCAGTTGCATCTCCTTCTTGTGGGGCCTGTTGTCCACTGTCTCCAGGTTGTGGTTGACCACCCATGCCTCCCATTGCTGGTCCAAGTTTCTGAAGGCTGTCAGAAAGTTCTCTGGTTTTGGCTTCAATATCAGCCTTTTCAGTGGCTCCTTTAACAGCCGAGATCTTATCTTCAATCTCTTTCTTGAGATCTGCTGGTGCCTTGTCTCCTGCGTCGGAGAGGGCCCTTTCAGCTGTAAAGACTAGAGAATCAGCTTGATTCTTGGCGTCAATTGACTCCTTCTTAGCCTTATCCTCCTCAGCATGTGCTTCGGCCTCTTTGGTCATCTTTTCAACTTCTTCTTTTGAAAGACCAGTTGATCCGGTGATCTTAATTGTCTGTACTTTGCCAGAAGCTTTGTCCTGAGCTTTTACAGACAAAATGCCTGAGGCATCGATGTCAAAAGACACCTCGACTTGTGGCACTCCTCTTGGTGCCGGTGGAATTCCGTCCAAGGTAAAGCGTCCAAGAGACTTATTATCAGCCGCCATTGGTCTCTCACCCTGTAGGACATTAATTTCCACTTGTGTCTGATTGTCAGCAGCTGTTGAAAACACCTGTGACTTTGACGATGGAATTGTTGTATTCCTAGCAATAAGTGGAGTAGACACTCCGCCAAGGGTCTCAATCCCAAGGGTAAGGGGAGTAACATCCAAAAGAAGGACGTCTTTAACTTCTCCACCTAAGACTCCTCCTTGAACAGCGGCGCCAATTGCAACCACTTCGTCAGGATTGACACTTTTATTTGGTTCTTTGCCAAAGAATTTGGTCACTGCTTCGACCACTTTTGGCATCCTTGTCATTCCTCCAACAAGAACCACCTCGTCAATGTCAGAAATTTGTTTTCCGGCATCTGCAAGAGCTTTCTTGCATGGCTCTAACGTTTTTTGGATAAGTGGATCAACGATTTTCTCAAGTTGTGCTCGTGACAGCTTCATTGTTAAGTGAAGTGGTCCACTTGGCCCCTGAGTTATAAATGGCTGATTGATTTCTGCTTCACTTGAAGAAGAAAGTTCAATCTTTGCTTTTTCAGCTGACTCCCTGAGTCTTTGCAAAGCTTGTGGATCTTTTCTAAGGTCCACATTATTTTCCTTCTTAAATTCTTCAGCAATGTAATCAATGATGGCCTTATCAAAGTCATCTCCACCAAGGTGAGTATCACCATTTGTGGATTTAACTTCATAAACGCCTTCACCAAGTTCCAAGATGGAAACATCAAATGTTCCACCCCCAAGGTCATAAACTGCAATGGTGTGAGCATTTTTCTTATCAAGCCCGTATGCCAAAGCTGCTGCTGTTGGTTCGTTGATAATTCTAAGAACTTCAAGTCCAGCAATTTCTCCAGCTTGCTTGGTTGCCTGGCGTTCTGAATCATCAAAGTACGCAGGAACTGTAATAACAGCCTGGGTCACTTTTCCACCAAGATATGCCTCAGCATCTGCTTTGATTTTTTGAAGAATCATTGCTGACACTTCCTGTGGTGTAAAGGTTCGACCTTCAACTTCAACAACTGCCATGTCGTCTCTCCCAGCCTTAATGGTGTAGGGGAGCCACTTCATGTCATTCTGAACACTCTTGTCAGAAAACTTTTTACCCATAAGTCTCTTAATGGAAAAGATTGTTTGTTTTGGTTTAAGAACTAGTTGTCTTTTAGCAACGTCTCCAACAACATGTGTGATTGGGTCAACAACTGATGGAATAACATTTCTCCCTTCAGCAGAGTGAATAACTTTAGGAGCTCCTCCCTCCATAACTGCTACGCAGGAATTTGTTGTACCTAAATCAATGCCTATAATTTTACCCATATGTTTTTAAGCTGAGACTACGACCTTTGCCGGTCTCAGTGTTTTATCTTTAAATAAATAACCTTTTTGTAACACTTTTACTATTTTATTTTTATCTTCTCCAGGTTCCGTGCTTATAACCTCTGCTATATTTGGATCAAATTCTTTTCCTTCAAGTTCAATTTCCACTACTCCCTCTGATTTTAAAACATTTTTTAGTTTACTAACTACTAGTTCTAGTCCTTGGTCTTTTGTATGTTCTTGAGTTTTTTCAAGATCATCAAGGACCTCCAAAAGTTTTTTAATTAAATCAGCTGTTGCATAAGTTGCGTATGATTCTTTCCAAACTTGAGTTTGCCTTTCCAAATTTTGGTAATCGGCAAGTGCTCGTAAATATTTATCTTTAAATTCGTCTTGTACTGGTTGTTGATCGTTTGTATCTAAGTTCTGGTTATCTGCTGGATTTGTATTATTGTCGTCCATAATTACCACTGATTAACTAATTCGTCCATAAGCCCACCTAAATATCTCACAGTTGGAATAAGTTTGGGATAGTTAAGTCGGCATGGACCAACGACTCCGATTACTCCTTCATGTTCAGTTCCTTGTCCAAATTTAGTAAAGACAATTGCGCATGGAACTAATGAATCTTGCCCAAGATCCTCGGCAACTAAAATTTGCATGTCCTCATTTCCAGCCTTTGCAAAAATTTTATTCAAATATTCAAAATGGTCAAGTAGAGATAAAACAGTTCTAGTTAAATCGATATCATAAAATTCCGGCATCGATAAAATATTTGCAGTCCCAGAATAGTAAGCATCTCCGTCAGAACTTGACGCAACTGCAAGTGATTTAGTGCGGTCCGCAAGTTCTCTGGTTGCTTCGCGAAGTGCTTTTTCAAATTCCGTTTTATAGTCCCACACTTTTTCTTTCATTTTCACTTCATCAGTGACTGAAAGATCTTTAGTCTGCATTAAGTTATTCACATAAAACTTCAAAGCCATTGGTGTTGGCACTCTGCCAGCGCTAGTATGTGGTTGTTTCAAATATCCAAGTTTCAAAAGCTGTGCCATCTCATTTCGAAGTGTGGCAGGGGAAACTCCTAAGTTATATTTCTTATCAAGTGTGACCGATCCAACAGGTTCAGCTGTCTCGATATAGTCATCAATTATGTATTTGAGTATTTTCGTCTGGCGGTCAGATAGATCACTCATATAGTTAGCACTAAAATACCACGAGTGCTAAGTGTTGTCAATACCTGTCATGTGGTCTACTATTAAGTGTGGCTACTAAAAAGAAAAAAAACGATCACAAAACTTTGAAAAAAATACTAGTTGTTATTGCCTTAGTCCTCTTAGTTCCTTTGACTGCCTATGCAAGTAGTAGGGTTGTAAATTTGTTTTCCAGCGCTTCAAGTACTCCAGCAGACATTATTGTGGATGTTCAAAAATCTCAAGCCAATCTTGAAAGACCATGGCAAGGCCTTTCTCAAGGAGGCGAACAAGAGGTTCCTGGACAACTCGTCTCTCTAGCTCCAACGGCGGGGAAAGTCAAAAACCTGGGAACTAAATACGTCCGAATTGACCATGTTTTAGAAGAACCATTCAATAATACAGTGAGGTCTAGGGTTCAAGAAATTGTCGATTCTGGTGCCACCCCCTTTATTGCTCTTTCCTATTTCCCAAGTGATGTAGCAGGAAGTAATGTGGGCACCCCAACTAACTATGCCGCTTGGCGAGCAAAAGTAAAAAACTTAATTGAAGAAGTTAGTGGCAAAGACAAAATGAATATTCAAAATGTCTATTACGAAGTTTGGAATGAACCTGATGGAGAAAACTTTGGTGCGTTTAATATAGGAAGGGGTAAAGACTATTTTGAACTATATAAACAAACTGTTGATGCTGCTAATTCTGCACAAAATGTGAACAATTTCAAAATAGGTGGCCCCGCTCTTGCTGACTTAAGGCGTTGTGAGAATGGTTTAATTTTTATTTGTCAAAAGTTTTGGCTAGATAAATTCCTAGAACTTGTTGATTTGAATAAAACCAGGTTAGATTTCATTTCTTGGCACAGATATTCAACAAATATAGATGACTACAAAGAAGATGTTAATTTTATTAACGATCTTTATACCCACTACCAAACTCTCCCTCCTGCGGAAAAAATTATTACCGAGTGGGGGTCTGTTCCCCAAAGAAGTCCAATTCACAACACTGTATTTGATGCCGCTCATTTAGTTGCGGCAGCCAGAACTTTTATTGGCCATGTTGATTTAGCGACAAAGTTTGAAGTTAGAGATGGACCAGATTCCGGAGATCAAGGTTGGGGAATTCTTTATCATGGTGGAGCAGAGAAACCAACTTATCATGCGCTTGAAATGCTCAACAAATTAAGATCTGAAAAACTTTTAGTTTCAGGGGAGGGTTCCAATGTCACAGGAATAGCAAGTCGTGACAGTAGCGGTGTCACTTTAATTTTATCTAATTATGACCGCTCGTCAGGCCATGCAGAACTTGTTCCAATTAAAATAGTTAATCTTGTTCCAGGAACTTATGAAGTTACGAAAGACGTATTAAATAGTAATTTCCCAAATGGAAAAGAAACAAAAACTACCAGCACTTTTATAAATGGAACTTTTCAAACAGAAGAAGCAATGACACCAAATAGTATCGTGCTATATGATTTGAAGCTGACGGAACTATTGTCGACAGAATCTAACCCTTAAATTGTTCTATTGAAACTCTACAAGTAATGGTGAATGGTCAGAAACTACATCGGGAAGAACTTCAAATTTTGCTACTTTTACATTCGGTGAAACAAAAATATAGTCCGCCCATTTTTCAGGTTTTGTATAAAGACTAGTCCTTGTAGATTGGATATTATTTTCTATTACAAGGTTTCTAAATTTAGATTCCAACATTTTTACACTTTTTGTATCAGGTCGCAGGTTGAAGTCGCCACATAAAACCATATTGTCTTGTTGTTGAGAAACTAGATCTAAAATTGCCTGTGACTGGTTTATCCTAACGGGGTTATCTTGTTTATCACCTGGAACCCAATGCCCATGTGTATTCATAATTAAATACTTCCTTCCATCTCTGCCTTCAATATTAAGCCATAGGAGTTTTCTGCTGTGATCAGCAGACTCGTCGTTTGGGCCGGGATTTGGATTATCGTAAGTAACAATATTTCCCTGGTTTGTGACTGTTAAATCATTTTTAACAAAAGTTGCCACTCCATAAAAATCTTCAAAGTTAGGACAAAAATAGGCAGTGTAATTTTTTAAAACACCCTTCAAATAATCTAATAGATTAGGATTTGTCCCTTCGAGTGTGAAGAAGTCGTTGTAGTTGTGCTGGTACTTATCGAATACTTCCTGAAAACAAAATATATCAGTTCTATTGGCTTTTCTTTCAACAAACTTTTCAAATGGCTCTCGTACTTTGGCACCCCCAAGTATTTAGTGTAATAAGTTCCATATTTGTCAAAGAATTATACTCAAAACATCCTCTAGTTTAAAGCGCCCCTTGACAATCAATCTTTTTATTAATTAAAATCGCACTCAATGACAAAGACTGCTAGTAAATATCAACCACTTTTTGACAACGTTCTTGTCCGCCCACTAGAACCAGACACAACAACTGCCTCAGGAATTATTATTCCAGATACTGTCAAAGAAAAACCGCAAGTCGGCGAAATCATGGCAGTTGGTCCTGGTGGATTTGATGAAAAAGGTAATAAAATCCCCATGCAGGTTAAAGTTGGCCAAATGGTTTTATATAAAAAATGGGGCGGCAATGAAGTTAAGGTTGACGGAGTTGAATGGATGATTTTGGAGCAAAAAGATATATTAGCAATTGTTGAATAAAAGTTATGGCAAAACAAATTAAATACGGAAGTGATGCAAGAGAAGCACTTCTTTCAGGGGTGGATCAACTAGCTAAAGCAGTTGTTACAACTCTTGGTCCAAAAGGTAGAAATGTTGCCCTTGATAAAAAATGGGGCGCACCAAATGTCATTCATGACGGTGTTTCAGTAGCTAAAGAAATTGAACTTCAAGATCCCTTTGAAAACATGGGTGCCCAACTTGTTAAAGAAGCGGCTTCTAAAACCGGTGATGTAGCAGGAGATGGAACAACAACCGCCACCCTTTTAGCACAACAAATCGTAACTTACGGAATGAAACAAGTAAGTTCCGGAGCAAATCCAATGATTCTAAAAACTGGAATTCAAAAAGGTGTTGATGAAGTTGTTGCTGAAATTAAGAAAATGAGTAAACCAATTAAAGGAAAAGACGAAGTTGAACAAGTGGCTACAGTTTCAGCTGCAGATCCACAAATTGGTAAATTAATTGCTGAAGCCTTAAATAAAGTTGGAAAAGATGGGGTCATCACTGTTGAAGAAGGTAAAGGCCTCTCCATGGAAATTGATTATAAAGAAGGCATGGAATTTGATAAAGGCTACGCTTCTGCCTATTTCGTCACAAATACCGACAAAATGGAAGCTGAAATCGAAAATCCATATATCTTAATTACAGATAAAAAAGTTTCTTCCCTTCAAGAACTTCTTCCATTCCTTGAAAGTTTAATTAAAGTTTCCAAAAACTTAGTCATCATTGCTGACGATATTGACGGAGAAGCCTTGGCAACATTAGTCGTAAATAGACTAAAAGGAACATTTAACGCTTTGGCAATTAAGGCTCCAGGTTTTGGTGACAGAAGAAAATCCATGCTTGAAGACATTGCCGCCTTAACTGGTGGTACTGTCATTTCAGAAGATACTGGGCGAAAGTTTGATTCAGTTACCCTTGATGATTGTGGAAGAGCTGAAAAAGTTTGGGCTGATAAAGACAATACCAGAATAATTGGTGGTAAAGGAGATAAAAATGTTGTTGAAGCAAGGGTTAATCAAATTAGATCAGAGCTCGACAACACCACGTCTGACTACGACAAAGAGAAACTTCAAGAAAGATTAGCAAAATTAGTTGGTGGAGTAGCAGTCATAAATGTTGGAGCCGCAACTGAAGTAGAACTTAAAGAAAAGAAAGAAAGAGTAATTGACGCAGTTGCCGCAACTAAAGCCGCAGTTGAAGAAGGCGTCGTTCCAGGCGGTGGAGTAGCTCTTCTTAAAGCAAGGAAAGTTTTAGAAGGAAAAACCAAAGATACAACTTCAGACGAACAACATGGAATTAGAATTCTTTATGACGCGCTTTCATTACCACTTAGGATGATTGTCAAAAACGCCGGTGCTGACGATGAAAAAGTTTTAGAAAAAGTTGAAGCCAGTAAAGAAGTTGACTATGGCTACAATGTCTTAACAAATGATTTTGGGTCAATGTTAAAAGCCGGTATTGTTGACCCAGCAAAAGTTACAAGAGGCGCACTTCAAAATGCAGCAAGTGTTGCAGTAATGATTCTAACTACTGAGTGTTTAGTAACTGATATTCCAAAGAAAGAAGAACCGATGGCAGGTGGGGGAATGTCAGGAGGCATGGGTGGAATGGGCGGCATGGATTATTAGTTGATTATTCGTTATAAAATTCACTCTCCACGGCTGAAAACATTATTTGATTCTTGAAGACCTACCAGTCTAGACTCGTAGCTTTGCGAAGTAAGATTTCCATTGAACTATTATGGCAAAATAGTTGTGTTTTTGAGATATTTGTCTTAAATTGAGGCCATGAAAGGTATTTGTAAGTTATGCGGTCGTGAATCTGAACTCCAAAGAAGCCACCTAATACCTAAATTTGTAATAAATTGGCTAAAGGATACCTCTGTCACTGGGTATTTGAGACAAGCCGTCAATATCAATTTAAGACAACAAGATGGCCCTAAAGAATACTTGTTTTGTTGGGATTGTGAACAGTTGATTGGCACTTTTGAATCCAGATTTGCTGAAGTTATATTTCATCCTTACATCTCAGGAGAATTAGATGATTGGGGAAGTCAAACTGGTGCTATAAAGTTTTTTGATTATGACAAATGGCTCTTAAAGTTTGTAGTTAGTCTTCAATTGAGAGATTTGTTATCAATGAAGCAAGAGGTAAAGGACGATATTGGGTCTAAAAATATGGATTTTCTTGAAAACCAGGTATCTATTTTCAAAGAATTTTTATTAGGAAAGAGAAATAATACAGGTGAAAACCATTCATATATAATTTTTTTTCAAAACTTAATGTTCGGGAATGGCACTCTCCCTAAAGGAATGAGTAAGAACATTAATTTATATCTCCTTAGATCAATAGACTCAACAGTTATTGTTAGTCCAACAACTTTAGGTAATTACTCAAAGATTGGACCAATAGCTTTTGTAACCAGTTATTTCCCTTCAGAATTAAAAGACATGTCGGGTTTGATCCATCAAAAAGGAAGAATACCTGTTGTACAGTACTTGAAGAATAGAAGAATAAACAACTTTATTTTCATAGACAGACCAAATGAAAGCTTCCAATTGTCACAAATAAGTTCGAAACAGCAAGAGATAATTGAAAAAAGTTTTGAAAATAATAAGGATCGTACATTGGCAACAATGCACGGTAAAGCGTTGTTATCAGATGAAATTATGTCTCATAATTAAAGAATCTGTTGACCATTTTTAGATTAAATAGGGGATTAATTCAAAAGAGATTTTAAAATATAGATAATTGATAGCCGTTTTCTACGTGTTTTGTTAAATTGATTTCATGTCCCCCCGTTTTACTCTTATTACATCCTGCCAAGGATGGTGGTTACCTCTTAGTGAATTGTTTGATTCTGCACTCTATTTATTGATCGATTTGTGGTCCTGTCAAACTGTAGTCACAAATTAATCACCTTTTAATTTAGTACCGTCAAATTGACACTTTTTGTATGGACTGTGATCTATTGACAAAGCATTTGTTGGTTGCTAAATTGACTTTCAGAATAGTCCAAAGTAAACTGCCTGTGAATATAACATTATCTTCTAACAAGGCCGCATCCGGATTGTCAGAACAACCTAAACCAAACTGGTTGCCCAAACAATATATTTCTTGTTTTCAAAAAATTTTTTTGAAGACGTTGATTTTGAAGGAGGTGAATAATTAATGACAAAAGCAGATCTCGTTGACGTAGTTGCAAAGAAAGCATCCTTGACCAATAAAGCATCTAGAGAATCAGTCCAAGCAATTTTGGATTCCATTCGCGACGCTTTAAAGAGAGGGGAAAAAGTAGTCATCACTGGATTTGGAACTTTTTCTGTTCGCTCTAGAGCAGCAAGAACTGGAAGAAATCCACAAACTGGAGCTTCCATCCAAATTTCCGCCAGAAAAACCCCTGGGTTTACCGCTGGTAAAGCTTTGAAGAAAGCAATTAGATAACACGTAAGCCTTGCGTCAAACTAAGTGTCCCCGAATTTTCGGGGAGTTTGGCGTTTTAAAAAGTTAGGGTTGGCCAAGCTCTGGATAGGTTTTTTGAATAGTCTCCAATAAAAACTGTTTGGCTTCTTTAAACGGTTTTGTAATTCTTGCTCCCGCAGCAACTGCGTGTCCTCCTCCAGAACCAGTAGCTGCTGCAATTTTTGCCACATCCCATTTTTCAGGATTTCTTGTTCTGAAACTTATGTTAACAATTCCTGGTTCAATCTCTGTAAATCTAATTCCAATATCCCATCCAACGACTGATTTTAAAATATTTGGAATATCTGTCTTTTCTGTATCTTTCTTCAAAATTCCATTAGCTTTCATTTGTTCGTAGCTGACGGCAGATATGGCAACTTTGTTTCCAAAATAATGCTCAATGGATGAAAGTGATAGTCCTAAAAATATTACTTGTTGAGGTGATTCATTGTTTTCCAACTCAAAAATTACCTTAGGAAAATCTGGGTAAATTTTTGTAAGTTCGGAAGCTGCAGCAAAAGTATCAGACGTAGTTCGTGCATATTTAAAACCAGTATCTGTATAAATTCCTGTGAATAAATTTATTGCCATTTCCGGAGATATCTTGATGTTCCAAATTTTAAATAGGTCATAAACCATTTCAGCTACTGATCCATAGCTCGTGTCAACTAGATTTACATCAGCAAACTCACCATTTGTTTTATGATGATCAATTTTTACAGTCCTTAAGTTATCTGGAAAAACTATTTCTCCCTTTTTTGAAATTTGATCCAGGGCACTACTGTCTAAAACCAAAAATAAATCTATCTTTTTTGTATCAACGTCAAAGTAGTTTTTTTCTTCTATTGTTTCAAAACCCGGCAAAACTTTTAGACTTTCAGGTTTTGCTGAGTCGCCAATTATGTGAGTAACATTCTTCCCAAGCCCCTTTAACATAAAAGAAAGAGCGAGTGTTGACCCGCAACTATCAGCATCCGGACTTGGATGACAGTGAAGAAGTATATTATTTGCCTTTTCAATTTCCTCCCAAATTAAAGGAGCCATTTGTTTAACTTTGTCAGTCATAGTAAGATTGTACCAGATGGCTAAAACATTTTTCCCAGGAATCCAAGAAGGGGAGAGAATCCTTTATTTCACCTCCCCAAGCCCATTAATTAAATACCTCTACTTTGCAGGTGTCCTTTTTGGTGGTGTATTGATTTTGCTTGCATTTCAAACTGTGCTTTTTGCAGTTTTCCCAAATATTTTAGTCCAAACTTTGCTTTTAATAATTCCAATAGTGACAACTGTCATTGCCTTGTGGTGGGTTCAAAAAACATTTGGTGAAACTGAACTATATATAACAGACAGGAGAGTGGTTAAATTTGCGCCAGTCTCTCCTTCTCATAAATCAGTTAGAACCCTTTTTTGGGACCAGACAGTAAAAGTCAAAACCTACCACCAAAATCCATTTTTCGACAAAATGTTTGGTTTGGGATCAGTGACAGTTCATGCAAAAAATGAATCAGATGATGTTGATATTGATCACATAATTTATCATCACGACCTTGGGAACTATATTGATAAAATTCTCTACACATTCCACAACGCCTCTCACGATATGCCAAATATCAGAGAATTCGTCCCCAAACCCCGTGGCCAGAGATATTAAGTTGTAAAATATCTTTGTGGACAAATACTTGACCATCTACAAAACCCAAGTCCAAAACACACTTGCTTACCGAGGTCCTATGGCTTTGTGGATTATTGGCAATTTATTGACTGTATTTACTCTCTCTGCGGTGTGGTTGTCTGTTCCAACAGACGGGGCCATAGGAGGGTTCACTAAATCTCAACTTATTTCTTATTATTTGTTTGTATTAATTCTAAATTGGTTAGTTGTTTGGCATGCAGCACACTATGTAAAAGAAGAGATCAAAGATGGATCAATCGGTCAAAAGGTCTTAACCAAGCCAATTTCCTACTATTTAAAAAATTTATTTCACGAAATGGGTTGGCATAGCATCTCGCCTATCGCGGGATTAGTTAGTCTTGCAATCGCACTAGTTTTTTTGCATCCATATGTAGAAATCAACCTTAGCCTGACTCAGGTAGCATTTCTAATTCCAGCCATTTTTATGGGCGGAGTTATTTGTTTTTCAATAAGTCTGTGCCTAGGCATGCTTGCTTTTTGGTTCACAGAAACAGAGTCATTACACACATTATTATGGATCGGACTTTTTATGCTTGGAGGGCAAGGTATACCATTAAGTTTTTATCCACAAAATATTCAAAATATTTTGCTACTACTGCCATTTGCTTACATTTTCTATTTGCCCTTGGAAATTTTTTCAGGAAAGTTAACTGTACCTCAAATGTCTCAAGGATTATTAATACAAATTATTTGGATAGCCATATTTATATTCATCTATAAATTTATGTGGGCAAAAGGTACAAGAGCTTATCAATCTTACGGAGGTTAAATGAAACGTTACATTAAACTACCATTTCTTATAGCAAAAGCCTGTTTAATTAGAATACTAGAGTTTAGGTCTGAGACTATTTCTTGGTCTTTTTTTGGACTTCTGTGGGCATTAATGATGTTAGTTTTTGTAAATGTTATTTTTAGCCAAGTTTCTGAAATCGGCGGATGGTCAAAAGGAGAGGTTTTAGTTTTGTTCACGGTTCAAGAAATTTTTATTGGTGTTATGTGGGCATTTCTCATTCCGGGAATTATCGATTTTTCTAGAGCTGTAAGAAAAGGGGATTTAGATTTCTTATTTCTAAAGCCAATGCCAGCCCGTTTTTTAGTAACTTTTCAACGGTTTGAATTCGATCAATATTTTAGGATAGCAGTTTTAATATTTCTTTTGGGAGTTTTCTTAAACAATTTGGGAATAAATCTAAGTGTTATTAGCTTAACAAGTTTTCTCGTGCTGTTTCTTATGGGCATTATAATTTTTTATTCGCTATTTTTTTCAGTTTCAATTATCAGTTTTTGGTTTATTAATCTGTTTAACTTGGAGGATCTTTTTGATAGTGTGTTGAATGTCGGAAAATATCCTTATTCTATTTTTCAAGGTGGTGCCAAATTTATTTTTTTGTATGTAATCCCAATTGGATTCATTTCCGCATTTCCCACTCAAGCACTGCTTGGTAATAGTATGTCACTCGCGATTCCAATTGCATTGATATTGACAATAGTTACCTTTTCTTTTTCTCAGCTTTTTTGGAGTTTTGCTCTTAAAAGGTATTCTTCCGCAAGCTCTTAACTCCGGTGCTAAAATAAGCTTATGAATAAATATTGGGCTCTATTTAAAGCCGGCTCAATGCGCATGATTAGCTATAAAGGCCCTACCATAATTTGGGCTATATGTAGTTTGATCTCACTTGTTACTGTAGTTGCGCTTTGGCTCTCGGTAAGCTCAGGACCACTTCTGGCGGGGTATACAAAGGATCAATTGATAACCTATGCCATAGTAGGTGTTATTGCTTCGGCAATTATCAATTTCAATCCTTTCCCTGGTGCTAAACGACAAATAAAAGATGGTTCATTCGCAACTAGTGTAATGTTAAAGCCACTCTCTTTTTATAAGGAACGTTTTGTTTGGGAAAGCACTTGGCGGATATACTTTACAGCCTTTAATCTTATAACTTTCATAGCAGCCTGCATTGTATTTGCCCAATTTCTATCCTTCTCTATGGAAATATTAAATTTGCCATTTTTATTAGTAACAGTGGGAGGGGCAATTGTTTTGCAGTTTACTCTTAGTATGTGTCTTGCGCTTTTAGCTTTTTGGTTTACAGAAGTCGACTCATTAAATTCTTTAAAATGGATAGCACTTGCTATTCTAGGGGGAACAGCACTGCCGATAAGTTTTATTCCCGGACTTTTCCAGGTACTTGTGCGCTTGTTGCCATTTAGATATATGTATTCGCTTCCGATGGAAATATTTTTTAACAAGCTATCGACACAAGAAATAATTTTTGGAATTTTTATCCAAGTTATATGGTTAGGAATCTTTCTTCTAATTTATAAAAATCTTTACAACAATGGCATTAAAAAATATGTTTCAGTTGGTCAATAAATGAAAAGATATCTATTAGTCGCCCAGCTATTTTTTAAAAACAGTCTAATGTCTCAACTTGAGTATCGTTTCGAATTCTTAAGTTGGACAATTGTAAGTGCTCTTTGGATTTTTCTAACCCTTGTGATTGTAAATTTAGTTTTTGGTCAAGTTTCTAGTGTTGCGGGCTGGACTAGAGAACAAGTTTTAATTGTTGTTGCTTTAAGCGGTATTTTTACTGGGCTTCTGTGGATGTTTATCATTCCAAGTCTGCTTGATTTATCAGAAAGTGTTAGAAAAGGAAACCTAGATTTCTATCTTACTAAGCCAATTAATGTTAGGTATCTTCTTTCTGTAAACAAATACGACATGGATAATATTTTTAGATTAATAGCCCTAACTTTATATTTGTTATTTGTAATTGGTTTAATAAATTATGACATTCCTCCATTGTCGCTTTTAGCATTCTTTGCCCTATTTTTTATGGGTCTAATAATTTTCTACAATTTCTTTTTCATTATGGCTACCACAAGTTTTTGGTTAATTGACATAACAAATCTTGAAGATTTATATGCAAACCTTTTAAATATTGGCAGATACCCGGTTTACATCTTTGAAGGTACTCTTCGTATAGTTTTTATGGTAATTATTCCAGTTGCTTTTATAGCAACTTTCCCAACAGAGTTTTTAATTGGTAAAGGAAATTACACAACACTAATTGTTGGACTAATATTAGTTGTCGTTTCAACAATAATTTCTCAAAAGTTTTGGAACTTTGCTATTAAAAGATATTCCTCCGCAAGCTCTTAAGGGTTGATTTAGTTCAAAAAAGGAGGATAATTTAAGATATGTCCATAATTTCCGTCAAACACCTCTCCAAATATTACCAGGTTCATCAAAAGGAACCCGGACTTGGCGGATCTGTTAAAAGTCTTTTCAATAGAAAATACTATGATGTCAAAGCTGTTGATGATGTTTCCTTTGACATTGAAGAAGGAGAATTGATTGGTTTTATTGGTCCAAACGGAGCAGGGAAAACGACAACATTAAAAACACTTTCCGGCCTTCTCTATCCAACTAAAGGTGAAGTTAGCGTCATGGGCTACACTCCCTGGAAAAGAGAACCTGAATTTCAAAAACAATTCGCTCTAGTCATGGGGCAGAAAAATCAACTTTGGTGGGACCTTCCAGCAATTGAAAGTTTTATTTTAAATAGAGAAATCTATGAAGTCCCAAAAGCTAAATATGATGAAACTTTGGAAGAGTTGTCAACACTTCTAGATGTTAAAAATCTTTTGAAAGTCCAGGTGCGAAAACTTTCGCTTGGAGAACGTATGAAGATGGAACTCATTGCTGCATTAATTCATTCGCCAAAAGTTCTCTTTCTAGATGAACCAACAATTGGGCTTGACGTAGTTGCTCAAAAGAAAATGCGCGACTTCATTAAAGCCTACAATCAAAAATACAAATCAACAATTATTCTTACAAGTCATTACATGGATGATGTCAAAGAATTATGTAAAAGAGTAGTCATCATTGATAAAGGTAAAAAACTTTTTGATGGTGATTTGGATGACATCATTAGAAAGTATGCTGATCACAAGTTGCTATCCGTTGTTCTAGACAAAGAACTTTCTCCAAAACAACTCGAGAGCTTGAAAAAACTTGGCGGCGTTAAAGAATATGTATTTCCAAAACTTGTTCTAATGGTCCCAAGAGAAAATTCCAATAAAGTTGCTTCAAAACTATTATCAACCTACCCAGTCGCCGATTTAAATATTGAAGAATCGTCACTTGAAGACATTATTAGAGAAGTCTTCACTGGTAAGGATGTTTCCTAATGACAATTCCAGTTGATTTCCCAAAATATTGGCAAGATTACAAACTTCTCGACTCTGGAAGTGGTCAAAAATTTGAATCATTTTCTGGCTTCACAACTGTTCGTCCAGACCCAAGGGCTGTTTGGCTACCAAGACTTTCAAATTGGCAAGCAGATGCCACATTTGATAGAAACTCAAAAGATGGTAAATGGGTTTATAAGAAAAAACCCCCCGAAAATTGGCAAGTAAAATACAAAGACTTAGTCTTCAAATTAAAACCCACTGATTTTCGCCATGTGGGCATTTTTCCAGAACAAGCTGTAAATTGGGATTTTTTAAATTCGACAATTAACGGTCAAAACATTAAAGTCTTAAATCTTTTTGCTTATACAGGTGCGGCAACTGTAGCTGCATCCAAAGCAGGAGCGAAAGTAACTCATGTTGACTCATCAAAAGGAATCATTTCTTGGGCAAAAGAAAATGCAAGCCTCTCCAAATTGCCGAGTGATGCAATTCGATGGATTGAAGATGATGCTTATAAATTTGTAGAGCGCGAACAAAGGCGTGGTTCAAAATATGATGGCATAATTTTAGATCCGCCTCGTTTTGGCCACGGAACAAGGGGAGAAGTTTGGAAACTTCAAGATGATTTAGCAAAACTACTTATGTCTGTTAAAACTATTCTTTCTGATAACTCTAAATTTGTTTTGCTAAGTGTTTATACGGCCGATCTTTCTAGTATTGCTGTAAGTCAGCTAATGACAGATGTATTTAAAAGAAAAACAGAATTCTTAGAACTTGCCATTAAAGAAGACAGCTCCGATAGGTTACTTCCAAACGGAATTGTATGCAGAAGTATTTAACAGTTTTCAGTGTTTCTTGGCAAAATGGTTTTGTTTACAGATTAAACTTTGTTCTTTGGCGTCTTCGCATAGTCATTTCCATTTTAATTGTCTACTATTTGTGGACTGCTTTATACCAAACCAATCAAGTCCTTTTTGGTTACACAAAAGAACAAATGCTTTCCTATGTATTTTTAACTCTCATTTTAAGATCCATTGTTTTAAGTTTGAAAAGTTTTGATATAGCCGGGGAAATCGAAGATGGGAAGCTTTCTAATTATCTTCTAAAGCCAGTCCGTTACCATTTGTATTGGTTTAGTGTAGATATGTCAGATAAGCTCTTAAATATTATTTTTTCAATATTTGAAGTAACAATTTTATATTTAATACTAAGACCCCCTCTTTTCCTTCAAACAAACCCAGAAATCTTACTCATATTTGGACTAGCTTTAGTTCTTGCGGTTCTATTATATTTTTTTATGGGTAATATTGCCTCTAATCTAGCCTTTTGGATGCCAGGGAATGCTTGGGGATTTTGGTTTATTTTAATTTCAGTTGTAGAACTTCTTGGTGGTTTGCTATTTCCTCTAGATATTCTCCCAGAGCAGCTTTATCAAATATTAATGCTTCTGCCATTTCCATATTTAATATATTTCCCGGCAAATGTTTATTTGGGAGTTTTCTCACAGACGCAAATAACGACCGGTTTAGCTGTTACCGTCTTTTGGATCGTTGCACTATTTGTAGCAACAAGGGTTGAATGGAAAAAGGGATTACTTATGTACGAAGCACAAGGAAGATGACTAAATATTTCACAGTTTGGAAAACAATGACAGTGGGTTCAATCCAAGAGGTCATTAGTTCTCAATTTGGCTGGGCACTATTTGTGATCGGAAAACTTCTGCGCTTTTTTATATTTCTAGCATTCCTATTTTTTTTAATGTCAGGAGTTAACTCCCTTATTGGATACACAAAAGACCAAGTACTTCTTTTCTATTTAACTTTTGCAGTAATTGGTGGAATTGCTCAAATGTTCTTTAGAGAAGCATATAGATTTCGTCAAAGAGTAGTTTCTGGTGATTTTGATTTTGATCTCACAAAGCCAATCCATCCACTTGTTAGAAATCTAACTGGGGGATTCGATGCCCTCGATTTAATTACCTTGCCAATTTACTTTTATTTTCTAATTATGGCTATAAACGCTGTTGGCTTTACTCCACAAGGATTAGGTCTCTATATTCTGTTAGCAGTTAACGGATTTCTAATAATTACAGCAATGCATGTTTTGATTTTGTCATTTGGAATCGTTACTTCAGAAGTCGATCATGCCGTTTTAATTTATAGGGACTTAGAAAATATGGCTAGGTTTCCCATAAATATTTATGGTCAACCTCTCCAAGGAATCTTAACTTTCATAATTCCACTTGGAATAATTTTTACAATTCCAGCACAAGCTTTAATGGGTCTTTTGTCCTGGCAAATGGTCATGGTCTCATTTTTATTAGGCGCCTTTTTCTTATGGGTATCATTCAAAACCTGGAATAACGCAGTCAAAAAATATTCTTCAGCAAGTAGTTAAATGTCTAAAATTCTTATTATTCTGGGACCCACTGCAACAGGGAAAACTAAGTTAGCCGTACATCTTGCCAAAGAAAATAATGGCGAAATAATTTCTGCAGATTCAAGACAAGTTTACAAAGGAATGGATATAGTAACTGGAAAAGATAAAAACGAATACGGGAATGTTCCAGTTTGGGGTTTAGATCTTGTCGATCCCGACTACATCTTTAATGTCTCAGACTTTATTAAATTTGCCTCTCAAAAAATTGAAGATATTGAGAGTCGTGGAAAATTGCCAATCATAGTTGGCGGAACAGCTCTTTATATTAAATCTCTTTTAGAACCTCCTGAGACATTAAATATTCCACAAGACTCAAAGTTGCGCGCTGAGCTAGAAAATTTAACGGTTGAGCAGCTGCAAGAAAGGTTGGGAGAAAATAATTTAAATGAAAGTGACTTTAAAAATCCACGCCGTTTGATACGGGCAATTGAAACAAAAGGAAAAAAGTCACAAACAAAAAAACCAGAATATGACTATAAAATCATAAATCTAGTAGCTCCCTTAGATTTTATTTATGAAAAGATTAACAAACGAGTCGACGAAAGGCTGACTGCTGGAGCAAAACGGGAACTCGAATCACTTTTATCTCAAGGATATTCTTTTGATTTACCAAGTATGACTAGTCTTGGCTATAAAGACATAGACAGTCCAGATCTTTGGAAATTACATGAAAGACAGTATGCTAAACGCCAGGTAACATTTATCAAGAAATTTTTAACTGGTCGCAAGGTGATAGAATTAGATGTAACAAATGACTCACAAAAAAGTTCCTTTAGCCTCTGATCAAGAAAAGAAAAAACACGCTGACTATTTAGCTGATGGGGAAGAGGTAGTTGCAGTTTTTGGAATTGGAGAAAAATACTTTTGGTATACATTTTTTTCGTACATAATTATTGTTATTTTCCTCTTAGGCTACCCACTTCTTTTAAGAGCCATTCCAGGTCTTGAATGGATCAATGACTATGGCTATTGGATCTTCCTTCCGGGAGTTCTTGTTGCTATAGGTGGCTTTCCATTTGTTTTAAAGCTAATACATCTAAAACACAGTATTACCTATATTTTGACCGACCGTAGAGTATTAATTAAGGATGGCATTTTGTCAGTCAAGTGGACGTCAGCTCCCTACGACAAAATCACCCATTTAACGGTCAAAGAAGATTTCATCAAAAAAGTAAGCTATAACATAGGGGATATCACTATCCACACGGCTGGCCCAACACCTATTGAAACCGACTTAATTAAAATTCAACATCCCGTTAAAGTCAAAAATCTTCTCGAAGAACTAATCGTCAAAGAAAGATCGCTTCTTGGGGTTTCCATAGACGACGAACCCCTAATTAAGCCCTTGCGTTAACAGCTCGAATAGGTACAATAATTATATGTCTAAGATTCTTCTTGTTGATGACGACCAAAACCTGCGCCAGCTCTATAATGTCGAGTTATCAAAAAACCACCAAGTTGTAGAAGCAACTGATGGTGAAGATGGGCTAGTTAAAGCCAAATCTGAAAAACCAGATCTAATTTTATTAGATGTGATGATGCCCAAACTCGATGGGATTGCCTATTTAACTAAAATCAAAGAAGATCCAGACCTAGGAAAAATCCCAATCATCATGCTCACTAACTTTGGTCAAGAGAACTTAATTCAGCAGGCTTTTAATCTGGGAATTAATGATTATCTTTTAAAATATAAAGTTACACCAGAAGAAATGTCTCAAAAAGTGACTCAAGTTTTAAGTTCAGCAAGCGTACAGCTTTAAATAATGTGTCTCTGCCCACAGATCCAAGCATCTATTTAACACCTTTAGCGTTAATCACGCTCCTCGTTGCACTCTTCCAAATAAGGCAAAACGACAAAGAAACAAAAAAAAGGAAGAAGGAATTAGAACAAAAAGTTTATGAGACACTTGTTCTTAGGGAAGTAGCCGAAAGAATTGGTTATGAATTAAACGTTGGGAAAATTCTAGACACCATAGTCGATTCTTTAAATAAACTTGTTCCATATTCAGTGTCTTCATATATTTTAGTCGATTCCGACAAGACAAAACTCCATCAACGTATTCAAATTGAAGAACCTGTGGGTAAAGGATTTTTAGATACTATGACTAAGTACATGCTGGAATCACTCCACACCCTTCCAAACTTAAAAGACTACGGTGAAACTGACATAGCCAGAATGGTAACAGGAACAATTGTAAATGATGATATTAAAAACACCCCAGCTTCTTTGTGGGTTACTCCAGTGCAAATTAATAATCATGGAATAGGAGTTTTTTGCATTGCCAGTAAAACTCCAGGTCTCTACAAAGGCACAGAAATGGACTTTTTGATTAAAATCCTAGCTCAAGCCAATCGCGCTGTAAACAATCTAGAGGCAATAATTTCCACAGAACGAGGGAAGCTTGAATCGATGGTTTCCTCAATGGCAGACGGTGTTTTAATGTTTGACTTAAATTTCAATCTAATCTTAATTAATCCAGCAGCATCTAGCCTTCTTGGATTAACTGAAGTAAATAAACCAACAATCTTTGATATTGCCAGAGTTCTCTCTGACAAACTGGACCTTCGCGCTAAACTTGATGAATGTATTAAAGAAGATAGACTCGTAACTTTTGACAACTTAACAGTTGGTGGAAAAATCTCACAGCTTTTAATTTCCCCAGTCATGGATCATAAAGGAAAACTTTTGGGATCAGTTGTCATTTTCCACGACAAAACTGCCGAGAAACAACTTGAAACTCTAAGAGAGGACTTCACTGCCATGATGGTCCATGAACTAAGAGCCCCATTATCAGTTGTTTCGGGAACCGCTGACATGTTTATCAAAGATCCAAAACTATCTGAAACCCCACAAGGTGTCCAACTTTTAACTACCACTAAAAGTTCAGTAAATTCGATGTTAACTTTAGTCAATGATCTTCTTGATGTAGCCAAGATGGAATCTGGTAAATTCCAAATATCTAAGTCTAAGTCAGACCTGGGAGTTGTCATAAAAGATCGAGTGGACTTTTTCGTCCACATGGCCAAGGAAAAATCTCTCACAATTGATTGTAAGGTGGACGAGCCACTTGTGTTGAATTTTGATAAAGATAGAGTCGCTCAAGTTCTAAACAATCTCTTGTCAAATGCCATAAAATTTACTCAAAGCGGAGGATCAATTCTTGTTCAGGCTTATAAAGTTGACTCGAAAGACGGCATAAAGTGGCAGTTTGAAGATTCCAAAGCTCACATTGATAGAATACCAATCGATAAGCCAAGCGTTATTGTCTCTGTAACTGATACGGGTCAGGGGATCGATGAAACAAAGATGTCCGAGCTTTTCTCTAAATTTAAACAGTTACACCGTGTAGAACCAGGACCTGGAGGGATGTTTGGTACAGGGTTGGGGTTAATTATTGCGAAAGGTATTGTTGAATCTCATGGTGGTAAGATGTTTGTTGAGTCACACATAAATGAGGGCTCAACTTTTTACTTAATCCTCCCACTTGACAATTAGCAAACCTACGTGTAGACTGCTAAAACTTGATGGCTAATATAACTGTTTTACCGGTTGCCCCTCTTCGAGATGGGCCAGTTTTCCCCAATACCGACGTTCCATTGGTTTTTGGTAGAAGCAAATCTGTTTCCGCATTAAAGAGTGCTTCCGAAACAAACAGATTAATTTTTGTAGTAGCTCAAAAAGACCCTCAAGCAATTGAAAGTGATTCAGCGAATTTGCAAGAAATTGGCACAATTTGCCAAATTAAACACATCTTCCAAAGTGAGTCTGAACTCAATGTTCTCGTCTCAGGACTCTCAAGAGCAAAAGTAATCCGCTATCAATCATTGGATTCATTTTTGGTTGCCGAAGTAGAAGAAATTCCAGACAAACTAGACGCTGATGATCCTGAGATTACAGCTCTCGTTACTCATATTAATTCTGAATTTCAAAACCTTCTTCGTCTTGGTAGAACCTTCGATTTTTTTGTTCTTATGAAATTATCCTCAGAGCTTGGTCCAGGAGAACTCTCGAACCAATTGGCAGCTGTTTTAGATTTTACATCTTTGGATCGTCAAGAAATTCTTGATAATCCAGACGTTAAAGTGAGGCTCAAGAAAGTTTCAGATCAAATAGCTAAGGAGCTTAAAGTCTTAGAACTAGAACGGAAGATAATTTCTTCAAGCCAGGCAAAGATGGAAAAAAACATGCGAGAAAATCTTCTTAAGGAAAGAAAGAAGGCTATTGAACACGAACTTGGTGAAATGGACGATGAAGAAAAAGAAACCGAAGAGTTAAAACAAAAAGCCAAAAAAGCAGGAATGCCAGAAGAGGTTTTGAAAAAGACTCTCAAAGAAATTAAGCGCTTGGAACAAATGAGCAGCATGAATCCAGAAGCTGGCTACATTAGAACGTATGTTGAGTGGCTCTTAGATATGCCATGGAATACAAAAAGCGAAAATTCGTCAGATATTAAAGCAGCAGAAAAGACTCTGGATGAAGATCATTATGGTTTAGAAAAAGTTAAAGAACGCATTATTGAGTATTTAGCAGTCCTTAAATTAAAGCACTCCAAATTGATACCGGATGCTGCTTATACAAAGTCCTCTGAAACTCTTCCAGAACCAGGAGTTAAAACCAAAAAAGAAAGTGTTCCAACAATTATCTGTTTTGTTGGACCTCCAGGTGTTGGTAAAACCAGTCTTGGAAAATCTATTGCTCGTGCTTTAAACAGAAAATTTGTCCGTATCTCTCTTGGCGGTGTCCGTGATGAAGCTGAAATTAGAGGTCATAGAAGAACATATGTTGGCGCTTTACCAGGACGCATTATTCAAGGAATTAAACAAGCAGGAACCAACAATCCAGTATTTATGTTGGATGAAATTGATAAGTTGGGGAATGACTTTAGAGGTGATCCATCTGCCGCTCTTTTAGAAGCACTTGATCCAGAACAAAACAATGCCTTTTCTGATCATTATCTAGAAGTCCCATTTGATTTGTCAGAAGTCATCTTTATTACAACAGCAAATCTTTTAGAAACTATCCCACCAGCACTTTTGGATAGGTTAGAAATTATTGAATTTCCAGGTTACACATTAGAGGAAAAGTTTCATATTGCTAAAAAATATCTCGTTCCAAAACAGATTGGAATCAATGGTTTAACAGCTGACCAAATAGATATTTCAGATGACGCCTTAAGGACTATCATTTCTCGTTATACATATGAAGCAGGCGTAAGACATCTTGAACGAGAGATCGCTACAGTTCTTAGGAAGAATGCCAAGAAGGTTGCTGAAAAAACACCAAAAAATAAAATTGAAATTAAAAGTAGTGATTTGCACAAGTTCCTTGGCCCATACAAATTCACCTCTACAATTGCTGAAAGAAAAGATGAAGTAGGTCTCTCAACAGGTCTCTTTGTCACAAATGCAGGTGGAGGCATTCTCTTAATTGAAGTTGCCACTATGCCAGGAAAAGGTGGGTTAACTTTAACTGGACGGCTTGGTGACGTCATGCAAGAATCAGCAAAAGCTGCCATGTCTTATGTAAGAAGCAGATGGAAAGAACTTGGAATTGACGAGAAGTTATTCCAAAAAACTGATATTCACATTCATTTTCCAGAAGGCGCTACGCCAAAAGACGGTCCCTCAGCAGGAATTGCAATTACAATTGCCTTAGTTTCTGCCCTAACTAAAATTCCTGTCAAAAAATATGTCGGAATGACTGGTGAAGTAACCTTAAGGGGAAGAGTATTGGAAATTGGTGGACTTAAAGAAAAGGTCATTGGTGCAAAGCTTGCTGGCCTTAAAAGAATTGTTGCACCAAAATCAAATAAAAAAGATCTTGAAGAAATTCCAAAGTACATCACTAAAGATTTAGAGTTTAGTTTCGTTGACAATATGGACGAAGTTTTGGAGCTAGCTTTAGTTGAAAGACCTCAGCCTAAAGAAGCAAGATCTGGAGAGCATAAAAAAACATCTAGATCATTTGCTCGTCTAGAAATACCTGTCTCGTAATATTTCCCAAATAGCTTCTCGCTGGCAAACTCTTTTTAGTTCATTTATGTCACTTGCACTAAGTTCTGTGCTTTTATTTGTTTTTGAAAACATCACACTATTTTCATCTTTAACGTGATTAATCCCTAACGAGTGTCCAAATTCATGAGCCAGTGTGTGTATAATTTCCGGTTTATCAATATAAAAATAAATTGAGATGGTGTTATTTGGACCATCAAAGAGTCCTTCTTCTGGTCGGAGCTTAAGAGTAGTGTTGAATTCAGAAACTGTGCTGTTATAATTTTTCACTTCGTCATTAAATTCACCAGCTGATGTGTTAAGTTTGTCTGCCTCGGCATTAAGTGCAGCTGCTTCACTTTCCAGACTCTTTTGTTCAGAAAGTAATTTATTGTAGTCTTCTTCAGGGGCTCCCCCTCGGTCATTCCAATATTTTACTTTGTCATTGAAATCTGCCATTTTCTTATTAAAGGTCACTGTCTTTTGTTTATGACTTTCAATGCTTGGTTTAAGCTGTCCTTCGGATTGCGTTATTTTTTCTGAAAGCTGACCAATTTGGTTAGTTAGTTGCTGTCTTTCATCAAATACTAAATTAACTTTAAGTTTGCCTTCTGGGTTGTTTGTAAAAATTTCTTCACCATATGCCTTATTCCAAATATTAGCTCCAGATAAAGTAAATGCTTCAAATTCTTCTTTGCTAATTCCAAATTTGCTATCAACCTTATCAATTTGAAAGCTAATTGGTTGGTCACAAAATGAGGGGTACAAGGTTCTATAAACTTTTGTCTGAAGTTCCTTATTTCTTAAATAATAAAAAGCACCTCCAGCAAGGAGGGCGATAATTATTATCAAGATAGCTAAGCTAAAAAAGACTCGTTTGCTTGGATGGGTCATAGTTTGTGTCATTATATCCAAAATCCACTTGAATTTTTCTTTCCGTATTCCAAAAATCAACCAAGTTTAAATATTTATTTTTAAGTCCAAAGTCATAGACTTTCTTTGTAATCATTACATCTGCTTCGCAATAATATTGAAGTTTTCTAAGGCTTTCTGGGTCTCCAGCTTTAAAATATTTGACCGCGTTAGCCCCAGAGTCAACCTTAAGTTCTCCAAGTGTTGCCTTGGCAACGGAATTAAGTGACGCTCTATGCCCAAACGCCTCTCGCACATGTTCCAAAATATCGAAGTGGGGGAGTTTGGCAAAGTTGCTTGGTGCATAGTCCTTAAGCGCAGGAACGTCAAAGTGGTTCGAATTAAACCCAATTATCCTGTCAGCTTCCTGAAAGAATTTCCACATCTTATCAAGATCTTTCTCCCAAAAACTTAGCATCTCACCAGATTTTTCGTTAAATTCGCTATCAATCTCCCTGTGGTACAAAGAGACAATAGATACACCCAATTTAGATGGGTCAGTAGTCCCAGCTTCATCAAAGAAGGTCTTAGTTTCAATATCAAAGATTACCTCGAACATGTGCTGCCAATATTAATGGAGTTAAATAGGAGTTGCAACTGCTACAAAGCGTTTAGAGTCTAAAAACCCTGAACAAGTATAAACTGTGAGTAAAGTTTTATCTGTTTGTTCAAGGATATTTGTCTGGTCGGGAGTAACTTCTTGGGTAAGTTGAATTTTAAATTCTCGTTTTGACCCATCACTCATGACAACTTGAACTCTGTCTCCAGGTTTACTTCTGGGCAATTTGCCTAATAAATTGGCAAAGTTGTGACCATACAACACACTGTTTCCCTTTTCTCCAGGAGCAGGGGTTGAGGTTAAATAAGATGTTCCTTTGTCGGTCATATCCCACAAAAGTCCATTTATTTTGGCTGGATATATTGGAGTGTCAATTTCTCTTTGAGGAATTATTAGTCTAACTGGTTTTAAATCATGTCTACTTGGGCTATGAGAGTAATTTGTGGCTACGTGCTGGAAAGAAAGTTTGTTTGGATTAATTCTTTGCCATAAAAGGTAGCCAGACAGCAAAAAGCAAACAAGTCCAAAAAGGAAAAAAACAAAGGAGAAAACTGATCTCATTTATTTCGAATAATAAGTCCAGTTGATAGAGAAAGAACTCCGAGAGCAAATAAAACTGCAGCTATTTGTAAATTTCCAGTAGCTGCAAGTCCCAGAACTGCACTTGGGTCGGAATTTGAATTTGAGGAAGATGAGCCTCCATTAGATGAAGATGATCCTCCACCGCTAGAACCCCCACCATTTTGGCAAGAATAATCGCTATTTTTAGCTAAATAGGGATCTGCTGTAAGTCCCCATACGGATCCGTCTGGGATAAGAATCCATCCTTGTGCAACAAATTCGTTAATTTCTTCTTTAGTAAGTTGTGATGCTTTCCACCAATTTGTTTGAATTCCAGTTCCGTCGTTAGCACAAAAACATTGTGTTAAGGCTTGGTCAGAGATTTTATAGACATTATCTTTTCCAGAATAGCTGCCAGATTTTCCAGCAATTCCAAAAGTTCCTGAGTTATAGGAAGCTATAAGCTCACCACTTGGACTAACACATGCTGGGAAAGTTGGCACTGAAGTTGCTAATGCTTTAGCTGGAGCCAGAGTGATAGCGAATAAAAACAATCCAAATAATGTTAGGGCAGTTAGTCTATTCATATCCTATAGATTATACTACATGTAAAAATTATGTCAAGTTTAACCGCTCCAAAAGTCTTTCCATAAAGTTATCGCTACTTATCTTTCTTAATCTGATTTCAACTTCCTTATCCGAGTTATTAATATTCATCTCATAAGTTTCATAACCAACTTTCTGTACAGTCATGTGTTCACCTTTAAAAAGGTATGCCTTGGCAAGTCCATCTTGATTTGTCTCATAATAATCTCGGTTTGTGGTCACAAGCGCTCTAGAAAGAGCGTTTCCATCTTGGTCAACAACTTTAACCACAGTTGGTTCAGGGGAATAATAACTTTTTATAACTGAAACTACTTTTCGAGGTGTTCCATCATCATTCCACGCTTTAGTTGACCCCCCAAAGCTAGTCCAATAAGATAATCCAACTATTTCTGGTTTATTAACAACGTCAGCAAGCGCTTCTTTTGTCCATTGAGCTTGCATTTCTTCTGTCATTTCTCCGTTAATGTCAGGAATAGGCGCCCCGTATTCTCCAAGTACAACTTTTCCTCCAGATAGTTTTGCAATTTCTAAAGCATCTGTCGCTAGATCTTTCGGGTCCGAAACATAGTGGTCAATCACAACAATTCCACCCATTTTGGCTGTTGTAGATGGATCCATAATAAGTCTTGCAACATCACCATTCATGGAAGCAAAGTTTGGCTCCACTCGTTTTCCTATTTTTTCAAATGACTCTTTTGCAATTGTCCGCTCGTCAATCATGAATTGTCGGAAGCCTTTAATGTCACGTGTGCTTCTTGGATCCCCAGGACCTCCATTTTCACATTCAGGGCAGGGACTAAATACGTCCCCATCTTCAAAAAGTGTTGGGTTATTTAAAATAAATTTTTGCGTTAATTCCTTGTGTTGGGTGCGGCTAATCTTTTTAAAGCCGAACCATTTTTCCCAACCAGAAAAATTGCCCCTAAACCAAACCTTAAGTTCATATTTTCTAGCTGCCTCCACCCATAGTTTGAGTCCCGGCAAAAACTTTTCATCATACGGCGTAGCAATCGCAACGTGAGTTGCTCCTGTTTGGGATATAGCTTTAACCTGGGCATCGATCATTTTTTTATATTCTGGATTGTCCATTTGATCTTGAATTGGATCTCTCGAATACTTCATCGTATCGATTGCTTGAAAGTCCCACATTTGAATCGCTGCTGGATTTTTAATTGTGTCTGGTTTTTTTATGATTTGAAGGAATACAAAAAATATGGCAACACTTACTAGTCCAATGAGAACAAAAATTATGATATGTTTCTTTTTCATTTCAGCCCTTCAAAAATTGGTTTAGTATTTAGATTTTTAACATATTGATTTTTAAGTGCGTAGACATCAGCAAAAGGATATTTTGCCACTAAATTATACTTTTTAAGAGCTTTAGAGTTCTTAATTTTTTTCCAAGTCAAATCATTATTGTCATAAGTCCTGACAACAATCCATCTGGCCCATCTGTCTGGTGATGTTGTGGCTGCTGTCCAATAAGCTCCAGTTCCTTCATGAATAAATCTCTTCATTGGCATTCCAGATGAAAAGATAATGGCGTCATGTGACGCAGCGGAAATTAAAACAAATCCCTCCTTGTCAGCGGCATTATTTTTTAGATATCCACTAACTTCACTTACATTTTTTTGACTTGACCCAACGGTTGCGTCATCAATTGTAACTGCATCAAAGTTTACAAGTCCAATCACACAAGTTAAAAGAGCAAGTCCAATGATCACGTATCTAAAGTCTCGTGCTTTGTCTGCAAGGTATGCAATAAAAATTGCAATTGACGGCATAAGCATGATGCCATACCTAACATTAAACCAAGTATTTCCTGAAATTCCCTGTATAAATAAAACTGAATGTCCAAGATATAAGGCAAGGACGTTAAATGCGAGTGGTGCAAATAAAGCAAGGACTGCAATCTTGACTCTAAGTGTGAGACTTTTAGTAACGAACAGATAAATGGAACCAATTAAAGCTAGGATGACATTAAAGCTGTATGAGTTATAAAAAAGAGCATAGATATAGATCTTAATTGATAAAAGTAAATTTCCTTTTGTAAGTAACACACCGGCCGAATTAAGTTGGTCCTGTTGAGCATGAGCTGAAAACGGCCCAAATGCAAAATAAAGCGGATCTTTAAAGATAAGGAAGTTCCACAAAAACCAAGCAAACACTCCGGCAAATGCTAATGTTCCAAAAAGAACTAAAATCCCTTCTATTTTTTTGAAATTACCTTTCTTAAAGTTTAATAAAACTAGAATTCCAGCTATGACAAGTAATAAGAACCATCCGTCATATCTAACAAGTGATGCAAGCATTGCAAAAAAAGCAGACTTGATGATGTCCACATTGTTTTCTTCTTTTGCATAACAAATTAAGTAAAAAACTGCAGCAGTCATTGTTGCAAGAAGAAGCAGTTCAGTCATTGCCGTTGACTGTAAATATAGGATGTTAATGTTAAGCACAAAGACAGCTATGGCAAGAGCTTGTCCAACTTTAGATACATCTAATTTTTGGAGAATCTTTACAATTAAAAGTCCACAGGCAACAAAGGACACCATTGAAACTATTCCTCCGGCAAGTCCAGAGTGCCACATCCAATCATTCCAAACAGTAAATACCATTAACATGTGGGGCAGTGGAAGCCAAACAGAGCCAAGTTGTGCAAGTCCAGGTTTAAGTCCTTCAACCACTCGTCTAGAAATATCTAAATGTGACCTGGCATCGTTATATGCAAGTCCAAGCCCATTTTGATAAAACACAAAAAATGCGACTACCGATATGGCAACTAAAAAAAATGTTAAGGCGATAGTAAATTTATTCTTTATCATTTTTGTTTTCTTTAAAAACAGCCAAAGCCATAAGACTTATTACAAATACAGAAGTGATTGCGCTATATACCATCCAATAATTTTTAGGACTTACAAATTTATAGAAATATTTAGCATATAAATCTGATGTGTTAAGTCCAGAATTTATCTTAATCATGTTGTATTCCTGTGTATAAGGAATTGGATTTAAAAGGTTAAGCGCTTCATTCTTTGGTGGAATTGCATTTGTTGTTAGTGTTCCAAGGCTATTTGTCCAAATGCCATAAATAGCGAGTGTTAATACAACTATTACAACAATCATGTTTCGTCTGTAAGTTGTTATAAAAAATCCAAGCCCTGCTGCACAAATCGCAGCAGCTGGAATTAAATATCTTGGACCGAAAGCCCATCCTCCCCAAGGATCACCAAAACTGCTGTATACAACAACATCAATTGCAGCTACTGCTACGGCAATTACACCAATTGTTTTAGTTTCTTTCTTCTTTGTCGATAAAAGTAATCCCCAAATTCCAGCTAATAAAACAGGTGAATAAAACAGCCAAGATCGCTCATTGGAAATTAGTAAGATATAAAGTCCATTTAGCTGGTCTCTAGTATTAAAAGGTAAAATTGAATTCAGGGCCGGTAGTTTATTTTGTTTTTGATTTGGTTTAGGGGTAGGTGATTGCTTATGAATTGGTTGAGTGTCGCTAAACTTATATGTCCTCCCAATTGACTGTGCAAGTTTTACAAAACTTCCAGTTGTTGCAAAATTGTAATAAGCAAAAAGTAAAATTGCTGGGACCATCGCAACAAATAACCACGCAACTTTAAAGTTAAATTCCAATATTTTTTCTTTTCCTATGTAGAATTTAGATAACAAATATAGAATTATTGGTGTCCCCATGATGGCGTTAGGAAAATCCACAACCACACCAATACTAAATAAAATTCCAATTGTGATGTATCTCTTTAAATTCATTTTCTCTTGAATTAGACAAAGCATTCCAATCATTATTGCTGAACTAACAAGGTGTTGAGTAAGTGTTTGGGAATAGGGAAGTGCATTTGTTCCAAACGCGAAGATAACCCCGACTAGTAGGGCAGGATATTTTTTAGCTCCGAATCGTTTGGCAAGTAAAGCAACTAAAAAGATGTTTAAAATCAAAAATATTGAGTTCAAAGCATATGTCACCTGCTGTGTTTGATTTATCATCTTTCCTAAAACATAAAAGGGAATTGCCATGAATGATATTCCAGGCGTAAATATCGACATGTGTTTTCCTTGGTAAAAAACAAGATCGGGTGAGGCAAATCTTGCCTGATTATCGTTTAAGAAAAAGGTTTGGTTATCAACTATTGCCTCAACCAAGGCATATCTAGCTGTGCTATTCGAAAGCTCAAAAGGGCTTCCTGGCTGTCTGAGTGAAACAACCTGCCCTTTATAGATAAAAGACACCAAAATACAGGATAATATTAGAACGATAATAATTGGTAAAAGTTTTTTAATCATTTTTTTAAGGCGTGTTTAATATGTCTGACAAATTCAAATGTTTTCTTTGAATTTTCAAGTTTAACAAATACCTTTGCTGTTGATCTCCACCAAACATTAACTTCATGATTTGGAGAATAAAAAACAAAGTATTGTTTGTAGTAATGTTCAGTAAAATCTCTTTTAAGTCTATTAGCCCCCCTAGAGAAGTCAATTAATTTAATGCCCCTCTCATGTACCTTTGGTAAAGTTAAATATAAAAGAACTCTACCTGGTGATAGTTCGTTAAAACCATCCTTAAATCCCATTTGGAATAAATGCCATGTACTACCATACAAAAACCCATACTCATAACCAATAGGTTCGCCCTTGTAATAAAGCACGCTTAGTAAGCAGTCGTCTTGAGATTGCTCTGTTAAACCCTTAATTAAATTAATAAGTTCGGTGTCTGAAAACACATCTTTGTTTGAATTATTTTTTCCACTTTTAGATTCAATTTCAGAAACTAACTCTAACTTTTCATATGTAGATGTTTGAAATAGTTCAACTCTTAAGTTGTCTCCCTCAGCTTCAATTACTTTCTTAATCTGCTTTTTGTGTTTTCCGCTCAAATATCTAAACGGATCATCTCCGTAAGGCAACTCAAAATTTATAGACGCAAAGGAAATATTAAACTTTGGGAAGAAAGTAGCGACATAATTAGCAATTTCTTCTGGGAGTTCGTTTAAATATACATTACCAATTTTAAGTAGTTCGGAAAACAGAAAATTTAGTAGATATGGATCTGTGCTTTCAATAAGTAAAGTAGATCTGTCTAAGAAATCTCCACCAGGACCACTATATGCTGGTATGCCAAATTTCTTTGTAAGAATAGTAGGATAAATAGCTATTAACTTTTCTTTATCGTAAATGGTAATAATCTTGATTTTACTTTCAGGAACATTTTTACTAGTTGCTAGAAACCACTTCGGTGAGTTAAAGAAATGCCTCATTTCTGACTTTTCCCAAAGTTCTTGCCAATCTTTATTAAGTGACTCATCTATTTGGTTTTTTATCTGACTTCTAAAATCTAATTTGTCCCATCTTGTAGTTTGTTGAAAATATATTTCAGGCTCAGATAGAGTTTCAAGATCTGGTATGACCTGGTCAATTTGATTCTTATATTGCTTACAAAGTAGTGATTTGCTATCAGTTTTGGACTTGAGAATCATTGGTGCAAGTTTATTTTCGATTACAAAATTGTTCTTATTTCCCGATTTAAGTCTGTATGGAAAATCAGCCCAGTAGATTATGTGATCAAATTTTTCGCACGCTTGCCTAACCACAATGTGATCAACGTGATTCCCAATGCCTACAGGAGAAAATATTAAATAGTTGTCATCAGTCTCTGAAACAATCTCCTTCACCCTTTTATTTATTTGAGAAATTAGCTCATTATCTTTTTTTGAAACATTTCCTGAAATTATATTTAATCTATAAATTGGGTAAATATTTCTTTTTTTGTCTTTCCTCCACAATGCATCTACATAATCAAGATTAATTACCTTAATTCCTACTTGATTAAGGGCCGTCAAATCCTCAGCTACTCTGCTTTCAAAAAGTTTTGTCTTATCTCTGGTTTTGCTTTGCTTTAAGAAAGCTTTTGCTGATAAAGAATCAGACCCAATTCCAGCACTCGTAAACACGTTAACTACTGTGACTGGTACTTTAGGACTAAGTCTTGTCATTAGGTCGCCAGCAGAAAAAGCTGCATCATCAAGATGTGGCGAAACAAAGTAGCACCTCGTATTATTAGCAATAATGTTATTAATTAATTTGTCCATATATGAAATCTTTATATTTTTCTGAAATTGCTTCATAACTAAAGTTTTCAGAAAACTTTCTACCGGCTGCGCCAGAGAATTTAATTGTTCTATCTAAAGCTTTAGTTAAGCTTGGGATCTCAAAGGCTGTTGCTTTTAAAGAAATTCCATCCGGAATCCAATTAAATCCAGGAATGTCAAAAGTCACGAGTGGTTTGCCATATGATAACGCTTCAAGAGCGGTTAGTGATCTAGTCTCAAACCTAGATGGAACAACAATACACAGCGCTTCTCTAAGCAACTTTTCTTTTTCATTTCCACTTACTCTTCCCACAAATCTAACACGTGTTGAAATTCCAAATGATCTAACAAGGGATTTTATTTTTAAGACATCTTGATCATTTCCATTTCCTGCAATAACTAAGTAATATTTTTTCCTAAGTTTTGATTTGGCAAATGCTGGAATTAGCAAATCAAACCCTTTTTGGTCAAACTCCAATCTACCCATAAATAGTACATATTTATTTCTAAGTCCCACACTTGATGGCAAGTCTCTGCCGTTGGGAATTATCGCAATATCAGCTTGGTTGTTTATGTTTTTAATTTCGTCTCTTGATTCTTCTGAAGTTACAATGAATATCTTTCTTGCTTTCAAAACTAAATCTTCCCATGGTTTAACCGAAACTTTATATTTCCTCTTCATGTCATTAGCTGGCAGCATATGAATAAGGCCAACAACCTTCTTTTTAGAAAATAAATTCAAAAAGAAAGATGACAAAGGAGGTACAAAGCTTTCGATCCAAATGTCGAAGTTATTTAGTAATACTCTTGGAACAAGTAAGGCACTAAAGATTGGTTGAGCAAATCTCGGACCAAATATAGCTGTCCCGATAAACTTATGTTTAACTCCGTTTTCTATAAAATCCTTTGAATCTTTATGCTTTCCTGAATAAACTACAACTTCAAAGTTATCACTTAGTCTTTTAGAAATATCGTCAATAGCTATTGCTCCACCCCCTGCATAGTGGGGATTATTAGTAGAATCGTAATTTGAAAAAACGATTGTCTTATATTTTGTCTTAGTTGATGCCAACATGTCCCACAAACCGTTTGGTTTAGAAATCCTATCTCCAAAAAACTTAAGCAGTATATTTTCAAAAACAGCAAGTGTCGCAAAGATTGGATTTCTTAAAAACTCATGAAATGTTCCACGTAGTTTGTAACTTTTTGGAATTTCATAATTTGCAAATATATTCTTGCCAAATATTTTTTCAAGTCTCTCTAGATTTCTACCAAACGTTCTTTTATGAAGTTTGACCTGATCTGAAATTGTATTTGGGGGAAAATATAAGATAGATGCATCACGGGCGTATCCAAAATCTCCATATTTCTTAGCTGATAAATAAATAAATCCTCTCTCTTCATCACCAAGATCAACAGGTAGCCTTAATTTCTTAGCAAAATCCTTTTTATAAATTGCTATCGCCCCATAAAAGTTATGCACACTATCATAATTTGGAAATTGGAGTCTTACTCGGTCCCACATGGAAAAATCAGCATGAATTACTTTTCCTAAAAAGTTGTCAGGTCTTTTAATATCCTGATGACCAGAAGCCATTACGAATTTGCTGTTTTCTTGAATCTTCTTAACAAGGTTGCCAAGGACATTCTCACTACACAAGTAAATATCGGCATCGAGAACTACCAATAAGTCGGATGTATTTTCTTTAAAGATTTGATTCAAACGACTTATTTTCCCGAGTCTTTTCGTATCAGAAACTAACTGAAAGGTTTTATTGATTTTGATTTTGTCATTAACTATCTCCTCAGTTCTATCAGTGCTTCCGTCTGAATAAACTTTAATTTTTTCCAATACAAAATTAGACTGATTTTGACGAATAGTCTGATCAAGGACATTGCTAATGCCAATCTCTTCGTTAAAAGCCGGAATTGCAACTGTTAATGTTGGTTTTCTATTCATGTTTTAGTACATTAATAAATTCACTAGCACTTTTATCCCAATCATATTTTTTGGCCCAACTAATTCCATATTTTCCTGTTTGCTCTCTAAAGCTTTTATTATTGATAAGTGCCATAACTCTTTCAGCAAATCGGTCAGTGTCTCCGTATTTAACTAAGAATCCAGTATGTGGGTTTTGAACTGAGTCCCTAAGTCCTGGAACGTTTGATGCAACAACTGGTGTTCCACAAGCATTGGCCTCAATAGAGGTTATTCCCCAACCCTCTTTCATTGATGGATTCACAAACACCCAGGCTTTTTGGTAAAGACTTAACTTTTCCTCTTCACTTATCTTCCCAGTGAATTTAATTTGGTTAGTTAACTTAAGTTTCTTAACAAGATCAAATAAAGGCTTTTTGTCTGGACCATCTCCAGCAATGACAAATTCAACATTAGGAGTTTCATCTAAAATTCTCTTTGCCATATTAATAAATACTTTCAAACTCTTATGCTTCTTAAGCCTTCCAACATATATAACAAGTGGTGTTTTACTTTTAGTTCCTGGCTTAAAGAAAGTTAAATCAATCCCATTATGGACAACTGCGGGCTCCATGTGTGTGAGTTTGTGTTCTAGTATTTCCTTTTTAGATGACTCAGAGACTGTAACTACCTGTGTATTTCGATAAACAAGAGGCATTACGATTTTTTCCAAAAAGGCAGCAAAATAGTAAAGTGGTAATGGCAATCCGTTTCTAAATATTTCTTGATGTACTGCGTGGATAACTAAGACAACTTTTTCTTTAGCAAAAAGTGGCATAAAAAATGGAATACCATTTTCACAATCAACTATCACATCATACCTTCCACGGAATCTAATAAGGTAGTAAAGAATTGCCCAAACATACACAAACGCAAATCCTCCCCTTCGAACTATTTGGACTCCGTTCAAAGTCTCACTTCTCAAACTTTTTCCATCATTGCCAGAAAATATTGTGACGCTGTGTCCAAGTTTTGCCCAACTTTCAGAAAGCTTTTGAATATAAACTTCTGCCCCTCCAGCCCATACGTGTTTTGTATCTCTCCAGTTAAAAACAAGAATTCTCAAATTCTTTTCAGAACTTGGTGCCTTATCAGGTAGTCTTTTAAATAATCCAACAAAAGCTATCGCATTACTTTTGATTGAAGGTAGATATGGATAGATAAAGTGCATTGCCAGCATTGTCAAAAGCGAAATGCTTGATGCATATAAAGCAGCATGGACAAAATCTAAAATAGTATTGTGTCTAAGGACGATGAACACTACTTGTGTAAGCGATAATGAAAATGAAGCAACTGCAAAGAATTTCTTTCCTTGTGTTTGATGGAAGTTAACTATCAAAGCAGAAAGACTGAAAAGCATCATTGCAAATGTAAACATTGGCAAGAACCTAATAATTGGTAGAGACTTTTGTGCCCAGAAGAAAGGCACAGTAACATCTCCAAAAACTCCAAAGAATAAGAAGGCGCTAAATCCGGTAGCAAAAGTTCCAAAGAAAAATAGCTTGAAATACTTTCCAGTTGTGTACCCTGCACCCTGCGCCTTACTAATAATTGGAACGACAAATTGGGAGAAAAGTGATCCTAGGAAAAAGACCATTTTTCCAATTAAAGACAAAATTGCATATTCTCCAGAAAGTACTGGTGATAAGAAGTGTCTTGCAAGAAGAATATCCCCTCCAAGATAAACAACACTAGAAAGATTGAGAATAATTGATGACCCAAAGAACTTAGTAGAGAAATCTATTTTCTCTGACTTAACTCTTTTAGTTTGTGACGCCCATAAGTATCCAAGACCAAATGACACCATCATTGATAGTGGGGTGGCTAGATATACCCATTGAGGAAGTCCCAAAGAGACAATAATTATTGTCAAAAGTAGTCTTGTGATTGCTTCAGACAAAAGCAGCCAACCAAGATAAGAGAACTTAAGACTTCCAGTCAAAAAACCAACGTCAACAGCATTAAGTGTTCCAATAAACCAAACAGGAGTGAATATTAAGAAAGGTAGTGGACTTTCAGAATTAAAAAATATTTGTAAAAGTGGGGTCAAAGCCACCCACACAAGACAAGCTGTTAATGAAACCGCCTTTGCCTTAATTCTTACATTGCTCCAATAATCTCTGTTGTATTCTGTTTTTCCTCCAAAATAGAAGGCGCTTTGGTGAGCCACTGTTCTAATGAGTGCCCCCATTGGAATAAGTGATAAATATACAAAACTACCAATTAAGGAGATAAGTCCAAACTCTGAAATAGTTATGTTTGCCGCCCTTGTTAAGTAAGCGTTATAAAGGAAATTCAAGAAATAGTTTCCAAGGGTTGAAAATACTAAAAATGCAGCCGCAAATACTTCTGGTCGAAGCACTCTTTCAAAAGAAAATTTTGGTAAGAAAGCTTTGCTTATTTGACTTGTTTGAAGACCGTGATTTGTCTTCTCCCAAAAATGTGGTTGAAAAATAAGTTGCTTAAATGCTTTAAGGGCAGCCAAGCTAACAAGTAGCCAATAGACAGGTACTAGGAAAATAAATTTAACTAAGTCCCATTGATTTCTTTTAGCAACAGCTATCATATATATGTACAGATAGAGAAAGTTACCAATAGTTAAAGAAAAAACCGCCATGTAAAAAATTGGGGCAGGATAAAAGCTTTCAATTGTCGGCCCAACAAATCTATAAAGAACGAAGTAGGAGATAGTCATAATCCAAAGAATTGGATTGATAAGCATGAATGTAGTTCGTGCCCCAATGACTAATTGGAATATGATTGCATGTGTCCCAAGCTGTTTGACAAGCCTAAATGGATTTCTCATGTGAACCAGATATGTTTGGATGTATCCCTTAATCCATCTAGATCTTTGCCTAATCCAATTACCCAGGTCACTGTTGGCTTCTTCCAAAGTTACAGAATCAATAATTGCTGTTTTGTAGCCATTCTTAAAAAGTCTTGCTCCAAGGTCACAGTCCTCTGTAACGTTAAATGCATCCCAGCCTCCCAATTTAACAAGAAGTTCTCTTCTAAAATGATTACTTGTCCCCCCTAGTGGAATTGTGGTTTCAATTGATTGAAAAGCAGGTAACATAAGATCAAACCATAATGAGTATTCTGCAGTGAACAATCGTGTGAGAATATTTTGGTTCGGGTTGTAATAGTTAAGTTTTGCCTGTAGGCAACACACTTGTTCTGGAGCATTTTTAAATGCCAGCGCTGCCTTTATAAGTTGTAGTGGTTCTGGTTGATCTTCAGCATCATAAATGACAACCAGTTCTCCTGTCGAAATCGAAAGTCCATAGTTACAAGCTTTTGGTTTTGTCTTAGGCTGAGAATCAGGGACAATGACAATCTTAATAAATTTTGGAAGTTTAGCCCTTTGCGCACTTAAAATTGTCTCCGTGTCGTTTTCTTCAAGAAGAAGTAAAACTTCGAGTTTGTTTTTTGGATAGACAAGTGTTTGCATGTTTTTAACAAATTGAGGTAAAACTCCGGCCTCTTTATAAAGTGGACAAAGAACTGAATAAGTTGGTAAGTCCTTCGTATTTACGCTTTTGAGTTCGGTTTCAGAAAAAGATATTTCTTGTCTCTTTTGCAGACTTTTTGTAACAAGGAAAAGCGTGAATATCACGTCAACAAAGTAGATAATTGATAAAACTGCAAGAGTTGCGCTAATTGTCAAAATAGGATTTATGACAAGTCCAGCAAGAATTGTTAATCCAGCTAGAACTACCGCTACCTTTTGCCAATTAATCAGTGTCTGAACTGCCGAGTGCTTAGGTTCTAAATTAGTGTGGGTAATAAAGCGTCTTTTCTTATAAATGGTCCCGTATCCAATCATTGAGTTTTGGTTTTTTGGATTGATTGTGTAGACCTTTCTAGTTTGCAGTCTTTGTTTGACAGCGCTCTGCATAATTCCGAGAGAGGCGGAAACGAGTTTAATACTAGATTTGCCGTTAGCTCTTTCACTAAACGTAATATCAACAGAACCAACTTCAAACCCTAGTTCTCGAGCTGTATAGATAAGTGGAACATCTAGTGCCCACTCAGTAATTTGCTCTTTGTCAAGGAAATCAAAAATTTCTCGTTTGAAAAGTTTAAGTCCAGATTGTGAGTCGAAGTTCCAACCAAGTAGTACTTTGCCGAAAATAAATCGATTTGCTTTAGAAAAAAGGCTTCTAAGTTTTCCTTGGTCTTGTTTTGATCTATTTGCAACGACAAGTCCGAATTTTTCTCGGAGGCTATACATCTCAGGGATTGCTTCTGGTGGATATTGCAAATCTCCATCAATCATTACTACGTATTCGCTCGTGGCTAGACCAACTCCCTCAAAAATACTAAACGCCTTTCCTCGTTCTCCTGTCTTTTCATGGATAAGAATCGGATATTTCTTGGCTGCTTTTTTGAGCTCAGGAAGGGTATTGTCATGAGACTTATCGACTACAAAAATAGCCTTGTAGCTTATATTCGCAATTCGCATAGCACGTTCCAACCTTGCCATAAGTGGCGCAATGTTTTTTTCCTCATTCATGACTGGAATAACTACATCAAGCTTGTGCATGTTTATTTTGATGGTCTGAAATAAATTTCTTTAGATCTTTTTGATCGATTCGATAAGATCTTCCAAGTTTCATTGCAGGGAGTTCTCCGGAGCGGATGTAGTCGTAAACAGTAAGGAGGTTGAGACGCAAAATTTTCGAGACTTCTTTAGGCGTTAAAAATGTACTAATGCCAAACATAATATCTTATAAGAAAATACTATTAGAAATAGATCTAACCAAAAAAATATCCCCCTCTATAGGAGAATTTAGTATATTATAAGATATATTCTTTTATTTGTCTAGCCCATACACTTGCATAAAGAACTATAATGGGGCAATATTAATATATGAGAAAACTACTGTTAGCTCTTCTAATTGGCCTTGCTTTAATAATAGTTATTTCAGTGTTAGTTGGTTTCGGTGGTCATTTTCTTAAAAACAGCTCAAATACAGCTACACCTACCCCAATTGCAACTCAGGTTCAGCCTAATTCACCAATCTTTTCTAAGCTAAATTCCTGGCTACCAGGAGATTGGTCAACACCAGTGACAAGCTCGCAAATGAATTATTCTGGCATGGAGTCATCGGTAACAATTACTACCCAAACTGCCGCAGTATCCCATTTTGAGGATGTTTCTTACTTGAAATCTCTCGGCTTTGAACCTGACATCAACTTATCCGCAGACGGACCAGGGTCTTCCGTCTGGGGTTATAAAAATGCTGAAACTGGCCAAGTTATAGTTTTTTCCTATAGAACTAGCCCAACTTCCACTAATCCAAACGAACCACTACAATTTAATTGCCCTTGTCAGTCAAAAGTTTCAGTTTTTGTCAGTAACGTGCCCGCAGGGTCATGAAGCTGCTTCTTATCGTCATTGCCCTATTTATATTATTAGTAGTTGTAATTTTTCAAACTCTACCCAGTTCTTTCTACAATCCTCAGTTTATTCCCCCAGGCGAACCTGGCGAGCTTATAAGTACTGAAAAGGTAACTGATTCAACCTATCGTATCCTTTATCATACTGAAAACTATTTGGGAGAACCGACCCTTTCCTCTGGTATGTTATATCTCCCAAAGGAAAAAATAACCAAGAACACTCCAATCATTGCTTGGGCACATGGAACTGTGGGTTTGGGTCCCACCTGCGCTCCTTCCAAAGCAAAAAACCCTGGGGAACATATCCCTGGTCTTCAAGCTATGTTAGCAAATAATTGGGTTGTTGTTGCCACAGATTATGCTGGTCTTGGCACTGAAGGTGTCGAACGCTATTTAATTGGCAAAGATGAAGCTCATGATGTTTTAAATTCTGTCCGAGCTGTCAGGAATTTTTTTGGCGGTAAAATTTCTAACCGCTTCGCTCTATGGGGTCATTCTCAAGGCGGTCACGCTGTTATTTTTTCAGCAAATTTAGCAAAATCTTATTCGCCAGAATTAAGTTTGGTTGCCGTTGCCGCCGCCGCTCCAGCAGTTGAACTAACACAACTTGTTAACGAACAGTTAGAAACTCCCGTAATTTGGGCAATTGGCCCAGAGATTGCAACTAGTTGGCCACTTGTTTATAAAAACCTAAATATTAAAGAAGTTTTGTCACCAGTTGCTTTCAAAAACTACCAGCGGCTAAGTAATCAATGTATAGGTCGTGAAACCCTTGAAGCAATTGGTAGAAACTTTTTGGGCCAAAAGTTTTTCATAAAAAATCCAACTAAAATTCTAGCCTGGAGGAATGCACTTAATAATGAGACTCCTAAGCCAATATTAGAAACACCATTTCTTATCGTCCAAGGTGAGAAGGATTTGGTTGTTTTACCAAATACAACAAGACATTTTATAGAGTCTTCCTGTAAAGCAGGATCAAATTTAAATGTTTTATGGTTTGATGCAGGTGGGCATTTGGATGTTCCTAATTTGGCTTCTCAAGATGTAGTATCTTGGTTTGCAAACAAATTTAAGGGTCTTCCTGAAACCAGCTCTTGCAATATTTAGTCCAAACCCTATATATTGTGCCTACACAAAAAAGTGAGGGGGTGGAAAAAATGGACGAACAAAATACTCAAAATCAAGAAAATTCAAAAAGTTCCAATAAGATGTTAGTCCCAGTAGTAATTGGTGCGCTCATTATTCTTGCCGTGGTCGGCATTTTTGCCTATCAAGGAATGAAAGGATCTCAGCAAGCACCAACAGAAGTAACAGGAACCCCTACAGCCATGGTGTCTGAATCTCCAACAGGAGTTATGACCCCAGAAGTATCGCCCGCAGGAACAGAAAGTGCCAGTCCTTATAAAGACGGAACCTATAAAGCAACTGGTGAATACACAACACCAGGTGGTACAAGAGAAGTTGATGTAACACTAACTATTAAAAATGGTGTAGTTACAGACACAACCTTCACTGGTCATGCAACCGATCCAAATTCCAAGAGATTCCAAGGTGAATTTGCTGATGGCTACAAAGTCTTAGTTGTTGGTAAATCAGTTGATGGAATTACTTTGACTAAAGTTTCTGGATCATCCCTAACACCAAAAGGCTTTAATGATGCAGTCACAAAAATCAAAGCTGAAGCGCAAGCTTAAGTTTGAAGCAATTGGTACGGGTTGGGAAATAGATTACACCGGTCTAGATATGGAGCGTAACATTCTGGACCGGATTGATGAGTTCGATAAAACCTTTTCTCGTTTTCGTCCCGATTCCCTTGTTTCAAAAATGTCCAAAAAGGCTGGGGTTTATAAAATGCCAGCTGATGGTTGGACAATGCTTTCCTTCTATAAAGACCTCTATGACCAAACTGATGGCTTGGTAACTCCGTTGATCGGCAATGTTTTAGAACAAGCCGGTTATGATGCTTCATATTCTTTAAAAGAAAAAACCATTGAAAAACCGCTTTCCTGGGATGAAGCACTAGAAATAACTAAGGAAACTATAACTATTAAAAAGCCGGTTCTTTTAGATTTTGGAGCTGCCGGTAAAGGCTATTTAATTGATATTGTTGGTGATTTATTAAAAAATAGCGGAGTGAGTTCTTTTTCAATTGATGCAGGCGGCGATATCTTGCTTTCAAATTTTGACTCAACGATTGGGTTAGAAAATCCAAGAGATGCGTCTCAAGTTATTGGGACAGTAAAGTTGTCAAATGGCAGTATCGCGGGTTCTAGTGGCAACCGTAGAAATTGGGGTAAGTTTCACCATATAATAAATCCACAAACGCTTAAATCAACGGAAGATGTAGAAGCTGTTTGGACTATTGGAAATTCAGCAATGTTGGCAGATGGATTAAGTACTTGTCTATTTTTTGTAGATGCGAAAAAAATGTCATTCAATTTTGAATACCTGATTCTTTATTCAGATTTCACAGTCAAAAAGTCAAATAATTTTCCAGGAGAAATTTATGAAGCTAGTTGATAAATTTCTAAACGAGACCGCGATGTACTATTTAGTATTGCGAGGCCTTGCGGGGTTAGCAGCTCTCTCTATCCTTTTTGGTTTTTTAAATCTCCTCCCATTCAGTGGTCTTCAGTTTATTGTCACCTTTGGCTTATTAGCAGTTTCTTGCTATTTCACAAACCTTTTAATCTCTAAAATTTTGAAGACCCCAATAAATAGAGAATCGTCCTTGATAACTGCTTTAATTTTGTTTTTCATCATGGCCCCGGTTAAAGATCTTCAAGATGTTGAAGTAACAATCTTGGCTGGCATCATAGCAATGCTGTCGAAATACGTTTTTGCCATTCACAAAAAACATATTTTTAATCCAGCTGCAATTTCCGCGGTAATTTTAGGACTCCTTGGCTTTGGCAACGAGATCTGGTGGGTTGGTAGCGCCATTCTTTTGCCATTTGTTCTAGTCATGGGACTCTTGATAGTTAGAAAAGTAAGAAAATTTTCAATGGTTCTAACTTTTATAGCTACTGCTCTAATAGCAATTGCCATTTTTAATCCCTTAGAAATTGTCCTTCAAGCATTTACTTCATGGCCATTAATTTTCTTTGGAACAGTGATGTTAACCGAGCCACAAACAACACCTCCTCATAGGAAGTTGCAAATGATTTATGGTGGGCTGGTAGGTTTATTATTTGGTTCCCAGTTTGCCTTTGGACCAGTCTATTCTTCTCCAGAGTTAGCATTGGTAATTGGAAATATTTTCTCATTTGTTGTAAGTCCTAAAGAAAAACTATTCTTAAAATTAAAAACAAAAACTGAACTAGCTCCAGGAGTTTGGGAATTTTCTTTCCCAGGAAAGCTAAATTTTGAACCAGGGCAGTACATGGAATGGACTCTTCCAGAAAAAAAATCTGACAATCGGGGAAACAGACGATCATTTAGTATTGCTTCAAGTCCAGAGGAATCGGAGATAAAAATTGCAGTTCGTATGGCTAAGGAGAAGGGGAGTACCTTCAAAAATGCACTTTTAAATATGAATCCGGGTGATCAAATACTTGCCGGAGGATTATCTGGTGATTTTGTTTTACCAAAAGACAAAAACAAAAAAGTAGTTTTCATTGCAGGTGGCATTGGAATAACCCCTTTTAGAAGTATTGTTAAATCTCTCGCAGATAAAAAAGAAACTAGAGATATAACACTTTTCTATTCTGTAGCTGATGATAAGGACTTAATTTACAAAGACATTTTTAAATCCGTAAAATTTATTCCAATAAATACAACTAAGCAAGGTTTTATAACAGAAGAAATGATTAAAAAGGAAGTCCCTGATTTTAAAGATCGAACATTTTATATTTCAGGTCCACCAGTTATGGTCGATTCCTATAAAGCTTTAGTTAAAAAATTAGGAGTTTCTTCAAGAAATATTATCACCGACTTCTTCTCTGGTTATTAAAATTTGAGTTCTAAAATATCGTTTAAAGCTATTCCAATTTCTCTATAAATACTTTGGACGTCCAAGTCGCCAACATCTTTCCCTAAAAGTCCAAGAAGTTCTAAGCCTTTTTGCACATTTTCCAAACTATCAGATTCGACTTCCAAATAAGGTTTAATCTTTGGCCATGTAGCTATTGTAAATTCAATATTGTCGATTTTAAAAACATGCATTTTATTTTCCTGGTAAAGAACTTTTTCAAAAGGGGCTTTTCCAAGTATTTCTGATGCTTTTTTAAAGTCACTAACCTCAACTTCAATTTCTATTGTTCGTCCTATTTCAGTCTTTGTCTCACTTTTTCTCTTAAAGGTCATTGTGGTTTTTCCGTCACCTTCTCTTAAGCGAATAAATTCGTGTTTCCCAAGTCCAATATCAAATACTCTCCGTCTTGCCAAAAATTCTGGAGTCTCCAAAGCTCCAAGTTCTCGAAGTTTGTTGGCTATCTCATTTGGGTCAATATTCAAAACTTTAGTCTCGAATTCATTTATAGCTGCTTGCATGTATTTATTATATCTCTCATTTGGTATTTAATTAACTTATGGGAAAGGCACTGTTAGGAATTTTAGGAATTCTTCTTGTCTTGTCAGTTGGTCTTAATATTTTTCAATTTACAAAAAAACAATCTCCAGCTGCCCCAGTTTTACCAACATACAAGGTATTAGGTGTTTATGATGGGGACACTTTTATAATTGAAGGTAAAAGAAAAGTTAGATTAAGGCAAGTTCTTGCTCCGGAGTTAAACCTCTGTGGTGGTAAAGAGGCAAAACTAGCTTTAGAAAAGATAATTGAAGGTAAGTCAGTGCGAATTGAAAATCAAATCCCTGATAATTATGGCCGGGATATGGGAGTAATCTTTGAGGGCGACACCAATGTTAACAAAGAGTTAATCAAGTCAGGAGTTGTCCGCTACTATCATGATGTAACTCCGTACAATGCTGAGTTTAAAGAATTACAAAATGCTGCAGAGAAAAACCAACTAGGAATTTTTGGAAGCTGTGAATCAAAAACGCCAAAAGATTCTAAATGCATTATTAAAGGCAATATTCGTGCTGGAAAAAATACTCACATTTACTATCTTCCAACTTGCGCTCAATATAAAACAGCGATTATTTCTGAGGATTTAGGCGAACATTGGTTTTGTTCTGAAAAAGAAGCAAAGTCCATGGGATACGTTAAAGCGGAAACTTGTAAATGATAAAATTAGCTATATGTCAGAAAATGGCGGGTTTCTCAAAAGATTCTTCGGGTCTAGGACAGTAGCAGAGAGGGTGGCAGCAAAAGAGGAAAGATTTCTTAAAGGTCAAACCTACAACCAATGGGGTATTTATGATACTCCTGTATCAGGTTACGAAGATGAATTCAAAGAAATCCTGGGGGAAAATTTTGGACAATTTTTAACAGAAAGATTGAAAACAAGATCAAACATTTTTGCTCTTGACGTTATGGGGACTGCAAATTTTTCTCGAAACTACAGACTAGACGGAGAAGTGAATGTAACTTTAGTGGACAATAGAACAGAAGAAGATAAGATAGTCGACCTGACTAAAAATAGAGTTGTAATTGGTGGGGATGTACTAAAGGGCTCTACTTGGAAAGCCGTGCAGGATTTTATAAAGCAGAATGATTCTGAGAAGGAAAAAGGTTTTGATCTAGCTGTCTGTCGACCTATTTTTGGATGGCATGTAGTAATGGATAAGGATATCCATGGCAATTATGGAAGGAAGATTGAACAGATTTTGATTGACAAAATGGTGTCATGTCTCCACTCTAATGGTGGAACATTAGTCGCAATAATGGCATTGGAAGGTTACGATTATCGCGATTGGTTTAATTTGCTAAATTCGACAAACGGAATTTCTGCTTCAGGGAACGAGGCTACCGTAAAAATAACTAGAACGCAAAAAACAATTGGGAAAATTCCAAGCATACCTCCACCCAAAAGATTATAAACATGAAAACCAATAAGAGCTGGCATACAAAAAACAGAATGCCAAAGAATGCAACACTTGAACAAAGAGTTAAATGGCACTTTGCTCATGCAAAAAATTGTGCCTGCCGTCCTATTCCAGATTCAATTAAAGAAGAATTGAAGAAAAAGGCTATTTAATTAAGGTTTCCTTGTAAACGTCTCCCTTTTTAGTATAAGTTGTCCACTTTCCAACTTGTTTTCCCTTTTCAAAATATCCAGATCTCATCTTAGTTCCGTCTTTTCTAAACCACTCCCAGTACCCATTTGGAGTTTCGCCTACCATCTGACCCCTTGCCCAAATGCTTCCATCCTTGTGATATACGCTATGCTTCTTCATTGGAGATAATTATATGTAGTTGGTTTTAAAAAAACGAGACTATTTACTCTGGTAAGCTTTCTCAAGTTTGGAAATAATTATTTTCTTCATGGGGAAAAAGACTTTGAAAACATTTTCTCTTTGTTTTTCTGACCCTTCCTTAAGCATTGTATCTAAAATCTTTGGAGTAATTTGCCAAGAAAGACCATACTTGTCTTGTAACCATCCACATTGTTCGGACTCAGGAACACTAGACAACTTTTTCCAGTAATAATCAATCTCTTCCTGGTCTTTACATTCAACCATAAAAGATGTGGACGGATTAAATTTAAATTCAGGTCCCGCGTTTATTGCAATGAAGTTAGTGTCTAAAAGGGTGAATTCTATAGTTAAAATATCTCCCTTTTTGTGTCCGGTAATTTCTTCTCCAACACTTGGGTAGTAGTCAATATGAGTTATTTTCCCGTCTTTAAAAACAGAGAGGTAAAAATCAATTGCTTCTTTAGCATTATTATTAAACCAAAGGTTAGGAGTAATTTGTTGGGCCATAATATTATTTTATCAGTAAATTGCAGTCTAACTCAATATATTTAAAATTATGTTTCATTCCAATCTTTTCATAAAAAAAGATTTTTCTCCTTCAGTTTTATATTCTGTGAAACCATTTTTTAAAACAAAATTATACATACCTGGAAATCTGGATTTATAAGTATTAAGTGTCAGGGTTTCAAAATTTTCTTTAGTTGCAAACTTTTTTATTTCCTCGTACATCATCTTCCATATTCCATGTCTTCGATATTCTTCCAAGACACCAACGTTCCATATGTGGAACGTTTCATGTTTTGAATAGCAAATTGAAAAACCTATTATTTTGTCTCCGTCCCATGCAGTAACCAACAGCCCGTGATTATTTATTTTGTCGATCCAGTCGTCTTTATTGTGATATTTTTTATTTTCTTCTGGTGAAGGTGTAAATATTTTATATGAAAGGGCTAATACCTCATCTATGTCTTCAACTTTGTTCAGATGAATATTGGCCTTAGTCATAGCTGCGGGACTTGGATTCGAACCAAGATGAATAGATTCAGAGTCTACTATCCTACCATTAGATGATCCCGCACTGTCTCCATTTTATCAGAGCTAAGATCATTTTTTCTTAGAACGCTTAATTTCAGAAAGAATTGCCCTTTTTGTTTTCTCAGCTCTTATCCTTATTTCTTCATGTACTTCAACACTTACATATTCAAGAAGTTTCTTATCGTGAGGTGACTTATGCATTTTTTCCAAAAACTCTTTGTGTTTTTCAGGTGGAATGCTAGTTAAAATGACATCCATCACTTCAAGATGAATTGTCTCGTCAGCAAGTCTTAGAATTTCAATATGTTCGCCAACAGTCAAGTCATACCATTTAAGTTCTTGGACTATTTCTTCACGTATTACTAAGTGGTCGTAAAAAAGTTTCATACTTTTGTAGCTAGCAGTTTTTTATTCCTATCAATATTGTATTCCAAAGGACCAAGTTTAATTTCTTTATTTGGATCATCTAGGAAGAAAAGAATGACTGGATGATTTTGCATTCCATAGTTCACGTTGAGGTATTTCATAACCTCAGGTGATCCACCAAATTTTTTTCCAGTAAATTCGGACGGTCCCGCATCAGCAATTGCAGCGACAACAGCCTTTCCATTTGCTGGGTTTACAACGACAACCCGTCGATATTTATACCAGTCACGTAGGTACGCTGTATTGGTGTTCCAATCTGGAAGATATAAAGTTTGAACAGCAACGTACCACTTTTCAGTTTCATATAATTCAGGTGTCATTTCTTCCTTTGAATATGCAAAATAGCCCCATGCTCCGCGTCCCGGCGTTTGTCCTTTTTCTTGCAGTTCATCGTGTTGATAAATAGTGTCTCCTGGGTAACGGGGGAGATGCTGTTCTGCTCCCATTCTTCCATAGCTATTATTAAGTCTATTTCCATCCAGTTCAGCTACAGCATGAACTCCATAAATTTTTTGGATTTGTTCACTAATTTCTTTTTCCTGTTCTTTAGATAGTTGCCAACTTCCATCTTTTGGCAAAAGTGTTTCTAGATCTTTAGTCAAATCCAGTTGTGAGAGCGCAAAAGCCACAGACTCATTTTTAAGTGGTGCTAAGTTGTGAATTTGAGGGACTGCCGCATGTTGAGACAAAAGAAGTGAACCAGCTAATGCACCTGAAGAAATTATTCTTGCGGCATGTTCTCTAAATTTTCCAGGACGAAAACCCTTTTCTTCGTAAAATTCTGAAGCAATTGGGTGCCTCTTTCGAAGTTTCGTTTCACTTTCTTGGCTTCTAATCCGAAGCCTGTTTCTAAGTTGTTCAGAGTTTAACTCTGTGACTTTTTTTCGGGCAGACATGATTTTAACCTTTTAAGTGTCTCATCTTTCCCAATGATTTGCATCACTTCCCAAAGCGGTGGGGTCTGAGATCTTCCTGTTGTAGCAAGTCTAAGGATCATAAAATACTCACCCACTTTAATATCTTCTGTTTGGCAAAAAGCTCTAGCATTTTCTTCTAAAATCTTTCCATCAAAATCCTTCTCTAGCGTTTCAATTGCATTATCTAGAACACGTTTGCTATCCGGATGTTCCTCGAATAAACTTTGGTCTATTTTTGGTGTAGTAAAAAAATACTCAGTTAATTCGTCAAAGTCTTTAAGAGTAACTAGTCTTTCCCTAACCAGGGGTAAAACTGTATCAATTTCTTGTTCAGTTCTTGAACTAAAGGTTTTCATTTTAGATACGAGTTCTTTTTGGTCTAGCTTTTTAATATATTGTTGGTTAAACCAATCAAGCTTTTGCGGGTTAAAAGTTGGGTTAGCTTTTTGAGCGCCATTTTGATCAAATGCCTCCACAAATTCGGGGAGACTAAATAACTCTCTATTGTCTTTAGGTGCCCAACCAAGAAGCATTAAGTAGTTTAAAATTGCCTCGTGGAGATACCCTTTATCCAGCCAGTTTCGAACTCCAAACATTGCCGTTAAATCTCTTTTGCTAAACTTTTTCTTGGTTCTTGGATCTAAAATTACAGTAAAGTGCCCAATTTCAGGTGGTTTTTGTCCTAGTCCTTCATATATATAGAGATGTATTGGTGTCGTTGAAATCCACTCCTGTCCACGAAGAACATGGGAGATCTTCATATCTAAATCGTCAACAACAACAGCTAAATGGTAGGTTGGAAACCCATCAGATTTAAGAATAATTAAATCTGAAACTTCTTTTCCAGTGATTTTCACCCTTTTCTTTAAAATCCAATCGTCAAATTCAAATACTCGGTCTTCTGGGATCTTGATTCGAACTACATACGGTTCGCCTGATTCCATTCTCTTTTTTGCTTCAGAGGGGTCGGCGCTTCGGGCAGCTGGCCTTTCCTTAACCTCCTTAAGTCCCTCCTCCGTCTCATAAGCTTCTTTTATTTCTTCTTTCTCCCGAGCCTTAGCATCAAAGTCGTAATAGGCAAATCCCTTTTCCACGAGTTCATGTGCCGCCTTTTGATATTTAGGTAATCTTTCAGATTGTTTATATGGTGCATATGGCCCGCCAATATCTGGTCCCTCGTCCCAGAATATTCCGAAATCTTTTAGAGTGTCATAAATTGCCTGCTCAGTGTCGTCACGCGATCTTTTTTTGTCAGTATCTTCAATTCGAAGTAAAAACTGTCCATTATTTTTCTTAGCAAGTGCATAGTTCCAGAGTGCCCTTATGACAAATCCAAGATGTACGCTTTCTGGTGTCCCTGTGGGGGAGGGAGAAAATCTAGTTCGAACATTCATACGATTGAATTTTAGCACAGATAATTGCTATTCTAATACTGATGGCAACTCTAACCGAGACGTCCTATTACGCAAGAAAAGGTGTAAACATTTTAATTATTGTAGTTGTCTTACTAATTGTAGCTAGAGTTTTATTTACCGCTGCCCTAGGAATTAAAGATCGTGTTTTCCCAACTCCGCCCCCTCCCGCCAATAACGCACTAGGTCAGCTCCCTTATCCAAATTTTGAAGGATCTTTTGCCACCCCTTCTGGGACAACTTACACAATTGAAACTGTTGATGGTACGTTGCCAGCTATGCCCGCAACCGTAAAAGTTTATAGTTTAGTTCCCGGTATCAAAGTTTCTTTTGGCACTCTTGACCGCATGAAACAGCAAGCGGCTTCAATGGGCTTTACTGGAGAGCCAACTAGAAAATCAGGTACTGTATACGTGTTCACAGATCCAACTAATTCCTTAAGAACTTTAGAAATTGATGAACTTAATGGAGATTTCCAAATTATCTACAACTACGCATCAAATACTGATGTGTTTAGCCAGAAAGACTTCAAATCAAAGGACCAAGTTGTAGGTATTGCCAGAGGATTTTTTGAAGACCAAGGTCTTATAACTGACGACCTGGCAACTGGTTCCGCTCAAGTTACCTACATGCGCCTTGATGGTCAAAACCTTGTTCCAACAACCTCTCTAGCTAATGCTGATGCTGTTTATGTAAGTTTTGAAAGAGCTCCAATTGACGCTACTGAAATTTCAGAAGGAACACCTGTTGTTTACCCAAATGATCAAAAAGGCTTAGTTTCAGCACTTGTGACAGGTAACTCAAATTCCAAAGATGCTATCCTTGAAGCCCGGTACTATCATAGTAGTATTGATCCAAACGCCACAGGAACCTATAAACCCATAACCACAGCTGAAGCTTTCGAAATGCTCAAAAAAGGCCAAGCAATCTTTGGATCACTCCCTACACCAATGCCAGCTTCAATTCCAATCCGTTCAGTATCCCTCGGATATCTTGATCCATATCTTCCTCAAGGTTACCTTCAACCGGTGATAGTGTTCTCTGATGATAGGGGCTTCCTAGCCTATGTCCCTGCAATCACTCAAGATTGGTTTAGGAAAGATTAGTTTAGTTGTGTAGGAGTAGTCCCGTGAACTACCACACGGGTAGAATCTTGAGGTGCTATCTTATAAATTGCTCCCATATTGTCTGGAACTGGTGGATTTGTCCAAAAGAAGAGTGTTTTAGCATCTTCTGGTCTCATATTAATGCACCCATGAGATCTTGGTTTTCCAAAATCATTGTGCCAATAGGCGCCGTGGATTCCATAGCCATTATGGAAATACTGGACATAAGGTACGTTTGGTAAATCGTAAAACGTTCCATCTGCAATTGAGCCTCCTGACATTCTTTGTGCCTTAACTTTAGCCCAAATTCTAAAATCTCCAGTTACTGTTGGAAACCATGGCAGGCCCGAACTAATTGGAAATTCATAGACGGTTCTATCGCCTTCCTTAGCATAAAGTCTCTGAGTAGAAAGGTCAACATCTATCCATTTTTCAGATGTAGAATCTCCAAGCACGTTTCTAGGCTCATTAGTCATAAGAACTGCCAGAGATTTGTTTGGTAGTTCTACTTTTTTATTGAACCAAACAGCACTGGAGGCGTTAGGATCAAATGATCCGTCTGAGAGTAAAACTCTTTCTACGAAGCTTTTGGAAGAAAGTTCATTTTTGGCAGGAGATGCTGCAAAGGTTTTAGCTTTAGACCAAGCAGCAAGGTCATCTTTGAGTAAAAATACACTTAAAAGTGCAATAACAGCTAGTAGTACAGGCAGAAATCTATGCACGTATACAGAATACCGGAATTTTCACAAACTCTGCAAGAGGGAACTTACTGGATCAACAAAAACTGTGTAGTTTTGTATTATGGTGACTTGTACTGGAACAATAAAAAAATAGAGAAAACAGTTCGAGTTAATTATTTGATCCAGGGTGCAACTTGACGTCTGGAGGAAGGATTGGGTCCAGGCACTGAAAATATAACTCTGTGAATACCTAAACCGCTAAGATCCTTTTTAGGTCCTGCAATAATTGCAAAACTTTGGTCATTTGGAATATGAACATGAGTGCCACCCCTTTTTTCTGTAAAAGTTTTTTTTCCAGCGGCACGATCTAATAAACCTACTTCTGAGTCTTTGGGTAATGCTCTATAAAGCGCCGTACCATCTTCTAAAACAGTAACAACATGTCTATGGTGATTTTTAGTCCACCATTCGGGTGTCACATCATGATCACCTTCGTTTAATTCATACCAAGTTGCTTGGTTGCTTGCTATTGCTTCTTTTACAAGAATAGCTGGGTCTTTACCTTGGGTGAGTGGATACCCATTTTCAAACTCAACAACTGCTGTAGTCATAATATATATTATAGGATAAATAATGTATTTTTGCAACTGGTTAATTTTACAAATATTAGCGAGAAGCTATAGCGTTTTTCAGCATTGTGGCGGATCTAAAAACTGGCTGGTTCGATATTCCGTCAAGACTTTAGCCTTAAAAATAGAATCATATTATTTAACTAAGTGCCGCCAGCGGGACTCGAACCCGCGATTTGTTGGATGAGAACCAACTGTCCTAGACCACTAGACGATGGCGGCAGATATTGACAATTTTACCAAAAAATGCTATAATTTGACTTACAAATCGAAGTTCGGAGCCTTAACGAATCTTTCTGGCCAAACCAGGAAGTTTTTTTTTGAATATATACAACTCCTTAGGTTTGTGATAATTTTCGTTAGTAAATTTTAATTGTATGAAATCACAAGTAAAGAAATCAGATGTACTTCTCACAGCTCAGGGTCAAATGGACCTCCAAAAAGAGCTCGATGAGATGAAGAAAGTGAAGTTGCCAGCCGTTATGGACAGGATCGCTAAGGCACGCGAAGAAGGCGATCTTTCGGAAAATAGTGCCTACCAATTCGGTAAACAGGAACAAGAATTCCTCGAGGGTAGAATCGACGAGCTTGAAGACGTTCTTAAAAACGCCACTTTAGTTCAAACAGGTAACAAGACAGGTACAAAAGCCGTTGATATTGGCTGTAAAGTAACCGTTTCCATAAACGGCAAAAAACACTTATTTACTGTTGTAGGTGATTGGGAAGCAAATCCAGCTGAAAAGAAAATTTCCGGAAGTTCTCCTTTGGGTCAAGCCCTCATGGGAAAGAAAGTGGGAGATAAGACAGAAGTTTCCGCTCCTGCTGGGAAAGTCGTCTATACGGTTGTAGAAATCGAGTAAGAATAGTTCTTCAATTACACCTCCGAATCTAGTAGAATTCCTCTATGGCTCAAGCAATCGATGAACTAATTGAAGTCAGGAAGACTAAACTTAAAAAACTCCAGGATATGGGAGTTAACCCCTATCCGTCAAAATATTCCAAAAAAACAGTCTCAGTTTCCCATGCAAGAGAAAAAGAAGGTCAAGAAGTTGCAGTCAAAGGAAGGCTGATGGGGTGGCGTGAACACGGTAAGTTGATCTTTGCAGATTTAAAAGACGAAACAGCCACTATTCAACTCTGGTTCCAAGGAAATAAGCTCGGCGACAAGTTTGATATCTTAAAACTACTAGACCAAGGCGATTTTCTTGGAGTCTCTGGTACTGTCACAAAGACTAAAGCCGGAGAAATAACTATAGATGTAAATTCTTTTGAGCTGCTATCCAAATCTCTTCGACCTCTCCCAAGCGAATGGTTTGGCATAAAAGATGAAGAAACTAGATATCGCCAAAGATATGTAGACATTCTTTTGGATGACAATTTAAAAGAATTGTTCAGAAAAAAGGCAATCTTCTGGAACAGTATGCGTAAGTTTCTCCTAGACCAAGGTTTTATGGAAGTAGAAACCCCCGTTTTAGAATCAACTGCCGGTGGTGCCGATGCTAATCCATTTTCCACTCACCATAACGCTTTGGATATTGATCTGTTTTTACGAATATCCATGGGTGAACTTTGGCAAAAAAGACTAATGGTGGCGGGTTTTGAAAAGACTTTCGAAATTGGTAGACAATTCAGGAATGAAGGTATGAGTAGAGAACACCTTCAAGATTACACTCAAATGGAATTCTATTGGGCATATGCCGACTACGAAGAAGGTATGGATCTAGTCGAAGCCATGTATAAATCAGTTGCTGAGGAAACTTTTGGAAAGCTCCAGTTTGAAATTGGTGAACACAAAGTTGATTTAGGGGGTAAATGGGGAAAAATCGATTATGTTGAAACTGTTCTTAAAAATACCGGAGTAGATCTTTCAAAAGCAAGTAATGAAGAAATAAAATCTAAATTGAAAGAATTGAAAGTTAAATTTTCCGACAAAGATGATAGGGGAAGGTTAATGGATCTTCTGTGGAAAACTGTGAGAAAAGGTATTTCAGGGCCGGTATTTCTTGTAGGTCATCCAGTTGAAGTGTCACCTCTCGCTAAAAGAATTACAAATAGATCCGATTTCGTTGAGCGTTATCAAATAATTTTGGCCGGAAGTGAAATGGGTAATGGATATTCTGAGTTAAATGATCCAATTGACCAAGCAGAACGATTTGCAAAGCAACAGGAATTGAGAGATAAAGGTGACGAAGAAGCACAGATGCATGATTTTGACTTCGTAAATGCTCTTGAATATGGCATGCCCCCAGTAACAGGCTTTGGTATTAGTGAGAGGCTATTTAGTTTCTTATCAAATCTTTCAATAAGAGAAGCCGTACTATTTCCACTCTTAAGGCCTGAAAAATAATCTGTTAAGATGTCACTATGACTCACGACGAAGCAGTCAAGGCGCTAAACATCTTAGTTAAAAATGAAAACTTAAGACGTCATTGTCTTGCTGCAGGTGCCTGTATGAAAGCTCTGGGTGTTTATTTTAAAGAACACCATAAAGGTGGGTTTAATCTTTTTGGACTAGGTTCAAAAAATGAAATTAATCCAGATTCCTGGGAAACAGTTGGTCTTTTGCATGATGCAGACTACGAAAGAACTAAGGACCGCCCAATGGAGCATACAGTCATTGTTATAGATGAACTTCGCTCACAAGGATTGTCTTTAACGCCAGAAGAGGCTAGTGCTATTAAATTCCACAATTTTGAAAACACGAAAGAAAAGGAAAGCCTAATGGGATGGGCAATCTATTGTTGCGATGAGTTAACGGGTTTAATTGTTGCCTGCACATTAGTTAGACCAGAAAAAAAGATTTCTTCAGTAACGCCTGAATTTGTACTTCAAAAGTATAAAGAAACAGGATTTGCTAAAGGGGCTCTTAGAGATCGGATTGCTCAGTGTGAGCCAAAGCTTGGAATAAAACTTGATGAATTTGTTGTAATTTGTCTAAAAGCCATGCAGGATATTGCTCCTGAACTAGGCTTGTGATATTATCGGTTTAATAAACAAAGCGTTTGAGTCTGACTTTCCACCAGGCGAGCTTTGAGAGGTTGAGAAGCAAATTAGGTGGCACCACGGTAACACCGTCCTAATGTATACTAATAATAGTGTAGTAAAGGACGGTTTTTATATGTTAGACATCAAATATATTAGGGAAAATCCCGAAGAGCTTAAACAAAACATTTTAAATAGACACTTAGATCCAAAAAAATGTGATGTCGACAGGCTTCTTCTCCTAGATGCCAGAAAAGTTCAATTGGAAATGGAGCTAGATAAGCTTAGGGAAGCTAGAAACAAACTGGCTGATCAACTTAAAGATGATAAAGCCCGTACGCCAAATTTAATTGAAGAAGGTAAAAAAATAAAGGATGGAATTAAAGTCTTAGAAGATGAATTGACAACTATTGAGAAAGATTGGCAAAGTCTTATGGATTGGATGCCAAATATAACTTCCCCTCTCATGCCAATTGGCGACGACTCTTCTGGAAATCTAGAATTCAAAGTCTATCCGGAAAAAGATCCTCGTCCAAAATTTGATTTCACTCCAAGACACTATCATGATTTAATGCTGGATCTCGACTTGGTTGATATGGAGAAAGCTGCTAAAAATTCTGGTAGCAGATTCTACTATTTGAAAAATGAAGCAGTCCTCTTGCAGTTCGCACTATTTAATTTCGCTTTGCAAAAACTAGTTAAAAGGGGTTTTACTCCAATTACAACGCCGGATCTTGTTAAATATCGTCCGCTTTATGGGACTGGATACTTTCCATCAGAAAGTACCCAAATCTATAAAATGTATGACGTAGAAAAACTCGAAGATGAAGAAGCCTTATATTTAGTCGGAACTTCAGAACAGGCGATAGTTGCGTATCATGCAGATGAAACAATTGAGATTGATGATGAACACCCCTTGAGATATGTAGGTTATTCTGAATGTTTCCGCTCAGAAGCAGGTTCTTGGGGAAAAGATACAAAAGGAATTAAAAGAGTTCACCAATTTGCAAAAGTTGAAATGATTTATTTCACAACTCCAGAAACATCAGAAAGGTATATGAAGGAAGCAATGCAAATTGAAGAAGAAATTATGCAAGCTTTAAAACTTCCATATCATGTTTTTGATATGTGTTCTGGAGATGTCGGGATGGCAACTTTTAGAAAGTTTGATACTGAAGTTTGGTTGCCATCACAACAAGAATACTGCGAGACAATGTCAAATTCTGATTTAGCATCGTATCACACAAGAAGACTCGGTATTAAATTTAAAGACAAAAAAACAGGAGAAAAAAGATTTGCTCACACAATTTCAGCAACAGCTTTAACAAATACCAGACCAATAATTGCTATTATAGATAATTATCAAAACGAAGATGGGTCAGTAACAATTCCAGAAGTTCTAAGAGATTATATGGGTAAAGAAAAAATTTCTCCGAAGAAAACTTGACATTATATTTGTGTTTGTTACTCTAAATGAACTGTGAAAATTACAGTTCTTTACAACACCAATACATCCACTGCGAACGATCCACTTTTAAAAATTGCAGACGATGACACAATTGAAACTGCAAAAGCTGCAGCAGATGCTTTAGCCAGTCTTGGTCATGACGTAAATTTATTTGATGTCACCGAAGAATCATTTAGCGAACTTCTTTATATCGACACAGAATTTTATTTTAATCTTACAGAAGGAATAGGAAGTATTCCAAAAAGTTTTGTAGACGTTGCAGAAGAACTCGAAAAAATTGATTTTCCTTTTAGTGGTTCCTCTTCTTTTAGCTTAGCTCTCACGACAGACAAAGCAAAAGTTAAAGAACTCTTTCAAAAGAAAGGAATAAGTACTCCAAAATTTGTTTCTTTTTTGGGAAATTATGATTTCTTAACTAGCTTAAAATTTCCATTGATAGTTAAACCATCTGGTGAAGACTCTAGTGTTGGCATTAATCAAGATTCTGTAGTTTTTTCAGAAAGAGATTTAAGGAAAAAAATAGAAAAGATTAAGAATGATTTTGCAGAGCCTTTATTAATTGAAGAATATATTGTTGGCAGGGAATTTGCAGTCACTGTTTTTGGAAATGGAAGAAGTGCAAAAGTTTTACCAATTTATGAAGTTAAGTTTGGTTTAAACGACAAAATTAAAATATATGATTATCAAACAAAATGGGATCAACAGTCACAAACATATATTGACATGGATTTTGTATGTCCAACGGATACAAGTTTAGATCTACAAAAAAATATTGAGGAACTAGCAATTTCAGCATTTCAAATAACTAAATGTTCTGATTATGCGCGTATTGATTTTCGAATTGCAGAAGATGGGACACCATATATCTTAGAAGTTAATGCAAATCCAGGACTTGGCCCAAATGCAGAAGTTTCAATTTCTGCAAAAGCACAAGGCATATCCTATTCAAGGTTTATGGAAATGATAACAATAATAACTCTCAAACGCTTCTATAGAAACTCCTTCGAACGTTATCAACCTTTAGTTTCTCTGTAAAACTGTTGCTTCTGAAGATTTAGCTCCAAAAAATTTAACACAAAATTGTTCAGTTAGTTTTGGATCAAAATATGCACAAGAGAAGATGTTTAAATAAACCGATTTCTTGTATTCAGAAAAATGTCCAGTAACAGAACTTGTCTCAATAAGCTGGACTAAGGAATACCCAGAAGTGATTGGATTCTCATGTCCAAAATGTGGAATTAAAGGTTCCCCATACCTTTTCATTTTTATTACATTGTCACAAAGTTCAACAACAAATTCTTTGATTTTTTCTCCTGAAGAAATAGTTTTTAAGTCGCAATCGTATAGATTTAAAATTAATTCATGTCCGAATTGATCTTTGTTAAGCATGTTTTAAGAAAACATTATTTTATAAGTTGTGTCAAGAGGTTGTTGACTTTTCACTTTCAAAAAATTATACATAGATTGTGAAAACAAAATAAAATGAAACAGCTAGCAACTCACGTACATCGAAAAATTATTCCAAATGGTGTTGAAATTTCTTTAGACAGAAAGAATTATCAAATAACATATCCCACACAAATTTGGAAAGAATTTCCCGAAGATTATCGACAAAATTTTGCAGATTCACTAACTTATGCAATGACCATGTATTTATGCATGGATGGTCATGGAAAACTTATTTACAACTTTCCTCACCCAGCAATTGAGCCGTACATTTTTGAAAGTATGATTTATTCTTTTGGTGAGACAAGTATTGTCGGTGATAGCAATTTAAAAGTTTCAAGCCTCTTAAAAGAATTCTATAACAGAAATTTAAATATCGATTTTGTAGGAAGACCAAGATATGTCCGTTTTAAGTCAATAAATAAAAATTTAAAGAATCGTGCAATTATTCCATTCTCATTTGGAAAAGACAGTCTTTTAACATATGCTCTTTGCAAAGAAATTGGAATTGACCCATACCCAGTATTTTTTAGAGAACCTAAAAGTCCATTTGAAAATCGCCACAAAAGAAAATTAGCAGACGAATTTTTAGAAGAATTTAAAACTGACATTACTTTTTTTCCAGTCTCAGTAGGTAGATTACGCGAAAATGAAGGTGATTATTGGGGATGGGACCTTCTTTTTACGCAGTATAGCCTCTTGCTTCTTCCATATTTCTTTGGGCTGCGAAGTAAATATCTCTTCTGGTCTCACGAACAAGATTGTAATGTCTATTTCCCAAACGAGGAAGGCTTTAAAGTAAATCCTGTATTTGAACAAAGTAAAAGATGGATACTCACTCTTAATCATATTGCTCGTGGTCTTGGCAGTAATACCATAATTGCTTCCATAATTGAACCAATTAATGAAATCGCAACAACATATATTTTGCATCACAGATATCCAGAAATTGCCAAATATCAATTCTCATGTTTTGCCGAAGAAGAATCGCAAGCAAATAAAAGATGGTGCGGTATGTGTGATAAATGTGTGATGATTAATATTTTTCTATTAGCTCTTGGAATTGATCCAAAAACAGTTGGTCTTCATGAGGATTTGTTAACTGCAAAAAAGCGTGATTTATATCTCCTCTTTAAAGGAGAAAAAAGTAAGTTTTGGGTTAGAGGAAATAAACAAGAGGATCTTTGGTGGGATGAACAACTTCTTGCTTTCTATATGGCTTACAAACGTGGAGTTAAAGGGCAGTTAATGACTGAGTTTAAAAAGAAATATCTTAAAATAGCTAAGTCAAGAGAAAAGGAACTTCGCCATCACATGTTTGGTATCCATAGCGCCGACACTTTAACCTACGAATTAAAAAGACCTTTACTTAAAATCTATCAGGAAGAATTGGCTCCCCTCCAATGACAATAACTGTCCTTTATAACAATGTAACTTCTTTGTATTCTGGTGACCCAGAAGATCTTTTGGCAGATGAAGACAGTGTTAAAACTGCTAAAGAAATAAAAGATCAACTAGTGGATTTAGGTCATAAAGCTGAATTATTTGAAGTAAACGAAGATTCCGTCCAACAAGTTAAGAAAATAAAAACCGATTTATTTTTTAACCAAGTTTTTGGTATAGGTAATACTCCTAATTCAGAAGGTGAATTTGCAGGTTTATTAGAAAAGACAAACATTCCTTTTACAGGTTCTCCTAAAAAAGCTATTGATTTGTCGAACAATAAATTAAAAACTAAAGAACTATTAATTAAGAATAATATTCCAACCCCCCACCTATATACAGATAAGTCAGATCTTAAATTTCCATTAATTGTTAAACTTGCAGACAGTCATTGTAGTATCGGCTTAAGCCAAAAATCTGTCGTCAACTCCAAATCCGGACTCCAAGACCAAATTTTGAGTTTATCTAAGAAATACACAAGTCCAGTTTTAATTGAAGAGTTTATAGATGGTAGGGAATTAAATGTTTGCATTTTAGGTAATGGAGATTCTGCAAAAGTTTTACCAATTTCTGAAATATTGTTTTCCAAATCATTTACAAAATTTAGAATCATCGATTTTGCAGCTAAATGGTTGGAAAAATCTGAAGAATACCAAGGAACATTAGGCGCCGATTGTCCAGCCAATTTAAGCCCTGACATAGCCTCAAGAGTTAATGAGATCGCTCTTGCTGCCTATAAAATCTCTGGCTGCAAAGACTATGGCCGAGTCGACATTCGCCTAGGAGTCAATAATGAGCCATATGTTTTAGAGGTTAATGCTAATCCAGGCATTGGCAAGGGGGACGGGGCAAATCGGTCAGCAAAAGCTGCTGGGATGTCCTATAGTCAATTTATAGCTCAAATAGTCGAGGTTGCTACCAGCCGATAGTCTTCCTACGGCTTGTTCTGGCGCTCCGTCAGAGCTAAAATAGGGACATGATTGATCTAATCTGCCCACCCAAACTAAACCCCGGCGACACCATTGCTCTTGTTGCTCCTTCAGAACCAGTAGAAAAAGAAGACATTGCAAAAACAAAAGCTTATCTTGAATCACTGGGCTATAAGTTAAAGCTTGGAAAGCATCTCTTCTATAAAATTGGCGACTACACAGCAGGCACTATTGAAGATCGAGCAGAAGACGTTAACTGGGCGTTCTCAGACCCCGAAGTCAAGGCTATTTTTGCAGGTCAAGGCGGTTATGCTGCTGATCAAATTCTTGATCTAATCGATTTCGACATGATCAAAAAAAATCCCAAGATTTTTGTTGGTTATTCTGATGCTACCACACTTCAATTTGCTCTTTTTACAAAAAGCGGACTAGTTTCTTTTAATGGTCCAAATGGAGCGGGTTTGTATGAGCAAGATCAATATACCTATGACTATATGTGGCCAGTATTAAAAGGTGAAGAAAGTTCCAAAATTGTGCCCACTGAGGGTAATAAATGGGAAGTTTTGAGGTCCGGAAAGGGTAAGGGGATGTTAATTGGGGGTAATCTTGACTGTATTTGCTCAGTCTTAGGAACTGTTTATGACCCATTTCCAAAGTTAAGTGATCAAAAAATTATTCTTTTTTGGGAAGAAGACACTGCTATTTACAATGACATCATAAGAGACATGTTCCAGCTTAAAAATGCCCGTGTTTTGGATAGATGTGAGGGAATGCTTGTAGGAAAGATCACAAATAGTTCAGAAGAAGGGGGCTATGTAGGAACTCCAGAACTTCGCCACACACTATTACAATTAGCAAGAGCTTTTGATTTCCCAATTCTTTGGAATGTCGACTTTGGTCATGTTCCAGCAAAAATGACCATCCCACAAGGCATGGAGGGTGAAATTGATACCAAGTCTCTTACTATAAAGTTTAAAAACTGTTTAACTTAAATGCTTCATTTTTTCTTTCCTCAAGTTCTTGAGGAACGCACCTCCCCTATAAATGGTCATATTGAAGTAGTAAAGTTTCAAGGAAAAATATCCATTTATGTTGATAAAACCCAACAATCTGGCCCATGGGTTAAAAAAGTTTGGTCAAAAATACCCCTTTCTGGAAAAAATGTTCTAATTCTAGGTTTAGGAGCAGGCACTATTGTTCCTCTTATTTGTGGCGACGTTACTGGGGTTGAGATAGATCCTGTGATGGTTGAACTAGGCGATAAATATTTTCCTTCAAAGAAGGATGTCATAATAGGCGACGCCTTCGATTACGTCTCCAAAGTCAAGAGACACTTCGACTTAATTATTGTAGATGTTTATCTAGGTAAAATCTTTCCAAAAAAGTTCGAATCGGCATCTTTTTTTCAAAAACTCTCTCAAACACTATCAAAAGACGGTTTAGTTATTTTCAACAGACTGACAACAAAAAGTACCAATTTCGAGCTCAAAAAATTTCTTGACAATTTAGAGAAATATTTCAAAATACAAGAAACACGACGAGTCGACTTTAATACATTCATAATTTGTTCGAGAAGGGAAAAGCATTAGCCTTGGGACCCTTCTCGAATTTTTTTGTGCTAAAATAGCCAGATCTTATGCTATCTTTTCTGAGTAAAATACTAAATTCAAATGAGGCTGAAATTAAAAAGTTGAGTTCAGTCGTCGAAAAAATTGGATCAATTGAACCAGAGTATAAAAAGCTAAAGGAAAAGGACTTTCCTAAAAAAACTGCCGAACTTAAACTTCGCCACGAACGCGGTGAATCTCTTGATGATCTTCTTCCTGAAGCTTATGCCCTAGTAAGGGAAGCCGCCTTTAGAGTAAATGGCACAAGGCCTTACGACGAGCAGGTGATGGCCGCAATTGCTCTTCACCAAGGAAAAATCGCCGAACAAAAAACTGGAGAAGGTAAAACTTTGACAGCCTCCATGCCGCTTTATTTAAATGCCTTAACTGGTAAAGGAGTTCATCTTGTCACAGTTAATGATTATCTCGCCAAAGTCGGTGTCGGTTGGATTGGTCCAATCTTTGATTTTCTAGGCTTAACTAGTTCAGCAATTATTCATGACACTTCATTCCAATATGACAAAGAGTTCACTGACGAAAAGGCCCAGGACTCAAGACTTGAACACTTGAAACCAATTTCTAGGAAAGAAGCTTATCTAACTGATGTCACCTATGGCATCAACTCAGAGTTTGGTTTCGACTATTTAAGAGACAATATGGCCAAGAATTTAGAAGATCTTGTCCAAAGAAACTTTCACTATGCAATAGTAGACGAAGTAGACTCAGTTCTTATCGATGAAGCAAGGACCCCGCACATCATTTCCGCTCCCGATTCCGAACCAACTAAAAAATATTACGAGTATGCAAAAATTGTCGACAAGTTAACTCCAAAACTGGATTACGAACTAGATGAAAAACTAAGAACTGCTCATTTAACAGATCATGGCATTGGAAAAGTTGAAAGTATGCTTGGTGTCAAAGATATCTATGAAAAAGATTTTGCCACCATTCATCATTTAGAAGCCGCGTTAAAAGCAAGAACACTATTTATAAGGGAGAAAGATTACATCGTAAGAGATAACCAAGTTATCATTGTGGATGAATTCACAGGAAGACTTATGGCTGGTAGACGCTGGAGTGATGGTATTCACCAAGCAGTTGAAGCTAAAGAAAATGTACCTATTCAACAGGAATCAAAGACACTAGCAACAATTTCTCTTCAAAACTATTTTAGAAAATATGAAAAGCTGGCAGGGATGACTGGAACTGCTATTACAGAATCTGAAGAGTTCGGGAAAATCTATAACTTGGAGGTTTTAGCAATCCCTACACACAGGCCAACTATTAGAAAAGACCACGCAGATCAGGTCTACAAAACTCAAAGAGCCAAATATGCCGCGGTTGTTAAAGATATTGAAGAAATTCATAAAACTGGAAGACCAGTCTTAGTTGGTACTACTTCAATCGAAAAGAATGAAATAATTTCCCAGTTCCTAAATCACAAAGGTATTCCCCATAAAGTGTTGAATGCAAAGCAACACGAACAAGAGGCCATGATTATTTCAGAAGCAGGTAAAAAAGGCGCTGTCACCGTGGCAACTAATATGGCAGGTCGAGGTGTAGACATTATTCTTGGCGGAAATGTTCCCGCGGAAGAATCAAAGATGAAAGCTTGGCAAAAAGATCACGATGAAGTTGTAGAACTTGGTGGACTTCATGTAATTGGCACAGAAAGACACGAATCAAGGAGAATTGATAATCAGCTTCGAGGCCGAGCTGGTCGCCAAGGAGATCCAGGCTCTACAAGATTTTTTGTCGCCTTAGATGATGAAATTATGCGTCTTTTTGGTGGCGATCAAGTAAGTAAACTGATGGGTTTCTTCAATATCCTAGAAGATCAGCCTCTTGAACATGGTATTGTCAGTAAATCAATTGAGCAAGCTCAATCAAAAGTAGAGCAGTTTAACTTTGATTCTAGAAAACATCTTCTAGATTATGACGATGTCATGAATAAACAGCGCGAAATTATTTACGACCAAAGAAGAAAAGTTTTACACGATGGTAAAGATTTGAAACCAGAGATCATCGAAAAAATCGATGCCGAAGTTTCGTCTCTTGCTACTGTTTATGGTTCAGAGGGTGCCGACATTCATAAACTTGTTGATGAATTTTCAACTATCATTCCTTTTGATGATGCGTCAAAACAAGGTTTAGAAACTCAGTTGACCACTTTAACTGATCAACAAAGGCTAGATACCATGCAAAAAATAGCCAACGATGTTTATGAGCAAAAAGAACAGCAGTCTGGTGCTGATGTTGCAAGATATATTGAACAACAAGAAATGTTGAGAGTTATAGACAATCTCTGGATGGAACATCTAGAGAACATGGAAGACCTTCAAGAAGCTTTTAGGGGAGTAAGAAGATATGGTGAACAAGGTGATCCAATTGTTGGCTATAAAAAAGAAGCCTTCGATAAATTTGAAAAACTAGTCGCTCAAATGGATTATGAAATAGTCCACAGAATATATAAAGTGGCTGTGGTTCCTGTTAACGAGCAACAGCAACCAATAATTACAAATGCCGCACAAATTGAAACTATTGAAACTGGTGTTTCTGAAGAGAAGAAAGAGTTAAAGGAAATTAAAAAAGAAAAAAAGGAAGCTAAAAAAGAAGATAGTTCACCTATTCTTTCGAACTGGGGTGGCGGTCAACCACAAGTGGAACCAACAAAAAATTCCAACCCGAAACCTGGTCGTAATGACCCATGCTGGTGTGGAAGTGGAAAGAAGTATAAAAAATGTCACTATCCAAATTAGACTCCATGAAATGTCTGATTCAAGAGATTAAATCAGACGATTCTTGTTCTCGTATTAATCCTCCTTTAATTAACCAATTCAAACTTCACAATAAAATTCCAAATCGTTGGTTTGATTGGGAAAATCGGGTTAATTCGAATATTATGATTATTGGCCAAGATTGGGGCCCTTATATTCATTTGAAAAAGTATATTGATGACCCTTCAGATGATCATTTTGCATCCTCAAAAACAGAAAGTTTTATCATCAAGAACTTAAACAACATTGATAATAATCTCATAGATACAATATTTTTTACGGTTGCTGTGATTTTTACTCGAACTGGAAATCTATTTAGGGGTAATGCAAACTATAATGAGGCAAAATCATTTGATATAAGTTATAAGTATGTATCTCGTCAAATTGACATCGTGAATCCAAAAGTTATATTTACTCTTGGTGGATTGGCTTTTAAAGTGGTAGATAAACACTTTAGATTAGGTATAGGTGGGAAAAAATTAAACGACATAGTTAAGAATAGATATTTTAATTCCCATAAGACAATAATTATTCCCGCTTATCATCCAGCGGCTTTCATAAAGCCTGAAATTCAATTACAAGCCTGGAAGATTTTAGAAAAGTCATTGAAATGAATAAATCTTTTGATTTACTAAAAAAAGATTTAATAATGAAGAAACTCATAGAAAGCTATGAATTAAAACCTTGGCCAGAGCCAGATTTTTCTCCACAATTTATTTTTTCAGAAATTATTGAAAACATACTTGGTCAACAACTTTCGGGAAAAGCAGCAAACACAATAATAGGAAGATTTAAAGATTTGTTTGGAGGTAAGATGCCAGAACCAGAAAAACTTCTCGAAATTCCTGATGAAAAAATCAGAGCTGTCGGGACTTCTTGGTCTAAAGCAAAATATGTCAAAAATGTTGCCCAAGCGGCAATTGATAAAAAACTAGATTTGGAAAACTTCCAAAATCTATCAGATGAAGAAATAATGAAAGAGCTAGTTGCGATTAATGGTATTGGTCCGTGGACCGCTGAAATGCTTTTAATGTTCACTTTTAGAAGAGAAGATATATTTTCAACTGGTGACATGGGAATTCAAAACGCCATGCTTAAACATTACAAGGTCAAAAAAGGAGATTCAAAGAAGATGCTAAAAATAGCAGAAAATTGGAGGCCATATAGGACAACTGCTTGTCGTATCCTTTGGAGGAGTTTAGATTAGCGCCTGCTAACGTACCAAGAAGCCATACAAGTAACCAGTGGCACTGCCAAAATTAATCCTGCACTTCCAACAACTGTTCTTACTATTTCTTCAAAAATAATCTCACTATTTAAAAGCATCCAAATTGGTTGTTGTTGAGGATTCAACACGAAAAAAATAAACAGCGCCATTGATGATCCAGCATAAGCAAGAACTAAAGTATTTACTAAAGAAGCGATATGTTCCTTGCCGATGTTGCTACCTTTTTCATAAAGTTGTTCAAATTTTAACTTGGGATCTGATTTTGCAAATTCAAATATGGCTACGGATTGGGTGGTTGTAATGTCATTCAAAGCCCCGAGTGTTCCGATAACTATTCCAGAGAGAAGAATCCCTTGCAAGCTGATTTTAGATGTCGCTTGGTTAAGAAGTAGTGCGTAAGATTCTTCATTTCCAATTCCCAAAAGATGTGTTCCATTAACCACAATCACGGATAGTAAGACAGTAAACATCAGTGCAAGCAAGGTTGCTAACAGGGCAATTGTTGTTTGCTTAGAAACGCCGTGTGCCAGGTAGGTGGTAGTCAAAAGAATTATAACTGCCGAAACAATAGTTGTTAAAAGTGGATCCGAGCCAGAAATTATACTTGGGATCAAAAAAGTAATTATGACAAATAAACTAATCCCTAATCCTAAAAGTGCCCCGATTCCTTTTTTGCCAGCTACGAAAGCGACCAATATCCCAAAAGCTATGAGTAAAAATGGGAGATACCCAAGTCGGTATTTATCAACAAATACATATTTATTCTGAATCTTTGACACAACCACGTCTTCACCAACACTTACTTTCTGCCCTTGAGTCATTTGGACTAATCCACCATTTTCCACATTAACAATCTCCCCTTTGTCCGGCCCATCAGACAGTTTAACCCCTAAATTTTGAAAATTGGTTTTTTGTCCAAAAACATCCCTTACACCTTCGTCGATGATTTTAATAACTATCCCTCTATAAAATGATTGCGGAGGAGGGGTGTTTTCAACTGCCAATGCCCTTTGTGGCAAAGCTAAAATAGAAAATAAAAATAGACAAAGCGCTAATATTAATTTCATATTCCCTATTGAATTACCCAATTGTTATATTATAATAAATGCGACATAGTCGCAATATGACTAAATCACAAAAACAATTATTTGAAATATTAAAAAAATCTAAAATACCTTTATCCGCCCGTGAATTGGGGAAATATTGCCAACTAAACCGTGCAACTATTTTTAGGGCTATATCTCTTTTTATAAAGAGTGATCAAGTTCATCAAATTATTGGGATAGATAAAATAACTCGTTACGAACTGACTTCTGATCATCACCATCATTTGATTTGTAATTCTTGCGGACGAATAAATAATTTTAAGATCCCAGAAAAATTAATTAATGAGGCCGCTCTTAAAGAAAAATTTAAAATAAAAAATCACCTTATTGAGTTATATGGTCTTTGTAGTCAATGTCAATATTAATTAGTATTATTTTAGCGACAACCATTGTAAGCGTTGTATCGCTTGTGGGTGTCTTTTTCATTTTAAAAAATAAGGATTGGGGAGAAAACATTTCTCATAATCTTGTAGGTTTTGCAGCTGGAACCATGCTTGCTGCGGCTATAATTGATATTCTGCCAGAAGCTTTAGAATCTGCCGCAGACCATCATGACGTATTGATGTTTTTCCTTGGCGGCATTGTGCTCTTCTTCCTTCTTGAAAGATTTATCATTTGGTTTCACCACCATGACTCCATGCATCATTCGCACCCATCAATATATCTAGTTTTAGTTGGAGATAGTGTGCACAATTTCATAGATGGGATCGCTATTGCGGCTACATTTTTAGCGAATCCTGCAATTGGTTTTGTAACAACTTTGGCAATTGCAGCTCATGAAATTCCTCAAGAAATTGCCGATTTGTCAGTACTTTTGCATGGGGGGATGAAAAAATCCAAAGCGCTTCTTTTTAATTTTCTTTCCGCATTAACTGCAGTAGCTGGTGGTATTTTAGGCTTCTATTTCTTAGATGGTCTAGAGAACTATGTTCCCTACGTTTTAGCTTTTACAGCAGGCATGTTTATATATATAGCTTGTTCAGATTTGATTCCAGAACTTCACAAGGATTCTCAAAAAAGGGGTTGGAAAGAAGTAATCCCATTTATTCTCGGAATTGTACTTCTCGGGGGAATGATTAGGATTTTGGGCCACTAGCAGCGTTTGTAAAAGTTGTTACTAAAGGTTGAACAACAACAAATATTTGGCCGCCCACTCCAACAACAACTCCTCTAACTTGATAAAAAACTTTCTCTGTCTGAACTGCAAGTGGAACTCTGGAGACCCCTTTACTATCTGCAATTCCTGAATCAAAAAGTAACGATCCACCAACTAAGAAAACAGTGAAGATTAAAACCAGAATTATTATAAACTTCAGCATTGCACTATTATGGTAACATAACTGCAAATGAAAAAAGCAGCTATCGCCCTAGTTGTAGTTATCATAGTTATTCTTCTTGGATATAGGCTAATTCCTAAAGAAAAATTACCTACTCCACAGTCGGTAATTACCGAACAGGTTGAAAAGCAAAACAAAGACCCTTTGACAATAGAAGCCATGCGTCAAAAAAGTTACCCAGGCAGTGAGATTCAAATTGAGGAAACATTAAACCCAGGGGTAAACTACAATCGCTATATTGCTTCCTACAAATCTGATGGATTAACAATTTATGGATTACTAACTATTCCAACTGCAGCAACTCCAAGTGGTGGTTTTCCAGCAATTAATTTTATCCACGGCCACTTAGATGAAGCTAGCTACACACCGACTGAAAGATATGTTCAGTATCAAGATGCTTTTGCAAGAAGTGGTTATGTGACATTTAAGCCTGACTTAAGAGGGCATGGGAAATCGGAAGGCGAACCGGTTCAATCAAATTTTTCTCCAGGATATGTTTCAGATGCATTGAATTCTTTGGCAACACTTCAAAAAATGCCGCAAGTAAATCCTAAAAAAATCGGTATTTGGGGCCATTCGATGGGTGGTGGAATAGCATTAAGAAGCATGGTCGTGTCGAAAGACATTAAAGCGGGGGTCATTTGGGCAGGGGTAGTTGGTGATTACGAAGATTTAGTTGAAAGGTATAGAAAAAGAATTCCATGGTTGAGTGCTGGTGCAAGTCCAATGACAAAATCAGCTCTAGCGTTGGCCTTAGAAAAATATGGTAGCCCAAGTGCGAAAAATAATTACTGGAAAGAAATCGACCCTTACAACTATTTAGCTGATATTTCTGGACCAGTAGAACTTCATCATGGAACGCTTGATGACTCAGTCCCAATTGAGTTCTCTGAGCATCTAAATGAAGCCTTAAAAAAAGCCGGTAAAGTCTCTAGCTACTATTCCTATGAAGGCTCAGACCATAATATTGCCCAAGGATACGGAACAGCAATGCAAAGATCTGTTGCATTTTTTGATAAATATTTAAAGTAGATCGTTTCTAAAAGAATTAATTTTTTTGTAATGACTAAAACGGTAGATTTTGATAGGTGGTTAGAAAAGTTTGATGATGCATGGCAATCTGCCAACGCTAAAAAAGCATCCTCAATATTTACAAAAAATGCAATCTATTTTGAAAACCCATTAGAACAGCCTCTGACTTCTAAAAGAGAAATTGAAAATGTTTGGGAACAGGTTTCTAAAACTCAAAGGGGCATTAAAGTTAAAAGTGAAGTTTATATGGTAAAGGAAAATACTTGTGTTGCCCATTTTAAAGCAAGTTTCTTTAGAATCACTACAAATTCAATTGTAAAGTTAGATGGAATTTATATTTTTACTCTTAATGAAATGAACTTGTGCACAGAATTTCATTTTTGGTGGGTTCCTCAAGAGGAGAAAATTGAATAATCAGGTGATATACTCCCTTCATGGTTAAGCCATTTACAATAAGTGACCCGGCTATAAAGCAGTTGGTAGGATTTGCAGGTGAGCTTTTTGATATTGGCGGTGCCACGGCACTTCTTCATTGGGACCAAGAAACCTATATGCCCCCTCGTGGCATTCTTCATAGAAGCAGACAACTGTCAACACTTTCTGGTATTTACCATTCAAAACTTACCGATAAAAAATTAGGAGATCTCCTTAAAAAACTTGAAGATAAAGGTGAAAATGATTCAGACAATGCTCTCATTAGGGAAATGACTAGAGCCTATGAAAAAGCAACAAAGTTGCCAGAACAGCTAATAATGGAGATTTCAGAAGCTTGTTCAGTGGGTCTAGAAACTTGGAAGAAAGCTAGAGCTGAAAAAGACTTCTCTCTATTTAAAGATTCGCTCCAAAGGATTTTAGATTTAAAAATGAAACAAGCAGAACTTATTGGATACAAAAGTTCTCCATATGACGTAATGCTTGATGATTACGAACCAGACCTATTGACATCGGATTTAGAACCCATGTTTGAAATATTGAGAAAAGAAATTGTCCAAGTATTGAAAAAGAACAAACATACAAAGACAAAAGAGATATTGCGAGGAAAAAAATACTCCAAAGCATATATGACAAAAGTTACCGAAAAAATGCTCGAGAAGATTGGCTATGATTTTGAGTCTGGCAGGCAAGATTTATCAGCTCATCCATTCACAACCAATTTCGGCCATCAAGATGTCAGGGTTACTAATAGATATATCCCAAACGATCTTGCCAGTTCAATATTTTCAGCTATCCATGAAGGTGGACATGGCCTTTATGAACTTGGCGTTTCTGATGCAATTGCAAATACCCCTCTAGCAGCCGGAACATCTCTTGGTATTCACGAATCACAATCAAGAACCTGGGAGAATTTAATCGGAAGAAGTATTGAGTTTTGGAAATATTGGGCCCCCTATTTTAAACAGAGTGTAAAAGATTTATATGCCGAAGTTAATCAAGTGACTCCAGGTTTTATAAGAGTTGATGCCGACGAAGTTACTTATAATTTGCACATCATTGCTCGTTTTGAAATTGAAAAAGCACTATTTGATAGAAGTATTAAAGTCGCAGATCTCCCAGAAGTTTGGAATGTTAAATACAAAGAACTTCTAGGGATTACTCCACCAGATGACGCACTTGGAGTTCTTCAAGATATTCACTGGTCTCATGGGTCATTTGGCTATTTTCCAACTTACACTTTAGGGAATCTCTATTCAGCACAGTTCTGGAATAAATTATCAAAAGATGTTCCGGATGTTAAAAAACATATTGAGAGTGGAAACTTCGAAGTGGTATTGCATTGGTACAGACAAAATATTCATCAATATGGATCTATTTATAGAGCAAATGAATTAGTAAAAAGAGTTACAGGAGAATCTTTGAATCCAAAATACTTTGTTTCTTACCTGGAAACAAAATTTGGCTAACCTTTGGTATGATGTATATTCATGCAAAAGCTTCTAACAGGTGAGCTAAAAAAGCTGAACATGCCTCCCAAAAGATTTACTTTTGTTGTCATTGGGTTCCTTTTGTTATTTCTTTTCATTATTTTCTCATTAATTGAAGAATTTGGAATTTTCAGTAGGATCGATCCGTCAATTACCGAAGGCTTACAAGTTATCATCCCGAGGAATTTGGATGTCCCGCTTTCATTCTTTTCAGTTATTGGTAGTATTGAATTCACAACTCTACTTCTAGTTATCGTTGCACTCATAATATTCAGAAAAGAAAGGCTAATTCCATACTCCTTAGGAGTGTTTGCACTTATTATGGTCATTGAACTAATTGCCAAGTTTTATATTTATCACCCACCACCTCCAAAAGAGTTTTTTAGATACACGCTCCCCTTTACAACCCCACATTATATTAATGAGTCTTTCAGCTTTCCTTCAGGGCATGTGGCTAGAATTTCCTTTCTATCGGTAATTGCCGCTATCCTTGCCCATAAATATTTAAAGAATAAATATTTAAATATTTTCATAACGACAGCACTAATTGTTTTTGTTGGGTTTATGGTTGTGTCTAGAGTTTATCTGGGTGAGCATTGGACAAGTGACGTTATTGGTGGACTACTTTTGGGGTCGGCCTTCGGGTTTTTAGCTATGGTATACTACGATTGATGAGTAATGATGTAAAAATATTTGGCGCAATGATTATCGCCACTGTTGTTTTAATAGTAGGTGCAGTCTTCTTTTTGGGCCGTAATGCTGATAACCAGCCAACACAAGCAATTCAAGCAACAATCATTCCCAAAAAAGACTTAATTAAAGATGAAAGTTGGTCAATAGGATCTCCAAGTGCAAAAGTTACAGTTGTAGAATTTGGTGACTTCCAATGTCCTTCATGTAAAGCTGAAGAGCCAGTTATAAAAGAGCTCATAAAACATTATGGAGACAATATCTATTTTGTCTATCGACACTTTCCGTTAGTTCAAGTCCATCAATACGCCTTAGATTCAGCTGATGCCGCAGAAGCTGCTGGCATGCAAGGCAAGTTCTGGGAATATCACGATAAGCTTTATGAAATTTCACCAGATCTTCAAAAAGAAAATCTGTTAAAAGCTGCTAAATCTATAGGACTTGATGAAGAAAAGTTTGTTTCTGATTCAGGTGGCGATGCTGTTCGCCAAAAAGTATTAAACGATATTGCCGACGGAAATAAATTTGGAGTCAATGGCACTCCAACCTTTTTCATAAATGGTAAAAAGATGGAATTTTCAACTCTTCCAACTCTAGCCCAATTTAAATCTGTAATTGATCCACAACTTAAATAATGGACGATCTAAAAGATAAAGCCCAAAAAATTCTCATCAAAATGCGCCCCGATGAGTTAAAGAAACAAATTCGCGAATTAGAAGCTGAAGCCGCTAAGCCAGAATTCTGGCAAGATAATCAAGCTGCTGCCGTAAAAATGAAGCAATTAACCGCACTCCAAAATGATGTTAAAAAATTAGAAAAGCTAGAAGAGTTTGTTGAACTGGGTCTTGGGGAAGAATCTGAGATTTCAGAAGTCCTAGCTAGTCTTGAATCAAAGCTTTACTTGTCAGGCCCACATGATGGAGCTAACGCAATTGTCTCGATTCATTCAGGCCAAGGTGGTGTCGAGGCCATGGACTGGGCAGAGATGCTTTATAGAATGTATTCAAAGTATATTTCCAGTAAGGGATGGAAAATGGAAGAAGTCGACCATGAACCTGGTTCGGAAGCTGGAATAAAGTCGGTAACCTTTGAAGTAACAGGCAGTGATGCTTACGGTCTTTTAAAATATGAGTCCGGAACACACCGGTTAGTCCGCCAGTCTCCTTTTAATGCAGATAATCTGCGTCAAACTTCGTTTGCTCTTGTTGAAGTTCTTCCTGTTGTGGAAGAATCAGTGGATTCAGGTGTCAAAGAAGAGGATATTGAATGGGATTTCTTTAGAAGTGGTGGACACGGGGGGCAAAATGTTAACAAGGTTAGTTCCGCTGTCCGGTTGACTCATAAACCAACAGGTATTGTTGTAACTTCCCAAAAAGAGCGTGACCAAAGTAGGAACCGAGAAATTGCCCTAAAGATTTTAAAAGCTAAACTTTTGGCGATAGAAGAAGATAAAAAGCATGAAGAGGAAATGCGTCTTAAAGGTAAGCATGTAACCCCGGGTTGGGGCAATCAAATCCGTTCCTATGTTTTACATCCCTATCACTTGGTCAAAGACCTAAGAACAGACTATGAAGAAACCGATTCTGACGCCGTTTTAGACGGGGCTATTGACGGCTTTGTGCAAAGTGAGTTACACTTCTTTGCTAGATAATGGAAGAATTAAAAACCACAAATTCACAAAGTTCAGTTAAACCCTTAAAAGAAACGCATGGGGGAGGGTCTATGAAAGGTAAAATGATAGTAGTGCTAGTTGTAGTTGTTCTACTTGGAATTGCTTCCGGGTACGGGGTTTATGCAATGCAATCAAAAAGTTCAGTAGTTGTTGGTGGAAAATCAATTGAAGTCGTTAAAACAGAAGGTGAAGAAGGCGTCAAAGATGCAGCAACATTTAGAGACACGGCCACTGGTAAGCTTGTTGAGAATGATGGCAAACTGACTCACGAAGGAACCCATATTTTAGATAGGGGCGATGACTCCCAAAATGTTTACCTTATCTCCACTGTTGTCGATCTCGACAAATATAAAGGTAAAAAAGTTCAGGTTTGGGGTGAGACCTATCAAGGTCAAGCGGCCGGTTGGCTTATGGACGTAGGTAGGATCAAGGTCCAGTAACGCGCAGAGGATAATTGATGTGATCAAATTTAATGATGTCACCAAAAAATTCCCTGATGGGACCACAGCCGTCGATAATTCTTCATTTGAAATCACTGACGGAGAATTTGTCTTCCTCGTAGGCCCATCTGGTGCGGGTAAAACGACCCTGCTTAGACTTCTCCTTAAAGAGCTAGAGCCAAATAGTGGTGAAATTATTATCGACGAACACAATTTAAAAAAACTTAATGGGGGCAAGATAACTGAACTCCGAAGAAAGATTGGTGTCGTGTTTCAAGATTTAAAACTCCTAAACGATAGAAGTGTCTTTGAAAATATAGCCCTTTCACTCTGGGTTCTTAACAAAAATGACAAGGAAATTAAACAAGAAGTTCTGGAAAGCCTAAAGTTAGTTGGTTTAGAAGGTCAAGAGAATTTTTATCCTTCTCAATTATCTGGGGGCGAAATGCAACGAGTCGCTATAGCAAGAGCACTGGTGGGTGCGCCAAAATATCTTTTTGCGGATGAACCAACTGGTAATGTCGATGATGCCAATACATGGAAGATTATGAAGATTTTGGACAAGGTTAATAAAAACGGAACCACAATCTTAATGGCGACTCACAATAGTGAAATTGTAGACACTATGAATAAAAGGGTTATGCGCCTCGAAGGTGGTCACATAATTTCTGATAAGAAAGGAAAATATAGATGAGCCACCAGCTTACAACCACCTGGCAGCACATTAGAAGATCTCCCTATCAAGCTTTGGCTGCCATCATGATTATGACTCTCACAATGTTTGTGGGTTTAACATTTTTCCTAATCTCCCTTGGATCAGATAGGCTGCTTTCTTATTTGGAACGACGTCCACAAGTTATTGCTTTTTTTAATGACACAGTAACTTCTAAAGATGACATTACAGTAGTCGTAGCCCAGTTAAATAAAACGGGCCGCGTCGCTAGTGTTAAATTCGTCTCCAAGGACGAAGCCTTAAATATTTATAGAGATAGAAATAAAAGCGACCCGCTTTTGTTGGAACTGGTTAGTGCCAATACCTTGCCAGCTAGTTTAGAGGTTTCAGGAAAAACCGTTGCTGATTTGCCAGAACTTTATAAAGTCATTAAAAAAGCTCCTAACGTTGAAGAAATTTCCTATCAAAAAGATGTCGTCAATAGTTTAATTCAGGTCTTAGATAAAATCAGAAAATTTGGTGTAGTTCTTGTCAGCTTTTTGGTTTTAACTTCCCTTTTTACAATTCTGACTATCATTGGCATGAAGATCTCACTAAGAAAAGATGAGATTGAGATAGAGCGTCTAGTTGGAGCTTCAAAATGGTATATCAGAATGCCATTTCTGTTAGAAGGTATATTTTATGGTTTCTTTGGTGGATTAATTTCTTGGGGCGTAATCTATGTGCTTTTAACTTTAGCAACACCACAAATAACTCCGTATCTTGGAGGGCTAGCTTTACTCCCTGTATCTCCAATTTTTATGCTTGAAGTACTAGGTGGAACTCTTCTAGTTGGGGGTTTGGTAGGTGTTATAGGAAGTTTCCTGGCAGTTTGGCGATATTTAAAAAATTAAGCAATGTGGAAAAAATTATTAATAATTTTGCTGGCATTTTTCATCTTTGTCCCCCAAGTTCGGGCCGATGAAGTTGATGATTTAGAAAAACGAATTAGTGAACTTAAACAAAATTTAGCTAACACGCAGTCACAAGGGCGAACTTTGACTTCAGAAATTAGTCGCATAAATGATCAGATTTCAATAACTCAGCTCCAAGTAAAAAACACGGAAAGCAAACTAACAAGACTGGCTGATGACATAAATGAAGTCACGGAAAAAATAACTAAAATTCAAAGTGCTTTAAATGGGGTGTCTGAAGTTCTTGCAAACAGGATTTCAAAAACATACATCGCAAATAGAAGTGACCCGGTGATGTATCTTCTTTCTTCAGCCGACTTCAATGATTTTATTGAACGCATGGAGTATTTGCGTATCGTACAAAAGCACGACAAAGAGCTCCTCTATGAAATGAGTGCCACTCAAAAAAACTACAACGACCAAAAAGCACTTCTTGAAGAAAAAAAAATTGAAGTTGAAAAACTATCAAGTGACTTAAAAAGTTACAAGACAAGTTTAGATTCTCAAAACCAGGAAAAGCAAAATCTCTTAACTGTCACTAAAAATGATGAACGCCGTTATCAAGCTCTCCTTGCCCAAGCACAAGCGCAGTTAGCTGCCTTTAGCGGTTTCGTCTCTAGTCAAGGCGGAGCCTCATTGTTATCTGGACAAACTAGCTGTAACGACTGGGGTTGCTATTACAACCAACGCGACTCGTCTTGGGGAACGATGCGTATTGGTTTATCAAGTGATTCAATGGCAGAATTTGGTTGTTTAGTTACGTCTTCTGCCATGGTTCTTTCTCATTATGGTCATAGGGTAACTCCCGCCCAAGTAGCCCAAAACACTAATGCCTTTTTCTTAAATACTGCCCTCATGAATTTAGCTCCATGGAGTATTGATGGGGTGACCTTCACTAGAAGCGGTGCTGGAACTGGAGCTATTGATGGAGAACTTTCACAAGGGCGTCCAGTTATTGTTGGAGTCGGCGCTGGTCCATCACATTATGTTGTTATAAAAGCAAAAGATGGCGATCAATATATTATGAATGATCCGTTCGTTGAAAACGGTCACGACATTAAATTCACTGATCACTACTCCTTGGGAAGTATCTCCGCGGTCAACATTGTAAGAGTAAATTAAGAGTGCTATCTTTAATTAAATGGCGGTTAAAGTTCTTCTGGCCGTCTTATTTTTGCTGATGGTTCCGGCAAAGGTCTTTGCCGCTTTCCAAATAGAAAATATTTCTCCAACTGAAGTTACATCATCTGACCAAGAACTAACGCTTTTTGTTTCTGCGTCAAATCTATCTAGTAGTACTCAGTATTTTCAGGTAGCTATTACAAAAGAGGGTAATTCAAACTACTTTGGCTATACTCAGAATAATTCCGGAAATTGGAATAAATACGCTTCCTCCCCAGATTTAAGTTCTATTTTAAGCTTCACACCAGTTGGTGGAGTTTGGAATGGTGAAATAAAAGCAAGGCTTGATGCTGGGGACAGTGGTTTTTCCGGACCAGGAACTTATCAAGTAAAGCTCTTAAAATATATTACTGCTTCAGGAACCAGTTCCAACAACTTCCCAATTAATGTCACGTTTCAAAACCAAGTTGAAAATTCACCAATTCCAACGCAAGCCCAAGAAGTGGTCAAAGAAGAAAAAACTAATCCTACGGTTCAATTTTCTATTCCAGGAAATTTGAAAGTAGGGGAGGAATTTGAAATTTCCTATTTACTGCAAAATTTCGAGTCCGGCTCATATTTTGTCAAAGCCCGCATTGGTAAAGATGCTTCTCATCTAACTCTTGGACAAACAAATAATGGTGAGTGGCTAACTGATACTGACTCTTGGTCAAAATTTCCAAAAACCGATTCGGGAGGAAAAATAAAAGTCAGGCTCTCTCCGCAGGTAGAAAGTGGCGACTATAAAATCAGGTTAAGCTTTAAAAAAGGGGACGACTCACCAATTCAATCAACTGACCAAACAGCGAATTTTAAGGAAAATCCAAATCCACAATCCGCTTCAGTGAAAGCTACACCTACAAAAGCTTCAACGGGAATAGTTTTAGCTGCCGCAAAAGTTAGGGATTCTAAAGAATCGACAATCGAAGCTGAAATAGCTAAGCATTATGAAAACATAGACTTGTTGGGAACAAAATCAGCAAAGCCCGAATCAAGAAGAAGCAAAGTAAAAAAAGCGCTTAACCTTCTTTTGTCAAAAAAGACCGCAAATGATTTTCCAATTGGAATGTTGGTAGTTCTTTTGGGGATTGGATTACTTTGCACAAGTGGTGCCTATATTGTTTGGAGAAAATTTTTTATGTCCCAAGACGAGTAAGCCAGATTCTGTTTTAGCAACAATCTATCTATGCCCAACAACTTCGGTCGTGAAGAAAGCTATTCATGGACCATTCGGTTGGTTGCAGCGGGGGGAATTATCGCGTTTCACCCTTAATTTAGCTTTAGGCTAAAAAAAGACTCGTCTCTGTGACTTTACCATTGCCGATAATTTCTTACCGTGCACCCCTGGTATTAACCAAGGCACCCTGCTTTCTGCTGTCTGGACTTTCCTGTACTAGCCGAGGCCAATACTAGTTGCTCTGTCTTGGGACCTCCCAATTATACTAAAATATATTACAATACGGAAATTGTATGAAATTAGATCGCGCCCATATAGTCCAAGTCATATCCCTGCTCTTAATTCAGTCAGTTGTACTTTTGTTATTGTCCTTCACAACTCCAGGAGTAAAGATTGATTCCATTTGGTCTGCGATAGGAATGGCCATAATAATCTCTGTTATAGAAAGTATTGTTTGGTGGATTTTTATTGAGTTCTTTGCCCACCTCCCAATCATTCTTTATCCACTTCTAACTTTTCTTTTAACAGGCGCTGGAGTTTTGCTGGCTGGAAATTATGTTCCAGGGGTCACAATTACTGGAATTGTCCCAGCAATTTGGATTCCAATTGTAATAACAGTGGTAAACGCTATTCTTGGTGGTCTTTTTTCTCTCGATGAGGATGAATCTTTTGATAGAAACGTTACTAGAAAAATGGTTGAAAAGTATGGACATCCTAAAAAAACAGATATCCCAGGTCTTCTATTTTTAGAAATTGACGGTCTAAGTATTGATACTTTAAAAATCGCCCTAGAAAGAGGAGAAATGCCAACGCTAAAAGCTTGGCTAGATTCAGGTAGCCACAAACTTGTTTCTTGGGAAACTGATTTCACTTCTCAAACTGGAGCAATGCAAACCGGAATTCTTATGGGAAATAATGTGGACATTCCCGCTTACAGGTGGTGGGATAGAGCAACTGGGAAAATGATTATGTCAGGTAATCCCAAAGATGCTAAAAATATTGAGGCCAGGCTTTCAAGTGGTAAAGGTTTACTTTCAAATGGTGGTGCTTCAAGAGGAAACATGTTTAGTGGTGATGCGACAGAGTCACTCTTTACAATGAGTGCCATGTTGAATAAAGGGCGGGGGAGAGGACCAGGGTTCTATTTCTATCTTGTTAATCCATTTGTCGTAGCAAGACTCATAACTAGATTTATTATCGAAATAATCAAAGAGTGGTATGAAGCCTGGGATCAAAGAAGAAGATATAAAAATGGGTCCAGAGAAGATAAATATATAGTTAAATCTAGAAATTTAGGCTACGCATTTCTTCGCGCCTTTATGGGACCATTCCTCCAAGACTTAACGACCTATGCAGTAATTAGTGATGTTATGCGTGGTGTTCCAGCAATTTATGCTTTATATGCTGGCTACGATGATCTTGGACATTTTGCAGGAATGCGATCAAGAGAAGGGTATGAGGCACTTCATGAAGCAGATAGATATTTCAATAGAATTCAAAAGGCTCTAAAGTATGCGCCAAGACCATACAATGTTGTGGTTTTATCAGACCATGGACAAAGTGAAGGCCCAACATTCCAAAGTGCATATGGTGAGAGTCTTGATTCACTAGTCAAAAAACTTGTTGGTGGGGAAGTCCTTGCTTCCATGGACACAAACGAGGCATGGGACAACTTAAATGCTGTTTTGACTGAATCAACTCATGGTGATACTAAATCAGCTAAAGTTGTAAGGAAAGCTCTATCCAAAAAAACCAAAGACGGTATAGTCCAAGTTGGTCCAGATAGAGACGATAAAGAAAAGACCTTGGATGACAAGAAAGCAGAAGAAGCAAATATTGTTATTTTTGGATCAGGCAGTACTGGATTAATCTATTTCAAAAATGCCAAGAAGCGAATGACTTATGAAGAAATTCAAAAGGCATATCCAAGTTTGATTCGAGGTTTGATTTCTCATGAAGGCATTGGCTTTTTAATTGTTAAATCCAAAACCAAAAAAACAATGGCAATTGGTAAAAACGGCGTTAATTTTGTTGATCTCGGTAAAGTTCAAGGTACTGACCCATTAAAAGTTTATGGAAAAAATGCGGCCGCCCATGTAAAGAGAGAAAGCGGATTTGACAATTGCCCAGACATTGTCGTTTGTTCAAAGTTTGATCCAAAGACAGAAGAACTTGCAGGGTTTGAAAATCAAGTCAGCCACCATGGTGGTCTAGGCGGCCCGCAAAACAGACCATTTGTCCTTTATCCGTCATCATTAAAATATGATGGTAAACCAATTCTTTGGGCAACTGGTGTTTACAAACTTCTATACAGTTGGAGAAAAAATTGATCTAGAAAATATATATTCCAAATTTCTTCTTGTAGCTTTATAAAGACCTCATGTGGAAAGATATTCGTTTTATTGTTTTCCTTTTTGTGTTGTGTCTTGCATTAGCAATTTATGACAGGTGGTCAGGAGCATTTTTCCTGCCTCCTTGGCAACCGCCGCAAGTCTTGGGTGAATCGACTCAAAGTTCCCCTTGAATTTTTTAGTGTTCCAAATTAAACTCGTCTCACATTAAAAATATGGCAACTAAGAAAAAAACTAAATCGTCAAAAGCCGCTCCAGTAGCAGCTACTCCAAAAGTAGAATCTCAGGTTGAACAAAAAGCAGCTCCAGAAAAAAAACGCCGCATGGGTCTAATTTTATTTGTCGCTGCAGTCGTAATTATTTTAGGGTTTATCATAATTAAAAATCGAAGTCTGTTTGTTGTGGCTACTGTAGATGGAATGCCAATTTGGAGGCCTGCATTTGAAAGTAGAATAGTTTCAGTAAATGGACAAAAAATTCTAGACCAAATGGTCAACGAACAAATTATTTTAAATGCAGCAGCTAAAAAGGGTGTGACTGTAACTCCGCAAGAAATTGACATCCAAATAACTGAAATTCAAAAAACTTTGCCACAGGGAACAACCCTTGAGCAAGCTCTTAGTGGCCAGGGAATTACTCTGGATGACTTGAAAAGACGACTCCTAATTCAAATGCTAGTGGAAAAAATGATGACGTCTGAAATTAAAATTTCCGATTCTGAAATTGATGAATACTTAACTCAAAATAAAGATTTCTTGACTGCAACAGATGAAGCAGGTCTAAGAAACGAAGCTAAACAAGCAATTTTAAATCAGAAGAAAAATACTGAATTCCAAACTATTTTTACAAATCTGCAAAAAAGCGCCAAGGTCAATAGATATCTTTAATGGACGAAAATCAGCCTGCCCCAAATCCCGAACTTCAAGCCTCCCTTAGTGAATTAAATTCAAAAAAGACTAGCAAAAAGATAATTATTCTTCTTGGAGTAATTTTAATTGCCTTTTTATTAATTGCAGGATTTATTGCCTATCAATTTTCTAAAGAAAAAATTCCAAACAAATCCGTGACTGTGGTTAAAACACAAGTAAAGATAGAAAAACCAGCAACAGCTAGTTCTGACATAAAAAAGATTGCATACGTTAAATCTAATTCTCTTTGGTTAATAAATTCTGATGGTACCGACAAAAAAGAATTAGTTGCCTCATCAAGTTCTCTTGTGTCGGGCCTCACTTGGAAAAATAAAAATGACATTTCCTATATAAGATGTACGTTGACCTGTCAGGTTGTAACAAAAAATATTTCTACTGGTTCTGAAACTGTTGAACTTGAAAAGCCACAAATCTTAGCTTTTGCGTGGAACAGTTCAAATAATAATTTGGCTTTTATATATAAACCCACAATGCAGGAAATGAAATTAGATATGGAGTCAAATGGTGAAATAAAAACAATCAAAAATTTTTCTTTACCAAGTATTGGGACTGGTGGCAGGGGAGGTAGTCTTGATGATGATATTTCATTAAGTTTTTCGCCAGACAACAATTATTTATTAGTTACAAATACACTAACTCAACCAAATCCAAATGACAAAAATACTATTTGGGTTCTCAATAATTCAGGAAAAGAAGAAGTCTCTCTGGAAGCCAGTGGAAGTGCTTGGCCCACTCAAGCTAGTTGGACAGGAAACAATGTTTTTATTTTCAAAGCGGGGAACAACTTTGGTAGGCAAACATTAGGTGAAGGCAGTGAAACATTATTTTCATCAATTAATTCATACGGTCCTGTGAAACCAAACCAAGAGCCTAACATATATTATTGGGTGAACAATCCCAAAGGGTTACCTAAAGTAGTCTCTTATGAAATGGATTCAAAGGTTGGTCCGACTACAGAAGGTTTTTATAAGCCTCAATTACTAAATCCAACCTCAATGTCTCATATAAGTGCCAACAATCTTGTTGTACTAAAGGCAAAAGAGGTGGGGGAGGAAGAAACAATTCTTCCTTTTGCTCCGGACGGAATTTCAGTAATTGGTGATGGTGGCAATATAATTGATCTTGATAATGGAGAAATTGAAGAATTTGCTATCGAACCCTAAGAAAATACCAAAGAATAAATTCCGCTCCAAAAGCTAAGACTGTAAATATCCCTATTCTCTTCAAATCCGAAACAACATAATCATAGTCAGATGATCTAATTTCAACTGCCTTTGGTGTTGTTGATTGGCTTTGTGCTAAGTTTAAAGAATACTGAACTTTTTCCTGTTGTCTAAGGTTTGTGGCGATTTTTTCTGCTTTAGTTTTTCTAGCCATATCGGTTTTTAACATATTGACTACTTTGTGTAAAGCCTGATACCATATGTGGATACAAAAAATATTCAATGAAAAAGGGTAAATCGTCTTTAATTATCATCATAGTAGTAGCTTATCTGGTCTCCGCAGGTCTTTCCTATTTTGCTTTTTCCTATTTCCATCCAGGCGCTACAGAAATGGCAATTGTAACTGAACAAACCACAACAACCCCAGGTCAATTCGCAGCCTTACAGAAAAAATATGCAGCTTTGCCAAAAACAGAAGAGTGTCCACTTAATGGCCGAATGCAAAGTAAACCAGAACGAGAAGTTTGGGAAAAAAGACGTCCTTTGGGTATTATGGTGGAAAATTCAACTGCAGCGAGGCCACAATCAGGTTTATCATTTGCTGACGTCGTTTATGAAGCAGTTGCCGAAGGTGGAATTACTAGATTTTTAACCGTTTTCTATTGTAAAGATGCTGAAATTGTTGGCCCAGTTCGTTCCGCAAGGACATATTACCTAGATTGGATTTCGGAATACGGTGATAATCCACTTTATGCTCACGTTGGTGGCGCAAATTCAGATGGGCCTGCCGATGCTCTGGGTCAAATTCAAAAATATGGTTGGCAGCAATACAACGATCTTGATGGTATTAGTCTTGGATTACCAGTCTTTAGAAGAGATTATGAACGCCTAGGCGACGTAGCTACAGAGCACACCATGTACACAGTTCCAGTAACTGATTGGAATTTTGCTGCCAAACAAAGAGGGCTGACAAACACTCAAACAAACGAACGAACTGGCGCTACAACATCGTGGGATGAAAATTTCGTGCCTTGGAAATTTAAAGACGATGCTTCTCTTGGTCAAAGACCATCCAACCTTTCCGCTAATTTCAATTTCAGCCAGACAGAGGCTTCATACCTTGATGACTACTCAGTAGGTTGGAAATATGACAAAGACAGTAACTCTTTCCTAAGAACAAATGGTGGAAAACCTTTTAAAGACTTAAATACCAATCAACAAATTTCTGCCAAAAACGTCGTCATTCAATTTATGCCCATGTCCATAGCTCAAGATGGATATAACGAAGAAGGTCACGGTGCGCACACCCTTTATCAAAATAAGGGCACAGGTAAGGCCATAATCTTAATTGACGGTAAACAAATTGTAGGAACTTGGCAAAAACCTACTAGAACAGATAGAACCATTTTCTATGATGCAGATGGTAATGAAATCAAATTTAATCGTGGTCTCATTTGGATTGAAACATTACCAACTGGACAGGCGGTTAAAATAAGCTAAAATAGGCGAAATGCTCGAAGATCTCATAATTTCTAGGGTCCGGGTAAAACTGCTCCAGATCTTCCTCTCTGAACCCGGTCAAATGATTCACGTAAGGGAACTTGTAAGAAGAAGCAAAGAGGAAATTAACGCAGTTAGGCGCGAACTTGCTCACATGGACAAAGCAGGTATGGTTTCCAAAGAACACCGGGCAAATAGACTCTATTACACCTTTAGGAAAGATTACCCTCTCTATTATGATCTGTTAGAGCTTATTACTAAAACTACTGGTTTGGGTGGAGGAATCCTCAAAAATAAAAATAAACTAGGAAGAATAAAATTTGCCATGCTTTCTGGAAAGTTTGCAAGAAATATTCCAGGTTCCACAGAAAAGGTTGATCTTTTAATTGTGGGAACTGTAGTTATTCCTGAAGTTGCTGCACTTGTTCGTGAAGAGGAAGTTCGAAGAGGTAGAGAAATTTTTTTCACTCCAATGACCGAAGAAGAATTTAGTTTTAGAAAAAAGAAAAAAGATCCTTTTATTCTTGGCATTCTTGAAGGTGGCAGAGTCATGGTTGTTGGTGACGAAGAAGAGATGATCTCCTAAAACCATGTCCAAAATTATCCAATCAGGAAATAGTCTTGCAGTAACGATCCCAAAAAAATTTGCCAAACAGTTGGGAGTTAAAAAAGGTGACAACATTAGATTAAAAAAGTTACCTCACAAAGGTGAGCTAATAATTAGTTTTGATGGTCCAAAACAATTAATTTTGTCAGAAAACAAAGATGAAAAGTAGATTTTTACTTTGGTTTATTATTTTAATAACAGCGCTAGCTGTGTTTATTGATTTACCAAAGCCAATTCCTCAAATTAATTTTCATAAAAATCTCAAAGAAGGCTTAGATTTGGCAGGTGGTACAAGACTCGTCCTAAATGCCGACATGTCAAAAGTAAATTCTGCAGATAGAGATCAGGCTCTCGAGTCGCTTAAAGGGATTATTGAAAGAAGAGTTAATCTTTACGGAGTTTCTGAACCAGTTGTCCAAACTTCAAAATCTGGTGGTGATTACCGAGTAATAGTTGAACTTGCTGGTGTAACAGACACTAATGAGGCATTAAAGCTTGTTGGGAAAACAGCCGATCTAACTTTTCGTGAGGAAGTAGATGCTTCCGAATCAGCCAAGGTTTCAACAGAGTCGGCAATAATGTTCGGTCCGTTTCAAAGACTAACAAATTTAACTGGTCGAGATGTCAAAATTGCAAAACCAGCTTTTGATTCCAAATCTGGACAGGCGATTATTGATTTAACTTTCACCGATGAAGGTGCAGAAAAGTGGGCAGACATAACTACAAGAAATGTAGGAAGACGTATCGCAATCATGCTTGACGGCCAACCAATCATGGATCCACCAACCGTCATGGGCCCAATTCCAAACGGTCAGACACAAATCAGTGGCAGATTTACAGCCGCCGAAACTAAGCAAATTTCAACTCTTTTAAATTCCGGAGCTCTTCCAGCCCCAGTTAAAGTCGTCGAGCAAAGAACAATTGGTGCAACACTTGGTAAAGAATCAATCGATCAAAGTATATTAGCTGGCATAATCGGTCTTTCAATCGTTGCAATCTTTATGATTGCTAATTATGGCCGTCTTGGTGTGTATGCCGATATGGCATTAGTAATCTATTCTCTTATCGTTCTTGCACTATTCAAGTTAATTCCTGTAACTCTAACGTTAGCTGGGATTGCGGGTTTTATACTTTCTATTGGTATGGCAGTAGATGCAAACATATTGATTTTTGAGCGCATGAAAGAAGAAATACGTTGGGGAAGAACGAGGAAAGCTGCTATTGAGGCTGGATTCTCACGGGCATTTCCCTCAATTAGAGATTCAAATATTAGTTCTTTAATAACCTGTGCAATTCTTTACTGGTTTGGCACAGGTGTAGTTCGTGGTTTTGCTCTAACCCTTGGAATTGGAATCATAGTCTCACTCTTTACAGCTGTAACAGTAACCAGGACTTTTCTAAGAGTTTTTGAAAGGAGCGACAAATGATGAATTTAATGAAATATAAAAATGTTTATTTCTTAATTTCACTAATTCTAATTTTGCCAGGTCTCTATTTCTTGGCCCGGTATGGATTAAAGCTTTCAATTGATTTTACAGGGGGAAGTGTCATTGAAGTTTCTGAAAAAATAAAAGATCCAAAAATTGAAATCGTTTCAATTCAAAAAACTAGCAACGGAACATATATTTATAGAACAAAACCAATCGATACAAAAACTAAAGACGCAGTTTTTGGTAAAAAAGTAGAACGCTTTGAAACAGTAGGTCCTGTTATTGGTAAAGAGCTAACGATAAAAGCTCTTCAAGGAATTGCTTTAGCAAGTTTGGCAATAGTCCTTTATATTGCCTACGCCTTTAGACAAATCCCAGCTCCCTATAAATCTTGGAAGTTTGGTGTAAGTGCGGTTGTTGCTCTTCTCCATGACGTCTTACTTGTTGTTGGAGTCTTTGCCATCTTGGGTCATTTCTGGGGAGTAGAAGTAGATGCACTTTTTGTAACAGCTCTTTTAACTATTATTGGCTTTAGTGTCCACGACACAATCGTAGTTTTTGATAGGCTTCGAGAGAATCTAAGGAAAGATGGAAATAAAATGTCTTTTGAAGATGTTGCCAATGAGTCGTTACTTCAAACATTGGGTAGATCATTAACAACATCGTTAACTGTTCTGTTTACACTTTTGGCCTTAATCTTGTTTGGTGGTGAATCTATTAAGTGGTTCTGCGTAGCACTCTTTATTGGTGTCGCTAGTGGAACATATTCTTCTATATTCAATGCCACTCCACTTCTGGTAATTTGGGAAGAGAAGGAAAAGAAGAAATAAATTGTGCGAGTTGTAAAGATATTTCTATTTGAATTTTTCAATCTGTCCCAATAAGTATTCTCGGTTATTTTTGGTTGGATCCTCAGATATATCAGTAAAAAGTTTATTCAAAACTTCTCCTACTTTTGGACCACCAGGGATATTTAAGACTTCCATTACATCTTTACCGTTTATTTTTAGATCTGTGACTGACGGGATATGTTTTTGAACTTCTATAATTCTAGTCTTAAAATCTTCATGTCTCCAACTAGTTTTTTTTGATCCTGACCCGAGCCTATCAGCTGTTCTAAGATCTAAGATATCTGTTGTATTTTCTGCGCCAACTCGTCTAATAAATCTCCTTATAGCTGAATCAGATAAAAATTCTGATACGGAGAACATATGCCAGCGAACAAGCATCCAAATCTTCTCTCTTTGCTCCTTTGAAAAGTGTAGTCGTTCGGCAATGTCTCGGGCAATATTTGCTCCAACTAATTCGTGGTTATAAAAAGTAGCTTTTCCATTTCTTTCCCTGTAAGTTACAGGCTTTCCAATATCATGAACAAGTGTGGCAAACCTGACCACCCAATCTTTATTCTCACAAAACTGTAATGCTTTAACACTGTGAGTAAATACATCGTCAACATGGTGTGTTCCTTTTTGGTCAACTCCTTTCCCGGCAGTCAACTCAGGAAGAATATATTCCAAAATCCCAGCATTATCTAAAAGTCTTATTCCATCCGCAGGATAGTCAGATGTTAAGATCTTAACAAGTTCATCTCTAATTCTTTCAGAGGAAATATTCTTTATAAGTGAGGCATTGTTCCAAATAGCTGCCCAGGTCTTTTCTTCGATCGTAAATCCAAGTTGTGTAGCAATTCTAATAGCCCTCATAAGTCTTAAAGCATCTTCCTGAAATCTCTTATCGGGATCACCAACTGCTCTAATTAATTTATTTTTTAAATCCTCCTGGCCATTAAATGGGTCAATAATTTTTTGCCCATCTGTTGCCATTGCATTAATTGTGAAGTCTCGTCTTCCAAGATCTTCATCTAAAGTCTCTGCCCATTCGATTTTGTCTGGGTGTCTAAGGTCCGAATATTTACCCTCTTTTCTAAATGGAGTTATTTCAAAAATTTCAGGATCCATCTTCACTCCGACCGTGCCGTAGCTATTGTCATAAAAACTTTCGGGAAAGATTTCTTGAATTTTTTCTGGTGTTGCATTCGTTGTAAAATCCCAATCTTTAACAATCCGGTTCAAAAGAAGGTCACGAACTCCGCCTCCCACTGCAAAACATTGAAACCCTGCTTCTTGCACAGACTTCATAAAACTGGTAACTTTGTCCGGTATCTCCATAGGAGAATTTTAGCATGAAATGGAACATCCTATCAGAAAAATCAGATAACATTCTTGCTGTCTTATTAAAAAACCGAGGCATTAAAGACAAGGAAGAATTTTTAAATCCAATTAATCCTTCGAACCTAACTCCAAAAGATGTAGGAATAGATTCAAAACAAGTAAAAAAAACTATAGACCGAATTAAAGAAGCTATTAAAAATCAGGAGTCAATTATTGTCTACGGAGACTATGATGCCGACGGGATGTGCTCAGCGGCAATTGTTTGGGAAACATTGGAAAAACTAGGAGCCAAGGCATTGCCATTTATTCCTCATAGAGAAAAAGACGGCTACGGTTTGTCTATTGAAGGTATAGATCAAGTTTCTGCAAGCTTAATAATTTCAGTTGATTCAGGAATTGTTGCCCACGAAGCGGTTGATTATGCAAAATCCAAAAATATTGATGTCATAATATTGGACCATCACGAAAAACCAAAAGATCTTCCAAAAGCTTTCGCCATAGTTCACACAACACAGCTCTGTGCAGCAGGAATTTCCTATATCTTTTGCAAAGAACTAGGTAATGAAGTTTTGGAACTTGCCGCTATAGCAACAGTTACAGATTTGATGCCATTAACAGGTGCAAATAGATCAATTGTTAAGTTTGGTCTCAAAGAGTTAAGTGCCACGGCGCGTCCTGGATTAAAAGCTTTATTTAGTGTTGCTGGAATTGACAAAGTTGGTACCTATGAAATTGGTTATATGATTGGTCCAAGGTTAAATGCCTCAGGAAGGATTGACAGTGCTCTTCTAGGACTAAGGCTTTTATGTACAAGAGACGAGGAGAAAGCCCTTGGTTACGCAAAAGAGTTAGATCAAATCAATAAAAATCGGCAGCGCATGCTTGAAGAGCAAGTAAACCATGCATTGCTCCTAACTTTAACTAATACAGAAAAGATTATTGTGGTTGAAGACGAATCCTATCATCAAGGAGTAATTGGGCTGATAGCCGGAAAGCTAACTGAAAAGTACCATTTACCATCAATTGTTATAGCTAAAAACTCTGAGATCAGTAAAGCTTCTGCAAGATCTATTTCGAGTTTCAACATAATTGAAGCCATAAGAGAGACTGAAGATATATTAATTAATGCAGGTGGTCATCCAATGGCCGCTGGTTTCACTATTGAAACAACTCAGATTGATAACTTTAGAAGAAGAATTATAAAAATTGCTTCTGAAAAAATCGACTCTGAAATGCTGGAAAAAGTTCTGCGTATTGATTGTGAGCTAAATTTGTCGGATTTAACCATGGACCTCTACACGGAGATTTCTCAAATGCAACCATTTGGGATAGGGAATCCGGAACCAGTTTTCGCTTCGGGTGTAACCATTCAAGATTTGAGAACTGTCGGAACTGAGGGTAAACATCTCAAGTTAAAAGCCGGAGGATTTGATTGCATAGCCTTTAATCAAGGAAAAAAAGCACAAGAATTGAAAATAGGTAATAAAATAAACGTTGCCTATAATTTAGATTTAAATGTTTATAATGGCCGCTCAAACCTCCAGTTGAAAATTAAAGATATCGTGCTAGAATAATTAAAGTAAAGCGTTGATGGCATAACAAAGCCGGAGCTTAAGTGAATATTTGAGAAGCAATCAAGGTGGTACCACGGAACTCTCCGTCCTTGTATACTAAATAAGTAAGGGCGGTTTTTTTATGCATATGGAAAGAACTCTAACCAAAGATACAATTAACAAAATAGGAGAAACAGTTATTCTAAAAGGCTGGGTGCAAACACGCCGTGACCACGGAAAAATAGTCTTCATCGACTTAAGAGACAGATGGGGAGTCGTCCAGGTAGTGGCGACAGCGGATATTGCGGGGGCTGCAAACACAGAATATGTTGTTGAAATAACAGGAAGAGTGAAAGAAAGACCAGAAAAACTTATCAACGCAAAGATAGAAACTGGAAAAATTGAACTCGAAGCAGAAAAGATAGAAGTACTCAGTAAAGCCGACACTATGCCATTTCCTATTGATACTGATGGTCTAGATATTGACGAAGAAGTTCGAATGAAGTATCGCTATCTAGATTTAAGACGCCCAAGAATGCGCAGAAATCTTGATTTGCGAAACAAAACAATTCGTAAGATGCGTCAATATTTGCTGGGTAAAGATTTCTGGGAAATTGAAACACCAATCATAACTAAAGCCACTCCAGAAGGAGCGAGAGATTTCCTTGTGCCCTCAAGAATGCACCCAGGTGAATTTTATGCGCTCCCCCAGTCGCCTCAGCAATATAAACAACTTCTAATGGTTGCTGGAATTGAGCGGTATTTCCAAATTGCTAGGTGTTTCCGCGATGAAGATCCAAGAGCAGATAGAGCCTATGGTGAATTCACTCAGCTTGACGTCGAAATGTCTTTCATCACCCAAGAGGAAATAAGGCGTCTTATAGAGGAGATGTATATAGAAATAGTTAAAGAAATATTTCCAGACAAGTATATCAGCCAAGTTCCATTTCCGGTTCTAACTTATGAAGAAGCCATGAGTAAATATGGCAACGATAAGCCTGATCTACGCAAAGATAAAAATGACCCAAATGAATTAGCATTTGGTTGGGTTGTTGATTTCCCACTATTTGAGTGGAAAGAAAAAGAAAATAGATGGGATGCAACTCATCATCCCTTTACAGCCCCCAAAAAGGAATTCATTGAAGGAATAATTAAAGCTAATCCAAAAGATAAAGACGAAAAGGTATTCCAGGAAGCTACAGCTGATCAATATGACTTTGTTTTAAATGGTTTTGAAATTGGTGGCGGAAGTATTCGAATAACAGATCCAGAACTTCAAACAAAGATATTTGAAATTTTAGGGCACACTAGAAAGCAAATTGAGGAAAAGTTTGGACACTTGATTAAAGCATTTACTTATGGCGTTCCTCCTCATGGTGGAATTGCTCCCGGTATTGATAGGTTTATCATGGCTGCACTTGGTGAGCCAAGTGTCAGAGAAGCAATGGCGTTTCCAGCTGGAGCGTCCGGTCATATTTCAGTGATGGAAGCCCCTTCTCCAGTTGAAGAAGAGCAGCTTTCTGAACTAGGATTGAAAATCGCCCCAAAAAAGAAAAGTGAATGAAAAAGAAAAGTTCTGTCCACAAAAGAAAACGGCTTTATAAAAAAAGGCTAGCTTTGTTCTCTTCTTGGTCTAAAAAGAATTGGTATCGAATCATTACCGCGGTTGTCATCTCACTTTTTTTTCTACTCCTTCCTGGTGAAGGCTATTACGATAACCTAAGATTAGAATATAAACCACCATTAGTAAGAGCAAGTGAATTCGACAATTTCACTCCTGCTCCTTATCCAGAAAGAGTTTATTTAGATTCCCTTCCCCAAACCACAGCTGAAGCAATCATGATTAGAGATGTCGATTCCTTTGTCCCAATGTTTGAATTAAATCCAAACGCCAGATTAAAACCAGCTTCAATAACTAAGCTTATGACAGCTCTTGTTGCTCTCGATTATTACGATCCAAACTCAACCATAACTGTAAAACGTCTTGCCCCGGTTGAGGCGGAAGCTGACATGGGACTAAAAGTAGGTGACACTATTTCCGTAAAGAATCTGATTTACGGACTTTTAATTCCATCCGGTGGTGATGCAGCCTATACGCTTGCAGACAATTATCCAGGTGGCATTGAAAATTTCGTAGAGGCCATGAATAAAAAAGCAGAAAGTCTCCATTTAACAAACACTCATTTCCAAAATCCTGCTGGTTTTGACCACCCAAACCAGTACACAACAGCTAATGATTTATCTCTTCTGGCAGCAGAGGCTATTAAAAACGAAATGATTAGTAAAGCAGTATCAACAAGTGGTATAACCCTATTTGATGTAACGGGTAAGAAAACTTATCCTCTTACTAACGTCAACCAACTACTGGGCAAAGTTGACGGTGTTGATGGTATAAAGACGGGTTTTACAGATGAGGCCGGCCAGTGTTTAATTACCTCAGTTTCCAGAGACGGTCACCGTGTAATTATTGTCCTTTTAAAATCTAATGATCGTTTTACAGAAAGTGCTCGACTTGCCGAATGGGTATTTAGAAACTTTAACTGGGTTAATTTAGGTCCTACTGGAAACGGAGTTTAGTTCTAATTCCTGCAACATTTCTCTCTCTTTCAAATGCTGGAAGGACTGCCGCTCTAAAAACAGAATTCTCTCCAAACTTGTCATTCACAATATCCATTGAGCTGGTGATTTTCCCCGCACGTTGATCTTCTGGTAAAAGAGACTCTGTTAATAGGTTATTCTTTTTCAAATATGAAATACCAACTGACAACATTCGTACCACCGGAAATTCCTTTGGGAACATTTCTCTAGCTATTTCAAATATTTGAGAACCGTCATTAATGTAATGGGGAAGCATTTTTTGTTCCGAAACCCCAGTCATGGTAGGGAATCTAATATATAAACTGACAACTTTTCCAGAAAAATTGTCCGCTCTCATCCTTCTTGCCACCTTTTCGGATAATCTAAGAAGTATTGCCTCAACATAATGTTTGTCGTCAGTAGCCTTTTTAAGAGTTAGTGCGTGAGAATAAGATTTTGCTTCCTCTGCTTCAAAATCTGGGACAACTTTTGAATAGTCGATCCCAAAAGCCATATTATGTAGATGATTTCCCGAGACGTTTCCAAATGCCGCAACTAAAATAGGTAGCGGGATTTTTCTAAGCTGATCAACATTATAGACACCAAGTGCATTTAGTCTTTTTAAAATTCTTCTGCCAATTCCACAAAAGTCCTCAAGTTTTGAAGATAAAAGCATGTAGTCTAAATTATTTTCATCTATTACAACTAACCCATCGGGTTTCTTCTTTTCAGAAGCAAGCTTTGCTAAGAATTTATTCTTCGCAATGCCAATTGAGCAGGTCATGTGTGTTCCAATTTCTTTTTTAATTTGTTCTTTAATTTCTAATGCAATTTTAGTTGTGTCTCCTTGTGTCTCTAAAAAAACTTCATCAATAGAAAAAACCTCGATAAGTGGAGAGTAATTTTTGAAAATCCTAATCAACCTTCCAGTTATGTCAATGTATTTATTGGGATCTCCCCGTATAAAAATTAAGTTTGGGCATAACCGTTTTGCTTCAAAAGTATTCATTCCCGCTCTAACACCCAATGTCTTTGCTTCATAAGAAGCTGTGGCAACAACAGAGTGGATGCTTGGTCTGCCAGACACTGCAATTGGTTTTCCAACAAGTAGGGGATTCGCTTGTTGCTCAACCGTAGCAAAATACGAATTCATGTCTATGTGCATTATTGCCATATCTTTTCGAGTTTCCAAATAAGGTTAATATTGTCAAAGGAGAGTTCGTAGAAATTTCCAGAAGCCATTATAGAAAAGCAGAATAAAATATTATCGCCTCTTTTTTCTGTGTGTTCGAGATTAATGCTGTCAACTGAGTATTTTCTGCCTTTCCAAAGAAAAGAGCGGGGGAGAGCATGGCCATTTCGAAAAACAGCTGCCACAACAATCTGTTCTTTTATATCCTCATACATTAACCATAATATGACCGAATTTAAACCATAAGTCAATTGATGTAAAATATATCAATGAAAGTTAAAACAGCATCTTTCAAAGAAACCCAAAAAACAGGGGAGGGGATAGGGGAAAATTTAAAAAATGGCGGCATTGTTTGCTTGTATGGCGATATGGGAGCAGGGAAGACAACTTTAACTCAAGGGATTGCTAAAGGTTTAGGAGTTAAACAAAACATAATTAGCCCAACCTTTATATTAATGCGTAGATATGAAGTAGGGGACAATTTTCTTTATCATATTGACCTATACAGATTAAATGATTTAGAAGAGGCGAGGGGACTAGGCATTGATGAAATTTTAGCTAATCCAAAAAACATAGTTATAATAGAGTGGCCCGAAAAAATTGAATCACGTCTCCCCCGCCAAAGGATTGAAGTTAAACTAACTGGTATTTCTGAAAACGAAAGGGAAATTGAATATGAAACTTTACATTAATACCGGTTCCAATGAAAAAACTATCGTCCGTCTTGACGACCTAGAGTTAGGTGAAGATTCTAGAATTGAACATTCTCAAGTTGTTCTTCCAATGATTAAAGAGCTCTTGGCTAAAGAAAATAAAAAACTAGAAGACTTAACTGAAATCGAAGTTTTTGAGGGTCCGGGAAGTTTTACAGGACTACGAGTTGGCGCTGCAATTGCCAATGCTTTAGGTTATGCCTTAAAAATACCGGTAAATGGCAAAAAACCTTGGGAAATGGAAATTGTAGAGCCAGTTTATGAGTGAAAATTAAGCAACGTAAGCTCTTAACTTTGCATTTTCACCTTTTCCTTGAACTTCATCTACAGATTTCTTCAATAAATCGCAACCTTTAATTAGGTCTTCTTGAGATATTGTAAGTGCTGGCATCAATTGAATCACGCCATCATCTCCGTAGATAACATCTAGCCCATTAGACCTACATTTTTCAGCAACTACACTGGCTAATTCGGGGTTAGAAATTTTTGTTTCTGCCGCTTTGACAAACTGCAAACCTATCTCAAGCCCCTGGCCCCGCACATCACCAATAAGTTTATTGTCTTTAAATCTATCCTTTAACTCTTTCATCAAGATTTCCCCTTTAGATTTAGATTGTTCCCAAGTTTTTTCTCTTTTGTGAATTTTAAGAGTTTCCAGCCCGGCGGCACAGCTTAGTGGGGTCCATCCAAATGTGGAAATAAGAAAACAGTCTCCCATTGTGTCTTCAGCTATTTTCTTTTTCATTGCAACTGCACCAAGTGGTGCTGCCCCATTAGAGATTCCCTTAGCAAATGTTGCAATATCAGGAACAAAGTCTTTTTCTAAATACATTCCAAACATTTCTCCACACCTTCCAAATCCAGTTCCAACTTCATCTAAAATTAGAACCACACCATATTTTTTAGTAAGTCTTGAAAGGACACTTAAATAACCTTTTGGGGCAACTAGTGCCGATCCCCACCCAGTTATCATTCCTGCTTCAGTTATAACAGCAGCAAAGGTTTCCTCTTTTAAGATTGATTCAAGTTTAATAGAAAAATCTTCAAGTATTTCCTGTTCGGTTTTATCCGAATGAAACACTGAGGGGAATTCCATTTGTACGAATTCATTTGGTATTTTGCCAAGTCTTTTTAGAAATTCTCTGGGAACCCCAAGTGATAACTCGGTGAATGACTCTCCATTATAAGATGGAGTAAAGGCAAGAATTTTCTCTTTACCTGTGTAAGCTCTTGCGAGTTTTATTGCTTGTTCGTTTGCTTCCGTCCCTCCCGTGCATCTGGAAAAAGTATTTAGTTCTTGTGGAAGTTCTGATGCTAGGGCGTCTGCATAATCTTGAATAATTGGATTCGGTTCCCACATTGGTGAGTATGGGTTTTCTTTAGCTTGTTTAGCAACAGCAGCATTTACCTCAGGGTGGTTCCATCCTAAATTAGTAACATTCCAACCAGAGGTAAAATCTAAATACCTTTTACCATTTACATCCCAAATGTGTGAACCTTTTGCTTTTGCAAATTCAAAGTGCCAGTCACCGAAAACAACTTTTCCCTGAAGCATGTCCAAATATTACATCACAAAGAATAGATTTAAAATAGTTATAAAACCGCTCTTGCAATTTATCATATAAAACTGTATCATCCATTTAATTCTCTGCCCAAGAATTTATTAAACCTATGGCAGACGAAACAACTCTTCCAGAACCAAAATCCGATACATCAGACATTTTGCGAAAAGTCGTGGCAGCAATTGTGGGTTTGATTGTAATTATTCTCATTGTTCTTGCTGCTAAATGGATTGGTGACAGGATTAGAGAAAGGTTTTTCCCAGGAACAATTACACCTACACCAACTCCAGTTGTAACCATAACTCCAATCCCAACTGGCTATATTAGTCCAATGCCAACTAGAGTTCCAAGTTACTCACACATTCCAGCAACAGGAACTGAAGACTATATATATGTTCTCGTAGGACTCATGGCAATCGGAGGAACTTCCGCTCTAGTTCTTGCAAAAAAGAAAGCTCTATAGTATCTTCCTTGACGTATGTTTCTTGCCGAAAGTACTGTCAACACAAATGTAACAAGTAATGTTAATTCCTCACAAACTTCAACGGGTGGTTCTTCCTCTCATACATCTATAACAACTACAACAAATGGTGAAACAACACATATTGAAAGTAACGAACAAGGCTCAATTCATGTTGAAACAATAAATGGTGAAACTACTGTTAAAACTAGTCCAGGTATGAAAGTGGAAGTTAAAAAAGGTGAAGCAAAAGTTGAAGACAATCTTAAACCCACTCCAAAAGCCAGCAGTTCTCCAGAAGTTAAAGGTGTCGCAACTATAAATACTGAAGATGTTAAATCAGAGACAAAAGAGGTAAAACAAAATATTTTAGAACAGATTAAAGAAATGTTTGAAAACTTCTTTAAAAAGCTGCAGTTTCCTAGTTGACACATTTAGAATTGGCTTGTATCATTGCGTTTAACTTCTGCCCAAAAGTTTTTTTATGAAAACTCGAAGGGCAACCACTATTACTTTAGAAATTCCCCAAAATCCAATTCCTGAAATTCTTTCAATGGTTCAAGACTTTGCTTCTGACACTCAAAGTAAAGGCTCAAACATTATTTCAAATATAAAATCAAAACTTTCTTCCGGAAGAAACGGAAATAAATTTAAAAACTACCTCCCTATTGTTATTGTTGCCATAGTTGCTCTTGGAGCAATTTTCTTCGTCGGCAAATTTATAACTTCAGCAATTGCGAACTCACACGCTAATTCAGTAGATAATAGAGTTGAGTTGAAAGGTCCAAGAGCAAAAATGACCGTTAATAAAACTTTTGAATTCCCTCTTAAAGATGATAAAGGAAAGACAATCGCCACTCTCAAATTCTTATTAGGTGACGCTGAACTTCGAGACGAAATAATTCTCCAAGGACAAAAAGCAGTTGCTGTAAAAGGTAGAACTTATTTAATAACCACAATTAAATTAACAAATAGTTCTGACAAATTTATTCAAATGAAAGTCAGAAACTATGTAAGACTTAATGTCAACGGTAATAAAGATGAATGGTTGGCTGCTGAAATTCATAACGATCCAGTTGAAGTGCAACCAGAATCCACAAAACAAACTCGTCTTGGATTTCCAATTAACGACACAGATAAAGATTTAATCCTAAGAGTTGGTGATCTTGAAGGCAAGAAAGAATCCATTCCCCTAAACTTTAACTAAGTTTATGCAAGGACAATCTAAAAAACCATCATTAAACGACGAAATACAAGCCGCTCTCCAAAATATCCGTTTCGGTAGTGTTGAAATCTACATTCAAGATGGAGTTGTCACCCAAGTAACTGCAAGAAATATTAAGAAGACAAAATTTGAAATTTCTAAAGATTTAAAACCGGCCAAGAGTAAAAGTTAGAGGATAGATTTGACATATTGACAAAGCTATTTTCAAATTGTAAAACTGTTTACAAGTAAATATAGTATAAATATTTAGGACGTCTACCGCAAACGGAGACTTCTTTATCTGAAATTCATAGAAAATCTATTGAAGATTCAGGTCAGGAAGCCTCCGTTTTTTTATTTTATTTGTCGCGAAGATCAACCCGATCGGGAGTGACAAATAAAAGGACGGAAAGGAAAAAAATTGAAAGGGGGTGAATCGATAAAATGACAAACTTTAAAAAACAATTAGTAGGTGCTCTCGCAACCGGCCTCTTGGTCGCCAATATTTTGGCCCCAGTCGCCTATGCAGAAGATGGAATCCATCTTGAAGTGAGTGGAAATGGAGCAAAATCCGATTCCACAATCAACGCAGCTGTTTCAAACACTACTGCCGTTACCCAAAGTAACGTAGCTAATGTCACAAACAATGTTGATTCAACATCCAATAGCGGAGGAAACAAGGCTAGTGGAAACACTTCTGGAGACGTTTTAATCAAGACTGGTAAAGCTACATCTAATGTAGAAGTCGCCAATAACTTGAACACAAACGTAGCCAATGTTGATTGCTGCGGAGCCACTTCCACTAACGTTACTATTTCTGGAAATGGAAAGAAATCAGATAATGATGTAAACCTTTCACAGACCAATGCTAACGTTGTTGCACAAACAAATGAAGCAAACGTCTTAAACAACGTTGATTCAAAAGCAAACAGTGGAAAAAACAAAGCTAATGCAAACACTGGAGGCGATGTCACAGTTGTGACAGGAGCAGCCACTGCAGGAGCCGATGTTTCCACACATGCTAATACTAATGTTGCAAACATTGGTGGAGGACATATGGGAGATGAAGGAGAAGTTTCCTTGATCATCTCAGGAAATGGAGAGAAGTCAGACAATGATATTGCCTTGGCACTCTCTAACGCTAATTCACTCATTCAAGCAAACGAAGCTAACGTCACTAATGACGTTGATGCAAAAGCTAATTCAGGATACAACAAAGCCAACGCTAATACCGGAGGCGAAGTTGCAATCTTAACTGGAAAAGCAGACGCAATGGTCGGAGTTGACAATGATGTTAACTTTAACTGGGCAGACGTTGATTGCGGATGTGTTACCGATTTGAAAGCTAAAGTAGCTGGAAATGGCAAAGAATCTGACAATGATATCAATGCCTCACTCGTTAATACTAAGTTAGCTGAACAAGTGAATGCAGCAGCTCTACAAAATAATGTAGACGCAAAAGCCAAATCTGGTTGGAATAAAGCAAACGATAACACCGGATCAGTTGAAGGAAGTGATCCAGCTATCTTAACTGGGGATTCGTCCTCAAACACAGAAGTTGGAAATTCCAGTAACTGGAACGTGTTTGGAAATGGAGAACTTACTCCTTTGCCAGAATTCGACTTTGATTTTGACTGGAGTACATTCATGTTCTGGATGGTTCAACATTCATAACTGAAATCTCAAACTTCGTAAGGGTCTTTGCTTGAGCACTTCAGGCAAAGCCCCTACGAAATAGAGAAAAATAAAATTAAAACTAGATAATGAAAAATCTTAAAAATAAAATTACAAAATCGCTAAGCATACTATTAATTGTGATTCTCTTTTTGGGTCACATGTCTCCCCTTGCTGTTTTAGCAGAAGAAGGAACACCAACGCCAGAGCCCACTCAACAAGTTCAACAAGAAGCAACACCAACTCCTCAACCTGAAGCAACTCAAATACCAGCACCTGTTGCAACACCAGTTGCACCAACCACGCCAACAGCACCAGTAACTCCTGTAGCACCAACTAACCCAAATCCAGTTGTTGTAGCACCAGTAACTCCAGTGGCTCCAGTAGCGCCAAGTAATTCAAATAATAATTCAAATAACGAAGAATCTAAAAATAAAGAGGCCAATAAAGAGAAGAAAAGATCAGAAAATAAATCCAACAACAATAGTGGTGGAAACGTTGGTGATACAACTGTAAATACTGGTAGCACAAATACTAACGGAGCAATCGTAACAGATGCTAATTCAAATCTTGCTGGCACAAACGGAGGATCAACAAATGGAGTAAGTATCGTAAATGCAAATAATGGCCAGGCTTCAGACAATAGTGGTTCAGCGTCAGTTGTTAACAACGACAATACCAATCAAAACAACAATGCCAACGTTTCAAACGGACTTAGTCTAAGTTCTGATTCCGGAAGTAACAAAAGTAATGGCAATGTTGGTGATACAACTATTAAAACTGGAGATTCAAATGTTTCAGGAACAATAATCACAGCAGTGAACACAAATGTTGACGGCGTCATGGTCTCAGAATTTAATATCGCTGATGATCACGTTGGAGACATCGTCTTAGACTTTGGTGCAAATTGTGTCTCTGGTTGTGGTAACAGCAACGTATCAGCAAACAACACAGGTAATGGAGCAAATTCAAATAATACGGCCAATTCTGATTTAACAAACAACACAAACACTTTCCAAAATAATGACGCCAATGTTGGTAATGACCTTGTCTTGTCAGCAAATAGTGGGAACAACAAGGCTAACGCAAATACTGGTGGAGATAGTTCCATTCAAACTGGCGACGCGAATGTTTCAGGAAACGTTCTGACAATGGCTAACAACAATTTTGCAGGGAATGTCGTTTACGGGGTAGTCAACATTTATGGAGATCTTCATGGAGATATCGTTTTCCCAGAAGAACAAATGACAGGTTGTTGTGGAACTGGAAGTCTCGCTGCAAACAATATTGGCAATGGATCCAATTCAACAAATTCTGCTAATGGAAGTGCAACCAACAATAACAACACGACACAAAACAATAACGCCAATATTACAAACACACTTGATCTAGATGCAGTTACTGGAGACAATAAATTGAATGCAAATACTGGTGGTAATTCCGAAGTCACAACAGGCAACACCAATGTTCAAGCCAATGTCTTGAATGTCGCCAACAATAATCTTGATGGCGGTAATATGTGGCTTGTCTTAATTAACGACGCAGGTAAATGGATTGGTAAATTAGTTGGAGCCGATGGAAATATGGCTGCTTCTGGTGGAACAGTTCTAACAGTTGACGAAAATGGTCAGATAACTGCTTCCAATAACGGAAATGGTAGCGGTTCAACAAATTCAACAGATGGTAGTGTCACAAACAACAACAATACGACTCAAAACAATAATGCCAACATAAATAACAATGTTAACCTCTCAGCAAATACAGGTGGCAATTCAACAAGTTATAACACTGGGGGAGATAATGCAATTCAAACTGGAGATGCCAATATCATTGTTAACATGGTTAACTTTGTAAACAATAATATTACTGGCAATGGAAAATTGTTTGTCACAGTCGTTAACGTATTTGGTAGTTGGACTGGTGATTTCTTAACACCAGGACAAAAGAAAGAATCAAAGCCAGCTGCTCAAACTGTAGCTAACTCACAAAGTTCACAGTCAACAAATAATAGTAATCAAACACAGCAAGAACAAAGTTCGGTACTTGGTTGGACACAGACTAATACACAAACAACACAAACTGTAAAAACAACTCAAACAAATCCTGCTGGCGGAGTACTCTCTTTCTTTGCTGGAGCACAAAATAAAACTAACACTTTGAAAGAATCTGTTGGAGTTAAAGATGCAAAAATCACTAAATCTTCTAAATCAAAAGTAAAAATAAACTTGGCATGGTTGATTTTGGCTTTGCCATTTGCTATACTCTTCCTGTTAAGGAAAAGAGTGGCTCAAGTAGTCACCAAAATGACCGCTCTTCTCTAACACTCCTGCCCCCAATTTATTTTAGTGCAAAAAACTCTTTTTACAATTTTTGCGTTCCTCTTAGTGTTAGCTCTTGTCAAAACCCAAGTACAAGCAATCGACTACAGTGTTGAAAATAATGGTGCCAACTCCCAAAACAACGTAAATGTTCAAAACACCAACAATAACTCCAATAGCCAAAGTAATACCACAAATATCACTAACAATGTAAATGCTAATGCAAATACAGGTGGCAACAGTGCTTCAGGTAATTCTGGAGACAGTACTATTATTACTGGCGATTCAACAGTTAGTATTTCCATAACTAATAATGGAAACGGCAACAATACTCAAACTGGTTGCTGTAAAACTCCTACGCCAACAAAAACACCAACTAAGGTTCCAACTCCAGATCCAACAGGCACTCCAAACTCAGGAGGAAGTAATGGAGGATCGTCTGGTGGAAGTAGTTCTGGTGGTAGTTCAGGAAGTTCTTCAAGTCCACAAGTCCTGGGCCTTTCTAAGACCGCAGGCACTCAAAAAGTTGACGTCGCATTCTATTTAGCTGGAATCTTATGCCTAGGTCTCGCCGGAAAAAGACTTCTAAAAAGTTAACCCTCAAGGACTATCTGCCCATTCTCTTAATAGTAATTGGCCTAGTTCTATTAATGGTTCCCCTAGCAACGAAAAACATTGCTTCTGCTCAATCTAACCCTATAAAGATAAAATCAGAACTTCTTTCCAAAAAAGACACTAGGGAAGTCCCAATCAGGATTTTAGTCCCTAAATATAAAGTTGATCTTCCCATAATTGAAGCAAAAGTAGTAAATGGGTTGTGGGAACTTTCAGAAACAACCGCCTCCCATGGTGTTGGATCGGCTAATCCCGGTGACAAAGGTAATATCGTTGTTTTTGCTCATGCAAGGGACGATCTATTTGGTCCAATTAGATATATTCAAAAAGATGACGAGATTTATCTTCTAACTAAAGATAAATGGCACAAATACAAAGTTGAGGAAACAAAGCTTGTTGACCCGAGTGAAGTGAAAGTAATTGCTCCCACCAAAAAAGAAACCCTGACTTTGTACACTTGTTCAGGATTTCTTGATTCCAAGAGGCTTATTGTTGTTGCAAAGCCATCTTAATTGCTTGCCCCGGGGTCAGATTGCTGTTCCCGGGATCAGCTTTTAAGTTTAGAGCACTGTATTGCCCTCTCCAGTTACTGTAGTTTCAACACTAGAATCAGCTGGGCCAGTTACGACTCCATTTGTTCCATTGGTGTTGTCTTTCACAGTGTTTCCGCCGGTATTAGCGACTGAGGAAACTGCTGTAACAGCAACGGTGTTACTCTTTTGTTTCACGACGTTTGTAGTGCCGGAAACGACTGTCACTGTGTTAACGGATTTTTTACCGTTTCCGGTAATGCTAACGTCAGTAGAATCGCCACATCCACAAGATGGAGCAACTGCTTCATTGGATCCACCCATAACAGTAGTTGTAACTGTTGATGTGGAAGCGCCAGTTGTAACTCCATTTGTTCCACCAGTGTTTCCATTAACTTTGTTGTTTCCACTGTTAGCTACAGAAGAGACGAATGTTAATGCCATGGTGTTACTTGTTTGCTTGGTGATATTTTTATTTGCAGAGATAGCAGTCACTGTGTTAACGGATTGTTTTCCATTTCCACTAATGTTAACTGTGTTTGCTGCAAATGCTGCGGATGCTGTGGTAGCGACCAAAAGGCCAATTGCCAAAGCTCCTGTTGTTCCTTTCAAAATTAGTTTGTTCATATTATTCACCCCCTTTCATCAAAGTTCACATTTAATTCGAGTTTCTGCTTCACATGTGTCTTTTCCATTTCCTCCGTTAGCTTTGTCAGTTCCTGTTTCCCCAAATAACTTGTCATCACCGTTTCCGCCGTCAATGATGTCGTTTCCCCCGCCGGCATGAACTTCATCCCTGTCATTACCAACGTCAATTGTGTCAACTCCTGATCCTGAAACTATTAGATCATTTCCATTTCCACCAATAATGTTGTTGTTCCCGTCCCCTGCAGAGATATTGTCATCCTCATTTCCCCCATCGATTGTGTCGTTGCCACTTTCTGCCGTGATAACATCTTTCCCATTTCCCCCATCAAGTTTGTTATTTCCCATTCCCCCAACGATACAGTCATCATTATTTCCTCCATCAATTGTGTCGTTTCCTTCAAGACCAATTATCAAGTCTTTTTTATTTGTTCCATTAAGTTTGTCATTACCTGAGGTGCCCATTATTGTTGAAGTGTATTGGCTGATATCCCCACAAGCTGCGGGTAGAGAAAACGCGACACCGATTTGTAAATCAAAAACTATTTTTGTGTTTTGAAATTCATTTCCAGCATTTGGATCAAAATCTAATTTAAATGTATATTGTTTAGTGGCTCCTGAATTTAAATTGCCTAAGGCCATTCCGTCTGGTCCATTGCTTTCACTAAAAAATTGACTAAGTGTTTTCGGGCCATAAACCGTAGTAGCTCCTTGTGTGATTGTTATTTCTAAAACTCCAGACAAACTAGCTGTTTCGGAAGTTAAAAGACCCCGAACTGCGATGGGTTTAAGGTCTGGTGATGAATTTGTGACATTAACATTCCTATTTTCCGATTGTCCCGGTGCAGCATTAGCTATATTAAATAGTGGTGTTCCAGGTGGAACTCCCCAGTCAACTGTTAGGTCCCCAACAGCGTAAGCGGTAGGGGATTTGAAAATATTCATAACTCCCCCACTAGCCCAAACTAATATTGCTATTACTCCTAAAACAATTCCAATTCTGATAAATCTTTTTGTCATATATTTAGCATGAACCATTATTTGTTAACCCTTTTGTTGACGTGTTGCAGTTTTTGAATGAACCGGTACCATCGATATTTCGACCTATTGAAACATTTGCACTGCTTGAGGCGTAAGTTTGCGCGCTGACTGTAGCTCCTAAATTATTTTCTAAATTTAATCCATCTCCGGCATTGTTAAGCCAACCCGCGCTATGGTTAAAAGCAAGTATTTGACCTGGTGTAATTGTCCCAGTTAGCGCTAAGTCATCAGCTCTAGTGTTATTTGCGTCAAAAATCCCCCAGCCTGTCAAATTTATTGAGGTGTTACCAATGTTAATTATTTCTACCCATTCATCTCCAATGCTCGGTTGAGTCATAAACTCATTAATTTGCAGATTAGTGATTGGTGCGGGAGTTGGGATTGGGGATATTGTCGGCGTGGGGGTCAATGACGGTGTTGCAGTTGGAGTAGTGGCTTCAATTGGTGTTACAGTTGGTGTAATTTCTTGTGGTGGAGTTTGCGGAAAAAGGCTAGCTGCAGTAAACAAATTTCCGCTATTAGAATTAGTGCTGGAAAATAATGCATATGTGACACGATAAGATATTAATGTCAAAAACACTAAAATCATTCCTATTAATAAAAAGTGTTGTTGTTTCATGGTGTAGCTGCAATCTCATTTCTAACTTTTTTCTCAATTTGGACTTCCATCTCCTTTTTAATATTCCAAATTTCAAAGCCCATGAAAATAAAAGCTGGAATGGCGATCGCAATAATAAATCCTGTTGGAGTTTTTAAATTTTGAGACAAATTTCCAATATAAGGTATAGTCGCAATCCACTTACCCTTTATGGAACTGCTATTCACTGGATCCAAGTCAGCTGCATTATTAGCGTCTCCTTTTGTTTTAAAACTCACGATATCGTTTGTCATAATGGTCTGGTTAATTCTGTGAGCGATTGTCCTTTTGTTTATGTCTTCAAAAACAACTAAGTCGTTTAATTCATAGTTTTTTTGAGGGCTAGTAAAAATTACAGACCCAACAGGTACAGAAGGCTCCATGCTTCCCGAGGCTATTGCAAAGCTCCGAATGCCACCTAGCACATTAGAATTTGAAGTGATAACGGTTGCCCCGACCAAAATAAGGATCAAAGCCAATGTTGATTTAAGAAAGATTCCTAAGCCAGTTAGTATTTTTTTGTTCATCTAATTTCAAATATATAATCGTATGTTCCCGGGTGGCGGGGCCATCCCCGCCAAAGTTTTACTGTGACGCGGTGAAAGCCATATTGAATGCTACACTTTGTCCTTGAAACGAATCGTCAGTTGTTGGATCAAAAGTTAGTTGAGCTGCTAAGTTGTATGAACCTCCTGCGGGTAATGTTGCTCCTGAAAGAACAAAATTAGCCCAAGTTGGGTCGTCCAATGCTCCACTGCCTAGTGATGTGTCGCCTGCGTCAAAAACGCCATTGTCATTTGCGTCTTTAAAGAGCATTAGATTGAGTTTTGCTGCCAATCCAGGGTTTGCACCCCCAATGGCAATCGAACCCACCTTAACAAAATTTGCATCAACAGTTCCTGTATTTTGCAAAGTCAGTTTTTGGGAAAAGACATCGCCAGGTGCTGCTGATGGAATGGTAAATACGCCAGTTGATGGGGAGACCTGAGTGTTTATTCTCAAGACCATATTACCGGCTCCAAAAGTATTTCCAGTGTTGGTATTAGTTGAACTAAATGCTGCAAAAGCACTACCTCCAAGCATGGCTAAGCAAGCCACGATTGAAACTGCACTAATTGCTATTTTTCGATTTAACATAAATTTTTCTCACCTCCTTCACACAAAAAACCAGCTATCTGGGCAGATAAAGCTGGTTTTTCATTAGATTTTATTAATTTTTTAAAATTGAATTGGCAAACTTTCATTTGGGCAGAATTTCCAAATAAACTTTTTGTGTTTGCCTCCGATGGCGGTCAGCAAGAATAACCATATCAAGACCAAGTCCATGACTGTCAACAAGACAAATTACATCGAAACTATGTCATGGTTTTTTGCCATTTTCACTGAATAAAAATCAATTTTTGAAGCGGGAAAAATATGCTAGAATAAATTAATGAAACCTCACGAACATCTTCTTCACATCTTTACTCCAAGGCATACTAATAACCACAGAGCCAAGATTCTTCATTTTTCTGGATTAACTTTCTGCATAGCACTTTTGCTAGTTTTTCAATTAGCTTTAACCTTTGTTCACGCAGTTGATCCCGAGGTTTTAGGATATGCATCTAATATCAATGTCTCAGATCTTTTAAGTCAAACAAATTCGAGACGCGCACAAGCAGGTGTTGGTGCACTAGCTTTAAATGATCAATTAACAAACGCCGCTTCAGGTAAAGGTGCTGATATGTTTCAAAACCAATATTGGGCGCATGTATCCCCATCTGGAAAAGAACCATGGGCTTTCATAACTGGAGCTGGTTATAACTACGTTTTCGCTGGTGAAAATTTAGCAAGAGATTTCGGGGATTCTAAAGGTGTTGTTGATGCTTGGATGAATTCACCTTCACATAAAGAAAATCTTTTGAACGAAAGGTTTAAAGATGTCGGTTTTGCCATTGTTAATGGTAAATATGGAGATTCTGAAACAACGCTTGTAGTACAAATGTTTGGTTCAAAGGCGAGTGATGCTCCATCAATTTCTGAAGTAGCAGCTGTTAATACTCCAATCCCATCAGAAACTCCAACATTAACACCGACCACAACCATAACCCCTGTCGCTCCAGTAAATCCTGCCAACGGACAACCTCCAACGGGGGTAGTTCTTAGGACAGAGACTCAGATTACCAATCCAAAATTTGATATCTTATCTCTCTCAAAAACTCTAGCCTTTGGAATAACAATGTTACTTCTAGCAGCATTAGTTATTGACGCAGTTCTAATCTACAAAAGAAAAACTGTCCGTATTTCTGGTCACAACATTGCTCACATGTTGATTTTAATTACAGTGCTAGTTGCAGTAACCTTAATTGGAAGGGGGATAATTATTTAATGAATACCAATCACACAGTTCGTCACGGTTTTGATTTCTTCCTTCTGGTTTTAATTTTATGTTTAGGTTTAGGAGGACTACTCTATTTTAATTTCAACAAAGCTGCACAGATAAGTATTGTAATTATTATGTCTGCTATGTACATCTTTTGGGGAATTTATCACCACCATCATGATGGAAATCTGACATTTAAAACACTATTTGAGTATATTGGAATTGCTTCTTTAGTTGCAGCAGTGCTAATTGTAATGGTTACAAGGATTTAATTTTCTTTTCTCCACTCATCAATTTTCCCGTGGTTTCCAGATAAAAGTATTTCTGGAACTTTCCACCCATTAAATTCTTCTGGCCTAGTATATTGTGGGTGCTCTAGTGAAGTTTCTGACTCTGAAAAAGATTCAAACTTAACTGCGTCGGGTTTTTCCAAGACACCTGGGATAAGTCTGGTAACAGCATCAACTATTGCCATTGACGGAATCTCTCCACCTGTTAAGACGAAATCACCCATGCTAATTGACTCATTGACCAGGTGTTCTCGGACTCTTTCATCAACGCCTTCATATCTTCCGCAAATTATTGTAAGTTGATCTAGTTTTGCAAACTCCCTGGCCTTGGCTTGGGTAAATCTTGTACCTCTTGGGTCCATAAGTATTACCTTGGAGCTTTTAATTTTTTGCAAAGCTTTAAAAACAGGTTCGACCATAAGGACCATTCCGACGCCACCACCGTATGGTCTATCGTCAACAGTTCCTCGTTCATCGGAAGCAAAATCCCGGAGGTCATGGTAATTGATTTTAACCAGGCTTTTATCCTGTGCTCTTTTTATGATGCTCTGGTCAAATGGTCCAGAAAACATATATGGAAAGAGAGTGACAATATCAAACGTCATAACTGTATTTTAGCCCTATTGCCTGATATACTCAAATTATGACCAAGCCCAAAATAGTGATTGCCATGCCCACCTATAATGAGGCGGAAAGCATTGGGAAAATGCTGGATGTGCTAACTAAAGATATTTTTCCAAAAATCAAAGACCATGATGTCCAGGTTTTAGTAATTGATGGGCACTCTCCTGATGGAACCTGGAAAATAGTTGCCGAAAAAGCCAAAAAGAATAAATCAGTAGTTCTCCTAGATGAAGGTAAAAAAAGCGGCCTAGGTGCTGCTTATACTAATGGTTTTAACTACGCCATAAAAACTCTTAAAGCTGATGCAATTATGGAAATGGATTCCGATTTCCAACATGATCCACAAGACATCCCAAGATTCATTGCAGAATTTGATAAAGGCCATGACTATATCTTGGGATCAAGGTATATCAAAGGTGGTTCAATTCCAAAAGAATGGGGATTAGATCGTAAATTCTTATCAGTTGTTGGTAACCTTGTTTATCAATTTGGTCTTTTGATGTTTGATATCCATGATTTTACAACTGGTTATCGCCTAGCAAGGGTAAAGGATTATTTAGATTCAATAAACTTTGAAAAAGTTTTTTCTAAATCTTTTGCCTATAAAACTCGTCTGCTTTATGAAATGAAAAAGAGAGGTGCCAAGATTGAAGAAATCCCAATTAAGTTTGGAGTAAGAGGTGCGGGAGATAGTAAGATGACTACAAATACATTAACTGAAAGCGTCAAAATTATCGCAGTGATTTGGGCAGATCGTCTAGGATTGTCAAAATGAAAAAACTTGTCATAGTTGCCCCTACTTTCAATGAAGAAGAAAACATCGAGGACTTCATCACAAACACCCTAGCTCAGCAAATAAGACTAAACAATGTGGATTTGGAACTTCTTATTTCAGATAGTATTTCCAATGACAAAACAAAAGAGATTGTTCAAAAAATGCAAAAAAAAGAAAAGAAACTCCACTTTTTAGAGTCTAAAACTCCAGGTCCTGGAAAGTTGGGTGCCGGTCTAATTGAGGGTCTAGATTATGCGACTTCAAATCTTAAAGCAGATTACCTGATCACTATGGAGGCAGATTTAACAAATGACGTCAATAAAATTCCTGAGATTGCAGATCTACTAAGTAAGTTTGAAGTGGTAATCTGTAGCAGATATATAAATGGTGGCCGTGTTGTTAATTGGTCGCTGTGGAGGAAGTTTTTAAGCTACTTTGCAAACTTAATTTTGCGAACTCTTTCCGGAGGCTCTAAATTGCATGAATTTACCAACCTTTACAGGGGCTTCCATAAAGATGTCTGGCAAAAGCTCCGTCCGGAGTTAATAGCTCAAACTGATTGGCTTTTTGTTCCGGCATTCGTTTTTGCAGTAATTCAGGGCAAGTTCAAAACGGTTGAGATTCCCTATACGTTTTATGATCGTTTTGGTGGCAGATCTAAGATGCAAACTCCCTCATATACAAAAAACTTGCTTATATTTGCGCTAAAATATAGACTAAACCGTCATGGAGCATTTTCTTAAATTCTTAGTAGTAGGTTCAATTGGATTTCTAATTAACACCACGGTGTTAATTTTTGGCGTTCGCAAGTTCAATCTTAAGCCATCAATTGCTGGTCCAATTGGTGCCGAACTTGCGATTATCTCCAACTTTATTTTGAATAATTTTTGGACCTTTTCAGATAAAACAATCACTTCCTGGTCAGTTCTCCCCCAAAAATTTATTGCCTTTAATATTCTTTCCCTAGGGTCTGCTGTAATTCAATTCATTTTCTTAAAAGCTGGAGAAATCATCTTTGGACTAGAAAAGTATAAAAAACCTGTTTTAACAGTTATTCCAGTCAAAAAGATACCAGTAGTTAACAGTATTGTCGAAGCGCTTTTAAAGATCAAAATATTCAATAAACTCTCTCAAAAAATGACTGTATATTTTGTTTTCTATATTGCTGGTGTTGGTGTTGGTTTAATTGTAAATTTCTTTATCTATAGCCTAATAATTTGGAGATGAAAAAAAAGTTAGTCCTTTTAACATTCGGGCTAATTATTGTTCTGGGATTCCTACTTCGCTTCTATAGATTAGAAGCTTACTTAACTTTTCTCGGTGATCAAGGACGAGATCTTTTAGTGGTTAAAAGAATGATTGTCGATCATATACCAACTCTTTTAGGTCCAACGGCTTCAGTCGGTGGATTTTATGTAGGCCCAGCTTATTACTATTTTCTGGTGCCATTTATGTTTGTCTTTAGGCTAGATCCCTTTGGTTCTGCCTTTATGTCAGCAACAATTGGACTGGCAACATTGATTTTGACCTATTTCTTTGTAAAGGAGCTAACAAGTAGTAAGAAGATTTCACTATTGGCAGCATTTTTAACAACAATTGCTCCCAAGTTTGTAGGAATCTCGCGTTTTTCTTGGAACCCAAATCCAATGCCTCTATTTACAATTCTGACTCTCTATTTAACCCTCCTCGGCGCTAAAAGAAATAAACTAATTTATACGCTCTTTGCTGGAGTCTCATTTGGAATCCTTCTCCAACTTCACTATATGTCTTTAGTTCTTGTTCCCGTACTGGCTGTAGCTGCTGTGCTACTATTTTGGAGAAAAAGATTGCTTCTCAATCTGGGAATGGCTGTGCTTGGTGTTTTAATTGGCCTAAGCCCATTCCTTCTTTACGAACTTCGCCATAGTTTTCCAAACTTGATTAGTGCTACAGAGTTTTTAACTAGGGGAACTACAGTAGCTCCAAAATCCTATAATCCTTTTGAGCTCTACAACAACACGGGAAGAATTCTTTTTGATACTCTCATTGGCTTCATGGGTGTAGTGCCTAATTTTTTCTTTTTGACTTCGCTTTTAGGATCAGCAATTTTAATTTTCAAAAAGAAGCTATCAAGATCCACAGTCATAATAGTTTTAAGTTATTTCCTCTTAGGAATCATAACGATGGGTCTTTATAGAGGACAAATTCTTGACCATTATTATGGCGTTCTTTTCCCACTAGCCATTTTAATGCTTGCTCTCACCGGCATGTTGCTTATTTCTTATGGCAAAGTAGGTAAAGTTATTGCCATAATCTATTTCGGAGCTTTCACAGTCTTTTCCTTAAAAAATGAATTTTATGTATTTCCAGCAAACAACTTGGTTCAACAAACTAGAGCAGTTTCTGAAATAGCCCTTGGTCTAACAAATCATGAACCATTCAATTTTGCATTGATTACTCCAGGAAATAGTGACCACGCCTATAGGTACTTCATGGAGACAAAAGGCATAAAACCTGAAGTTATTCAAAACGAAATTATTGACCCAAAAAGATTTTCAGTCACCAAGCAACTTATTGTCGTCTGTGAAGATCCAAAGTGTGAGCCTCTTGGTAATCCTCTTTGGGAAGTTGCTGGTTTTGGTAGAGCTGAGATCAAGGAAACGAGGAACGGTCCAGCTGGGATTAAAGTGTTTAAACTGGTACACTACGAGGGTGAATAATATCTTTCTATCAGTTGTAATACCTTCTTATAATGAAACCGCGAACTTAAAGCGTGGTGTTCTGGAAGAAGTTTATAACTACCTAAAAGACCAAAAATATACTTGGGAAGTAATTGTCTCTGATGATGGTTCCCCTGAAGAAGAAAGTAGAAAGCTAGCTAAAGAGTTTTGCGATGGTCATAAGGGATTTAAATTTGTCCAAAATGAACATGCAGGTAAACCATTTGCTGTTTGGTCAGGAATTCAAAAATCTCAAGGTGAAATAGTCCTTTTCACTGATATGGATCAATCAACCCCAATTTCTCAAGTTGAGAAGCTTCTTCCAAAATTTGATGCAGGTTATGATGTTGTAATTGGTAGTCGTGGCCTAAAAAGAAATAACGCTTCAGTTTTAAGAAAATTAGCGTCAGGAACTTTCTCCACCTTTAGAAGAGTAATGCTCTTGAGAAGTATTAGTGACACTCAAGCTGGTTTTAAATCTTTTAAAGCACCAGTGATTAAAGAAATATTTCCACTTTTAGAAATAATTAAAAATCACGGATCAAAAAAAGTTGTTGGCTGGACACCAACGTCTTTTGATGTTGAGCTTCTTGTTGCAGCCAAAAGACGTGGCTATAAAATTGCTGAAGTCCAAATTGATTGGGAAGATAGAGATGTTTCAACAGGCAAAGCAAGAGGAAATAAGAAGTTTGCCAAAGAGTCCGCTGATATGATGAAAGAAATCTTCCGCGTAAAGCTAAACGACATTCGCGGTGCTTACAAAAAATGATAGCAGTCTTATATTTACTTGTTCTAATTGCTCTAGGAGTTTACTCCTATTCTCAAATTGATTTAAATCTTACTCTTTTTCAAAACCCAGTCTTTCTAAATTTCCAAAACTCCATGATTCAACTTGGTTATTTCCATCGTCCGGAGTCTGGATTAATTTTTGTTGTCTTAACATTACTCTTGTCACTTTTCTATTTTCTATTAATTCGCTCACCAAAAGACTGGAAATTAGTCGTTGGTGGACTGATTGTCCTTGGGCTTATTTGTTATCCAGCATTTTCGCATGACATTTTTAACTACATATTTGACGCGAGAATTTTTGCTTATCATCATCAAAATCCATACACGCACACTGCCTTAATGTTTAAAGGTGATGACTGGACCAGGTTTATGAATTGGACGCATAGAGTTTATCCCTATGGTCCATCATTTTTAGCAATAACCATAGGTTTTTATTTCTTAGGTCTTGGAAAGTTTATCCTAACCCTTCTTTCTTTTAAGATAATGTCTCTTTTGGCTTTTGGTGGTAGCTCATACATTATTTACAAGTTAGCTGGAAAAAGAGGATTAATGTTTTTTGCGGCTAACCCTCTAATTATTTACGAGGTAATAATTTCTGACCATTTGGATATATTGATGTTGTTCTTTGCTCTCCTTGGTTGGTACCTTCTTATAAAGCCTCAAAAAAAAGTTTTGTCTTATCTCTCCCTCCTTGTGTCAGTGGGAATTAAATTTGTAACAGTTCTTTTAGTGCCCGCATTTATCTTGAAGAATTTGAAGTTGGCCGTCATTCTAGCCTTTGTTGGTGCGGGTTTGCAGGTTTTGTCTCGTGAGGTCTTGCCACATTATCTAATTGTTCCAATTGGTTTTGCTGCTTTAATGCCTGAGAATAAAAAACTAATTTACGGAACAGCTATTGCCTCAATTCTTATTCTTTTCATCCGTTACTACCCATTTATTTCAACAGGTAAATGGTTACCTTTAAGCTTTTAATTCTTGGAGATTAAACCCTGCTCTAGAAGTTTCTTCACCATCTCTGGGTATACATCTTTTCTGAAGTTAAAATTATCATCTAAGTTAAAGTCACCCCTTTTAGATTCGTTAAAATGATAGCCTTTAAGTCTTGTGTAGTTGTTATCAAGGAAATTAACGAAGAAATTATTAAACTCACTGGAGAGCCCGAATGCACTATAGTCCCTCCTAAAAACAATCACTTTTGCCGAATTATTTTTATAGTCAGAAAGTATTTGATTTTTAATCAAAGGAATACCTGCAAACTGCGGCAAGATCCAATGGTATTTTGAAGGTGCCTTACATTTCAAATAAAACATTTCTTCAAATTCAAATGGTCCCGCCCAACAATACTCATTTGGTGAAACGAGTCCGTTAATAATTGGAGCGACAATCGGTCTGTCATAAACAAGCGGTGCGGTCCCCATGTATCTGTTGTATGTGATCCTCCAGTTTTCTGAAAAAATAAATATAGCAGCAAACACCCAATAAATAGCAAGAATAATTCCAAGAATTGTGAATGCTGATTTAGCAAGGTGGTCAGAGATTCCATTTATTTCTTTTCTCAAAAGATCAAAAACCAAAGCAAAATTCAAAATGCTCAAAATAAAGTAAACAGATGTTTGATAGTCAGTAACTTTTATTTCTGCTGGGTTCCCGCGAGCATTTGCAAAAATTAAAAGTCCGAGAACAAGGAAGAATAGCAGTATCTTTCTTCTATAAAGAAGCCACGCAAATAAGACCATGTTTGCAAGGGCAAGTGCATGAGTCATTGGGAATCTTGGGTTAAATGAAATGATTCCGCTAACTGCAAGTTGGAAATTGTTGAAGAAGTTATTAAAGATAACTATCGCATATCTAATTGGGTTTATTGTTTCCACCCCAGCAGCTCTTGGGTAATTATAAATGTAATATTTCTGGTTATATCCAATAGCTTCGTACATAAAATCATTGATGGATCCAGAAACTAAAAGATACAATCCAAAAGCTAAGTAAGGGACCACTAACACCAAACCAAATATGATAAGAGGCTTGATTTCAGATTTAAGTTTCGCTTTATTAAATGGCAAGAAAATTTGTCTAAGATAATAAATTGCCAATATTGCGTACACAACAATTCCTGCATATGTGTATGTCATGGAATTTAAAATAGAAAGGAAGGTAAACCCAGAGATAACTACAATATCCGAAAGGCTAACCTTTTCCTGAAAATACATTCTGTAAAATAGAAGTAGATAAGCAGGAACTAGAAAGAATCCACTCATCGGATCAGCAAGGAACATGTGTCCCCAAAAATAAATTGCAGCAAATGAAGTTAGAAATGCAAAAAGCCAAAAAGCCAAAATATCGAGTTTTGGCATTTTCTTCCTAAAAAGTAAAAATATTCCAACGAAATAAGCCAAAAATACTAAGCTTGTGAGAAGTCTGAATTTTACAAACGACCCTCCACCTATAAGTACTAAAGGTGCTGACAAAAAGTAAGCTAGTGGTCCATGATGTGAGAAAAATCCAGAATATGGCAATATTCCTTCGAGAATTAACTTCCCCCCAAGAATGTTATCAAATTCATCTGGATAGCTTGCAAATAGGCAGTTGGCAAGAAGAACTAAAAATAGTGCTCCAAAAAGTGCGATTGTTATTAACTTAATGTTTTTCATGAGATAATCAATTATGGCACGTTTAGCTCTAATTGCAATTTTCGTTTTAGCTCTTCTCCTTAGAGTTTACAGTCTTTCAACCATTCCAAATGGTTTTCACATTGATGAAGCAGCTAATGGATATATTGGTAGATATATTTTATTAAATGGCCACGACTTAGCAAATAGGCCCTGGCCGATTGACTATTCAGATAAATTTGAAGATTATCCACCAGTAATTCCCATGTATCTATCAGCACTCCCAACTTTTGTCATGGGAGTTAATGAATTTGCAGTGAGGCTACCATCGGCAATTTTTGGTGCAATCTTAGTAGTTCTTGTTTACCAACTAGTAGTCGTTTTAACTAAAAGTAAAAGAGCTTCTCTTGTGGCTGCACTTTTAACCGCAGTCTTGCCCTGGAGTATTGTCCTTTCCAGAACAACTTCTGAAACCAGTTTCGGATTGGTTTTCTTTGCCCTTGGTTTAATTCTGGTTTTCAAAAACAAGATCGGTTGGTCAATTCCAATATTTTTACTTTCCTATTTAGTCTATCCAACCTTTAGAACTGTTATTCCAATGGTGTTTTTCGGACTTCTTTTTGTAACTGCAAGACCTTCAAGAAAAATGATTGTCACAGGTCTAGTTATAACTCTGTTGGCAACAATTCTTGCCTCTCAAACTGTTTGGGGTCAAGCAAGATTTAAAAAGATTTCCCTGTTAACAGATCCAAATACAGTAACAAGACTTGAGAAGAAGTCACAGGCATTAGGCTTTGAAGAAGGACCAAATAATGTTTTTATAGCTCGTTTCTATCACAATAAAATAACCACAACCGCTGAAGAGTTTACTAAAAACTATCTTGACTATCTCTCTCCAAGATTCTTGTTTTTCCAAGGAGGTTTGCCTGATCGTGTTGTAGTTCCTGAGCGGGGAGTGTTATTAATATTTACTGCCTTTGTAATCATATTGGGACTTTTAATAAGTTCAAAAAACAAAAAACTAATCTACTTTTTCACATATCTATTACTGATCTCAATTATTCCAGCCGCTTTAACAATAGACGAAATCCCAAGCATAAATAGAGCTGCCCCCATGATTATTCCAATTGTCGTCTTAGTGGGTCTTGCTGCTGATGAGATTTTGGCATTAAAGTTTAAAAAACCAATTTGGATTGCTCTATCACTTGGAGCATCAGCTTTTTTGGCAATCGAACTCTTATTTTTCCTTCATTACTATTTTATTCATGCAGCCTCCTATAGAAGCTTTTCAAGAAATGATGGTGCCAAGGAAATGGCAGAATATCTAATCTCAGAGAAAAATTCAGGGAAGAAGATTCTAGCTACTGCTTCCGACTGGGAACCCATCTACTATTTATTTTATTCAAATAATTTTTCAAAAAATTTAACACCATTTGGTAAAAAACTTTATATTAAGAACGTAGACAACATAACTTTTGTTCCAACCCTTTGCGTTACGGGTTCTGAAAGTAAAGAAACAATTTCAAAGTTCGATATCATTCTTGAGGGCGGAGGTTGTGATGAAAAGGCTGTAGGGAAAACATTAAAAGTCTTTACAAGGCAGGATGAGAGTAAGTCCTACAAAGTAATAGAAGTTAATAGATGAAAAAGTTCCTAATTCCATTCTTAGTTTTGCTTGTAGCAAATATCATTTTAAATTGGCAATTTTATTTCCATGGTTTAATTCCATTCCCGGGTGACCTTTTAGTATCATTCTATTTTCCATGGAACTCCGGCGGTTTTCCCGAATTTAATTCTTGGACTACTCACAAAGAAGTTGTTGGTGCCGATGCTATTAGACAAATTTATCCCTGGAAAGAACTGGTGATAAATCAGTTGAAAATAGGCGAGTGGCCACTTTGGAACCCTTATAATTTTTCTGGCACCCCCCTTTTGGCAAACCTTCAATCATCAGTCTTCTCCCCTGTTAATTTAGTATTTTTTGTTCTGCCATTTGTTTGGGGTTGGATCAGTCTTGTAATGTTCCTGCCAGTAATTTTTGGGTTTGGTTTTTATCTTTTCTTTAAATCTTTAAATTTAAAAACGATCCCGTCACTTTTTGGCGCACTGGTTGTCATGAATATTTCTTACATCACAATTTGGGAAGAGCAATTAATTCATATTCAAAGTATTTTATTTTTACCCTTCATCCTTCTTGCTATAAATTACAAAAAATATTGGTTTGTACCCATTTTTATTGCTCTAAGTGTCTTTGGTGGTCACATTCAAACAGTTACCTATATTTGTATTCTAACTTTCCTTTTTAGTCTATTTAAAAAAGTCCCACTTAAATGGATTGCTTTTATATTTGTAACTGGTCTATTAGCTGCAAGTGTCCAACTACTTCCGACATTGGAATTATTCATGAGTTCAGCTAGAGACGGTTCGGAAACTTTAAGACTGTTTCCAACAACCATAATTCCCTCACAATCTTTCATTACCCTATTAATTCCTGATTTTTTCGGTAACCCTGCCACTGGGAATTTTTGGGGAGTCGATTACGCAAACTTTGAGCTTTTTGCCGGTGCTTTAGCAATATTTTTTGGTCTAATTGGTTTAATTTCTGGTTGGAAAAGATCGTTTGTGAAATTTTTTACTTTAATTTTTGTCATAGGTCTAGTTTTTGCAGCGACTCCCCTAGCTTACATTTGGCCAACACTTCATGTTCCTGTATTGTCTTCAAGTAATGCCTCAAGAATTTTCTTGTTATCATTCATTTCAATTTCAGTTCTAGCTGCAGTGGGTTTAGAAAATACTCTCTACTATTTTAATGAACATAAGAAATCTATATTTGTGAGTTGTTCTATTTTTATAGGAGTCTTTTTATTAATAATTTCCTATTCTATATTTTTACCTTCAGCCTTTAGGTCAATTGCTATTAGGAATACATTTATCCCAGGGGTTGTAGTTGGTGTCGGGCTTTTTGTGGTCGCTATAAATTTGATTTTCAAAAACAAAAAGACAGTTTTAATTCTTTCAGCAATTTTGATATTCATGGCAGCTAGTTTTGAATACACAATTTTCTACAACAAGTATCAGCCCTTTTCGAGTCCTAGTTTTGTTTTCCCAAATCACCCTGTTTTTACTTTTCTTGAAGATAAAGCAGATGAAAATAGATTTTTTGGTTCCAGTGGTTCTTATGTTGAAACAAATTTTGCTACTAAGTTCAAAGTATTTGCTCCAGAAGGATATGACTCTCTCTATATTAAAAGATATGGAGAATTACTGGCTTCTAGTGATAAAGGAACGCTACCAAAGTCAGTCATGCGCTCTGACGCTTATGTAGGTAGGTTAGAAAACAAAAATAGGGAAAAATTGTTTGATCTACTGGGTATTAAATATATTCTTGAGAAAAATGATGCAGCAACAGGCAGTGCCATTATTGGTGATAGGATGGTTTGGCACGATGGAAAATTTTTCGCTTTCGAAAGAAAGTCAGTTTCGCCTAGAGTTTTTCTAGCAAGTGACTACGAAGTATTAACTAAAAATATTTTAGATCGCTTCTATGAAAAAGATTTTGACTATAAAGACTCTCTGATTCTCGAAAAGTCTCCAACACTAAAACCTGAAGAGGGGGGCTCACCAAGTGCAAATATTACTTTCTACTCGCCAAATAAAGTGATAATAAATACAACATCAACTAAACCAAAAATTCTTTTCCTTTCTGATGTCTATTTCCCAGGTTGGCAAGTAAATATAGACGGAAAACAAGCTGAAATATACAGAGCTGACTACACATTTAGAGCTGTGCCTATTTCAGCTGGTAATCATGTTGTTACATTTATTTATGATCCAAAAAACTTTAAACTTGGTTTATTAATTTCCGTTTTGACATTGTTGTCACTTTTAGGTTTATGTTTAAAAAAATCCTTCCATTCTTAATAGTTATAATTCTGACTCTTCCGGTAGTGGTCCCATTGCTGATGCCTGGTTTTTTTAAATCAGACGATGGGGGATGGATGGTTATTAGACTTTCAGCTTTCCACCAAACTCTAAAGACCGGTCAATTTCCAGTTCGATTCTTAGAACCGCTCAATCATGGCTATGGTTATCCAGTGACTAATTTTCTTTACCCACTACCATTCTATATGGGAGAAATAATTCATCTATTAGGTTTTAGTTTTATAAATACGGTAAAGCTACTTTTTGCCTTTGGATTTATATTCGGCGCAATCTTCATGTATCTATGGACCAGAAAATGGGGACAACTGCCAGGGATTGTTTCCGCAACAATTTATACATTTTTCATCTATAGAATTACCGATGTCTATCAAAGAGGTTCCCTTGGTGAATCAGTGGCTTTTATGTTTGTTCCGCTAATTTTCCTGTTTATTGATAAAAAGAAAATCCCCTTGGCGGCTTTAGCAACAGCTGCCTTAATTATGTCTCACAACTCACTGGCATTGATGTTTTTGCCAATAATACTTTTGTACGGATTTTTTATTACAAAGTTAAACTTTAAAGCTCTAGGAATAATGTTAGCTTTGTCTCTAGGTGTGTCTGCTTTTTTCTGGATTCCTGCTCTTTATGACCTACAGTACACCAAGGCTTTTGAAACACAGGTTTCTGATTTCCAAAACTACTTCCTCTCAGATTGGCTAGTAATTTTAGAAATATTTGTTCCCCTTGTGGTTGGTTTCATCCTTTTAAAGAAAAAATTAATTTTCTGGGGGGTAATAACAGTGGGTGCAGTTTTTCTAGCACTTCCAATTAGTAATTTCTTATGGGAAATTTTGCCGCTTCCAAAGTTGATTCAGTTTCCTTGGCGCTTTTTAGCGATACCAACTTTTACGATTGCAGTAGTAGCTGGATTAATTGCACAAAAAAATAAATATCTAGGTATTGGTCTATTAATTATTTTTCTAGTGATTGGCGTCTCAGTTCTCCGCATTGACAGAACTTTCGAGCCAGATAATTACTATTATACAAATGATGACACTACAACGGTTAAAAATGAATATATGCCTATTTGGGTTAAATCAAATCCTACAGAAAAGCCTCCAGTTGAGTTTCAAATAGTTGATGGACGAATGCAAATAAATAAAGTCTATTTTCCAGGGGCAACAGTTTTAGTGAATGGGGAAAGTGTCCCAATAAATTATTCCTATAACGGCTTTGTCCAAATTGAAGTTCCAGGAAGCCAAGACGATGTTCAATTTAAATATTATGAACCGCCACTTCACTTAATAGCAGATACCATCTCAGTAATAGCATTTATTATAGTTCTATTTCTATGCGTAAACTCATAATTTTTGGCATTTGGCTTCTTGGTACAGTTGTAGTTTTAAGAAGCATAATGTTTGGCGGAATCCCCTTTTGGTTTGACCCAGCAAGAGACATGTTACTCGCTGTAGCCAATCTTTCGAAGTTGACTCTTCTAGGTGTGCCAACAGGTATTCCCGGTTTAAACTACGGTCCTTATTGGGTTTGGTTTTTAAGTTTTGCTACCATTTTTTCAAAAGACCCAAGACTTGCTTCATTTCTAGTTTTAGGGGTTCCTTATCTTTTTATTCTGCCAGCGCTTCTATTTAAATTGCGAGGAACTTTTAAACTTGAAGCCGCATTAGCTATCTGGTTAATTTTGATTTGTAACTTTGAATCTTATGCGTCATTTATTTGGAATCCGCATCTTGCACCATTTCTATTTTTTCTCCTCTTCTTTATTTCAGTAAAAGCATTCACAAAAAAAGCGTCATCACCTTTAATCTTCATTGCCTTTGGTTTTGTTGCTGGTTTGATCTTTAATTTTAGTTTCGCTTTTGGAATTGCTGCCTTTTTTGCTTCATTTATAACTTTAATTTTCTATCGTGTGCATTTGAAAAATTTTGCGGCTTTCATCCTTGGTGCGGGTGTAGCATTTCTACCTACACTAATCTTTGAACTAAGACACGGCTTTAATGAGGTTCAAACATTATTTAGAGATGTAACAAACACCCTCTTCTATAACACAGCAATTGTTGGTCAACATGGTCTTTCTCAAACAAGCATAAAAATGGAACTGATTGGAGTCATTTCTAAAACCTTTGTGATTCCTTGGCAACTTTCTTGTCTGATTTTTGTTCTACTTTTAGCTTTAGCTTGGAAAAGAAGAAAAGATTTAAAACCAATTCTCCTCCCAGCCCTAACCCTCCTCATATTGGTAGTTATTCTCTTGTCATCAAAAAATCCCGTTTGGGGATATCACACAATTGGAATTGAAAGCATTCTATTAATTATCACAGGGTATTTAGTAAGCAGGTTTAGGTTTCTGCCAACAATTTTTCTATTTTTTGCCTGTTTGCTCTTAATTCAAAAACTAATACCAGTAATAAAAGATCCAACTCCAGACTTTACAACATTTTCTTCACTTGCCTCAAAAGAATTGGTTACCAGAGGAGTTGTTTCTGATGCTGGGAATAACCCATACGCCGTGGCGGCAAGAGACCCCGGAATCTATACCTATGATTTTGACTATCTTTTCTCCTGGTTAGCAAGTAAAAACAAGCCATCCCCGGTCGGAGAAGTCAAAACTGTCTATTTAATTATTCCAAAAACTGGTAAAGGAGAAGAGTTAGATTTTATTCACTATAAAACTCCAGATAGAGACTATAAAACAGTTTGGAGAAAAACATTTCCTGACCAGACATTAGTTATAAAAAGATTTAATGATTAAACCTCAAAGTTTTTTACTTTGACATCTTTTACTAACTTTTTACTCTCTTCAAATCTTAAGTTTGTTATCGCCTCATCAATTTCAAACCACCTTACATCCTTTTGAGTTAATTTTTCATTGTCAGTCAGTTTAACAGTCTCTTTGTTAACCGGTCCACCGGTTGCTAAAAACCAATAAACGGTTTTTTCTCGCAAAATTCCATCAGCTAGCTTAAAGTGAAACTTGCTTATGTCGATTTGTTCCATTATTTTTAAATTTTCTATCCCTGTTTCTTCAATAGTTTCTCGGTATGCTGCCTGTTCGGGCGTCTCTCCACTTTCTACGGTTCCCTTTGGTAACACCCATCCGAAGTCTTTTTTATTCCATTCTTTGTAGATAAGGAGAACGAGTATTTTGTCTTTGTCTTTTCTTAATACGACACAACCAGCCGAAATATAGTGTTTGTCCTTCATATTTGAATTTTACCTGGTTTTATTCCCAAAAGGGTATAATGTACTAATGTCCTGGAAAAGGGATCTTTTAGCCCTATTTTTACTCCTAATTTTGAGCGTATTTGCAGTTTTGCCGCTATTCCATGCAGGGTATTTCACAATGCACGACGATCAGCATATCGTTCGCTTGTTTGAGTTCGATAAAGCACTTCTTGCCGGTCAATTTCCAGTCCGCTGGATAGCAGGCCTTGGTTTTGGCTTTGGATATGCTCTTTTCAACTTTTACCCACCCCTTATCTATTATGTTGGAGAATTTTTCCATCTCATAGGTTTTAGCCTTATTGATTCTGTAAAAGCAGTTTGGTTTTTAGCAATTGTCGGATCGGGTTTTGCCATGTACTTTCTGGCAAAAAATTTCTTCGGTCGTATAGGAGCTCTTGTAGCAGCTCTTTTCTACATGTATGCCCCATATCATGCAGTTGATGCCTATGTAAGAGGGGCCTTGGCAGAACTCGCTTCGTTTGTTTGGCTGCCTCTAATTCTCCTCTTTGCAAAAAAAGCAGCAGAAACAGGTAAGTTAAAGTACTCTCTTTGGACTGGGATTTTTCTTGGCCTTTTAATGCTTACCCATAACCTAATTTTCCTTCCATTCTTTGGTCTTTCGGTTTTGTGGTTTGGTGCGATGGTCTTAATTTATAAAACCAAATTAAAAACCGCTATTGGCCTTTTTTTATTATCCACAGTTTTATGTTTTGGATTAACTGCATTTTTCTGGCTGCCAAGCCTTTGGGAAAAACAGTTCACTTTAGTTGATAGTCTGCTTATTAAAAATCTAGCCTCATATAACATTCACTTTGTATGCCCAAGTCAGTTGTGGGACAGCCTGTGGGGATTTGGTGGTTCAATTCCAGGTTGTGTCGATGGTTTATCCTTTAAGATTGGCAAGCTTCATATTCTTGTATCAATTGCGGCAGCTTTTGTTGCCATCTATCTTTGGATAAAAAACCAACGCAAGCTATCTTTAGTTGTTTTAACCGGATTGATGCTTTTATCTTTTAGCATTTTTATGACTACCAACTATTCCAAATTTATTTGGGATAATATTTCACTTTTGTGGTATCTCCAGTTTCCGTGGAGATTCCTAGAATTTGTCACTCTATTTTCATCTTTTTTGGTTGCCAGCCTTTTTATTGTCTTGCCAAATAAATACGCCAAGGCAGGATTAGGAGCTTTCCTTATTGCCTTACTGTTTTTTGTAAATCTAAAACTTTTTGTCCCCCAACAATATTTGGAAGACGCTACAGATAAAAAGTTAACAACTAATGAAGAAATCAAGTGGCGAGTGAGTGGAACCTCATTTGAGTATATGCCAAAAGGTGTTGCTACTAAGCTAACTGACAAAGGAGCTGTTTGGGTAGACATCGAAAAAGAACAGATTCCAAACCTACCATATAAGACAACTCTCAGCACCACTTCACAAAAGTTTACCCCCTCAAGTTTTACTTTCATAACGGACAACTTGAACGCTGGTACAGTTCAAATTCAAACCACTAACTTCCCAGGATGGAAAGTTTGGATTGACGGAAAAGAAGTAAAGATTACTGACAACAATAAATATAAATTGATCACGATATCTGTTCCAGCTGGAAACCATGAAGTTGTTGGTAAATTTGAAAATACAAATGTTCGAACGCTTGGCGATTCAATTACCCTAATTACACTTTTTGCGCTTATAATTTTTACAGTATTTAACCTATGGAAATTGAAGAAACAGTAAATAAAACAATTCGAAGCATTGTAGCCTTAATGGGTAGGTCAATTTTTTTGCAGCTTATAAATTTCGTTGCTTTCTTCTTTCTTGGGATTTTCCTAACCCCAAGTGCATTCGGTGCCTTCATTGTTGTTGCTGCATTAATGAAAATATTCACTCTTTTTACAGACGTTGGTTTGGGTGCTGCTTTAATTCAACAAAAAGACGAACCGTCAAAAGAAGAACTGTCAACGGCTTTTGTCATTCAAATGGCCCTAGTCATTACAGTTGTTGCCATAGGACTAATTCTGACACCAGTTGTAGCTTCATATGCTAAATTAACTAGTCCCGAAGTAGTTCTCTATCAAGTTCTTCTTGTTGTCTTAATTATTTCCTCCCTCAAAACCATTCCTTCAATCCTCATGGAAAGGCGCCTAGCCTTTGATAAACAGATTATTCCTCAAATTGTGGAATCAATTGTTTTTAATACTATTGTTGTAGTCCTGGCTTTTAAAGGGTTTGAAGTTGCCTCCTATTCCTACGCAATTCTAATTTCCGCTTTGATTGGCCTCCCTATTTATTATTTAGTTTCACCCTGGAGAATATCTCTCAAATTTTCAAAGAATCTTGCGGGCAAGCTTTTCTCATATGGTATCTTTTTCCAAGGAAAAAGTACTCTAGCTGTCATCAAAGACGACCTTTTAATATTCGTGGTCTCAGGAATTGTTGGCACGTCGGGTATCGGTTTTTGGGGATGGGCTCAGAGATGGAGTTATTTCCCCTTTAGGTTTACGGTTGATTCGATAACTAAAGTCACTTTCCCAGCCTATTCGAGAGTCCAGCATGACAAAAACGCCCTAAGAGTTGGCATCGAGAAGTCTCTTTTAGCAACCAGTCTTATATTATTCCCAATTATTGTCCTTATGATGACCCACATCCAAAGATTCATCGAACTCATCCCAAAATACATTAAATGGGAGCCAGCCTTACCATCATTTTATTTACTCTGTCTAACAGCCTGCATAGCTGCCCTCTCAAGTATCCTTATAAATGCACTGGACGCTACAGGAAGAGTCAAGACGACACTTGGACTAATGGTCTTTTGGATAATTTTGACTTGGGGATTAACTCTAAGTTTGACTTACAAAATTGGTTTTACTGGAATTGCTCTTGCTTCATTTTTAGTATCTCTAACGATCGTCTTAACTATCTATATAGTTAAAAGAGTTGTAGATTTCACTTTCTTTAAAAATATTATCCATGCAATAATTGGATCGGTTGCAATTGCTGTTGTGGTAATCCCAGTTACCAAACTCTTACCAAATAACCTCATAACCTTTGCCCTAACACTTGGCCTAGGCTGTATAATTTATGGAATCGTGATTTACCTAATTGCTGGAAATGAACTTCGCGATAATTTAAAGATTGTAATTGGTGCCTTTAAAAAGCCTGCAGCTATAGAAAAACCAGACGAAGAAATTTATGACTAAGTTGTCAGTTGCTATTGCTACATATAACGAAGAAAAAAACATTGAAAGATGCCTAAAGTCAGTTAGCTTTGCTGATGAAATTGTAGTAGTTGATGAATCTTCAATTGATAAAACTGCAGAAATTGCTAAGATGCTTGGTGCAAAAGTCTTTAAAGTAAAAAAGGAAGAGAATTTTCATAATACAAAACAAACTGCGATTGAAAAATGCACATCTGATTGGATTCTTGTAATGGACGCGGATGAAGAAGTGTCAAAAGAACTTAAGTCCGAAATCCAAGCAACCATAGAATCAAATACTGACTTTAGTGGTTTCGAAATCCCAAGAAGAAACAAAATTTTCGGCAAGTGGTTTGGTCACACTGGTTTTTATCCGGATTACCAAGTAAGACTATTTAAAAAAGGCAAAGGTAAACAACCTGGAAAAAGTTTTCATGAAATGATTGAAGTAAGTGGTGACAGGGGCAAATTGACGAACGACTTACTTCACTATCACTACACTTCAATTGACCAGTTTGTAACAAGATTAAATAGATATACAACAAATGATGCGAATTATTTGCTTTCTAAAGGAGAAAAGGTAGTTTGGTCAGACAGTATAAAATTCCCAACTGATGAATTTCTTAAAAGATTCTTTTTCTGGGAGGGTTACAAAGACGGACTTCATGGTTTAATGTTATCTTTATTGCAAGCATTAAGTAGGGCAGTCGTTTTTGCAAAAATGTGGGAAGCACAAGGCTTTTTTGAATATCAAGGATCAGACTTCTTGGGAGATGTTAAGATGGAAGGCCAGAAAGTTAAAGCAGATTTAGATCACTACTTAATTCAAACCACAAAAAACCCCGCCAAGAAACTTTCATTAAAATTAAAAAGAAAATTAAACATTTAACTTCCAATTTAGTAGCAGCCATTGGGACCTGCCTAGTGGTTTTTTTTCAAACCCGTTTTCTAGTAGCAAGCGGTCTGCGTGACGTATCTGGAAACTTAGTTTTCCATGGTATTGTTCTTTTCAGGGATAGCTCAATCCATTTAGCCCTAATTACTGAGCTTTTGAAATCATTCCCCCCTAAAAATTTCACATATACAGCTCTTGGAATTGAACCATTAAAAAACTATCATTTTCTCTACGACATAATCCTAGCAAGCCTAATTAAAATAACAGGTTTAAATATTAATTTTGTCTATTTTCAACTTGCCCCTGTTATTATCTCTTTCCTTCTTTGCCTGACAATCTATATAACAACCTTAAAGCTTAGTAAAAATCGTTGGGCCGCAGCCCTTTCAATTTTCTTTGTAGTTTTTGGAACTGGTGTAAGTCAGATCCCTAATCAGTTCATGGCCGATCAGATTTTGAGTAACCTCGTAAATCCTCATGGTGGACTAAGTTTGGCTCTTTTTTTAACTCTTTTCCTTTTACTTTTCTCATATGAGAAGGGAAATAAAAAAGCTTTAATTTTTTATGCACCACTTCTGGCTCTATCATTCTCTTTAAAAGCTTATGGGGGAATAGTTTTTGCCGGTGGTGCAGTTGTAGCCGCACTTGGCTTTTATATCTTAAAAAAAGATAGGCTAATGCCATTAGTCACTCTTTGTTCGCTCTTTGGCATGGCAGCGCTTATCTTCCTCACGATTGACAACAAAGCAGCTGGCCTATCCTTTGCCCCACTTTGGACACTAAATCATTTGGCAGCTGATTCAGATAAACTGAATAATCCAAGTTTCCTTACAGGTTCAATTGTTAAGCTTATTCCAGCTTACTTTTTAGTTTTTGCAGTCTATTTGTGCGGCAATTTGGGGATTAGGATACTTGGATTCTTCGCAATTTTTGAAAAGATAAAAAAACCTTCTAAAATCTCCCCTGCCTTTCTCTTTCTTTTGTCAGTGGCTCTTGCCTCACTAACAATTCCTCTAGTTTTTAACCAGGGTAAAAAGGCCTATGACATAATCCAATTCACTTCTTATTTCCTGCTCTTTATGGGAATTATGTTCTCAGTAGCTCTATTTGATTTATTGCCAAAGCTAAAATTCAAATTTCTTCAAATACTCATTGTGGTACTCACAATCCTATTTTTAGTTTTTATGAATTGGCCAAAAATGACAGGATCTGTGGAAAAGGTTGTCATAAGTAAAAATCTTGTCACGGCTGGAGATTTTATTCAAAAAAATTCCGAGCCTTATGCAATTTTCCTCCTGGCACCGACTGACTTTAATCTAGAATCAAACTGGTTTAACTATTTGTCAGCAAGAAGAACCGTCTATTCTGGTTGGCGTATGGCAGATCAGATAGGAGTTCCTAAAGACTCTGGGGTTAAACTTATAACAACTGTGTTTGATTGCAAGAATAAGGAAGTAAAGTTTGACCTCGTCTTCCTAGAAGACAAAGATCGTCAGATGTTTGATAGAATTAATAGGTGCTATAAATTCACGGAGTGGTATAACAAAGATAAGGTATTAATTTTGAAAAGAAAATCATGATTTCAGCAGTTGTATTCACAAAAGATGGAGACGAGGAAATAATTGAACCTTGTCTAAAGACAGTCGCTTGGGCAGATGAAGTGATAGTTATTGAAGACAATGCCTCTCCCAAACTTATGGTACTTCTTAAAAAATATGCGACAAAGATTGAAACGAGTAAAACCAGTGACTTTGCTAAAAGACATAATCAGGGTCAAGAACTAGCTAAAGGAGATTGGATTTTATATGTCGATTCTGATGAAAGAGTTTCCAAAGAACTTCAAAACCAAATTACAAAAGAACTAGAATCCCCTAAAGCAGATGCCTACGAGGTAAATAGAGTTAATTATTTCCTAGGCAAAAAAGTTCGCTACGGTGATAGATACCCTGACTATGTGACTAGGCTATTTAAGAAGGCCAATCTTAAAGGTTGGACAGGGGAAATTCATGAATCGTCCCATGTTGAGGGGAGTATTGGCAAGTTAACTGGTCCACTGTATCACTTAACTCACACCAATATATTTTCCATGATGGCAAAAACCAAAGACTATGCAGAAACAGAAGCTAAATTGAGGCTAGCAGCTAACCACCCTCCAGTTGTCGGATGGCGATTAGTTAGGGTTTTTGTGACTGAATTTTTCCATAGAATTTTTGGGCTGCAAGGATATAGACAAGGCACCGAAGGTTGGATTGATGGAATATTCCAAGCATTTTCCATGTTTATTGTTTACGCGAGACTTTGGGAGATGCAAAGAAAGGAAACTTTAAAAGAAACCTACAAAGACATCGACAAAAAGATCTTGGAGGAATGGTCATGAAAGTTGGCATCTATAGCCCGTATTTAGATAGCCTTGGAGGTGGGGAACGCTACATTTTGACAATAGCGGAATTTTTTCTAAAAAAAGGTGACACGGTCGATATTTTTTGGAATAAATCAGGAGATCTTATAGACATGGGCAAGCGTTTTGGTTTGGATCTTCGCGGCGGAAAATTTGTTAGTAATCCGTTTTCCAAAAATCTTCTTGAGAAAATAAAGATTACACAAAGTTATGATTTAGTTGTTGCTCTCTCTGATGGAAGCATTCCTTTATCTTTCGGTAAAAAAAACTGGCTACACCTTCAAGTCCCCTTCCAAAAATCTAATAGACCAAAAACAATCGACAAGCTTAAATTTAAGTTTTATGAGCACATAATATGTAATTCAAATTTTACAAAAAAAGTGATCGACAAGACTTATGGCATAAATAGTACCGTTGTTTATCCACCTGTTGACGTAGAAGTATTTAAAAAAGGGAAAAAAGAAAATTTAATTATTTCTGTAGGCAGATTCGCCGCCTCTAAAAAGCAACAAGATTTAATTAAAGCATTTAAAAAGCTAAATACTTGGAAACTTATTTTTTTAGGGTCCCACACTCCAGATGTTTCTTTAGATATGGATAAACTTAGATCAAACGCCAAGGGCTTTAAAATTGAATTCAAGTTAAATGTCTCGTATGACGTCCTTAAGGAAAGTTTTGAACAAGCCTCAATTTATTGGCATGGGGCTGGTTTTGGTGAGGATTTAAATGCGCATCCAGAAAATGCTGAACATTTTGGCATTACAACCGTTGAGGCAATGAGCGCAGGATGTGTCCCCGTTGTTTTTGGGGGTGGTGGACAGTTGGAAATTATTGAAGAAGGTAAAACTGGATTCTTTTGGCAAACACAAGATGAATTAATTGAAAAGACGAGTAAATTAATTACTGATCCTAAACTTAGAGAAAAAGTTGCCGGAGAAGCTGTTTTAGCTTCCAAAAAATTCAGTAAACAAAATTTCTATAATGCCCTAGAAAAACTTTTAATATGAAAAAATTTATACCACTATTTTTTCTATTTATTTTTACGTTCCTAGCATTCAAGCCGTTTTTTATTGACGGCAAATTACCAATTCCAGCTGACACATTAGTTGGCCTTTACCATCCTTGGCGAGATCAACAAAGTGCAAACTATCCAAATGGTGTTCCGTTCGATAATTTTCTAATAACTGACCCAATCCGCCAGCAGTATCCTTGGCGAAAATTAGCAGTCGAAAGTTTTAAAAATAACGAGTGGCCCAACTGGAATCCTTATCAATTATCAGGCACACCACTTCTAGCAAATTTGCAAACCGCCGCCCTTGCCCCTCTTAATGTTCTCTATTTTGTTCTACCATTTGAAACTTCTTGGAGTATCCAAATTATTCTTCAAGTTCTCCTTGGTGGATTTTTTATGTATCTCTATTTGAGAAGTTTAAAGCTAGATATTTGGGCTATAACTCTCGGGACATTGTCTTGGGTTGGAAGTGGGTTTTTTGTAGGCTGGTTAGAATGGAACACTCTTGTTCAAGTCGCACTTTGGCTTCCACTAAGTCTCTATTTAGTTGATAAAGTATTTTTCTCCAAAAAGAAAATTATCTTTTCTGGTCTTTTTGCTCTTTCACTGGCGGCCAGTTTTCTTTCTGGGCATTTGCAGATCTTCTCCTATGTATTAGTTTTTGTAGTAGTTTACTCTCTTGCCAGATTCATCCAAACAAAAAAGATAAAAAGTCTATTATTACTCTTGTTAGCAGGTATTGTTTTCGTAATTTTAACCTCTCCTCAATGGATGCCAATGCTCACGCTTTTTGGTGAAAGTTCAAGAAGCCTTTCTCCAAATAGTTGGCAAAATCCAGGGTGGTTCCTTCCAGTTCAAAACTTAGCCCAGTTTATAGCACCTGATTTTTTTGGAAATCCTGCAACTTTGAACTATTTTGGAGTTTGGAACTACTTGGAATTTGTTGGTTACATAGGACTCGTTGGTTTGTTCTTTGCGCTTTTAGCACTAATTGGTAGGAGAGATAAAAAAACATTATTTTTTGGAGTTATCGTAGTAGTTTCTTTAGTTTTTATGCTTCCCACATTTTTTGCGAAACTTCCTTTTATATTTAATTTTCCCTTACTCTCGCAGGCACAACCAACCAGACTTATTGTATTAGTTGATTTCTCCCTGTCCGTTTTAGGAGCGTTGGGTTTGGATCATCTTTTAAAAAATAAAGACAAAAAGTCTGCCTTAATTTCACTTGGCATAATGTTCTTTGCACTTCTATTCCTTTGGGGAATTGCCTTAAGAAACGACTTTCCAGTCAGCTTAAGGAATCTCGTTTTACCATCGGGCACATTTTTGATCCTGGCACTGCTAGTCTTTGGGTTAGTTCTAGGAGGGACGCGGAAGAAGATGGTTTTATTAATTAGCATTTGTCTAATTTTTGTAGCATTTTTTGATATTTATAGATTTTTTGGGAAGTTTGAGTCTTTTTCAAATCCTGAATGGCTCTACCCAAAAAACAAAACCTTAACTTTCTTGATGAAAAACACTTCCTCTAACGAGGGTCCAACTAGGATTGCCACTCTTGATGATAGGATCTTGCCACCAAACACCAATCTTCCATACAAACTTCAGTCAGTCGACGGCTATGACTCATTCTTTTTGACAGGTTATGCAAGTCTTGTTTCAAAGTACGAGAAAAACTATTCCTGGAATAGAATTTTGACTCCTAAAAATTTAACCACCCCACTTTTTGATACTTTGGGAGTTAAATATGTTCTCTCTTTGGATGCTGTAAAAAATCCAGGGTACAAATTAGTTTATGAGGAAGGACAAACTAAAGTTTATGAAAATATTTCGAGGAATCCTCGCGTAAAGGTATCGAGTGGCAAAGCTAAGATTATTAGTTACCAACCAAATGAAGTAATAATAACTGTAAATACCCCAAAAGCCAGTAAATTAGTTCTTTATGATCCTTATTATTCTTCATGGAAAGCAGCTGTGGACGGGAAGGAAACTGATATCCTCTTAACAGAACAAGCGTTTCGTGGAATAATGGTTCCACAAGGGAAGCACACTGTCCGCTTTTTCTTCTAATTTAATGAAGCTTTCAGTGATCATACCCGTTTTCAATGAGAAGAAGACTATCTCCAAGGTTATAAAAACAATTAAGAAAACCACCTTCTTTGGATGGAAAAAAGAAATAATTGTTGTTGATGATGGTTCAACAGACGGGACAGTGGAAAGTTTGAGTCACTTTAAAGGCATTTATTCCCTAAAACACAAGAAAAATCTTGGCAAAGGAGCAGCCATAAAAAGTGGTCTTAGAAAAGCAAACGGTGACTACATAATTATTCAAGATGCTGATTTGGAGTACAACCCATCAGAGATAGAAATACTCATTGCTGCGGCCAAACACAATCCAAAAGCTGTAATTTATGGCTCAAGGTTTAGAGGTAAACATGAAGACACTATTTTTGGCCACAAATTTGGAAATATGGCTTTAACCAAATTAACAAACCTCCTTTATGGCTCTCAGTTGTCCGATATGCAGACTTGCTATAAACTTATTCCAAGAGCGTTTCTAAGGAAAATAAAAATTGACAGTATGCGCTTTAATTTTGAGCCTGAAGTAACCGCTAAGCTTCTTTTGGCAAAGAAGGATATCCTAGAGGTACCGATTTCTTATAAGAAACGAAGTTTTAGCGAAGGAAAAAAACTTTTTTGGTTCAAAGACGGAACTAGTGCAGTATGGACACTATTAAAATATCGATTCTTCTCTTAATACTATTTTTAGCATTCTTGGTGCGTGGTTTTAACTTCGGTTCAAATCCACCATCCCTGAATTCTGACGAAGCTGCAATTGGCTACAACGCCTATTCCATTTTGAAAACCGGTAAAGACGAATATGGGCAATCTTTCCCATTAGCTTTCAGATCATTTGACGATTACAAGCCACCACTCTATATTTACTTAACTGTTCCCTCAGTGGCCGTTTTTGGTCCTACAAGTTTCGGAATAAGATTGCCGGCCCTTATTTTGGGTCTCCTTTCAATTGTTTCAGTCTTTCTGTTGGTTAAAGAAGTATCGAAGAAATTCTATCTTGGAGCACTTGCCGCATTTCTTTTGGCAATAAGTCCCTGGCACATTCTTTTTTCAAAAGTGGCCTTTGAAGCAGGCGGATTAGTCTTTTTGTTCTCTTTAGGTTCCTATTTCTTTCTTAAAGCAAAAACTAGGCCCTGGTTTTATACAGGAGCTCTCATTTGTTTTGCTCTAGCTCCATTTTTGTATCAAGCAGGTAAAGTAATAGCTCCATTATTGGTTATTATTCTGATCTTAACTAACTGCTCCAAAAAACTATTAGTCTCAATTCTTTTTGCCATAGTTCTCTTACCCGGTTTTTTAACACTAGTATCAAGTGAAGGCTCACTTCGCTATAGAGGTTTAAGTGTTCTTAGTGACCCAGGTATTGAAAGCCAGACAACAAGCGACCGAAAAATTGACTGGCTTAGAGGGGACAACAAGTCCGCGCTTCTCTTCCACTCCGAGATAAAAACTGCCGGTCTTAAAGTTGCAAACAACTACTTCTCATATTTTAGACCTGACTTTCTTTTTCTAGCAAATGGAGACAACAGATTACCATACGTCCCAGACACAGGATTTCTCTATCTAATTGAGCTTCCACTCCTTTTTATTGGTGTCTACTTTTTGTGGCGTAAAACTTCAAAGAACCTGGCCATTTTTATTACATTGTGGCTAGTGATAGCTCCAATTCCAGCAAGCATTGTAATTGGTTCACCAAATTCAATTAGAGCATCGTTAATGATTGTTCCTTTGTACACAATGATTGCCTATGGTATTTACTATTTAACAAAAGAATTTTCAAAAGTATCTAAGTTTGTCTTTCCAATTCTTTTTGCAATTTCTCTAGCATTTTATCTCCATGAGCTTTTGATTCATGCACCAGTTGTTAACAGTAAAACTTGGTATTACTCACTTGAAGACACAGTAAAGTACACGGAAAGTATAAAAGGGGGTTATGACAAAATTTATGTTTCTAACTCCATTGACGAACCATATATTTTCTTTTTGCTTTACTCAGCAAAAGACCCAGCTAAGTATTTAAAACAAGGGGGCACTGTCTCTGGTGGATTTAAAGAAGATAGAAATAAATTTGATAAATACAAATTCGTTTTCCTAGACTTTGAAAAACTAAAAAAACAACCAAATACTCTGATAGTTGGAACTCCCAAAGATTTTCCAAATGATGCTGTGCCATCGAAGACCCTTAATTATTTAAATGGTGAACCTTCCATTTTCATTTTCCAATGAAAACAAATTTAGTTTTAATCGCAATACTACTGCTTTCCAGCCTGCTGCGCTTTTACAACATCACTAAAGTTCCTCCCAATTTAAATTGGGACGAAGTGGCAATTGGCTATAACGCCTTTTCCATAAATGAAACGGGTAAAGATGAATGGGGGAATAAGTACCCTGTTTTATTTAAATCTTTTGGTGACTATAAACCACCAGTCTATATTTATTCTGTAGCACTAGCAGAGAAACTATTCGGTCAGACAGATTTTTCAGTTCGCTTGCCATCAGCTCTAGCTGGTATTTTTACTACTTGTGTAGTCTTCCTCTTGGTAAGAGAGCTTTTTAATTCTTCAAAAAAGAAAACAAAACTCGCACTGATGGCCGCTTTTTTATTTGCAGTTTCGCCATGGGCACTACAATTCAACAGGGCTGGATTTGAAGCAAGTCTCGCGTTATTTCTCGTAACAACTGGTGTTTATTTTTTTCTATTGGCATTGAAAGAAAAAATTATTTGGCTCCTACCATCATTAATCTTTTTTTCTTTGGCAACAGCCACTTATCACAATGCTAGAATTTTTGTCCCACTTTTTGTAGGAGTTCTATTTTTGCTAAATTTCCGTTATCTATGGAAAAAGATATTGCCCATCGCTCTAATTTTAATTTTTGTTTTTATTCTTAATATCCCTTATCTTGGAACCTGGGTTTCAAATGAAGGCAGAGCAAGATTTGTTTCAGAAAGTGTAATTAATCAGCCAGGTAACTTAGTGGAAAACCTGCAAACTAACTATCTGGGCAATTTTAGTTCCGATTATTTGTTTTTCAGAGGCGATCAAAACGGTCGTCACTCCGTAAAAAAGCTCGGTCAAAATTATCTTTGGGAACTACCATTTTTCCTCTTTGGTGCTTATATCCTAATTAAAAAAAGAAACAAAGCATCGTGGCTAATAATTTCCTGGCTTCTTTTAGCTGCAATCCCTCCAACTATGACAAAAGTTTCTCCTCACGCTCTTCGTGGACTGTTGATGGTAATTCCTATTTTGACAATTACTGCTCTTGGGCTAGTAACAATTAACAGAAAAAAGCTGTTAACAGTTATTGTTCTGCCAATATTTCTCTTTTTCTTTGTCCTATATCTACACACTTACTTTGAACATTATCCAAAAGCCTACGCACTTGATTGGCAGGATGGTAGTAAGCAAGCAGTGGAGGATTTAACAAAACTAAGTCCAAGTTATGATCAGATTTTTGTACATCCATCACTTGATCCAACTTTCATTCTTTTTTACAACTCTTACCCTCCAGAAAAATTATATGAAAAGCATCATGTGACCAAGAATTTAGGAAAATTCTATTATCATGACTTAAATACTCAGCCAATAAAGAAAAATCCCACTAAGAAAAGTCTCATTTTAGCTCCCGCCACAACCACTCCAGGTAACTCAAAACAACTTGAAGAAATTGATATGACTAATGGTGAAGCCATTTTTAAAATATATGAATTTTAATCCCTATACCTGTATAAATAGCCGAATCAAACTTGATCTTCCAAATCAGTTTTGGGAAGCAAGAAGCTTTGACGATCCAGGAAGTCTTTTGGCAAAAGTCCTTCACAACAAGGCTTATCTAATTTTCGATAACTACACGAGGTGTTACACCAGTTTCTTTTCCCCAGAAACTATTGCCATGGTTTTTACAATTGTAAGTGTTCCTCTATTTTTCGCAGGTATTTACTTCCTTATCTCGAAGAAGGTGTATTGGCCATTAATTGTTCTTCTTTTATCTCCCATGCCGATATTATTTGAGTTTCCACAAAATACTTTCATTAGGCAAATTCCACTTTTGTTATCTCAATCTGCGATAATGATATACGGTCTATGGCATTTATTAAAAACACTAAAGTCATCCTGGCGGGCATAGTTTTGGTAGCTAGCCTTTTAAGGCTTTTTAATCTTGGAACTAATCCACCTGCACTATACTGGGACGAAAGCAGTTTAGGTTTTAATGCGTTTGCAATTTCTGAAAGCCTGCATGATGAACATGGGGAATTTTTACCGTTTTCCAGGTTCATTGCGTATGGTGACTACAAGCCACCTCTCTATATTTATGCGGCCGCACCTTTTGTAAAAATATTTGGATTAAATGAGTTTACAACTCGTTTACCGTCAGCCCTTTCAGGTATTGCTTTAACAGTTCTTGGTTATTTCCTGGTTTTAGAAATACTAAGATCTTCCAAATTAAGAAAGAGAGCAGCTCTTTTAACAAGTTTCATAATTGCAATTTCCCCTTGGATGCTTCAAATATCAAGGGCAGCCTTTGAAGCAAACCTAGCAACGGCTCTCATGTGTGCTGGGGTCCTATTTCTGTTAAAGTTTTTTAGAACCTACGAATATAAATTCCTTTTTCTTGGTGGTTTGTTTGCGACTCTTCCTGTATACACGTTTAATTCCCACAGAGTTAGTATCCCGCTTTTAGTTGGTTTAATTTTTATCTTAAATCTCAAACGGCACCTTCCTTGGAAAAAATTGATCATTTTGGTGGCTTTCATGGGAGTTTTAGTTTTACCAGCAATTCCTCATTTAGTTTCCCCAGAAGGTAGGTTGCGTTTCCAAGAAGTTGCTTGGGTAAATGATCTTGCACCCATTATTCAGTCCAATGATCGGATTGCAACAGATAGTGGAAGTTTAGCGGGAAAAATTCTGCACAACCGCCGGATCGTCTACGGTTTAGAATTTCTAAACCATTTTTCGGATCATTTAAATCCGGACTATCTATTTGTGTCAGGGGACGAGAATCCAAAGTTATCAATACAAAAAATAGGGGAGTTCTATTGGTTTGATTTAGCTCTCATCCTTTTGGGCCTAGTCTTTCTTATAAAATTTCAAAAAAAAGCAGGCCTTCTTCTTGTTGGCTGGATCATTATTGGGATAATTCCAGCTGCCCTGGCAAGAGAAACTCCCCATGCACTAAGAACTGCTGCAAGTCTTCCAGCTCCACAAATAATAATTGGCGTAGGACTTGCTTATGGAATGAGTCTTATAAGTGGAAAATATCGGAAATTAGCAGCTGCTGTTCTCAGTATTATTGTCGTGCTTTTCTTAGCAAACTATCTGACCCTCTACTACAAATGGTACCCGCTTCGTTATGCTTCAGCTTGGCAATACGGTTATAAACAGATGGTTTTGGAAGTTACCAAAGATCTCCCAAGATATAAAGGCGTGGTAGTGACTAAGGAATTGGGTCGCCCCTATATTTATTTCCTTTTCTACAATCAAGTTACCCCAGAAGAATATTTAAAAAATTCCGATGTCACTCATGATTCGTTTGGGTTTTATGACGTTAACCGTTTTGGGAAAATCTATTTCACCGAATCAGATAAGCCTGGTAAGGGATGGTTGTATGTGAGAGTTCCAGGAAAAAGTCCTCAAGGATCAAAAGTGATAAAGACAATTACAGATTTAGAGGGCAAAAAAGTATTTGAAATAAGTACAAGATGAAAAAGCTATTAGTTCTTGGTTTTATCTTTTATGTTTTTCTCTCTTGGGTCGTGTTCTTTAGGTTTGAGTGGGCTCTTTCAATCTATGCCAAAAATTATCCCGATGTCGCCCTTTTATTGCCACAAATTAGAGATTTTCTTCTTAAACTTTATCTAAACACCGTCCCCACTTTGCTTTTTGGGGCTTTGGTTGTTGGCTTGTTTGCTGCCTACTTGTATAGCCTAAGAGACAAATTGACTGCTAAATCAGTCATCATCTACGCAATTCTTTTTCAAATTATTGTCCTTTTTTCCTATCCAATTCTTTCAACTGATATTTATGGCTACATAGTTTCAGATAGGCTAGCCATTGTTCACAATTCTAACGTTTGGACAACGAAACCGAATGCGTTCCCGGAAGACAAGTTTTACAATTTAGCTGATTACACAGATCAAGTTAGAATTTATGGACCGGTAAATCAGGGTATTTATGCTATCCCCACAGTTTTATCTGGAGACGATGTCTTAACGAATGTTTTAGTTCACAAACTTGTGGTTATGGTTTTTGTCATAGCTAGTTTGTTTGTAGTGAAAAAAATAAATTCTGATCCGAAAATTTTGGCACTAATTTTTTGGAACCCTCTTCTAGTTTTAGAAACTGCAGGTTCAGGTCACAACGACATAATAATGCTGTTTTTCCTACTCCTTTGTTATTTGTTCTTTACTAATAAGCGCTATCTCTTAGCGGGTCTTATGGCCGCTCTTTCAGTGCAAGTTAAGGCAACACCACTGCTCCTATTGCCTTTTATTTTTATATTTTTTATCAAAAATACCAGTTGGAAAGCTATGCTTCAATTCTTCGTGTCATTCGTGGCGGTTTATCTAATAACTTTCTTGCCAATGCAGACATCCTTTGGTGCGCTTTTAAGTCGTCAAGCACAAGCAACCGGTGCCTATTGGCAATCATTGCCACTATTAATTGACAGGTACATTCAACCATTAGCATTCTTATTAAAAATAGCCTTGCCCTTAGTCTTATTAGTCCAGGCGACCAGGACATTTCTTGGAGAAAATCCATGGAGAATGTTTGTCCAAACGCTATTTATCTATCTTCTTTTCTTCTTGCCAACTCTTTGGAACTGGTATCCACTTTGGGTATTAGCTCTTGCCCCGCTGCTATTTTCTCTTAAGTCCCGCACAGTTTGGGCCATAGTTGGAATGACCTTTGGCGCCCTTTTTGCATACGTTGTCTATTGGACAGGTCAAAGAATTGATTACTTTCAAAGCCCGATTTGGCAAGTCATCATGTATGGCGTTATACTAGTACCCACACTGGTTGGTTTAAACTATGAAAAATTTATTAAAAAATCTTAACCTCACAAAAGGTGATTTTGTATTCTTTGCCCTAATCATTCTTCTCTTTTTTGGCACTAGATTAATTAACCTACTTATCATTCCAATCTTTACGGATGAAGCTATCTATTTAAGATGGAGCCAAATTATGGCCCACGACGCAAGTCTTAGGTACTTGCCTTTGTCAGATGGAAAGCCACCACTTTTTATGTGGCTAGTCTCCTTTGCTATAAGAGGGGCTCCCTTTTTGGATTACCTCTTTGCAGGAAGACTTGTGGCAGTTTTTGCAGGGTTTTTTGGACTAATTGGGGTTTACTTTACAAGCCGTGTTCTCTTTAAAGAAAAATTAGTTGCTAATTTCGCCGCCATTTTTTACTTAATTATTCCCTTTACCCTTTTTTACGACAGGATTGCCCTTGCCGACTCGCTATTAGCAGCCTTTGGGATTTGGAGTATTGGCCTAGGAGTTCTTCTAGCAAAAACCTTGAGATTGGATGTTGCTCTAATTCTTGGATGGATAATTGGTCTTGGGCTTCTAACAAAAACCCCAGCAATATTTTTCATCATGATCCAACCGTTGCTGTTTTTTACGGTTCGAAAATTCAAATTTGCTGACATTGTGAAATTCCTTCTGTTAGTTGGCGTTGCTTTTGTTGAATCTCAAATAATCTTTTCGATTTTAAGGCTCTTCCCATTGTTTCATATGCTCGGTCAAAAAAACCACGAGTTTACGCTGTCTCTGGCAGAATTCCTACAAAACCCATTTGCACTATTTTTCGGAAATATCAAAAGCTTGCTTTCATGGGAAGTTGGTTATTTAACAATCCCCGTTGTCATACTTATTCTTTTTGCTGTAGTAATGGCAATAAAAAAGCGCTTCCTCCCACCCTTAATCTTGACTCTTATTTTCCTAGGATTTGTAATTTCCATGGCAAGCTTCAATAAGGTAATTTTTGTCAGGTATTTATTAACCTTTACTCCCGCTCTATTTTTAGTAGCAGCATACGGTTTATTTGAGCTTCAAGCCTTAATTAAGAATAAATATTTTAAGATTTTGGCAATCGCCTTTTTCTTTGTTTGGCCCATTACGATAAGTATGGATTTATTAACAAATCCTATCCAAGCACAAATTCCTAAATCTGATTCCGACCAATATCTCCACTCTTGGCCAGCTGGTTTTGGTGTAGTAGAAGTAAGAGATTACTTAGCGAATGTTCCAGGCAAATCTATTGTTCTAACTGAAGGAACATTTGGACTAATGCCTTATGCCTTAGAGCTTTATCAAAGTGATTATCCAAATACGCAAATTAAACCCTATTGGCCATTGCCAAACACACCTCCTGAAGATATCTTAAAATCTTCAAAAGATACGCAAATATTTGTTCTTATGTATCAAAATCAAAACAAACCCGCAAACTGGAATATGACTGAAGTTCTACGCTTCCGTCAAGGAAATGGTAATGACTATCTCCGATTGTATAAATTAAACAGATGAAATCATTTGTCGCTATTTTTCTAATAGTTATTCTAGCCTTCGTTTTACGCTTCTATAATATTGCAACTATTCCGCCCTCCCAAGATTGGGACGAGGCAAGTTTAAGTTGGAACGCCTATTCAATTTTAAAAACCGGAACTGATGAATATGGTAATGCCCACCCCGTCTCAATTAGATCCTTTAATGATTTCAAGCCCCCTCTTTATGTCTACACTTTAGTGCCATTTCAAGCAATTTTTGGGTCATCTGACTGGGTCACGCGTGCTCCATCAGCATTGTTTGGTTCTCTAACTGTGCTAGTTATGTTTTTCTTAGGGTGGCTACTTGCTAAAAAGAAAGTTGGCCTTGCTGTTGCACTTTTATTTGCAGTTACTCCTTGGACAGTTCAATTTAGTAGAGTTGCATTCGAAGCAAATCTGGCTCTGTTTTGGTTTACTCTTGGTGTTCTGGGAGTTTGCCTTTTTATTAAAAAAGAAAAGGGCCTATATCTTATTCTTTCGACAGTCTGTTTGCTTCTTGCTATGTATGCCTACCATAGTACAAGGATAGCAGTGCCAGTTTTTGTTCTTTTAGTGGCTCTTCTAAATGTAAAGCTTTTTTGGAGAAAAAAATTATTTGTCATTATTGCCGGTTTGATATTTGTGGTTGGCCTCCTTCCTCTTGCAAGAAATTATGTGCGAGTCGGGGGGACTCAAGCCAGGTTTGAGAGCGTCAGCATTTTTAATGCCAAACCTAAGCTAGAAACGGATACTAAGATTGAAAAAATTAATGCTTTACCATTTATTTACTATCCACAGATAATTACCAGAAACTGGTTATCACATCTAGATTTTAAATTCCTTTTCTTAACTGCAGACAACACAGATAGGCACCATGCTCCAGATTCTGGATTGTTGTTGTTTGGTGAAATTGCTGCACTTATTTCCGCATTTATACTTGTAGTAAGAAAAAGACCATCTTGGCTAGGGATGATTTTAGTTCTTATTTTTGTAGCACCTTTGGCATCTTCCATTTCAACCGGCTCTCCGCATGCGGTTAGGGGACTGTTATTAGTTGTGCCGCTGACTTTTCTATCAGGGTTTGGCATTGTAGGCTCTCTGGAATTTTTTAAATCGAAGTGGAAACTAGTTGTGGCCGGTATTTGGTCAGTTGTTTTGTTCGCCAGTGTTTTCTATTTTACTCATCAATATTTCATTCACATGCCAGTTGAGTTTGCTAGGAATTGGCAGTATGGCTACAAGCAGTTAGTGGAAAAAGTTTTAGCAGTTGAAAATAACTATGATGCCGTTGTGGTAACCACTTACTACGATCAACCATATATCTATTTCCTAAACTATGGAAGAATTTCTCCAGTAATCAAGAATGATTCATTTTTCTTCCAGGGAATGGATAAATATGTCTTCCATGATCCGGCAGATGTGGAACTTTATGATAAGAAATTGTGCTGCAAAATATTAATTGCAGCTGCTCCCCATGAAGAAGTTCCTGGTGCAAATATTATAGATAAGATATACTTCCCAAATGGAAGTGTTGCCTTCAATATATGGTCAAAACAAGTAAGAAAGTAAGCATAGTAATTCCTGCCTACAATGAAGAAAAGAACTTTCGCGCGGGTCTTTTGAATCCAATGATTTCCTTTTTAGAAAAACAGAAATATACTTTTGAGGTAATTTTTGTCGATGATGGTTCAACAGATAAGACTAAAAGTCTTGTTCAGGATTTATCAAAGAAAATTTCTAAACCTGGTAAAACGTATAGGGTGCTTTCGATTCCTCACGGCGGTAAAGCCGCAGCAGTAAAAGCAGGGATGCTTGATGGGGTTGGGGAAATAATTTTATTTACTGACTTTGATCAATCAACTCCAATAAGTAACCTTGATAAATTTCTAAAAGCCCATGAAAAAGGTGCTGATGTTGTAATTGGAGTTCGTGGAGAAGGTGCCGAAACTAAAAAAGACACTATCTTTAGAAGATTTAGAAGCTGGGGGTTTGTCTTTTATGTTCAAATTGTAGCTCTTCCAGGAATTTCAGATACCCAGTGTGGTTTTAAATCTTTTAAACATGACGTTGCTAAAAAGATATTTTCTAATTTGAGAGTTACGTTTAAGAAGAAAGTATCTGGTGGCTATATGGGCGCCTTTGACGTCGAAGCACTTTTCATAGCAAAAAAACTTCATTGTACAATTGTCCAAATTCCGGTTAGCTGGGTAAAAGTCTATTCTGAAAAACTTAATATCTGGCGTGAACCCCTTCAGATGGCAATTGATACTTTAAATGTGAGAATTGCAGGCCTGTCCGGCAAATATGACAATATATGATTATCACCCAGACTCCTCTAAGAGTTAGCTTCCTAGGTGGCAATACAGACTTTTCCAAATACTATCTAAAACGAGGTGGCGCAGTTCTATCAACTGCAATTGATAAATATATCTACTGCATTATTACCGAGAGATTTGATGAAAAAATTTACGTCAACTGGTCTAAAAAAGAAATTGTCGATACCCCAAATGAACTAGAGCACGAACTGGTTAGAGAGGCTCTTAAAAAAGTAGGCGTCACAAAAGGCGTAGAAATTAGTTTCTTGGCAGATATTCCCTCAGAAGGTTCGGGTCTTGGTTCCAGCAGTAGTGTTTTGGTTGGAGTTCTAAATGCTTTGTATCACTACATTGGTGAGACTCCAACAGAGGAGCGTCTTGCCAAAGAGGCTTGTGAAATTGAAATTGAAGTTTTGAAAAAACCAATTGGCATTCAAGACCAATACATAGCAGCCTATGGTGGACTAAGATTCTTTGAATTCCAAAAAAGTGGTGCCATTAAATCAACTAGAGTTAATATCCCAAAAAACATCAAAGAAGACTTTGATAATAGTTTAATGATGTTTTACACAGGTAAAACTAGAAAATCGAGTACGATTCTCTCTTCAGTTAAAGAAAACATCAAGGATAAAGAAAAATTACTTGATAAAACTAAAGAACTAGCTGTAGCTGGTCATAAAGCCCTTCTTAAAGGAAAAGTAGAAACAGTCGGTAAACTATTAAACGATTATTGGCGCTTAAAAAAGCAAATGTCCGGTGCTATTTCGAATCCCGAGTTAGACACTTTGTATGACAAGGCATTAAAGGCAGGAGCAATCGGTGGGAAGCTTTTAGGTGCGGGTGGGGGAGGTTTTATGCTTTTTATGGTTCCATCAGAAAAACGCCAAAGTGTTAGGAAAGCTCTTAAAAACTACAGAGAGATGCCATTCCATTTTGAGAAAGATGGCAGTAAAGTAATTGTGAATATAAGTAGAAATTAATATGGCTAAAGGCAAAGTCTTAATAATTGGTGGTGCAGGATTCATTGGTTCCCACACAGCTGACGAACTGAAAAATAGAGGATATGATATTAGAATTCTTGATAATCTTTCCCCAAAGACTCACTTCGGCGCTTGGCCAGAATATTTAGATTCTTCTTTTGAGAAGATGGAGGGCGATGCGAGAAGTAAGGAAGATTTAGAAAAATCTCTAACTGGTGTTGATTATGTTATTCATCTCGCCGCCCAAATGGATCTAATGCCTGACTTCAGTGTGTTTTTTGATACCAATGTTACAAGTACAGCTTTAATTTATGAACTTATTGTCAAAAATAAATTGCCGATTAAAAAAGTCGTCGTCGCTTCATCTCAATTTGTTTATGGTGAGGGTCAATGGAATTGTAAAAAAGATGGAGTAGTAACCCCAAATTTAAGAACCCCTGAGCAACTAGAAAAAGGCCATTGGAATCCAGTTTGTCCAAAATGCGGTGGGGAAATAAACTATTTAGGAAATACCGAAGACCATCAAGATCCACCCAATCAATATGCTATTTCTAAGTATGCAGAAGAGCTAATTGCTTTAAAAATTGGCAGGCAGTATGGTGTGCCTTCGGTAGCAATGCGTTATTCAATTGTCCACGGGCCAAGGCAGTCATTAAAAAATGCCTATTCAGGAGCTTTAAGAATTTTTGCCATGAAACTTTTAAACGGAGAAACACCACCAATTTACGAGGATGGAGCCTCGTTAAGGGATTATGTCTCAGTTTATGATGTCGCTAGAGCCAATGCTGATGTTTTGGAAAGTGATAAAGCTAACTACGAAAACTTTAATGTTGGCGGAGAAAAAGCCTACACAGTAACTGAACTAGCAACAATGGTTAGAGACTTGCTAGGTTTGTCTATGGATTTAAAACCAAGTCATCTTTTTAGAGTTGGTGACATTAGAAATGCAGTTTCAAAAACAGACAAACTTCGAAAAATTGGCTGGAAGCAAAAAGACACTGAAGAGAATATTGTTAAAAAATATTTGGAATGGCTTAAGATTGAAGTTAAAAAACAAGATTTCTACTCCTATATTAAAGAAGCTGAGCAAAACATGCAGAAAAATGGTGTCATTAAAAAAGGAGCATGAACTCAAAAAAATTCTTCACCGATTATTTTTCTACTCTAAAAACCGCACTTGATGAAATTGATGTTAAAAAGTTGGAGAAAAGCTGTGAACTCTTAAAAACTGCCTATAAGGGTGGTAAAACAATTTTTACTATTGGTAACGGGGGGTCCGCTTCAACGGCTAGTCACATGGCCTGTGATTTAGCGAAAACCGTAAGAGGTCATAAAGGCGATTCAAAGTGGAAAGGCTTTAAAGCAATTTGCCTTGCAGATAATATGGGTTTAATAACTGCTTGGGCTAATGACGCGGGATATGAAAAAGTGTTTTCCGGACAGCTAGAGAATTTAGGTTCAAAAGGCGACATTCTTATAGCAATTTCATCATCTGGGAATTCTGAGAATATCCTCTCATGTGTTAAGCTTGCTAAAGAGCTTGGTATAAAGACAATAGGGATAAGCGGGTTCAAGGGAGGAAAGTTGAAAAATTTAGTGGACGTAGCTTTAGTTTCAAGTGAAGAAGCTTATGGTCCAGTCGAAGATATTCAACTTGTCATAAATCACGCAATTACAAATTATTTTATAAATTATTTCAATGAAACTTTCAGTCACACTAGCAGTTCATAATGAAGAAAAGTTCTTAGGTAGATGTTTAGATGCGATTAAAGGTATCGCAGATGAAATCATTATTGTCGATGGGCAGTCTGAAGATAAAACAGTAGAAATTGCCAAAAAGTACAAAGCAAAAATTTTCGAAGTCAAAAATGACCCAATTAACTTTCATAAACAAAAAAAACTAGCAAACGACAAGGCTACAGGCGACTGGATTTTGCAACTTGACGCTGACGAAGTTGTTTCTAAAGAATTAGCAAAAGAAATCGTAGATACAATAAATTCTAATCCAATGAAGAATGGGTTTTGGATGCCCCGGTTAAATTACTTTTTGGGAAAATTCCTTAGAAAAGGTGGAACCTATCCAGATTACACGCTAAGACTATATAGAAGGGGAAAAGGAAATCTTCCCGCTGATAATGTACACGAACAAGCAAAAGTCGAAGGGGAAGTTGGTTTTTTGAAAAACGATCTGCTTCACTACAGTAATCCCACCTTTGGAGATTACATTGAAAAACGCTTCAATAGATATACAGACGAAATGGCAGCCAGAGCAAAAAACCCCACATTTTTTAATTACGTGTTTTTGCGTCCACTAGTTGACAAGAATCAGGGTTTTCTGTCGATCTATGTTAGACATTTAGGATTCTTAGATGGGTTTCCAGGTTTCATTTGGGCTCTATTTAGTGCACTTCATTATCCAATTGCATATTTTAAATACCTCGATATTAAAGAGGGTAGAATAAAGATATAGGTTTATTCTGTCTTAGGAATGAACTTAATAATGCTGATATAATTTCTCTATGAAAGTGGGTTTGGTAAAACCACCAAATACAGGTAATTCAGTTCGAGGTGTTGGTTTCTATGCCGAGAGACTCTTTAATGCTCTTCTTGAAAAAAAGGATTTAGAAATTAGCTGGATGAACTATTCAAAAAACCCTTTTGCCTATCAAAAGTATGATATTGTTCATTTCCCATTTTTTGATCCTTTTATGTTGACCCTGCCTCCAGTTAGAGTAAGCCGAACTATCGTGACAGTCCATGACCTCATTCCTCTTAAATTTCCAGCGCACTATCCTTTAGGAAGAAAAGCAAAAGTTGTTTGGCCTGTCCAAAAAAAGATCCTAGCCGGAGTCGATGGAATCATTACAGACTCAAAAGCTTCAAAAAAAGATATTGAAGAAATTGTCAAAATCCCTCCAGACAAGATTTTTATAACTTATCTAGCCGCTGATAAAGCGTTTCAAAAGTTAACTGATGAAAAACTTCTATCTAAAGTAAAGAAAAAATTTAATCTACCTGACAAGTTTGCTCTCTACGTAGGGGGCGTTAATTGGAACAAAAATGTTCCAGGATTAATAAAAGCTTGCGCCCTGATTAATCTACCACTTGTCTTAGTAGGCAAGGAATTTGAAGCAAAAGGATTGGATTTATCTCATAAAGAATTAGCTTCATTTAGAGAAGTAACTGAGTTGATGGTAAATAATAAAAATATTTTGCCATTAGGTTTTGTAGAAACTGCTGATCTCGTAGGAATCTATAATTTAGCAACTGTCTATGTCCAACCCTCGTTTTATGAAGGTTTTGGACTCCCAGTTTTAGAAGCATTAGCCTCGGGTGCTCCTGTTGTTTCAGGAATGGGAGGAAGCCTTGCAGAAATTGGTGGTAAAGCAGTCGTCTTTGCTGAAGTTGATGATCCAAAAGATCTTGCTGAAAAAATATCTAAATCTAAAAAGAATGATAAAGGAATGGATCAAGCAAATAAATTTTCTTGGCAAAAGTGCGCTGATGAAACATATGACATTTATCAAGAAATTCTACACAGAGTATAAACTCCCTATTCTCATCTTTTTAATTTGGCGTCTGGGCTTGTTCGCCTTAGGATTTCTTGCAATTAATATTTTGCCGTTTAAAGCTAGTTTCCCCTATGTCCCTGAAGTTCTAATACCCAGTGGCTTCAATCAGGCAATCTGGCAGTGGGGTAACTTTGATGGAGTTCATTATCTAACAATAGCAAGTCTAGGCTATTCAGGGGATGTCGCCAGTGAACAAGTCTTCTTTCCAGTCTTCCCGATAATGATTTGGGTTTTAACATTTTTGACAAAGAATTATGTCCTTTCAGGCCTCATTTTGTCGACAGTATTTTCATTAATAGTAGGATTAGCCTTATATAAATTAGTAAAGAAAACTTTTGATGAAAAAATTGCAATCTGGTCCGTGCTATTCCTTTACGCATTTCCAACCTCCTTCTTTTTTGGAAGCATCTATACAGAAGCGATTTTCTTAAGTTTCATACTTCTAGCTTTCTTAAAAGATGGAATTATTGGATTTATCTTTTCATTCTTGGCAGGGGGAACAAGATTAGTTGGCGGATTCTTGGGAGTCGCTGCTTTTTTTAAACCAAAAAAATTTGTCCTTCTTGCTAGTTTCCTTGGAGTCCTAGCTTACATGATTTATCTAGGAGCTACTTTTAATGACCCCTTCAAGTTTATTTCTGCTCAAAGTTCCTTTAAAAATGAGCGTGCCACAAGTTTTACGAGGGTAGTCACACCACCTCAAGTTGCGTATAGATACTTTAAAATTTTCAAAACCACAAGCCCACAAAATTATGACTTCTGGCTATCAATGCTAGAATTTTGGTCATTTATAGGCGGAACAGTTGTTTTAATTTATCTTTATTTTAAATCCAAAATCCCAAAACCTTGGATAATTTTTTCTTTAGGAAGTTTAATTTTGCCTGCTTTTTCTGGAACATTTTCCTCAGTCCCTAGGTATCTTTTAGTTTGTTTTCCAATATATATTTTCTTAGGGAGTATTAAAACTAAATGGATAAGATCCTCGCTTCTAGTAATATTTTTGGTCTTTGAAGCAATTTTTACTTGTTTATTTTTGAGAGGTTACTTCGTTGCTTGATTTCCTAGATAGCTCAAAAAGATAGACCCCGTATGGGTAGTTCCATTGTTTTACAAATTTTGAATTAGCTGAGGCCCGAACTTCCCATTGGTCACTCTTAAGAACTTCCTTAAGTGGTGTCTTTGAAACAATATAGATAGTTTTTGCAATTGGATATTCACTCACTCCCGTTGGTGGGTGTCCAGAATAGGTAAGAAGTGCTCGAAGATAAGAAGCCCGAGCGTCACCTGTTATTACATCAATTACACTACTATCAGGTTTGTTTTCAGAAATTATGTGGTCACGCATGCTGGAAAGAACTGTATAGCTCAGACCTTCAGGGGTTAAATATCCATGAGACGGTTTAGGTAGGAGTTGTGAAAGGGACCAATATATATATACGACGAGAATTGGAATGACAATAATTCTTTTTGACTGCCATATACGGTTAAGCAGCCGTGCTGCCCCAAAAAAAGCAAATGGAAAGATGAACAAGAAATATTGAATTGCCCAAGAGCCTGGTGCACTATTTTTTCCATTAATTTGGGACAAAAGATACAAGACCATTGTCTCCGCGTTGTAAAAACGATGTTTAAGGTCAAAGACAATAAGTGGCGAAAAACCAATACAAAAACCAAGCACAATCAATACTAAATGTTTAAGGCTTACTAATTTTTGTCTCACAAGTGCAATAAAACTACAAATGCTTACTATTACAAAGGAATAGTGCGCCTGAAATCCAAGCCCCCACAATATTCCAATTGCTAAAATTAACCCGAAATTTTTAATTCTTCCTGTTGCAGGTAAAAACAAGTGAGCCGCTAACAATAGACAACATATTGGAATTAGTAAATTGGCATTCCATAGAAATCTACTGAAATTGACCATTGTGGGTGACAAAGCGAATATTATTCCAAAAAATATCGCTGTTTTGAAACCAAAACGTCTTTTTAGCGCGTAAAGAAGAATCATAAATGCCCCAAACTGCACGAGGATTAAATAATATGAAATGACTAGTGCATTCCACCCAAACATAATTACAGCTGGAATTGGCACATAATAAATAAGGGGTCCAAAGAAAAACATTCTTCCACCAGGGAGTGCAAATGAAGACGGTGGCCCAAGAAGTGTTAGTTCATGATTATGAACTATGTCGTATATCGCTAGCATGTGAAGTCCTTGGTCGGTTCCAGCCGTAGTAAAATCAGGCAAATGCCAAAGCCTCAGAAAAAAGAAGCAAAAAATGACAAAACAGGTTAAAATAATCTTAGGTGAGGTCACATATGAATTTTACATCAACAGGAGAGAAAATAAAGAAATTTTTTGGACGAAAAGGTGTTGTTGAGGGAATACTCATTTTAGGCATTGTCTTCAATATCTTTGCCATGTCCTTCTTTGCTCTTCACAAAGACGTCAACTTCATTTCCGATGTATCAAGGGACTTTCTGCTTTATCAAGAAATTGATGTCAAAAAGATAGTTCTTATTGGCCCAAGATCAAGTACAGAAGGCATATTCCATGGTCCGCTATGGCTTTACTTGAATTATCCATCATATCTTCTAGGTCATGGTGATCCAGTGGTGGTAGGATACTTTTGGTTATTCCTAGGCGTTGCTTTCCTTGGCTGTGGTTACTTTGTGGCAAATAAATTGTTTGGGAAAACTGCAGCCCTTGTTTATGTTCTCCTCCTGTCAGGAAACATGATTTTCCTAACTTCTGGGATGTTTAATCCGCATGGGGCTTTATTTTTGATGCCATTCTTCTTCTTAACTATTTTCCTCTATCAAAAGTTGCAGAAGTGGTGGTACTTGGCGATTCACATTTTTTTGGCTGGGCTAATTATCCAGTTTCAAATGGCTGTAGGAATTCCGCTTCTTCTTTTATCTGGCGCTTTTGTTCTATTTTCTGTTTGGAAATCAAAAAAATATCTGCATCTTTTGCTTTTCGCAATCCTGATTCCAACTCTTTCGACTTTCTTCATCTTTGAACTACGTCATGGATTCACCATGACCAAATCAATCTTGCACTATGCAAGTCCAGAAGGAAGTAATGGTCAAATATTTGATTACGCTTACATGATTTACGACCGAATTGATAGGCTCCTTCAAGCCTATTTTGGTCAAGGAATGACAGCTCCCATTGTTGGATTTGTTTTTGCAATTGTTGCCATTTTGACCTACATAGAAATAAAAACTAATCCTAAAACAAGGTCCACATATCTTTTGATTCTTTATTACTATGTTGGATATGTGGCTCTGACATTTGTTAACAAAGGTCCCGTTCTTGAACACCAGTTTTTTCCAATTCTCGCCCTGACAGACCTATGGTTAGCCTCTTTGGTAGTTACTAAACACAAGTATCTCTTTGCTGGACTTATTACCCTAATATTCCTATTTAACTTTAACTACGCAAGAGAATATCTTAAAAAAAGTCAGGATTTTGTAGGTAAAGATATAAGTTCATGGAGGTTTTTGTCACAAGTGGCAGAAGACATTTCAAAAAGGCAAAACGGCAAAGATTTTGGCTATTTTGTCTATTCTCCAGACGCATTTGCTTACCAGCCTCGCTATGCAATGATTTATAACTTCAAAAAATTAGGTGCAAATGCCAAAGAGTATGTTAAAGAGCCAGTAACTTACATCATTTCTGCTCCCGACGCCTCACACAATCCATTTGTAAACAGGGAGGGCTGGATTAGGGAAAAGACGTTCATTAATGCAAAACCTGTATGGTCCAAAGACTACCTAAATGGCTATTTAATTGAAGAATTTAAGTTGAAGGGGAAGAATCTAGAAACTCCCCATGATAGAAATATTGAACTTGGGATTCATTTCCGCTGATGACAATATTAGTAGTCATTCCCGCCTTTAATGAACACGGAAAAATTCAGGAAACTATTCGTGATCTCAAAAAAAATGGATATAAAAATATGGTTGTCGTTGACGATGGGTCAAGTGACCAAACAGGGAAGCTCGCTAAAAAGGAAAATGTTGAAGTTTTAACCCATATAGTAAATAGAGGCCTAGGTGCTGCTTTGGGAACAGGTTTTGAGTATGCTAAAGAAAATGAACCAGATATCTTAGTTACCTTCGATGCCGATGGACAGATGCAAGCAAAAGACATAAAGGCACTTGTAAAACCAATTGAAGAAAAAAAAGCCGATGTCGTGATTGGATCGCGTGCCTTAGATCAAAAAAACATGCCTCCAGTTAGAATAGTTCTCAATTGGATAAGTAACTTTGCGACACTTATCCTTTATGGTGTCTGGACCACTGATTCTTTATCTGGTTTTAGATCCTTTGATAAAGACGCGTATAATAAGATTCAAATAAAGACAGACCGCATGGAAGTGAGCAATGAGTTTTTTAAAGAGATAAAGAGAAATAATTTAAAATTTGTTGAGATCCCTATTAAAGCAATTTATACAGATTACAGTAAAAAGAATTCCAAAAACTCCGACCCATTTGATATTGGCTTTAAACTACTGTTAAGATTGTTCAGATAATATGTCTTTATTACAAATTTTTCTAACTATTTTCCTTGTTTTTGCCCTAAGTAGAGTAGTTCTTAGATTTAAAGATAGAAAAATAAAACCAGTTGAGTTTGCCTTTTGGAGCATTCTTTTTAGTGCTGCAATTGTCGGTGTGATTTTGCCAGAAGAAACCACTAGATTTGCGAAATTACTTGGAATCGGCCGCGGTGTTGATCTCATTGTTTATGCTTCAATAGCAACTCTTTTTTACTTGGTCTTCAGACTTTATATTCTTCTCGAAGACGTGAGACATGAAATTACTAATTTGGTTCGTGAACTTGCTCTTAAAGATAAGAAAAAATGAAAATTTTGTGGTTTACAGAGTTTTACCCAAAAGATAATGATGGTAAATTTGTCGGAGGCGTTCAAACAAGGTGTTATTTTGTAGGTCGCCATATTTCAAAGAATCAAAATCTCCAAATAATTGAAGGTGTTCCAGAAAAATTTACAAAAGCATCCTTCCTCACACTTTTTATTAGAGCATTGTATTTGCCACTAGAAGTTTACAAAGGGTTAAATTCTGATTTTGATATTGTCGAAGCATCGAATTTTGTAATGTATCTTCCAGCTTGGATCGTAGGAAGGTTGAAAAACAAACCAGTGGTTTTTTGGTACGCGGATGTTTTTTTGGGATCATGGGTTAAAAATGTTGGCCCCGTAGGTATTATTGGAGAACGTGCCGAAAAATGGATTTTAGGTTTAAAAGGGGTTCACTATATAGCTATAAGTAACGTAGTAAAGGACAAACTAATTAAAGCAGGAGTACCTAAAGATAAAATTACAGTAATCTACTGTGGTGTTAGTAGTGAAGAAATAAAGTTAGTGAAAAAAGGCCCCAAAGTGCGCGATCTCATATCTGTTTCTCGTCTAACAAGTTATAAAAAGATTGACACTCTTATAACTGCCGTAGATAAGTTGAAGGTTAAATTGAATCAAATACAACTTGGGATTGTCGGTTGGGGAGCTGAAGAAAAAAAATTAAAAGATCAAGCCCGTAATTTACATCTTGAAGAAAATGTAACTTTTTTTGGACAAATTCCCTCGCACAAAGAAGTTTTAGAAAAAATTTCTGAATCAAAAGTTTTTTGCCATCCATCTCTTGTTGAAGGTTTCGGTATTTCAATAATTGAAGCCCTTGCCTTGGGTGTTCCAGCAGTTATTGCCAAGACCCCAATTGCTGAAGAAATAACTAATGGTGGTCAAGGTGTTCTATTTTTTGACTCTCAACAAGGTCTTGAATCTAAAATTACCAATCTCCTTACTGATGCCAAATTATATACATCTAAAAGAAATGAAGGTTTAACTCTAGCTAAAAACTATTTTTGGGAAGATATTTCCAAAGAAACACTTAAATTTTATGAAAATTTGCATAATAACTGATGCTTGGAAACCTATCTGGGGAGGCGGTCAGGAACACATTTGGCAAATCTCCAATATTCTTGCAAAAGAGGGTTTTAACATAACTGTTTTGGCTCCAAATTTAGGGCCACAGAGTGAAAGTTATTATTCAGGTAATTTAAAAATACTAAGGATTGGTCCAAAATTTACTTTTCCTAATGTTTTTGGGCGAGCACTTTTTTTACTATCTGTCCTCAAGTTTGAGCTTTTAAATGACTTTGATATATATCACACCGAAGCCAGTGATGCTGTTATCCAACCTTTAGTAAAAGTTTTCAAACCAAAATCTAAATTCATTTATACAGTTCATGGTGCTGGACAAGAAATTTTAAACGGCGGACTAATAAATTCTTTTAATATTATTCAAAAAATATGGCTCTATCTTATCTATAAATATCCCTGGGACGCGCTCTTAACAGCAGCTAAAAGCACAATAAAGGGAGAAGTTAAAGCGAAAGAGTTTGTAGTTATTGGCAACGGAGTAAATATTGATGAAATTGAAAAAGTTAAGGCTCAAAAAGAAAAAGGCAAATATAAAGTAGTTTGGGCAGGAAGAATTGATGATCCTATTAAAGGCGTTAAATACCTAAAAGAAGCGGCTGATTCACTATCTTATGTAGATCTTGAATTAGTCACTAATAAACCTCACTCTGAGGTAATAAAAGCGCTAAAGAAAGCTGATCTATTTGTTCTCCCATCACTTTCTGAAGGTCTTCCATTAATTCTTCTAGAAGCAATGGCTGCAGGGCTCCCTGTAGTTGTAACAGATGTGGGTGATTGCAGGGAAATCGTCGAAAAGTCAGGAGTAGGAATCATTGTTGAAAAAGGCAGCTCCAAGGCATTAGCAGAGGGAATTGAAGTAATGTATAAATCTAAAAATCGAAAAACCGGTTTTAACTATATTAAAGATCATTATACTTGGGATAAAATTGCCGAAATACAAAAGCAAGTTTATGAAGAAGCAACCGCAAACTAGCTCCAAGCTTTGGGATGGACTTTGGAAAAATCATGCTCCTGAAAATTACGCTTCCACTCTTTTAAAGTCAGAGTCACATGGGATTAGATGGCAAAGAATTAAAAAGACTGTAATCAAGAATCACAAATCATTTAAAAATCTTCGTGTCATAGAAATTGGTGCTGGAACTGGAGTTAATTCACTACTTATGGCTAAACAAGGGGCAAGGGTAACAATTCTAGATTATTCTGAAGAAGCCTTAAAAAAAGCAAAAAAAGTCTTTAAGAATGAGAAAACCCCCGCTACTTTTGTGTTGGCGGATGCTTTCCATCTTCCAAAAAAACACCTCAAAAGATATGACATTGCAATGTCCTTTGGCTTAGCGGAACATTTCCTAGGGAAAAAACGACAAGCGATATTTAATGCACATTTTAATCTATTAAATAAAAATGGCATTGCTATTATTTCGGTTCCCAACTCATGGAATTTGCCCTATAGAGTGTCCAAGTTTATTGGGCAAATGACACCATATTGGAAAGTGGGTGGGGAGTACCCATTCACAAGGAAAGAATTAAAAAATATCTGTAAAGTCAGTAAAGTCACTAATTTCAGTTTCATCGGTGACTCTCTAATTACCTCGTTAAATTTTATTAACCCTTTTTGGATTATGCAAAGAGTTAAAAAGAAACCACACAAAGTTTTAAAAAAAGAAATTGGCACGCCCTTAGATGAATATCTAAGCTACTCCTTAGTTCTTGTTGCAAAGCATGCTATTTAGTTCGCCAATTTTTATTTTTCTTTTCCTGCCTCTTGTTTTCTTCACTTATCAATTTGTTCCTAGAAGATTTAAAAATCTTCATCTTTTAATTGCAAGTCTAATTTTTTATTCATTAGGGGAACAAAAATTAGCATTAGTTTTAATAGTTTCAACTTTAACAAACTATTTTTTAGCAAAAAAACTAACCAAAGGAAAAGCTAAAAAGAAAATCCTAATTATTGGAGTAATTTTCAATCTCGGCATATTAATTTCCTTCAAATATTTATCATTTTTTACATTGAATATAAATATTCTCGCTAGTTATTTCCAAATACCACCGCTTAACATTCCGTCTTTGCCGTTACCATTAGGTGTTTCTTTCTATACCTTCCACACTCTTTCATATCTTTTTGATATTTATAGAAAAAAGGCTAAGCCTGCTAAAAGCATTATCGACTTTGCACTCTATGTCTCTTTCTTCCCACAGTTAATAGCAGGCCCCATCATTCGTTATCATGATATTTCAAGCCAGCTTGTAAAAAGAATTGTCACAAACGACAAACTGCAATATGGCATAACTAGGTTTATCCAAGGGTTGGCAAAGAAAGTTCTGATTGCCAACTCTATTGGTTTAGTTGCAGATGCAATTTTTGCTTCTCCTGTAGCTAATCTAAATCCAGCTTTAGCCTGGTTTGGTGTAATTTGTTACGCTCTTCAAATTTATTTTGACTTTTCAGGTTATTCAGATATGGCAATTGGGCTTGGAAAAATGTTTGGGTTCGATATTTTGGAAAACTTTAACTACCCTTATATTTCACAGTCGATTACTGAATTTTGGCGCCGTTGGCATATTTCATTGTCAAATTGGTTCAAGGATTATGTCTACATTCCTCTTGGAGGCAATCGCGGAGGCACATTAAAAACAGTTAGAAATTTAATGATAGTCTTTCTTCTCTGTGGCTTTTGGCACGGGGCTAGTTGGAATTTTATAGTTTGGGGCGCTAGCCAAGGAGGGTTTTTAGTTATTGAACGTCTTGGTTTAAAGAAGATCACAGACTCACTGTGGTGGCCGTTAAGACATGTATATGCCTTAACAATTATTCTAATAAGTTGGGTATTCTTTAGATCGATTTCTCTTGATTATGCACTCCACTTTATTGCTAAGCTATTTAATCTTGGTCAAAATTCTTCACCCACCTTGAACATAAATATATATTTAACACCCCAGTTCATTTTGATACTTGTTCTCGGAGTGATATTTTGTACACCTATCTGGCAAAAACTGCAAAACAAGAGATTTAGTCTCACACCTGCGTTTAACTTCACATACCACACGCTTTTAATATTTTTATTTCTCTTGACTCTTATGCACTTAGCAACCGCAACCTACAGCCCATTTATATATTTTAGATTTTAAAAGTGAAGCAAGCAAAATACATTTTAAATAATTTCTTCGTTTGTCTATTTTTATTCATTATTTGCCTTCCTCTTTTGCAAATGATCTTTAAATTTGTCCCGGAGTATAAAAATACTGAAAAAAGAGAATTAACAACTTTTTCTTTATCAGAAAATTCCTCTCCTTGGGATTTAGTTAACAACTTTACTAACTTTTTTAATGATAATTTTGGTTTTAGAACTTGGCTTATTCACAATAATACTTATTTAACTGCAAAATATTTAAGAACATCAGCTATTCCTTATGTGACAATTGGTAAAGACGGTTGGCTATTTTATACATCGGAATCACTTGATGATGGGCAAAGTACAAATGATTATCAAGGTTTAGTTCCACTAGATAATTCTAAATTGGAAGCAATATTAGAAAATTTATCTAGGTTAGATAGAAATTTAGAAGAAAAGGGAATTATTTTTATGGTTTTAGTAGCACCTAACAAGCAAACTATTTATGGAGACTATTTGCCTGACAATCTATCAAAACGTGGTCACGAGACGAGGTTCGATCAGATAAAAAGGTTTTTGGTGGGAAAAGATATCAATTTTCTTGAAGTTCGTTCAATTCTACAAAATCCTCCAGAAAACTACCCCACTTTTTATAAAACAGACACCCATTGGAATACTTATGGTGCTTATCTAACGGCAAAATTGCTAATGGAGGAGTTAAACAAAATTGATCCTAAAGTTGAAAAAATTAAAAATCAAAATTTTACCTTTGATAGGATGAATGACATTGAGTCTGGCGATATAGCTACGATGCTTTCACTGGAAGAGTTCTATAAAGATGAAGATATTTCTATAAAGTCCAAAAACAAAAATGAGAACAAACTAAATACCAAGCTCCAAACCTATAAAAATGGCATAAGCGGGTTTCGTATTAAATCAAAGAATGACAACGGACAAAAAATAATCGTTTTTAGTGATTCCTACGGAGCGAAACTAATACCATTTATTTCTCCACATTTTACAAGTAGCCTATTTTTAGGTGGTGGAAAATACCGAGTTGATGAAAATATTGTGGATTCAGAAAAACCGGATATTGTTGTTTGGGAAGTTGCAGAAAGGTTTGTCAATCTTCTTTCAAATCCCTGATGACTTTGATTCCGTTATAATATAACCTATATCTCTTATGGCAGATGTACTAGTTATCAAACCTCAAACAACTTGGTGGAAAATAAATATACGCGAACTATGGAACTATCGTGAACTGCTTTATATCCTAACTTGGCGTGATGTCAAGGTTAGATATAAACAGACGGTTCTTGGGGTGTTTTGGGTTGTCATCCAACCATTAGCAACCACCGGTATTTTCAGCATTTTCTTTGGCCAAATAGCAAAGATTCCCTCAGATGGTATGCCTTACCCTTTGTTTGTGTTTTTAGGTTTGACTCTTTGGAACTTTTTTTCAAGCGGGGTTTCTGCAGCAAGTAACAGTATTCTCTCAAATCAAGGCCTGGTACAAAAAATCTACTTCCCACGCATTATCATTCTTGCCTCAGCAATCTTAACTTCGGGTGTAGATTTTCTAGTGAGCTTTTGTTTATTGATTGTAGCCCTGCTTTTTTATGGCTACATTCCAAATATTGGTCAAGTTTTAATTTTCTTCCCAATCATTTTCCTACTGCTTTTTATGTTGATGTTAGGTATTGGAATGCTTTCTTCTTCAGTCAATGTAAAATATCGCGACGTTCGTTATCTTTTGCCTTTTGCTATTCAATTAGGCCTTTATGTAAGTCCAATTATTTATCCTTACTCAGCAGTAACTGGTTTTAAAAAAACACTTTTAGCCTTTAATCCTCTAACAGGAATTATTGAAGCGTATAGATCGGTGTTAACAAATACCCCTGTCAATTTGCCACTTTTAGGAATTGCCGCTGTGGTCTGCGTTGTCTTTTTTGTGGCCGGTCTTTGGTACTTTAGACAAGTTGAATCATATTTTGCAGATATCGCATAACTTATGGAAACAGTAATCAAAGTTGATCATCTTTCAAAAAAATATAAAGTTGGCGCTAAAGAAGATTATCTGACCTTACGTGACCAAATTGCCAAACTAGGCCAATTTCCAAAGTCTCTACTAAGGTGGAATCATGGAGAAGATTTAAAAACTCATGAGTTTTGGGCCTTAAAAGACCTTAATTTCGAAGTAAATAAAGGTGAAGTAATGGGAATCATTGGTAGAAATGGTGCCGGTAAAAGTACTCTCCTTAAGGTCTTGTCAAGGATCACTGCCCCCACAGGTGGCCAGGCAACAATTAATGGTAAGGTCATAAGCCTCTTAGAGGTAGGGACCGGTTTTAGTGCTGAAATGACGGGCAGAGAAAACATCTATCTAAATGGCACCATCATGGGTATGACCAGAAGTGAAATTAAGCGCAAATTTGATGCCATTATTGATTTTTCAGGAGTCGAAAAGTTCATGGACACACCTGTAAAGTTTTACTCAAGCGGCATGTACATGCGTCTAGCCTTTTCAGTGGCAGCTCATTTGGAATCAGACATAATGCTTGTTGATGAAGTCTTAGCTGTTGGCGACATCGAGTTTCAAAAGAAAAGCATGAACAAAATGGAAGAAGTAACAAGAAATAGTGGTAAGACCATTATTTTTGTAAGTCATAATCTGGGGGCAATCCAAAACTTATGTCATAGGTCAATTCTTCTCAAAGAAGGTCAAATTGATGATATTGGAAAAACTTCAAAAGTTGTCGCCAAATACATTGGCGAGACTACTAAACTTATGAAGATTGATTTGAGTAAAAGAAAAGACAGGGATGGTAATGGGAAAATAAGAATAACTAATGTTGATTTTTTTGATTCCAAAGGTAAACCAGTTAAGAATCTAGTAACTGGTGAAGACTTCACTGCAATTGTGAAGTATAAAGTCTTCGATAGGTCAATAAAATCAATCAACTTTTCGATGCCAATTGATGAGACCGTTTATGGTAATAGACTATTCCACTTATCAAGTAGTTGGCTAGGTCAAACAATAAAGGTGACAGGATCAACCGGTGTTATAAAAGTTCATTTTAAAAAGATTCCTTTAATTGCCGGTAACTATAGTTTCAATGTTTGGGTCGATTACCATGGAGAAATGCTAGATTGGGTTCAACAAGCAGGAAACTTCGACGTAACTTTTGGCGACTATTACAATTCTGGCAAACAGCCAGATGCAAGCCAAGGCTCCGTTCTAGTTGACTATATAATTGAGTAAACTATGCGCATCTTTATATTAGATACCTATGTTTATGGTGCAGTTTTAGAAAATTTCTATCAAAACTTTGATGTAAAGAATAAAACATACAGCGAGGTAATGTCTGGAATTTTTTCTCTTGAGTTTGGCACGTCTAATTTTTATTCTAAGAACCTCAATAAATTAGGTCATGTCTCTCAGGAATTTATTTTCAACGACTTAATTTCTCAATCAATATGGGCTAAAGAAAATGGAATCAATCTTTTTTTTGATAAGCTCCGAAAAAAAGATTGGAAGGAAAAAATTCTTCTTGCCCAAATTAAGAAGTTTGAGCCGGATGTGGTTTACAGTCAAGATTTGTGGGTTATAAATCCAAAATTTGCCAAAGAAATAAAAAAACATACTAAGCTTTTGGTCGGACAAATTGCTTCTCCAATGCCACCGGTTGAAAACATTAAATCTTTTGATTTGATTCTTACGTCCTTGCCTCATTTTGTAGATAAATTTAAATCCCAAGGTGTCAAATCTGAATACTTCCGAATTGGTTTTGAGGAGTCGTTATTATCAAAACTCGGCAAAAAGACCCACAAATATGATGTGTCTTTCATAGGCGGTTTTGGTCCAATGCATAAAAAGGGCATTACCGCCCTAGAGTCTTTGGCTAAAGAAGTTTCAGTGGATTTTTGGGGCTATGGTGAGGACGGGTTACCAAGTGACTCAGCTATTCTTAAATCATTCCATGGATTTTCCATAGGTTTAGATAACTATAAAATTCTCAATGCTTCAAAAATTGGCATTAATAGACACATTGACGTAGCTGAAGACTACGCTAACAACATGAGACTTTTTGAAACCACAGGAGTTGGGGCAATGCTTATTACAGATTCCAAGAAAAACATTGGTGATCTTTTTGTTCCCGGAAAAGAAATAGAAACATATTCCTCTCCGAAAGAACTCATAACTAAAGTCAAATATTATTTGAAACACGACAAAGAACGCGAAAAAATCGCTAAGGCAGGTCAAATGCGGACTTTAAAAGACCATACATATTTTCGCCGGATGGAGGAATTGGCAGAAATTTTGGAAAGAAATCTCGTGGTCAATCTAAAAGACTCATGGCAAGATCCAGGTATCCCAGAAAAACAATGGGAGACTGTGTCTAAAGAGTTGGAAAACATAAATACTGTGCCACCCTTCAAGTCTCTAGTTGAGCTAATAAAGCCACTAGATCTTTCAGAGAAATCAAAAGTTTTGGAAATAGGTTGTTCTAGCGGTTATTATAGTGAAGTTTTAAAAAAATCTGACATAAATGTTTCTTATGAAGGGTGTGACTATTCCGAACCTTTTATAAATTTTGCAAAAGAGAAGTTTCCTAAAATTCCATTCAGGGTCGCCGATGCGACAAATTTGCCTTACAAAGATAAGGAATTTATTCTAGTTATTTCTGGTGGGTGTATTTTGCATATTCCTGATTGGAAGAAAGCAATATCTGAATCTGTTCGTGCGTCATCTTCGTATGTAATTTTCCATAGAACTCCAGTTACAAAACTATCAAAAACCCATACCTGGACAAAATCTGCCTACGGAGTAGATATGCTTGAACATGCGTTTAGCGAAAAGGACTTATTAGGTGAATTTAAGAAGAATAAATTGAAAGTTGTTAAAATTACGTCCCAAGGAGACTTTGCTATAGAGGAACTTGGAAAAACTAAAATTATAATGAAAAGTTATCTTTGTAAAATTTCCAAATGACCAGATATTTTTGCACTCTTTTTGACAAGAACTATCTAACACGTGGTTTGGCTCTATATACGTCTTTAGAAAAACATTCTCCAAACTTCAAATTGTTTGTTCTTTGCATGGATGAAGTCACTTTTGATTTTTTGACAAAATTAAAAAAAGCCAACATAACACCAATTAGGCTTAGTGATTTTGAAGACAAGGAACTTTTAGCAGTTAAATCTACACGAAATGCAGGTGAATATTGCTGGACCTGCACACCATCTCTTCCGTTGTTTATATTTAAAAAATATCCAAAAATTTCTGAGATTACCTATTTGGATTCAGATCTTTTCTTTTTTTCCTCGCCAGAACCTATTTTTGATGAATTAGGCTCCAAATCAATAGGAATTATCCCGCACAACTTTTCCAAGCCTCTATTAGAGAAGTACCCAACTATTCAAAAAACTAGTGGTATTTATAATGTGGGTCTTTTAGTTTTTAAGAATAATAAAGAGGGACTTGAGTGCCTAAATTGGTGGAGAGATAGGTGTCTTGAATGGTGTTATGCAGATTATAAGGATGGAAAAATGGGAGATCAGTTATATTTAAACGATTGGCCTGAAAGATTTTCTTCGGTTTGTGTGATCAAAAATCCGGGTGCTGACTTAGCTGGATGGAATTTAGATAACTACAAATTAACTTTTAAGAACGGTTCTATTTTAGTCGATAATAAACCACTAATTTTTTACCACTTCCACATGGTGGATATTTATAAAGATGGGACCTTTGATATTAGATTCTACAATTTATCTGAGGAAGTAATATTAAATATCTATTTACCATTTATAAATGCAGTCAAAGAAGAATTCCCAAAAGATTTTGAATTTGGTTATGCACATAAACCTACTTTTTCAGAAAAAATAAATTTAAAAATAAATTACGTGTTTGGTCAAATGAAAGCACCCGTGTTAAAGTTGTTGGTAGTAGGTCGTAATTTATTTATGAAATTATTAGCAGACATTTATCATATTTTTTCACCTGACAAAGGTTATCATGTGGCTAGAACCGCTTCTCTTAATAATAAAAAATTAATAAAGGTTGGAAATGGTGCTGATATTCAAGATTATGTGGTAATTAGAGCATTCACTAAAGGTGTAGATATCGGCAAAAACACTCAGTTGAATCCTTTTACTGTTATATACGATCACGAAAAAATCACTATTGGTGACGATGTAATGGTGGGTCCCCATGTCATGATTGCTTCAGGAAATCACGACTTCAAACAAACCGAAAAACCAATGCGCTTTGCGGGAAACCTTACTAAAGGGCCAATTTCTATTGGAAATGGAGTCTGGATCGGAGCCAATTCAGTGATTACAGACGGGGTAAAAATTGGAGAAGGGGCTCTTATAGGAGCAGGAACCGTGGTTACTAAAGATGTGCCAGCCTATGAGATTATTGTCGGTGTACCTGGAAAATCAATAGGAAACAGGAAAAAACTTCGATGGACAAAGTAAGCGTCATCATTCCAACCTTTAATCGAGCCAAATTTTTAAAAAAAACCATCAAAAGTGTTTTAGATCAAACCTATCCAGTTTATGAAGTTATTGTTTGTGATGACGGCTCCACTGATTCTTCGAAAAAAGAAATAGAAAAAATTGCTGACAAAAGAGTTCTTTGGTCAAATGCAGATCACTCAGGTTTGCCAGCAGTCGGCAGAAATAGAGGCGTAAAACTTTCTAAAGGTGATTGGATTGCATTTTTAGATAGTGACGACAGTTGGGAAGAAACTAAGTTAGAAAGGCAATTTAAAGCGCTTAATGATTCGAAAAATTACCAAGCAAGTTCCACCAATGCGACTAATGCCGAAATGTCCCTAAACAAAAAAACTATTGATTTTGATGTTTTGAAAAACAATAACTATATTGTTTGTAGTTCAGTTTTAATCAAAAAAGCTATTTTTGACAAAACTGGATTATTTTCAGAGAAACCAACCTTGAAATCTATCGAGGATTATAATTTGTGGCTTAAGATTTCCCTATTTTCACCGTTTGTTTATTTACAAGAAAAACTAGTACAATACACAAAAGATAACCCTGACAGTGTAAGGTCAATCTACACTTCTGAAGAGGTTTGGAAGCAGCGTCGTGAAATTTGGCGAGATTTGAAAAATTGGAGCAAATCTGCGAATCTTTCTAACTCACAGAAGCTTAAAATTTGGCAAAATTATTTACGATACGAGATTAAAGGAATTGCCCATGACACCACCACCAAAGTTTAAATCTAAAAGTAGACTAACTGGAAAATATCCAAACCCTTCAGAAGGGTTTTTAGGCAATAACTTAGAACTTAACAACTGGGTTATTTCGGAATTTATAACGAAAGAAATAATCCCTGTTGTTGATACTCATCCATTTCCAATTCCTGAAATATACATAATGGTGGGAGCCGTTACTTATTTTAATCCCGATGTGGTTTTTGAGTGGGGAACAAACGTGGGAAAATCAGCTCGCATTTTTTATGAAATAAAAGAGAAATTTGGCCAACCATTCGACCTATATACAATTGATTTGCCGGACTCAGAGAGTCACGAAGAGTTACCACATAATGATCAATTTGCCCACTTTATTAAAAACCTGCCAGTAACTTCTTTAAGAGGTGACGGCTTAGAAACATCTTTAAATATTTATAAAGAAAAGTATTCCAAGTCAAAAGCGCTATTTTTCTTGGATGGTGATCACGCCGAAGATTCAGTAACAAGGGAGCTGTCTGGAATCTTTGAATCCTGTTCAAATCCTTGTGTCATTATCCATGATACCTTTTTTCAAACTAATCCTAACTATAATATTGGTCCGCACAAAGCAATTCAAAGTTTTTTGAAAAGTGATAAAAAGAGAAAAATACTTCTGGAAACTAATTACGGCCTGCCCGGCATGACCGTACTTATATGAAAATTGGCCTTTTAGTCAACGCTACTGGAAAATATATTTATTTTACTTATCTTCTCTGGGAATCAGTTCAAAAATATTTTTTCAAAATTCCAAATGTTCAGGTGGAGATGTTTATTTTTACGGATTCAGATGAAGTACCCAAAGGAACTAAGAGAATTTTTCAAGAACATAAGGCTTTCCCGTATGCAACACTTCTTAGATATCATTATTACTCAAACAACAAGAAAATTTTATCAGACATGGACTACCTTTTTTATTGTGACGCCGACATGGAGTTTGTAGCCCCTGTGGGAGAGGAAATTTTAGGTGAATTGGTTGGCACAATCCATCCAGGCTTTTTTGAAAGAAACAGATCAGATTTTAGTTACGAGCCCAATCCAAAATCTAAGGCTTTTATTCCAAAAAACAAAGGATCACATTATTTCTGTGGAGGCTTTAATGGAGGGACTTCTAAGGACTTCTTACTTCTTTGCGATAAGTTGAAAGAAAATATAGATAAAGATTTAAAAAACAATATTATTGCTATCCACAATGACGAAAGCCACTTGAATCGCTATTTCGTGGATCATAAGCCCACAAAAATTCTAGACCCTTCCTATTGTTTCCCAGAAGAACTAACAGAAAAGTTTCAGTCAACTAAAGGAAAGTTATCAGCAGACCCATATACTTGGTTCCCAAAAAGCCTCAAAAAGTTTGCAACAAGCCCAAGACTCATAGCGAAGTATAAAAACCATGAGGCTTTTAGATATGGCCGTGTAGAGGGTTCGGCTAGACGCGTTGTCAATGAGACGAAGCGTTTTGCATTTTTGTCTTTGGTGGCTGCTAGATCATTTCCAAGTAGAGTTAAACATGTTTCAAGTAGAGTAGTGTTCAATATATCAAAAGATCACCCAGAAATATTTACTAGAAATTTTTACAACATTCCATTTTCAAAAGTGTTTCATTTAAATTGTAATGTAGATTTGTTAGAAAAAAATAATAATTTACTAGACCTCGTAACCATTGGCTTTAATAATTCGGATGTTATTGAAACGCAAATTAAACTTTTGAATAAAAATTTAACTGATAAATTCTTTTATACAGTTGCAGATAATTCATCTAGCACAAAGATAAGTAAAGAAATACAGAACATTTGTGCTAAATATAAGGTGGGTTATATTAAATTACCTCCTAATTTTTTTAGCGACAAAGGTCTTGGTAACCTTTCACATGGTTCAGCCATGACTTGGGTATTCAAAAACTATATTAAAAAAAGAAACCCAAGATATTTTGGCTTCTTGGATCATGACATGTTCCCTATTAAAAAAACTAGTTTGGTTAAATATTTTAAAGCCTCGCCGGTAATTGGGTTTAAACAACCCAGAGAAAACTATTGGTATTTATGGGCAGGTTTTTGTTTTTTTGACATGGAGTTTGTTGGTAAAAGAAATTTGGATTTCTTATCTAAGAAATACGGAAATCAAAGACTGGATACTGGAGGGGCAAACTGGGAGAAAATATATTGTGATGTTGACGCAGATAAATTACCTTCTTTTAAACATAGGTACCTCAATCTAACTGGGGGAGAAATAGCCCAACATGATATGGTGGAGTTTTATGGAGATTGGCTGCATTTATTTAATGCCTCTAATTGGTACGCAATGGATGATTTAAAATTTGAAAAACGCTCCAAAGCTTTAAAAAAACTAATTCACAAATATGTTACTTGAAGTAAAAAAAGTCGCAGCAGATTACAAAAGGAAGATAACAGACATATGCGCACCCGTGTTAGAAGTAAGTCACAACGTTTTTGCTGACAAAAGATATGGCGATGTAGGTTTTTTTATAACGAAAAATCCCAAAACAAAAAAATACAAATATTCAAATTGGGGAAGTCGTGAATGGGAATATTACTATATGGAAGAAAAATTGAAAGAAATGTGCATAGATGGAAAAGTGATCATTGATATTGGCATTGGAAGGCCAGTAGACTGTGATTTTTATAAATTTTATGTTTCTGAAAATTGTTATATGACTGCATTTGATCCTGATGTAAGAATGCCTAAAGTCACAAATCTTTCCAAAAGATGTAAAATTTTAAGGATGTCAGCTGAAAAGTTACCTTTAAAAAATGAGAGCGTTGACGTTGCAGTCGTTCTTTCCTCGTTTGAACATTTTCCTTTAAATGAATTTTCGAAAACAATAAAAGAACTTTTCAGGGTGTTAAAACCGGGTGGTGACTTATTAGTTACGCTAGATTTAACCTTGGATCACCAAAAATCCGCTAGATGGGCAATTTTAGAAAAAACAATGAATCACCTTTCGAAAATAGAAAATGATCAGAAAATTTCTAAAAAGGGAAAGTTTTTAACAATTGACTCCTTTCTTGGAATGATAAGACCATATTTCAAGCCCAAGAGTTCCACAATTTTAAATTTTGATGTAAAACCAAAAGACATGGTATATTCACCAGATTTTAACTCAAACGTAGCTTACCTGCATTTATATAAACAAGATGGAAGACCGCCAAAATCACGCTAAAGACATAGAAAAAGTTAAAAAAGCCGCCAATCGTTTTGGTAAAGTTGTTGTCTGGGGCTTGAAGTCACATGACAGAGATAGTTTTAGGTATATTCAAAACCATTTCTATACCACTTTACAAAAGTTGGGGATCAACTCAGTTTGGTTAGACGACGAAATAGACAACAATAATTTGGTGGAGAAAGGAGACATGGTTTGGGCTGCAAATGTTACAGGAAAGAATCTAAAACTTAAAAAAGATGTCTACTATTGTCTTCATAATTATGACAAAGACTTTTATAAAGAATTAAACAAAAAAAACTACCTTATCGTCCAGGTTTATTCAAATGATGCCGACAAGGGGACACAGAAATGGGACTCTGTAACGAGATTTGATAGGAAAAACCAGGTCTTATATGAACCTTGGGGTACAAATCTACTCCCCTGGGAATTCAAAAACCCAGTATTTCCCAAATCTTCACCATTTGTTTTTTGGGTGGGAAGCATTTGGAACAATGACCAAAATCAAGGAAATTTAGAAGAAATTGAAAAATTAAAGAAAGTTTTAGGAAAACATCATGTTTATTTTCTCCACCCTCGTTATGTCCCAGACTTTATTCATTGGCGTCTTATACGTTGGTCAAGAATCGCTCCAACTGTGGCAGGTAACTGGCAGGTCAAAGTAAACTATCTACCATGCCGCATGTTTAAGAATATTTCTTATGGGCAATTGGGAATAACCAATGTTAAAAAGTTTGAAGATCTCTTGGGCAGTTCTTTTATTAAAAGCGATTCAATAGAAGATTTAGTAGAGAAATCGTTGGCTTTTTCAGAGAAAAAATATATTTCACTAGTTAAAGATCAGCAAGAAATCATAAAGAAACAGACATATATGCAAAAAGTAATGAATCTTTTTAAGGGATTAGAAATTGTTTCTTCGTAATGCTGACAAAAACTCTTTATCGCGCGACCATAATCCTCATAATTTTATTTTTCTTACTTAAACCATTTTTCTTAGGCTTTTATCATGATGATTGGTCAACTATTGTGGGAACTGTTGTTAAAGGAAGTCCATTTAGTCTTGATCTTTTAAGTTCTTCAATTCAAGTCTTGTTGTCCAGACCGGTTAGTGGTCTGGTCTTGTTTTCTTTTGCGTCCATAGCTGGAAAGTCTCCGCTCATCTGGCAATTCCTAACATCCCTATTGGTCTTATTAGGAATCTATGTCTTTTCCAAATTTCTTTCATCTCTAGTCAAATCTTTAAAACTAGAGACGTCTTGGGAAGAAACTGCTGCATTTGCTGCTTTATTTTTCGCTTTACCTTGGATGGCTGGAGCAACATTCTTCGTAGTTGCTGCTATTTGTGCATTGACTGCAACCTTATTTTTTCTTTTATCAGGAATTTCATTATTAAATTACATAAATACGAAGAAGACGAAATGGCTTATTGGGGTAGGAGCATTTTATTTACTAAGTATCCTAACCTATGAAGCGTTTTATTTACAATTTATACTTCTAACTCTTCTTGGGACCATTGTTTTAAAGGCAAAAAAAGAAAAAATATCTAATCTAGTTTTAGTTTTTATAGTTTTAGCCGTCGCTCAATTATTAGGTATAGCCTGGAATCGGTTCACCTTTTCCCTCGCCCCTGCTTCAAAAAGTATTAATCCTGATTTCTTACCGCTATTTTTATATACCTTAAGAGTTATTCCAGAAAGGTTTCTTTTTAACTTTAAGGAAATATATAGTTGGGCATTTTTATCGCTAATTGCCTACATTTTATACACATTAGTTATTTTAAAATCTCTGTTTAGGAAATCATTTCCATTGGGAGTGTCCACATTGTCATTTATTTGTTTAGCAATTTTGGGAATTTGTTTATCTGTTTTTCTTTATGCCCTTGCTGGATACGGAGTCGACGCCCATGGGTTAACATCCCGCACAACGTTAGTAATTAGCTTCTATATAATCCTTGCAGTATTTGTAATACAAGTTTCAAGTAGGTCAATTAACTCGGATGTAAAAATTTTTTATAACTTGACGTTTTGGTTAGTAGTTTTAGCTATTTTTACGAGTTTAATATGGCGCTTCCGTGATTGGAAAGTTTCCTGGAGAGAACAAACTTCTGTTATTTCATCTTTTCCAAAAGAAAATTTCAAAAACGCACCAAAAGACACAGTCATTATCTATAAAGGTCCTTTTGAATATAATGGCTTAACAGTTTTTCAGTCGTCTTGGGATCTAGCAAGTGCCATAAATTATTCTTATCCGGGTTTAAATCTTACAGTTCTTCCAAGTCCCGATGTCTGGGCGATAAATTGGGATGGCAAAAATTTAACTCAAATTGCTAAAGGAAACAAATCCACTTTGTGGTCAGGGGAAACAAAAAATGTTTGGTTGTGGAATTATCCAAATAAAAATGTTACTAAACTAAATAAGAAATATGCAGAGTAAATTTCTAAAATTGCTTTTATGTCCAACATGTCAGTCCGACGAACTAAAGGAAGTCCCCTTTACCAAATTAGATGGGATTATCTTTTGTAAAAAATGTCGAACTTGGTATCCAATAGACAACAATTTATTGGAATTTTTGCCTGAAAGCTTATGTTATAAAAATGACCGCCGGATTTTCTTTAATCGCTTCAAAAAGAACTTTTCAACTAATAAGATCACATTCGGAAAAAAGGATGTTAAAACTCTTCGTCAGCAAAAAGATCAGCAAAAGCATTCGGATTGGTATGCTGAAAATGATTTGCAAACATATACCGAGTTTGAACATGATAATTTCTGGGAAGCATTTGACTTTGGCGTCTTTTCAAAGTGGTCTAAAAAAATTAAATCGAAATCCCTACTTTTAGATCTAGGTTGCGCACAGGGGAGAAGCACCTTCAAGGTAGCCGATAAGGATATCGATATTGTGGCTTTTGATATTTCTAAAAAACTTGTTCGTCAAGCCAAAAATAGATACGATCAAAATAAACCCAAAGCAAAAATATTTTTTTTCATTGCTGATGCAACCCGCCTTCCACTAAAAAGCAGTAAATTTGACTACGTCTTAGTGTATGGTGTCCTACATCATTTAGATGATCCTAAAAAGACTGCCCATGAAATAGGACGTGTCTTAAAGAATGGAGGTCTTTATTTAGGTAATGAAAACAATACATCAAATCTAAGAAAGATTTTCGATCAACTTCAAAAAATTAAACCTATTTGGCACGAAGAGGCTGGCGTTGAAAGTCTAATTTCTGAAAAGCGTTTTAAAGAGTTTTTTGGATCATCGAAGATTAGCTTGGACATTAGATCAACAGTTTATTTGCCACCTCATTTTATAAGATTGTTTCCAATTGCCTTTGGATCAGAGCTAATAAAAGTAACCGATCAATTTGCTAATTCATTGCCATTTATAAAAGGTAATGGGGGGCTTCTCATTGTTGAAGGTAGAAAATCCAATAATTAAACTTTTCTCCAAAATATTCCTTGTTCTTTAATGGCTTAAATCCTATTTTTCTATAAAATTTATTTGATTTTTTATTTTTTGATTTGGTGCCAACTATAATTGTTTTAAATTTTTTATCCTTCATGGCTTTAGAAAAATTTCTCACTAATTTCGTTCCAAACCCATGTCCTCTAAATTTTTCAGAAACTGCTAGGAATTGAATCTCGGGATCATCAAAACTTTCGACACTGAAAGTGCCGCGTAAAGCAATTAAATGGCGTAAAACCTGCCAACCAAATTTAAAAAAATATGGATTTTTCATATTGAATCTTATTGGGCCGACTTTTCCAATTAAAAATCCCTGGGGAAGAAGATAGATATAAATATTTTTTTCAAAAGAAAGATATCCATAAAGATTATGTAAAAACTTTTCACCAAGCTTATTGAGGTTTGAATCAACTAAATTCGTTAGGTGGAGGTCGACTAGTCTTTTAATGTCTTTTTCTTGCATACAACTAATCTATACCAAATATGCAAAAGTCCAAAGCCCATTCTAAACGTTCGTCTAAAGTTAAAAAATTGCGATTTACCGCTAGTTCGCCAAAAATGAGTGACAGGGACTTCTTGAAATTTAAATCCCTCATCTGAAATCTTCTTGATCATTTCAGCACAGATTAGTCCCGAATCAGATTCCAAATTTACTTTCTCGAAAATGGAACGTCTAATAATTCTAAAATCACAGTCTGTATCTCTTATTGGTACATTCAACAAGAGCTTTACTGTGTAGTGGTAAGTCTTTCCAAGTATTACTCTATGAAATGGATCCTGGCGTTTAATTTTGTACCCATTAACAACATCGCTTCGCTTTTTTTTAGCTTCCCACAATTTCTTTACCTCTCTTGGGTCGTATTGAGCGTCTCCATCAGTATAAAATACCCATTCTTTCCGAGCATTTTTAAATCCGGATTTTAATGCTCCCCCGTAGCCTCTATTCTTGTTGTGGGTAATTATCCTAAGTTTTTTAAACTTTTTTTTGAGTGATCGAAGTATATTTTTTGAACTTTCATCACTACCATCGTCAATGATCAATATTTCATAGTCATTGGTTATTTGGGAAAGCGCTTCATCAAGTCCAGCAACCAGACTTCCGATTGTTCCCCAGTCATTGAGAAACGGAAAAAAACCTGAAATTGACCCGCTTTTACGCTTCATACAAGGCGGATTTTAATATATACTTCATGAATACTCTATGATCATTTCTAAAATAATGGCAGGGCTTGGAAATCAAATGTTTCAATTTGCAGCAGGAAGACGCGCCGCCATTAAAAATAACACAGATTTAAAATTAGACATTTCATGGTTTACCGATGACTCCAAAGATACTAAAAGGCTTTATGACTTGGATTCATTCAACGTTGATGTAAAAATTGCTACAAACGAAGAAATAAATTCGCTAAAAGGTAAAAGAGGTTCATTTGTTGAAAGAGTTTTCTACACGAGAATTCCCGGATTACCTCAAATATCAAAAAGCTATTTCTTTGAAAAAAGCTCCTTGGAATATTACCCCAAACTTCTTGATGTAAAAAATAATACCTATTTAGAAGGTTTCTGGAACTATGTAAGGTATTTTGAAGACATAGGAGACGTTATTAAAAAAGATTTCACTTTGAAAAAACCACTGAGACGAGTAAAAAACGAAATTTTAAAAGAAATTAACAAAAACAAAAATTCAATTAGTCTACACGTAAGAAGAGGCGATTTTGTAAAAAATAATAACTATGCTAATTATTTCAATATCTTAACTCCTAAGTATTTCGAAGAAGCCGTTAAAATAATTCTTAAGAAAGTTAAAGACCCGACAGTATTTGTTTTTTCTGAGGATACTAATTGGGCTAAAGAAAATATTAAACTTGGTGAGAAAGTAATATTTGTTGATCCCAATGACGGTGGCAAGAGCCACGAAGACATGTTTTTAATGAGTAAATGTAGCCACAACATAATTTCAAATAGCACTCTCTCTTGGTGGGGTGCCTGGTTGAATTTAAATCCTCAAAAGATAGTTGTAGCTCCTAAAAAATGGTTCAAAACTGACGACGTGGTTATGGATGGAAGAATGCCAGAAGATTGGATACAAATATGAAATTAACGGTCCTTCTTCCAGTTTATAATGCGGAAAAGTTTCTAAACGAGGCACTAGATAGCATTTTATCCCAAACATTCAAAGATTTTGAAATATTAGCAATCGATGACCATTCAACTGATAGTAGCTTAAAGATTTTAAAAAAATACAGCGACAAGGATAAAAGGATTAGAATTTTAACCAACTCAAAAAATTTAGGTGTCACACAGACTTTAAATCTCGGTCTAAAAAATATTCAAACTGAATTTGTTGCCAGGATGGATGCCGATGACATTTGCGCGCCTGAAAGATTTGAGAGACAAATCAAATTTCTAGACACCCACCAAGATGTCTCCGTTTGTGGGACTTGGATCTATATTTTTACAAAAGTTCCAAAGCTAGGATTTTCCTACATGCCCCCAACAGACTCAGATGAAATAAAAGCCTGTTTTCTTTTTGAAAACTGCATCCAGCACCCAACAATAATGTTTAGAGTAGCAGCATTAGTTAAAAATAAAGCTGAATACCCGGTCGACTATCCCCACGTAGAAGACTATGCACTTTGGATGAAACTTGTAGACAAAATAAAATTTGCAAATGTCCCCAAACAACTTCTCTATTATAGATTGCATTCAACACAAGTCGGAAAAGTTCATTCAAAAAAACAAAATGAAATTGTCTTAAAGGTACACAAAGAATTTATAAAAAAACTAGGATTAACACCCACTGCCGAAGAATTAAAGATTCATGAGAATATCTGTTTCGGTATTAATATTCCTCAAAAAGAAAATATTAATAAGATTGAAGCCTGGCTTGAAAAGCTAATTGAAAAAAATAATAAAGTCCACTACGCATCGGATAAACAGTTTAAAAAAATAGTTGCTTCTAAATGGTTTGCATCTTGTATTATGAATACGAGTCTTGGCCCTTGGATATGGAGAAGATATTGGGAGTCCCCACTTTCTAGCTATTATCAGCCAACCGCAAGTCAGAAAAAACAATTATTTCTTGAAAGTGTATTCTTTCCATACGCCAGGCCAGTGGTAATTAGAGTTAAGCAAAATGCGATCATAAGAAAAATTTTAAGGGGATGAAGTTAATTTATGTTTTTATTATTGCCGTAATTTTAAAATCATTAGTTTGGTCAATTGTTGTCCCTATTTGGCAAACACCAGATGAACAGGCACATTTTGCTCAACTAGCATTCTTTGTTGACAACAAAACCACTCACATAAATACAAGCATCGACTTGTCTCAGGAGATTGCAATTACGGAAAGAATGCTTGGCACAAACCGTGATAACCGGGGAAACAATAGTTTTACCTACCATTCTGATTACAAAATACCCTATACAAACTCTATAACTGGCAAATATGAGGAAAAATCAATAAATTTACCAAGATCCACAAGAACTACTTATGTAGGACAAGAAGCCGCCCATTACCCACCACTTTATTATGTATTAGCTGCACCCTTTTATTATTTAGGCGATAGTGCGTCTCTTATAGACCGTGTCTATCTAGCAAGAATTCTATCGATTATTCTCTCTGCTCTTTTAGCGGTCGTCGCCTATAAAATTGGTAAATCCATTTGGGAAAACGAGGTTATTGCCATAAGCCTTGGAGTAGTTGTCAGCTTTCAACCCATGTTGTCCTATGTTTTTGCAGGGATTCATCCAGACAACCTCTTAAATCTTCTCTACAGTTTTGGAATTTTATTACTGCTTCTTCTTTTAAAGAAGGGGATTAACATTAAATATTTAATTGCGTTAGGAGGTATAGCACTATTAGGAATTTTTACAAAGCCTCTAATGTTTCCATTTTTCCCATTAGCAGGTGCAGTGTTTTTCTGGGTATTACTTAAAAAAATGCCAGTTGTGAGACTGGTGTTAACAGCTGCAATTCTTATAGCTCCAATTTTCGTATTCGTGTTTAAAATAAATCTTCCATATGTCCCCATTGGAGATCAAGGAGTGCTAACTTTTGTTGACTATTTAAAGTTTCGCCTGCCAAAAATATTTTTTGAAATTTGGCCTTGGACTTGGGGAGTTTTCAAATGGCTGGGGGTAGTTCAATCTCCACTAACCTTAAAAATAATTACTCGTCTAGCTATGCTTAGTGTTCTTGGTATGGCCTTATTCATACTTAAAAAAGTTCGCTCAAGAAAGTTTGACTTTGAATGGCAAGCTTTCTGGTTTTTTCTAGTTTCCGTCTTTTCTTTTGGGACTTATCTAATTCTCTGGGATTACAGGTTAATGGCTCAGACCGGCTTCTCTCAAGGCCTTCAAGGAAGATATTTTTTCCCAAATATTGTCCCACTAATGAGTCTATTTTTAATTGGTTTTATGGCTTTTGTCCCAAAAAGTTGGACAAAATTTGTGGCAATTGCTGTAGCAGTTCTAATGATTTTCCTCAATTTAATTTCCATTTCTCTCTTAACAAGGATTTACTATTCAGCAACAAACTTACATAGTCTAATTTTGCAGATTTCCCAATATAAACCAGTCATCTTTAAAGGGGATATAATATTAGTGATCTATGTTTGTTTCTTAGTTTCACTAGGATTTTTATTTGTAGGTCTTGCAAAAAATGCTCAAAAAAATACTTAACGACGATCTCCTAAGACATTCTGCAATTGTCAGCGTAGGCTATATAGCTAGTGCATTAATAGGCCTTGTTTCTTTCATCATTATTGCCAGAAACCTAGGTCCGGATGTCTTTGGTGTATTTTCAGTCGCTCTCGGTTGTTTCATGCTAGCAGGAGATCTTGTAGATGCAGGATTAAATTCCTCGATCATCAAATTTTTCCATCAAGAAAATCGTGATAAAAATTTACAGTCAATTTTGACTGTTAAGATTGGGTTGAGTGTAGCCTTTTTGGTAATTTCCTTACCACTGAGCTATTTAATCTCTACAGTTTTAAAAAGCCCTGAACTATTTTGGCCAGTAGCCCTATCTCTTGCCTGTGTGGGCTTATCCCTTATCTATAACTATGTCGTCTATGTGTTTCAAGCTAGAAAAGACTTCACTCTTTATTCGCTAGTTAATATTTCAAGTAACACCATAAGGCTGATATTGGTTCTCATAATTATCGTATTTTTAAAATTTGCCCCCCTCTACTCAGCTTTAATCTTATATTTCGTAACACCCATTCTCGCTCTCCTTGTTTTTGGAAAATGGTCACTCCCCTTATTTTCTAAAATCAAATTACGTCTAGCTTCAAAAGATGCCAATATGTGGAAATTTGGGAGAAATATAACTGCTTCATTTGCAGTCTCTGCGGTTAGTTCCAAATTTGATATCTTTTTCTTAACTAGATACGCTGGAGTTACTCAAACCGGACTCTACAGTGCCCCTATGAGACTTTTCTCTCCAGTTTCCCAACTTTCCGGTGCGCTCTCCACAGTTCAAGGCCCCCATTTTTCAAGTTCTGAAGGCAAGTGGAAGCAAGTGTTTATAAAAGCTTTTGCACTTTCCGGATTGGTTTCCCTGGGACTTATATTTATATCCTTCTTTAGTGATGCGGTCCTATTAATTTTTGGATCAGAATACACTTCCTCAGGAAATATTTTTAGAGTGCTATGCTTCAGCTTTGCAATTTTTGCAATCAGCGTTCCTTTCTATAGTGCCCTAGTTTATAGACACGAGAAAAGTAAGGTCATTTTTATAAATGCCGTAATTGTTGCCTTAGTCAGCGCTGCTTCTCTTTACATTCTCGTTCCAATGTATGGCGGACTTGGTGCTGCTTGGGCCTCTTTAATTGCAAACTCAGTATCAACTCTTGTTGAAGTTTCTGTTTTCGTATACATTTTACTTTTCCATGCTGAAAGTCACCACTCACACCATCGCAGCTAATGAAGATAAATTTATCTACTTTGCCCTTTCTTCAGTAATTGATTTTGTAAGTGAAGCACTTGTTTATAATGACAATTCCACAGATAAGACAGGTGAGATGATAAGTTTAATAAATTCTCCAAAACTTAAAGAAGTTCAAAAGATTGAAAGCAAAGACGTTGCAGATATTAGAAATAAGCTTATTGAAGAAACAAAAACAGATTGGTTCATCCTCCTTGATGGTGATGAAATTTGGAATAAGAACACTTTTTTAGAGTTTTTAAACTTTCTGGAATGTCAGCCTAAAAATATTCTCGCTGTGTCAATGCGTACAAAAAACTTCGTAGGAGATGTCTATCACATTATGCCTGAAGATGCCGGTATGTATGAGCTTCAAGGAAGAAAAGGACATTTAACAACGCGTGCTTTTAGAAAAAAAACAGGTTTTTATTGGAGAGGTAACTATCCCTTGGAATATTATGCCGATTCAAAAGGTGTTCAAGTAACAAAAAATCCCGATAACTGTGCGTTTTTTGAAGGTTCCTATTGGCACGCTTCTCATCTTGAAAGGTCGTCAAACAAAGACAAAGTACCAGGTTTTAGAAGTAAAAAAATAGAAAAGGGAATTTCAGTTGGCGAAAAAGATCTACCGGAAGTATTCTTCCACACTTTCCCAGAGTCTGTAGAGTCACCATTAGTGCATCGTTCTTTAGGATTTGAAACTAAGGCTTTATTTTTAACACCTCTTAAAAAACTGAAGCGAAAATTATGACACGCGTCTGGCACGACAAGAGATATTACGAAAGAATCGAAACTGTAGAGAAATTTGACCATCCAAGTTTTTTAAAGATCAATGCCTTAAGTAAGCAAGCTATAAAAATACTAGATGTTGGGTGTGGTGATGGAAGTAAGTTAAGTAAATTGGGATCAAAAGAATCAAAAAGATATGGTTGTGACATAAGTAAAGCGGGTACAGATAGGGGTAAAAAGTTGTATAAGGAAATTATCTTCTCAGTGTTTTCAGGGACACGTTTACCTTTTAAATCAGATTTCTTTGATTTAACAACTACACATTTTGTTCTAGAGCACACCAAAAACCCTAAAGCTTTAATCACTGACATGATAAGAGTTACTAAAAAAGATGGACTAATCTGTTTTCTAGCTCCTAACTATGGTGCCCCAAATAGGGCCTCTCCCAATTTCATAGGATCGCGATCGAAAAAATTACTTCATGGGTTTAAGCATGATTTGTTCCCAAGACAGGGTCTTAACTGGAACAAAGTTACTCCTAAATTAAATACAATGGAAAACTTTGAGTCCGATGACGACACCACAATCGAACCATATTTAAATTCACTTCGGCTATTTCTAAAAAGTCACAAATGCGATATTGTTGAAACCAGTTCAAACTGGAATCTAGAATTAAAAAATTTTTCAAAAGTCCAAGGTGTTTTCTCGTTTTTTGGAAATTTAGGTTTTTACCCATTTAAATATTGGGGTCCACACCTTTTTATAGTTGCCCGAAAATTATGAAAATAGCATTCTTAAATATTTATCACAATATAAATAGTAGAGGTGCCGAGAGTTTTGCTAATGATTTAGCAACAAGACTTTCAAGGCGTCATGAAGTTTATATGTTTTCAGGGGCCCCCCCTAAAGATTCAAAAAAATATAAGTCAGTTGTAATTAAGGGATGGGTGAGCCAGCCCACAAGTACTTTTAGTAAAAATCCCATAAGTTCCCTAAGGAAAAGACTATTTTTAGATAATGCTTCTTTATCAATTTTGCTTTTTTCTTTAAAAGTTGCACCAAAACTCTGGAAAAAAAAGTTTGACGTGATAAGACCTACAAATGGGTTTTGGCAGGTGTTGATTTGCAAAGTAATTACATTTTTTCGCGGTGGGAAGATAATTATTAGAGGCGGCTCCGGTCCGGGCTGGGACGAAAGATGGAATCTTTACTTGACCCCAGACGTCTTTATAGCAACTACGCCAGAAGTAAGGGATTGGGCTAAAAAAACTGCCCCTTGGGTTGATGTCCAAATGATTCCTTTGGCAATTGATATTGAAAGATTCAAAAAAGCCAAACCAGCAAAGATTGACCTGGAACACCCCATAATACTATGCAATGCCGCCGCCGACACCTACAAACGGGTTGATCTAGCTATTATGGCAGTAGCAAAATTAGAAAAAGGTTCTCTTCTTCATTTAGGAAAAGGTGAAGACCTGGAAAAAATTAAAACACTTGGGTTAGAACTTCTGGGGGAGAAACGCTTCAAAAGTATGGTCGTCCCTCATGATGAAGTTCCAAAGGTTTTCAAAGCCGCCTCCATTGTAACTCTTCCTTCAATGGAACAAGAAAGTTTTGGCATTGTCTTTCTTGAGGCCATGGCTAGTCATAAGCTAGTAGTGGCGACTGACGCTCCTAGGCCAAGGTGGATTCTAGGTCCTGGGGGATTATTTGTTGACCCAACAAATATCGACAAATATGCACAAAAATTAACCCAGGCATTAAAAGCGAAAACTAATTGGAAAAAAGTCGATGAACATTTAGTCAGCTTTAGCTGGGAGACAGTTGCTAACGAATATGAAGACCTCCTGGAGCAGCACATGGTGCTCTCCCTAGGGCTTTTAGGTACACTTCTATGAAAACCCTAATTTTGATCCTGGTTCTAGCAACAGCCGCTTTATTAATTGGAGTTAATAGGCCTTTTACTGGTCATCATGATGCGAACAATAAAATGTACAGAGTAGCTGCACTGAATTATCTAACTAAACCAATTGGGGTTCATAAGTTTGGCCAACTTATTGATGGAAACTTCTACACTCACCACCCAATACTCTTACCAATAACTCTTGCTGCGTCAATTCAACTATTTGGTGACCATTTTTGGTCAATTAGGCTCGTTCCGATAATTTTTTCTGTAGCAACGCTAGGAGTCTTCTATTTTATTCTACGGTCATTTTTTAAGCCTCAAGTTGCAATCATTGCCCTTTTATTTTGGATTATTACCCCTATGTTTCTCTATTTTGGGAAAATGGCAGATCATGAGGCTTTAACATTATTTTTTATAGTTCTAGCAGTCTACGGCTTTATAAAAAAGAATAACCGTCTAGTGATTTTAGCCGTTGTTTTAGGGCAGTGGACTGGCTGGCCAGCTTACTATTTGGCCTTTATTCTGGCCGTTTTTATGCGCTCCTGGATTTTGCTTGTAATTTCACTAGTAAATTTTGGACTATTCGCTTCGCATATTTCAGCTCTAACGGGCTCTCCAATTGGTGGTGGATTAGTTGATATTTTTCTATTTAGGACTGGAGCAAAAGCTTCGGTGGGAAGAATTGTCGAAAGCTATTCGATGATAGATTTTTTAAAACAAGAACTATCCTGGACCTATCATTTTTTTACACCAATTCAGTTCTTTTTAGCAGCTGCGGCGGTTTTCCTTACCGAAAAGAAGTTGACCTTAAAAAACAAAGTCTGGTTTATTTTTCTTTTTGTTCCAATTGTGCACGTATTTCTTTTTAGAACCGGAGCACATAGACATGACTATTGGCTCTATTACTTTTTGCCATTTTTCTCCTTTGGTGTAGCAATTACCATGAACTATCTTTTGGATAAAATGAAAAAACCAAAGATTGTATACGCCCTTTTTATAATTCTCCTAATTATTGCCTTTTTAAGGTCGATGCCCTTTTTCTGGGCTCTCCAAACAAGAATAGAACTGTAAGATATAATAAATAAATGGTCTCAGTAATAATTCCAGTCTATAACGAAGAAGAATATCTCCCAGGCTGCTTAGAAAGCTTGTCAAAGCAAAAACAAAAAAGTTTGGAAGTAATTGTCGTGGACGATGGAAGTACCGATGGTTCAAAAAAGTTAGCAACCTATTCTCAAAACCATAAAGGCCCAGGAGCGGCAAGAAATTTAGGTGCAAAACATGCTAAGGGAGATATCTTAGTATTTGTCGATGCAGACATGGAGTTTGACCCAAATTTTATTAAAGATTTAATTGCTCCAATTCTAGAAAAAAAAGCAGTTGGCACTTTCTCTAAAAATGAGTACCTTTTAAATAAAGAAAATGTTTTAGCAAGGTGTTGGAATTTAAATCTAGGAAGAGACCCATTGAAAATGGAGCCAAAAGATTATGTCAGCACCGGTTGGAGATCAAAATTAAAAGGCTCCTATAAAAATTTAGAATCAGGAAAAAGCGAGGAAGTACGAGAAGAAGGTAAACAACACGTTTTTAGAGCAATATTAAAGAACAAGTTTGAAGAAGCTGGTGGTTTTGATTTAGGAGTTGGGTATACAGATGACTGGTCAATTTCAAGAAAGCTTGGAGAATACGCAACACTTGTGCCAGGCGCAAAGTATTATCACAGAAACCCAGAAACACTTGGAGAAGTTTGGCATCAAGCAAGATGGTTTGGAAAGAACGAATTCTTAACTGGCAATTTTATTAGAAAATTTTTCAATCTTATCCGCTACAACCCAATAACTGGTTTTTTGATTGGAATTTACGGATCAATAAAATTTAAAGAACCCTCATTTTTCCTCTTTAAAATTGTCTATGATTCCGCTGTTTTTGTAAGCGTTTTTCTGTCATTTTTTGGAGAAAGTAAGAATAAATGAAATACAAAGTTACTCTTATTTTGATCGTTTTACTTGGATTTTTCCTTCGTATCCAAGGCTTAAATCAGTCTTTGTGGCTTGATGAATCAATTCAAACACTTGCTGTAAAGAATAATTCTCTTTTACATCTAATAACTACTTATTCACTAGGGGATTTCCACCCCCCTTTCTATCATGTAGTCTTGAAATTGTGGACCGACTTGTTTGGTTATTCCGAGTTTTCAGTTCGCATGCCTTCAGTAATTTTTAGCACCTTAACTGGTCTTTTTATTTTCTTAATTGGGAAAAAATTAAAAAACGAAAAAGTTGGTTTGATTGCTGCGTTTTTATGGATGATAAACCCGCTAGCCATATATTATGGCCAAGAAGCAAGGATGTATTCCCTTGCCGCATTTGGTGTAGCAGGAGCAGTTTGGTTTTTCCTTCAAAAGAATTGGTTGTGGTATTTTGTTTTTTTCCTGATTGCGCTAAGTTCAGACTATTTGCCGTTTCTCATGTTTCCCGTTTTCTTTCTTTTGTCAGAAGATAAGAAGAAGTTTGTCTTAATTAACTCTCTATTTATTATTCCATTTTTAGCCTGGGCCCCATTTTTCTATCAGCAGTTCCAAATAGGTACAAGATTTGCTCAAGCTGCACCAGGTTGGAGTGAAGTTGTTGGGGCCGGGACTATAAAATCACTTCCATTAACATTTGTAAAATTTACAGTCGGTAGGATAACTATTCAAGACAAAATCCTCTACGGAGTAGTTTTTGGCACATCAGTACTCTTCTGCTTCTATTTAATTTTGAGAGCTGGGAAGCAGACCTTGCTTTGGAGCTGGCTACTAATTCCATTGATATTAGGTTTTATAATTTCATTTAAGATTTCGATTTTCTCCTATTTCCGTTTTCTTTTTGTTCTTCCAGCATATGTATTGCTTCTAGCACTTGGAACCAAAGAAAAAGCCTGGGCAATTATTGTCATAACTTTGATTTTCTTATCAGCAACGATCTATTTCAAAATTACTCCAGAAGCACAACGTGAGAATTGGAAAGCAGCTGTGGTCTATATTAATTCGGAACAAGGACAGGTAGTTTTACCAAGTGTTGCCCAAAATGCCCCACTAAAATACTATTCTGAGTCTCAAGTTGTTGAAGACAAAGATAATTTTGTTCCAAAAGAAAAAACTATCTATCTTATCCGTTATGTCCAAGAAATTTTTGACCCATCAGACTCCTTAAGGAAATCTTTAGAAAAAAACGGTTATCAAAAAACTGAAGAAAAGGGTTTAAATGGGGTATTAATTTGGAAATATCAGCAGAGTTAAATTGTGCTTGCCTTCAGTAATTATCACTCATTTAGATAATTTCGAGCTTTCTCAAAAACAGCCCGGACTTCTTCAGGATTTTTCAGCTTTCCTTCTCTTGCCATTGCATTGACTGTGTCCAAAGCTCGCTGCACGCCACGACTTGTTCCAGGGGGTTGGTTCTTCATGGCTTTAAATTGAGATTCCCCGCCTTCATTGTTGTATACATATCCATAAGCTGTTGTCTGCATGCCACCATCTATTTTTTGTAACAAAGTCTGCATCTGATGGTAATGCGTTGTAGCGAAAATATCAGCCCCTGATTTTTGTAGTGCTTTCATTACAAGTGCCGCAAAAGGTGCTCCTTCACTTGATGAAACAGCTGACCCCGGCTCGTCAAAAATCACTAGTGTTCTTTTACCTGCTTTGTGGGCTACTTGTACATTTTTTATGATTTGAGCTGTCACCATAGCTTCGTGCATAGAGGAGCTATTATTGTCCATCGACTCAGATGCTTTAAATGTTGATGCAATATATTCATAACTTGGCAAAGTCATGTGTTTCGCAAGTGCATAATCAGTACACAAGCCCAAAAATACATTAAACATAATCATTTTGGCTGAAAACGACTTTCCACTCTCATTATCTCCTGTTGCAATTGCTGGCACACCACGCACTATTTCTATATCATTAGGTACAATTTCCTTAATTTTATCTTGTCTTAAGTATCCATACCCTCTGCCAATTACTTCATCCCCCAAGTAAACTCCCCCGGCAATGCTTAAATCAGTGCCTTGTTTAACACGGCAACTTGGTAATTCATCTTTATTTAGCCATTCAGAAGCAAACGACAAGTTAACAAGATCTTCAATTTGTTTTGTCATCGTTCCTACAAAATTTCTATCAGGACAGTTTCTCAATTGAGATACATACTTCTTGACTATCTCGAAATCGCCGTCATAATCTATTTGCTCCAGTCCAATTCTTAAAGACTTTATTACTGTCGAAGCAATGTCTTGGCGATTCTCATATGAAAAGTCTGTTGGCGCCGAACTTTCGGTATATGCTTTTCGTAAGTGGTGAAGATATGCTTGTGTGATTGGGTGGGTAGCTAAAATAGTCTCACCGCTGATGAGGGGTTTAAAGACTTTTTGAAATCTTTCAAAATCTTCCATTCTTTTTTCCGGGGAAGCAGAGCGGGTCAGGTATTGATCCTCGAGGAGGTCTCGAATTATTTCTCCCCACATTATAAGTTCTTTCCTACCATAGGCCTCGTCTTTACCAGATAAGCCAATAAAGTCTCCACGAATTTGGGCAACATTTTCTCTGTCTCCCGAGTTTAAGGGAGCTCCTAGCCAGTCGAAAAATGGGTCCTTCATATTATCCTTGCGCCACGGAAACGCAGGTGTGGATAGTCCTGCAAATCCAGATTGAACTCTTCCGTATTTATCCATCAGATTTAGGTCTGTAAGTATTTCTTCGGTGGTCATGGTCCCGGCTTTACCTCCATTTATTATTGAATCTTCATCCAGAAAGCCTTGTTCCAAGGACTCTCCAGCAACCAGTCTCTTAAAAGCGTCAACAAATTCTGATGAATAGCCCTTATTTTCCAAAACTGCATGATAATTACTACTTGTTGGACTAGTCAATTCATAATTTCCAAATACAGCTGATCTAATGTCGACCTCAGGTAGTGACCCGTTACGATTTAAGTCCAGAATTTGGCCGTAGTGTGTAGCGAGAACTGAGAAGACCTTCTTTTCGGCTAGCACATCAAGTACTGCACGGATAATGGCTGTCGCATGGTTATCTTCTGTCCCACGAAATACTTCATCCATTAAGGCAAGGACAGGTGTTTCATTATTAAATGAGTAGATCTTATCAATGAGCGTGGCGACTCTAACAACATGGTGATGAAATCTACTGCCGTAACCAATATCATCATTCAAAGACAACATTGCATATTGAAAGTCAGGCATCTCACCTTGTTGGTTTGCAAAAACAAATCCACCTATTTTGTGAATATAGCCGGACATTGCAAGCGATTTAAGTAATGTAGATTTTCCAGCTCCCGCAGATCCAATTAAAACTAATGGGCGTCCAGGAACTATTTGGATATCATTTCCGACAATACTTTGTTTTTCTGTCTCCGATCTTAAGGAGTTAAATACCATGTGTTGCGGTAAATAATTTTTAAACGCGATCTTATAACTATCAGTCGGATATGACATCTCAATGCCTTTATCATTAGCTTTAGAAGCATAATATCTAAGACCTTGAACTAGGCCAAGGACATACAGAATTCTTTCCATATCGCCATCTAAGCCTGCTTGTTTGATAGTATCTGGAGTTAGTACGTCGTTGTAGGCTGCAGCTGTAATCACAGCGCCCGCATTTGACCACAGCAATTTATCCAGGCCTATATTTTTGAGAAGAGCAATCGTGGGATTATTTGGAGACTTCGCCCGTTCAGAAAGGTCCTTAAACCATCTGGAGAACATATATGGGTCATGGGAATCGAAGACGTATTCCAGTTTTTTTGCACCAGGGTATTGTCGGTAATTTATTTCAGGACTTCCACCGGCTTGAATAAGCTGCCTCATTAATTTTCTATCAGCAGAAATCTCGGTCCAAATTCCTAAAGTAAGGTTCGTATTTTCAAATGGAAAGTTCACCTGATTCAGAAGAATCTCTGTCCATGGATTGGCGACATGATAGGCGGTAGGCAAATCGAGTTCCTGAAAAATTGTTGGAATTTTATAATTTCTAAATTGCAAATCACCAAGTTCCGCTCTTTGACTTTGTGAAATTAATCCTCTTCGTTCTGACCAAGCAAGGATTGTATTAGTTAACACCTGTCTTCTATATCTGTTTAATGCCTTTTCATCTTTTATTTCTGGACTCCATACATATGGTTGGTTCATATCCAGCCCAATGCTCTTAAAGTTTGGTTTCCAAAAGTCGCGCACATATGCATTAACTACGTCATCTCCTCTTGTCAATGATAAACATAATATCTGTGGAAGCCACATTTCTGCCATTTGGCAATATCTTTTCCAGAATTCATGATTTTCTTTTGGTTGATCATGTAACGTACTGCTACTTGCGCTAGACATTGCATCTATGAAAGAAAAAAGAGTTTTAATAGTAGGAAGCTGATCAACCTTATCCCCGAGAGCTGCCCGATACTTATTAATTATTCCCTCAAAAGCCAAAAAGTTGGGGAGGGTAGTCACACTGCTTATTTGGCTTTTGTAATTGTCTGTGCATTTTCGAAGACCTTCCTTTGTCTGAGTATTACTAATATTGTCCTCTAACCATTTCGTAGTTTCATCGATTTTACCCAGTCGCCAAGCTATTAAAGCTACATTTGTGGCTAATTCTTGATTAAAATTATAAAGTTTGTCATCCCAAAAAACTGGTTCCTGTTTAGCTAATTTTTCTAAAATAGTGCCCTGGTTAGTGTTTCCAGGACCCAGTCCTTGTGCCATAATTTTAGCTAGCTCGCTTCCAGTTACACTTCTTCCAAAAGGAACTTCTAAGACCCTAAGCAAATCGTCAAGGGTTTTAATGCCTTCTTTATTTTCATCTGCATAGGCACGAATGGCTCTTGCTTGTATTTGGTATAGGGAATTTATTGCACCAGCAATTTCAGTCATCTTGTCTTCGTAGCCTTTTCGATATTCTCCCGTTGGTACGATACCATTTAAATCGTTTAGAAGATTTAGGAAGACTCTTATATCAGTAATTTGATGGATAGATGGAACTTCTAAATCTCTTTTTGACAAGGAAACATGGTTCAATATATATTGAAAACTAAAAGTTTGAACAGTAATTTCGCCTCTATTTCCAATCACTGCGCCTATTGCGTCGTTGACCAAATTATAGGTTCTATCAAAAGCATCATATTTATCCTGACCGTAATGGTTCCTAAAATGATTAATGTCAGAAAATAGCGCTATGGGATCAGTGGGTTTAATTCCAAGTTTTGTAAATTCCTCTTCAAATTCTTTATCACTTTCCAGAAGGTCATTTAGCAGGTGCTCGTTAAAAGAGGGACTTTCTGGATTTATGCCAGAAAATGGTCTTCCTATCATGTCATCATCTTTCATTCGTGCAACAAGTTCATTATTCCTAGCTGACCTCGCTCGTAGTTCCCTGTTAGTTATCTCTAAAGGTAAGAGTGTCATAGATATCTCTGTATATCTCTGATCTCTATCTCTTTGGCTTTCGGTTGGATTTGCTCCCCAGACGGAATAGTATGCTAAGGGTTGCCCATCCAAATATAGTTGACGAATTCCTGCTTGCTCTAAACTATCTAAAGAGGGAGTTTTTAAATCAGCGTCAGTTAATAATTTTGAAGCGACCCCCAAGATGTCTCGGACTCTAACTAGATTCGCCACACTTTGTTCGGGCAGTTCGAGGATAGCTTCAGAGCTTAAGAATTCAGCTTGCAGCGTATCGACGTCACTTATATTTCGAGCGCCAGCATTCCAGCGAGTATTAGGTGGATCTGCTAAAAGAAATGGCCTTTCAAGTAGAGAACTCAGCTCTTCCTTAGGTGTATCCTTGTCGATCCAAGGGTATATATGGCGTATTGTTTGGGAAACACGGTTAGTTGAAATGATTGGCCTAGCAAGGGGACTTCTTAAAATTTCCACGAGATCATACCATTCTTCAGATTCTAAAAAATCTGCAAGTAAAATGCCCGGATACTCAGCGCCCTGCTCTAGACTACGCATTTGAACCTATTATAAACTATGGGTCAGTTAATTCCAAGAAAATTCCTTTTTGACTTACGGCAGAGCTTATAGTATAATAAGTAGATGAGAAACACTGAATCGCCCCGCCCTATTCAAGGTCTATTTTTTTATTTGGGAATTTTCGCTGTCTTGGCTGGAATTGGTAGTTTTGCCAAGGGAGTTTTTGAAAAGGATGTGCAACTAACAGCTGCTGGATCAGCATCTGTTGTCGTCGGGTTGGGACTATTAAGAATGGCTCTTAAATAAGTTTTTTTCAGTTCGATCTGGTGCCTTCCTTGGATGGAAGACGTTCGAACCTTTTACGCTCAAATTTGACAATATTTATTCGGAGACTACCCTTCTACCATCGGGAAGATCAAATTCTGTTTTGTCACCGTAAAATACTAATTCTGAAACATTCCCCAGCAGTCCACCTTCATAGAGGGTTTTTCCTAAGAATGAAAGTTTTATTCTTGGTCCTCTGGGAAGTGTTTTATATTCTGTGACCTCGAAGAAGTTCTCATGGCAATGTTCCATATGGATTTTTATGCCAGGAAATGTGAAATCTCTTCCCGGAATTGCTGAGTGGTGTTCGACCGATCCATCTCTAGGATTTTCGATGCGGAATTTCATAGGTCAGGGGAGTTTATGTTTAGAAAACTTCGTTATCAAGTGAGGACGCCCTCTGTTAATAGAGCTTAAACTCTTTTTATGTTTTGCTTTTCTTCTCGGAAAAAGAAAGTCGTTGTTTGAAGCCCTTCAGATTTGAAAGATTTTAGGTAATCGACCACAGCTTTACCACCTTGCGTAGATCGTTTTTCATTGGTGATTCCAACGTCTAGGCTCACCCAGTAATTTTTACCAAACTTATTATCTGATTGAAGATTACCAAAAGGGTTATGTGCCAAGCAAAGAAAATATAAAATATCGCTGAATAAGTCATTCTCTAGTTGTCTGATTTTTCTTATGCATCCATTGAGTTTGAACTCTGCTGTAAGTCCGGTTTCTTCTTTAAGTTTTCTCCGGGCGGCGTCAATAATATTTTCACCAGGAACGATTGTGCCTCCCAATATTCCCTTATCACCATAATACGGTTGTCGTTTTCTCGTCTGATTAAGAATTTGAATTTGATTACCTTGTTTCTTAAACACAAATAGTAAAACATTTAGTCTAAAGAGATCAGACGTTTTCCCTAGTGGATCAAGAGGGTGAATAGTTTCAACGTGGCTTTTGCCGGTTATGGTTAGAGAATATAATTCACTATTTTTTACAACTAGTCCCTTGTTGACCAGAAATTGCAAATGGTAATTGTAAAGGTCGTTAGAAGTTTTTGGTGGCCTAATGTCTCGATAGCGAAGTCCTTTGGAGGACAACAGTTTAGTTAGAATTTTAGTCTGAATGTCTCGTGCCATTAGCCTGGATTATATCTCAGGTTCGATTCCTTTCATGAGTAAGTTGGTGTCGAGGTGGATAAACCTTACCTTTTGAGGCTAAATATTTTGCAGCCCTGGATGGAAAACGTCCGAACTTTTACTCTTAAAAAGACCGCTGCTCAATAAATGGGTTTAAAACCGACTGCAGAAAAGTTAGCGTCTCCGGTTTAGAATTAATTCCCTTTTGTTTGAGTAAATGAGGGAGCGTAATATTTGCCATCGTTGTGTTCGTCCTCACTGTCAATTTTTTCTGAACACCTGTGTATAATGAGTCTTTCTGCATGTCCTCATTTGCTAATTGATTTAGCCTCACCTGCAGTTTCTCATATTGATTGTCATACCGTTCTCGTTCCGAATCAGATAATTGATCTCGAGAGGCCTGCCAAGTAAAATCCGGTCCGATGTAGTGTTCAAGGATTGCCTTTGCTGCTAGATATTGTTCGATTTTTTTCGCTTCAACTTCGCCAATCGAATAAGCGTTTGTGCCCAATTTAATGGCTACACCAATGTCTTGTTCATACCACCTTAACAATTGCTGTTGCTCATTGGGTGAATGCAGGTTATTAATTAAGCAACCTTGTTCAAAATCAATGACAGATACGGTTATTGGCCTTAATTTATCTTGCACTCCATCAATTACAAAAGAACCAGCATTTACGTCTCCCAATAAAACTCCTTTTGAGTGAACTAAGGATAGTGAATCGTGGACTTGTGCAACTACCTCGTCAAATTTAGCTTTAGCTGTTTCTGTGGTCCAATTTATTCTTTCAATGGATTCCCCTGGAACCCTTGTCATTAATAAATGTGCTTCGCTGTTATCTTTGTTATATTTTAGTCCAATTGGTTTAGGTGTTACACCTGAGCCATCCAACGCTTCCAAAAATCGAAATTCTTGCTCTAAACGTTGAATTACACTTCTGCTGCCGCCTGATTTTAATTTTGCCGATTTACTAAAAAGTTGAGGAAAAAAATCTCCCCCATCTGTAAAAAGCTGATTTTTCTTGCCTCTAATTTCCGCAGCCGGGCTCTTAAATTCTAAAGTATTGTAATGAGGATGGTCTTCATTGAGGATAATATCTCTAATTTCAGCCATGCTTAATTTTATCAGAATTGGAACCTATGTTCATTTTGCTACAATATCTCTATATGAAAATATGTATTGATATTAGTCAGGTTGTTTTTAAAGGCTCGGGAGTAGAAAACTACACCAGAAATTTAGTTAGGGAAGTTTTGCGCGAAAACAAGAAGACCAACTCTCATCAATACATTCTTTTTGGAACAAGTCTTCGCCAAAAAGTACTCCTAGACGATTTTGCTTTTGAACTACGTAAAGAGGGATTAATTTTTAAAACTAGTTTTTGGGCGCTACCCCCTTCTTTTACTTCAACTGTTTGGAATCAAGTTCATCACGTAAAGATTGAACGACTAACTGGGAAAATTGATGTGTTCCATTCGTCAGATTGGACCCAACCTCCAACTAGAGCCAAAAAGGTAACCACAATTCATGATCTAGTGACCTATAAATTCCCCGAAGCTTCAAATAAAACTATTGTAGACAATATGCGCCATAAAAATGTTTGGGTTAAAAAAGAAGTGGATGCAATAATTGCCGTCTCCAAAAATACAAAACAAGACATTATTGATATCCTGGAAATTCCACAAAATAAAATTCATGTCATCTATGAAGGCGTGGGGGAAGATTTTCTGAATTTTAAACCTGGAAAAGATAAGACTAGCAAAAAATATATCCTTGCTATGAGCGGTGTTGGAAATAGAAAAAACACTGACCGAGTAGAAGAAGCGTTTAATCTTTTAAAGCCAAAAGGAGTAGAACTTTCAATTGTTGGTAAAAATCTTGGTTTTGTAAAACAAAGCGATTTACCAAGCCTTTATGCCAATTCCCAGGTCTTTGTTTATCCAAGTCTTTATGAAGGATTTGGGCTTCCAGTTTTAGAAGCTATGTCAGTAGGTTGTCCAGTAATAACATCAAATAACAGCAGTCTCCCAGAAGTTGGCGGTGACGCTGCAATTTATGTTGATCCGAGATCTGTGGAGGACATAAAAGATAAAATTACTGAAGTTCTGTCTTTGAGTCCTAAATCAAGAAAGTCTTTGGTTGAAAAGGGATTCGCACAAAGTAAAAAATTCTCATGGAATAAAGCTGCTAAAGAAACTATAAAGCTTTATGAAAGTCTTTGATTTGCTTGTTGCATTGCTTTTAACTACATTCCTTTTTCTTCACATAAACAATCAGAAGGTAAATATAACCCAACTTGAAAATCGCTATCAAAACTCCCAATACGTAAACCCAAGTGGCTATAAATATTTCATTGATGACCCAGAAGTCTACCAAGTTGCTGGCTGGCACTACATTCACGGAGAAAGTCCAGATAAGGTCAATTTTGAACACCAGCCATTAGCTAAATATCTAATTGGCTTGTCGCTAATGGTATTTCAGAATGCATCCTATTTACAGTTAATAATCGCTTTTTTGTGCCTCTTTTTAACAATTAAGCTCTCACGAATAGCTTTTGGACAATCTCTGTGGGCATTTATACCAGCTGTATTTCTAACAGCTGACCCATTGTTTCAAGAACAATCCCGTCTGGTTTATTTGGATATTTATCAACTCCTGGCAATACTTTTGCTCTTTTTCTTAGTCTTAAAGAAGCGTTTTGTGCTTTCAATGTTAGCTTTAGGATTAGTTCTGTTATCAAATTCCGTTTGGTCAGGAATGATTACTGGGTTTGTAGCACTTTTCTTCGTTTTTATAAAAGACCGAAAAAACCTTTGGAATTTTCTAAAGTTTGTCCCAATTACAATCTTGGTGTATTTAGCTGGATATCTAGTTTTCCTCTTAAAAAACTCCCCAATCGACTTTATTATGCTCCACATAAAACAAATAAGGTTTTATTTGTCATATGTTCCCGAATATCCAAAAGGTGAAGTATTTAGGGTAATTTTCCAAGGGTCCTGGCGCAAATGGTTTGGAGATCATGGTTTCATGCCAGCAGAGCCTTGGTCAATTTTGTGGCCAATTGGCTTAGTGCTTTCCTATGTTCCAATCATTTCTAAAAACAGATCTCCTCTGGTTGTGCTTTTCACTTTATGGATTTCGGTCTGGCTCATTTTCCTAAGTACAAAACTAATTTTCCCCCGCTATTTGCTAGTAATCCTGCCGTTTATCTACATTTTGGCTATAATGGGTATTCATGACTATTGGGATAAATGGCAACGAAGCAAACGTAAAAGTTAGGGTTGGAAGTGGTCAATATGCTTATGAACTTCTAACTCACCTAAAATCCTCAGATTCCTATAGGGTTTACCTTGAATCCAAGCCTCTAGACGACATGCCTAAAAACTTTTCCTATGAAGTTTTTGGTCCAAAAAAACTTTGGACTTTAACTGGCCTTCAAAAAAGACTAATTGAAGAAAAGACTAAAGGAACTTTGCCAGACGTATTTTTCACTCCTGGTCACTATGCGCCTCTTTACATGCCAACTAAATCAGTAATCTCAATTATGGATTTAGCCTTTGAAAAGTTTAAGGAATACTATAAAAAACAGGATCTCTACCAACTCAAATATTGGACCATGACAAGTGCTATGGGGGCAAGTAAGATCTTGACCATTTCCGAGCATTCAAAGAAAGATATTTGCTCCCTTTATGCAGTTAGTCCAGATAAGGTTGTAGTTACCTATCCAGGATATGATAAAGATCGTTTCTCCCCAAAAGTTAAACCCGGAAAATTTAAAGGGAAATACTTCGTTTTCTTAGGGACTCTTCAACCTAAAAAAAATATCGAAAGACTTGTTGAGGCATTTAGTAGGATTGAAGACGATTCTATAAAACTCGTTATCGTCGGCATGATTAATGAAGGTCGTGGTGGTTGGATGAACCAGTCTATTTTTGACAAAGTAAAAGACCTAAGGCTAGAAGATAGGGTCATTTTTACTGGATATGTTCCAGATAATGAAGTTCCAGGTATTTTTAAAGGGGCATTGGCCTATGTTTTACCAAGTCTCTATGAGGGTTTTGGAATCCCTCCAATTGAAGCAATGGCTACAGGAGTGCCGGTGGTGGTTTCTAAGGTGAGTTCACTTCCTGAAATTTGCGGTGAAGCTGCAATCTACATAGAAAACCCCTATGATATAGATAGTATTAAAAGGGGTTTAGACCACGTTTTGAAAATGACAAAGACAGAAAGAGAAAAAAGAGTCGATTTGGGTGAAAAATGGGTAAAACGGTATAATTGGGAGGATACAGCCAAAAAGACTCTGGAGGTTTTAAAAAATGTTTAAAGATAAGTACGGAAACAAGCTCACAACTAAAGAAGCCCTGCCGAAAATTAATAATAGGATAGGTAGCTATATGCTCGATCTTGAGCTCATGATTTTGACCTTTGTTGGCAATATCCCTTCCCATTCTCTAAGAAGACTGTTTTATAGATCTGCAGGCATGAAAATAGGCAAGGGAACAAATATTCATATGTGGGCAAGGTTTTATGAGCCCAAAAATATTGAAATTGGTGAGGATTCTCTTATTGGAGATAATGCATTTTTGGACGGCAGAGATAAGCTAAAAATTGGTAATCATGTAGGGATTGCTTCACAAGTTCTTATCTATAACTCAGAGCACAACGTTAATTCAGAAGAATTCGAAGGCATCTATGGTCCAGTAGAAATTGGTGACTACGTTTTTATTGGCCCCAGAGTGACTATATTACCAGGTGTAAAAATTGGTAAAGGTGCAGTTATAGCGGCAGGAGCTGTAGTTACAAAAGATGTTCCCGAATTTGCTATAGTTGGCGGCGTGCCAGCGACAAAGATTAGTGACCGCAAGAATAAAGATCCCAAATATGTTCTTGGAAGGGCTCGCTTGTTTCAATAATGAGAAAAGCACTTAATTGGTTAGATGACAATATTATTACCCTAATTGCCGGGTTCCTCTTAATTTTTATTCCTCTTTATCCAAAAATCCCAGCAGCTGATATTCTTCCAGGTTACATTGTCAGGATTAGATTAGAAGACTTCTTTATCTTAGCCTCAATTCTTATTTTTGGAATCCAGTTTTTAAGAAAGAAAGTAAAAATCGGCTGGGATTTACCCTCAATTGGCATTATTGTCTACATTGTAATAGGACTAATATCAGTCTTTTGGTCAATTTTTGTTGCCCAAACAGTCCCTATGGAGTTTGTCCATATTGGAAAAACTGCTCTTCATTGGCTAAGAAGAATTGAATACTTTTCACTCTTCTTTATTTTTTTTGGAACTGGCCGGGATGTCAAAAAGGTAAAGATCATTATGACCATTTTCTTCCTAACAGTAGCCGCCGTGACTATTTACGGTTATGGTCAAAAATATCTTGCCTGGTGCGCTTTTTCCACAATGAATCGGGAATTTTCTAAAGGCGCGTGTCTTTACCTAACGGAGCACTCCCGTGTTCTTTCAACTTTTGGAGGACATTACGATCTGGCTGCCTACTTAGTTATTGCCCTCTCCCTGGCTTGGAGTTTTTTCTTTGGCCTAAAAAACAAGTTTGCCAAAATTGCCATGGGGGTAGTAATTTTGTGCGGCCTATGGCTTTTAATTCTAACTGCTTCCCGTATTTCCTTCGGTGCCTATTTAGTAGGTCTTGCTGTAGTTGTCTTTATCTGGTCATTCAAAAAAGGAGTTGGGTGGGGAATAAGTAGGGGATTTGTTGCTCTTTTCTTAAGTATTCTCTTGATGTTATCTTTTGGTGACTTGTCAGATAGATTCTTAACTCTTGTTCGCTTCGATGAACGTTTTGGTGGAATTCGCCAGATCCTTTTAGCAAGTAGTATCAAACCCCCTGCTGGTGCGATTTTAGTTGGCGATGTGACTTCAAGGTCTGATCAGCCACCAACCCCAATAAAACCAGGAGATGTCACAGGTGATGAAGCTCCTCTCTTTGTTAATGTCAAACAAGCAGATGGTTCCATAAAAAGAGTAGAAAAGCCACGAACCTACTCAAAATGTGCTTTAAGGTTTGACCTTTCCACTTGTATTAGACTTGAATCCACCTGGCCCAGAGCATTTGGAGCATTTGAAAAAAGTCCGCTCTTTGGAACTGGATATGCCACACTAACAAAAGCCCAAATTGAAGACTTCACTGAAGCAGAGTCAACAGACAACGACTATTTGCGCTCTCTTGGTGAAACCGGTGCTCTTGGTTTCTTGGCCTTCTTTGGAGTAGTTGTTGGTATGGCAATAATTGCCTTTAGAAGCCTCTCAGGTATTAAAGACCCATTTGTATTCTCGCTAGTTGCTGGTTTTATAGCTTTTGTTGTTGGAATTCTTGCTAATGCCGCTTACATTGACGTGTTCGAATCGAGTAAGGTCGCATATGTTTTCTGGGGACTTTCCGGTTTAACGCTTGGCACCATTTATGCCCTGAGATCAAAAATTGCCGAGGATAGAGAACCATTCAGACTGAATTTTGATTGGAAGAGATATCTAGCAGCGTTGAAGAAATTTTTTCTTTCCGATGTCCCTTGGGTTTTATTACTTGTTGTCTTAGTTATTGTCACTCATGCCTACAATCCAGCAACTAGTAAATTCACTTTCGATGGCCCAATTGCCGACTGGCATTCTTGGCGCCAAGCAGACACCTCATCAGTATCAAGGAGATTTGATAGAGATGGAATAAATCTGTTATATCCAACCTTTGACGATGTCTCATCAATTCCCTCAGGTTTACCAAACCCCAATGGTTTTAGATACGTCGAATTCCCAATCTACAACGCAGCAACTGTCATGGTCAAAAAGTTCATGCCAGAACTAAGTATTGAAGCAGCAGGTAGAACAACCTCAGCCTTAGCTACAGCCTTTTCCGCTCTTTTCCTATTCCTAATAGCCAGAAGAATTTTTGGAAGAAGAGCAGGCTATTTGGTAATGATTACCTATGCTCTTATTCCCTATAACCTGTTTTACGGAAGATCAATTCTCCCAGATCCTACCATGGTAACCTTCTCTCTTGGATCAATTTACTTTGCATTAAGATATGCCACAAAATCAAAAATCTACAACCTAGTTTTGAGTTTAATTTTTGGAGCGATTGCCCTTTTAGTTAAGCCTTACGCCTTCTTTTTACTTGCTCCAATAGCTTATATTTTGATTGCCGCTTTTGGATTTTCAAAGAAATTCTTAATTGTCTCTGCTTGTTATGCTCTTGCAGTTATCCCCCTTCTTTGGTGGCGCCAGTTTATTACAGCTTATCCAGCAGGAATTCCAGCAAATGACTGGCTCTTTAATGGTGATGGAATTAGGTTTAAAGGAGCTTTTTGGCAATGGATTTTTGCCGATAGAATTGGAAGATTGATTTTAGGATTCTGGGGACTCATTCTTCTAGCGTTTGGAATAGTTAGAAAACCACAAGAAAAGTTTGGCTGGTTCCCCTTAATTTTCCTTTTAACATCTCTTTGCTATGTATTTGTCTTTGCAACCGGCAATGTCCGTCATGACTATTACCAAATTCTTTTAGTCCCATCTCTTGCTCTTCTAGTTGGACTTGGAGTTGATTCACTTTTGAAAGGTAATTTTGTCTCCAAAGGCTTGGCTGTCATAGCTTTTATCTTTATGGTTGCCTTTGGTTGGTACCAGGTAAGAGACTACTACAATGTTAATCATCCTGAAATTGTTAAAGCCGGACGCGCTTTCGATAAACTCGTTGATAATCCAAAAGTAACAGTTATTGCTCCATATATGGGAGATACTGCCTTCCTTTATCAAACAAACCACAGAGGCTGGCCCATTATGGAAGGCTCAATTGATGACATGATTGGAAAAGGTGCACAGTTCTATGTCTCAACAACTTATGACGATGTAACTAATGACATCTTGAAGTATTCAGCCACCCAAGCAGTTCAAGATGAAAGAAAAGCATATAAAGTTGAACCATATCCCTTTACAACAATTGCAAAAACCAAAGACTATGTCATTGTTCAATTAGTTCCAACAGAAAAACTTCCAGAAAGGTAACCATGAGGATTTTAATGCTCACCCTCTATTTGCCTTATCCGCCAAACTCCGGCGGTCAAATTCGCTCCTACAACCTAATCAAGCATCTCTCCAAAAAACATGACATTACTCTGGTTTCTTTTATTAAAAAAGGTGAAGAAAAATATGCCAAAGAAATGGAAAAATACTGTAAAGAAATTCTCTATTTCTATAGATCAGATAGTCCCTTCGATCTAAAAAATGTCATTAAAACTGGCTTAAGTTTCTATCCGTTCCTAGTGATGAGAAATTTCTCACCACTTGGGAAAAAAGTCATTGCTCAAAAGATGAAAACGGAAAAGTTTGATCTAGTCCATGTAGAGACTTTTTACTTAAGACCCCACATTCCAAATAACATAAAAATCCCCGTCGTTTTAGTTGATCAAACAATTGAATTTGTTGTTTACCAGCACTATGTTCAGACAATGAAGAACTGGCTCATGAAACCTCTCTACTATATTGATGTATTAAAACTTAAATATTGGGAAACAAAGTTCTGGAAAGAAGCTAAAAGGGTTATTGCAGTTTCCGATGCAGACAAACAAACTATGCAAAAAAATGTTCCTGGACTTAAAGTTGATATTATTCCAAATGCTCCTGGAGACGATCTTTCAGGACTTTATGATCCAGAAGAGAAAGCCAAGTTTAAAACACCAATAATTTTCTATCAAAGTAATTTCCTCTGGATGCAAAATGTTGAAGGAGCAGAATTTCTTGCAAAAGAAGTATTCCCGTTAGTTCTCAAGAAATATCCAAATGCAATTTGCCGAATCGTTGGACAAAACGTAGAAAGTAATGCTCATTTTAAAATTGATCAACTAAAAGGCAAAAATGTTGAGGTCATAGATCTTGATAAATCTGACATCAAAGGTGTTATTAAAGCTTATAAAGAAGGAACAATTTTAGTAGCGCCTCTAAAAGGCCCTGGTGGAACTAGACTTAAAATATTGGGTGCTATGTCAGCTGGCGTTCCAGTGGTGACTACTCCTGTTGGAGCAACTGGAATAGAAGCTAAAAATGGCAAAGAAATTTTAATTGGCCAAACCAAAGAAGAGTTGGCAAATTTAGTTATAAAATTAATTGAAGATAGGAAACTTTATAAAGACATAATTATTAATGCCAAGAAATTAATCAAAGAAAAATATGATTGGGGTAAAGTTGCTGAAGATTTAAGTAAAATTTATGAAGAAGCAGCCAGGAAAAATTGAATTATCGATTATCATCCTCACATTTAATAATGAGACTGATCTCCCAGTCTGCTTAAATTCAATTTATGAAAGCGGGTTTTTAAAAAACTGGGAAGTAATTGTTATTGATAACAACTCCGAAGATAAAACAGTTTCCAATTTAAAAGACAACCTCAAAAAATATGAGAATTTAACAATCATCGAAAACAAAGAAAATCTGGGTTTTGGCCCTGCAAATAATTTAGCAGCCAAAAAAGCTAATGGTGACTATGTGCTTTTCTTAAATCCAGACACCAAGTTGGAAAAAGACGCTATCGGTGGACCCTTAAATTATTTAAAGGAACACATTGGTGTAGGGGCAGTGAGTGCTAAGTTGGTTTTAGGTAATGGAAAGATAGATTTGACTTGTCATAGAGGTGAACCAACTCCCTGGAACTCATTTTGCTACTTTTCGGGACTATCTAAATTGTTTCCAAAAAGCGCCACATTTTCTGGTTATTATCTAGGAAATTTAGATTTGACCAAGGAATCTGAAGTTGAAAGTATTAACGGCGCCTATTTTATGCTCCCAAAAGAGGTGGGTACAAAGCTTAGCTGGTTTGATGAAGATTTTTACTGGAAAGGTGAGGACTTGGATTTATCTTACCGGATTAAAGAGCTAGGCTTAAAGATTGTTTACCTTCCAGAATTTGTCGTCCACCACTACAAGGGTTCATCTAAAGGTCATAAACGGGGTAGTAAAACCCTAGAATCAAGATTCGAAGTCATGCGCCTTTTCTATGACAAACATTACAAAAATAAATACCCTTCCTGGATGAGGAATTTTGTGCTAGCTGGAATTAAAGCACGTTATTTACTAGCTTATATAACAGGCAAATGAACATTGTAATTGATGCCAGATTTTGGGGAGGAAAACATACCGGCCTTGGAATTTACACTAAAAATTTGGTCGAGAACCTAGAAAAGATCGACAAAAAGAACACCTATACACTCCTAGTGCGAGAAAAGGTTGAAAGCACATTTAATCAAATTATTGTCGATATCGATGCCTATTCATTAAAAGAACAATTTTCCCTTTTGCCAATTCTCTACAAATTAAAACCAGATTTAGTTCATTTCCCCAGTATTAATATCCCAGTTCTCTATTTTCGTAAATATGTAGTCACAGTTCACGATCTTATTAAACACGATTCAAAAGGAACAGACACAACAACCAAGTCGTCACTAACATACTGGGTTAAATACCTGGGGTACCGTTTTGTTTTTTGGTGGGCAACCACTTTTGCTAAAAAAATAATTGTTCCCTCGAATGCCGTAAAGAATAGGTTAAATAAACCAAACGTAATTGTGACATATGAAGCTGCCGAATAAATACGCGCTCTATATTGGAAACGCTTATCCTCATAAAAACCTTGAGTTTTTAATTAAAGCATGGGAGGGAATTGACATGCCTTTAGTTTTAGCAGGAGGAAGGTCAGTCTTTTATGACAGACTAGAAAAAAAGATTACCTCAAAAAACATTATTCATGTGGGTTTTGTGGAAGATCTAACAGATCTTTACAAAAATGCCGAAGTTTTCATTTTTCCAACTCTCATGGAAGGTTTCGGTCTTCCACCTCTTGAAGCAATGAAGCATAAAGTTCCAGTAGTTTGTTCAGATATCCCGGTACTGAGGGAGGTTTTAGGAGATGCCGCTCTCTATTTTGATCCAAGAAATCCCCAAGATTTAAAAGAAAAACTCGAAGAAGTAAAAGAAAAAAGATCAGAATTAATTAAAAAAGGACTCGATCAGGTTAGTAAATATTCTTGGCAAAAGATGGCCGAGGAAACACTCAAGGTTTATGAAAGTTGCGCTAGTTTATGACCGCGTGAACAAATGGGGTGGGGCTGAGTCAGTGCTTTTAGCACTTCACGAGGTTTTTCCAGATGCACCACTTTACACCTCAGTCTATGCAAAAGATAAAACTCCCTGGGCGGATGTATTTGATGTTAAACCTTCTTTCTTGCAAAAACTTCCTCTTCCAAAAGATAAACATGAATACTACCCATTCTTAATGGGTCCCGCCTTTGAAGCATTTAATTTTGATGGCTTCGATATAGTAATTTCCATAACCCACGAATCAGCAAAAGCAGTGATCACCAAACCCGAAACCATGCACATTTGCTACTGTTTGACTCCGACAGGCTATCTATGGTCAGGAGTCGATTCCTATTTAAAACCAGGTCTTAAAAAAACTCTTTTGTCTCCAGTTTTAAGATACATGCGCTTTTATGACAAAATAATCTCCAAAAGACCAGACCACTTTATTGGCATCTCAAAAACCGTTCAGGAAAGAATCAAAAAATATTATGGTTTAGAAAGTAGTTTAGTTTACCCGCCCGTAACACTTGGTAAAGTTTCAAAGCCTGGTGATTTCTTTTTGATTGTTTCAAGGCTTGTCCCCAATAAACGAATTGATATTGCTGTTGAAGCTTTTAATAAGCTAGGTTCTCCTCTTAAAATCATAGGAACAGGTAGAGAATTTGAAAATCTTAAAGGAAGGGCTAAATCCAATATTGAATTTCTAGGTCATTTGACAGATACAGAGGTTAACAAATATTATGAAAGCTGCAAAGCTTTTATTCTGCCAGGTCTCGAAGATTTTGGTATCACACCAGTTGAAGCTCAAAGCTATGGTAAACCAGTAGTAGCATTTAGAGGTGGGGGAGCAACTGAAACAGTTATCGAAGAAAAAACTGGGTTTTTCTTTGACAAACAGTCACCGGAGTCGTTAGTAGAGACAATTAAAAAAGCTAAATTTGATACTATAGACCCAAGGGACTGCGCTAAAAACGCAGTTAAGTTTTCTAAAGATAGGTTTAAAGAAGAATTTAGGGAAAAGATAGAAGCTGAATGGAAATCTTATAAAAGATGAAAAGACTTTATATTTTTAAGCGAGTTCTTGATCTTGTTGCTGGTTCAATTCTTTTAATCCTTCTCTCCCCGATTATGGTTCTAATTGCTATTGCAGTTAAACTTGATTCCGCTGGTCCCGTTTTTGCAGATACGCCCATGAGATCGGGAAAAGATGGAAAGCTGTTTAGGCTTTATAAATTCCGTTCTATGATTCCAAACGCCCAAGAGCTTTTGATGACCGACCCAAAAATGAAAAAACTTTTTGAGGAGTACAAAAAAAATAACTACAAATTGAAAAACGATCCCCGTGTTACAAGAGTAGGTTCATTTATAAGAAAGCATTCAATTGATGAATTTCCACAACTCTTTAACGTTTTAGGTGGAACAATGAGCCTTGTTGGTCCGAGGCCTTATTACGAGTTTGAAATCAAAGAGCAAATCCAAAAGTATCCTCACTTGAAAGACGACATTGAAGCTATGCACACTGTGCTTCCAGGAGTAACTGGTGAATGGCAAGTCTCGGGAAGAAGTGAAATTGATTTTGAAAAAAGAATTCAAATGGATGCCGACTACGCTAGAAGAAAAAACATATTAGACGACATAGTAATCTTAATCAAAACTCCTTGGGCTGTCATATCAGGCAAAGGGGCTTATTAAGTTGAACAACTGTTATATTTTTGGCATAATGATCTTTCTTGGCATTTAAATCTTAGGTTTCAGCTAATTTTCAGCAAATTATGGAAGAATTAAGAGTAGAAACAGTTGAAGAAAGTATCAAAGATGGGGAAGGTGGATCCCCACAAAAACCCATGCAGGAAAAGAAAAAACTCCCAAAGAAAAAGATTTTAGTTGTCCTAGGCATTGTCCTTGGAGTCTTTTTAGTTGTCTTTGGTTTCTTAGGTTTAATTCTTGGAATCCCCCTCTATAAAACCTATCAAGACGGAATGGTAGCCTATTCAGAAGCTAAAACCATCAATGTTGCTCTTAAAGATCAGGATGTCAAAAAACTAAATACGGCAATAACCAATACAAACGCAAAATTGGCAGTTGTCCAAAATGACCTAAAAGGTGTGGCTTGGGCCACTAATTTACCAATTGTCGGAGCCTACATTTCAGATGCAACGCACGGAGCAAACGCTGCTTCCTACGGTTTAGAAGCAGGCCAAGTTGCTGTAAAAGCTCTTGAACCTTATGCTGATCTTCTAGGCCTTGATGGCAAAGCAAAAGCTGGGAATGGAACAACCGAAGATAGAATTTCCAAATTAGTTGAAACTCTAGATAAAATCACACCTCAAATCGACGCCATCTCTAAAAAGATGGACAAAGTAGAAACTGAAGTTGCTTACATTGATCCAAATAGATACCCGGTGTCTTTTGGTGGCAAACAAATTAGAGGAAATATCATTGAGGCTAAAGAACTTGTGGCCTTGGCAAGCCAATTCCTAAAAGAAGCAAAACCGCTAGCAAAAGACATGCCAGCGCTTCTTGGGGCAGACAAAGAAGCTAAGTACATGGTTATCTTCCAAAACGACAAAGAGCTAAGACCAACTGGTGGATTCATAACTGCCTATGCAGTCTTTAATATTAACAAAGGGAAAATTAGTCTTGATAAATCAGATGACATTTACAAATTAGATGACACAATAACTAAAAAAGTCTCACCTCCGGAACCAATCAGTAAATACTTAAATGTATTCCAGTGGAGATTAAGAGATGCTAACTTCTCTCCCGATTATGGAAGCTCCGCCAAGACTTTCCTAGATATTTATAACTCCTCAACCAGCAAGAAAGATGTTAAAGGTGTAATCGCCATGGACACTCAAGGTCTAGTAGGTTTGATGGACGTTTTAGGACCAGTGAATATTTATGGCACTAACTTTACAACTCAAAAAGTTCCAGCTTGCGATTGCCCAATGGTTGTTTATGAACTCTTAAAGCAAGCCGGTCAACCAAGAAACTATTGGACCGACAACCGAAAAGACATGATTGGAGTTCTTCTCCAAGCAATTATGAAGAAAGCGCTTGATGCCCCAAGTGAAGTTAATGGTCCACTTTTCCAACAAGGATTAAAACTCGCCAATGAAAAACATATATTATTCTTCTTGACTGATGAGAACGATCAAAAAGGTGTGGAGAGTCTTGGATTTGCAGGGAAGATCAAAACATCAGACGGAGACTATTTGCACATTAATGATGCCAATCTTGGTGGAGCAAAGTCCAATCTCTATATCACTCAAGCAGTCAAACAAGACGTTAAGATTACAGATTCTGGTGCCGACGAAATCTTAACAATTGATTACAAATACCCAAGACAAGGTGATAATTGTTCATTAGAAAGAAAAGAAGGTTTGTGTCTAGCTGGAATCTACAGAGACTATTTGAGAATCTATTTACCAAAAGGGTCTAAAGTAAATGAAGTTAGAGGATTCGAAACCGCTAAACCTGAAATCTATGAAGATCTTGGCCACACAGTTGTTGCTGGATTCTTTACAGTTGTCCCACAAGGTTTGGCTAAGATCCAAGTGAAATACTCAGTTCCAGGTGACTTTAGAAAACAAGGTATCTATACCTCACTCATTCAAAAGCAACCAGGTACAGCAGGTAATCCTTATACAGTAATGGTTGATGGTCAGATAATTGAAGACGGCAAACCGTTCGATTTGACCGAGGACAAAAAGGTAAATGTAAGTCTGTGAGAACTGAAAAACTCCACGGAGTCATTTTAAAACGTACCAACTTCCAAGAAGCTGACAAATCGATCACCATTTTTACTCTAGAACGTGGCAAAACCAAGGTGGTCGCAAAAGGGATAAGAAGAATCAAAAGTAAAAGAGCACCCCATCTAGAACTATTCACAACAGCAGAAATCATGATTCACTCAAATATTGTGACAGAAGCAAAGTCACTAAAGACTTTGGAGCCAGATTTGAAATCGATAGGCTACCTCTTCTATATTTCAGAAGTCCTCGATAAACTTCTTCCAGAAGAAGAACCACATAGAGAAGTTTATACCTCACTTCAAGCCACAATGGATAATCTTTCAGAAGCATCGACTAAACAGTTTGTAGTGACAACTTTGTGGGAATTGGGCTACCTTCCACGGGGTGAATATCCACAGATGGGTATAACAAGTTTTGTCGAACAGGTCGTTGAAAGGCCAATTAAAAGCAAAAAATTCCTCGAAGAGCTATAATTTTAATTTTTTGTGAAACCCAATATCTGTTGTAATCTGTCTCTTTGCCTCAAGAGCTGTTGATAATTTTTCTCTCTCTGGGGATTTGAAGAACTAAACGGATTCATTTCAAATGACATAATAAAATCATCAATTCTCTTTTGAACCACAGGAAGTGCCTTCATTGCAAGAATTTTATCTATCTGTCCGCCGTTTTCTAATGCCATAATGAGCCATTTTATCTATTACTGGACCCGTATGCAAACTTTGATATAATAAAAATAATTGGCATTGACTACGAGTGGCATCGTACGAGCCAAATTAAATTAAGAAGTAATAAGGGTGGAACCACGGTATTAACCGTCCCTTTAAATGACAGGACGGTTTTTTTGTGTAAAAATAACTTTGAAGGAATTATTTTATGAAATGCCCAAACGATAAATTAGAAATGGAGAAAGGACTCATACTTAATGGTTATTGGTCGAATGGAGAAAAACCAAAATTGTATTTCTATGGAATGATAGGTAGGTCTTCTGCTTGGGTTACAGCCTGGAAATGTCCAAAGTGCGGAAAAATCGAATTAGAGATTGAAAAGAAAAACTAATATGGAATTAATGGAAAAAATTGTCAGTTTAGCCAAAAGAAGAGGGTTTGTTTATCCGACTTCTGAGATTTATGGTGGACTTGTCAGTTCCTATGATTACGGCCCACTTGGTTCTGAACTCCTAAGAAACATCAGAAATCTTTGGTGGCATGACATGATTGAAATGCGTGATGACATGGTTGGCTTGGATTCGCAAATTATTCTTCATCCAAAAACATGGGAAGCATCAGGTCATGTTTCCAGTTTCAACGATCCATTAATTGAAGATAAAAAGACTCATAAAAGATATAGAGCTGATCATCTTCTAGAAGCATGGGCAAAAGAAAACCATAAAGACTTGGTTGTTGAAGAAATGACCTTAGATGAAATCTCAGCCTATATTTCCGAAAACAAAATAAAAAGCCCTGATGGAAATGAGCTTTCCACTCCTAAAAAATTCAATTTACTCTTTGAATCATCAATTGGAGTTGTAGAAGAAGAAAAATCCAAAGTCTATTTGAGGGGAGAAACTGCACAAGGAATCTTTAGTAATTTCAAAAATATTGTTGACTCAAGTAGAGTTAGTCTTCCTTTTGGGGTTGGTCAAATTGGAAAAAGTTTCAGAAATGAAATCACCACTGGCCAGTTTGTTTTTAGAACTTTAGAGTTTGAACAAGCCGAAATTGAATATTTCTTCGATCCTGAAACCACTGACTGGAAAAAGTTAATGGATGATTGGAAAGAAACTATGTGGAATTTTGTAACAAAAAGTCTTGGAATTTCAGAAGAAAGTATTCGTTGGCGCCAGCACACTGATAAGGAAAGAAGTCATTACAGTAAAGACACATACGACTTAGATTTCAATTTTCCGTTTGGTTGGAAAGAATTATGGGGAGTTGCCTATAGAACTGATTACGATTTAAAGCAGCATGCCCAGTTTAGTGGTGCTGATTTAAACTATTTTGATCAGGTCGCAAACCGGAAGTTTGTTCCACATGTCATTGAACCAGCGGTTGGTGTTAACAGGTTATTCTTTATGGTCCTTTGTAATGCCTATAAAGAAGATGGGGATAGAATTTACCTAAAAATCTCACCACAACTAGCTCCATACAAAGTAGCTGTTTTTCCTCTTGTGAGGAATAAACCAGACATTATGGACAAAGCTAAAGAAATATTCCATGATCTCAAAAACGCTGGGATCTATGCAGTTTTTGATGACAGGGGAAATATCGGAAAAAGATATTATGCCCAAGATGAAATTGGAACCCCGTGGTGTGTCACAATTGACTATCAAACACTTGAGGATGGTACAGTCACCATAAGAGACAGGGACACTGCTTTACAAGAGCGGGTTGAAGTTGCTAAACTGGAAGAGTTGATAAAGTCTGAGCTCAATGGATAAAAAACTGCCTATTATAATTATCGCCGTAGTCCTCGTAATTGGTGTCATAATTGGCTTCTTCGTTTGGAAAAACTCTAGTTCTCAAACCCCAGCTCCCAAGCCAGAATATGTCCAACAAGAATCTACAATCGAAATGGTTGATCTAAAAACTCAACCTAAGTGGGTTCAGGATTTAGAAGTAACAGCTAAAAAAGGTAAAAGCGGTAATGGTTTAGACAATTTTGTCCTAACAATGACTGGTCTTGATCCAACCGTTACCGGAGTCACCTATTCCATTGAATATCAGACTGAGGGTAAGGGAATTCAAGGAGCATTCTCTAGTAAGCCAATCGATCCAGAAGGGGAAGCGGATTTCAGCCTTAAATCTATTGACCTTGGAACTTGTTCTACAAAGTCTTGTGTCAGACACACTGGTGTAACAGAATTAACAGTTCGTTTGGACTTCACAACAAAAGATGGAGCCGCTGCATGGACTGGTGTTGTTCCACTAGAATGAAGAGCCGCTCTGCTAAAATTTTAGGTTCATCTATAGTTGTAGGTATCACCTTTTTAGTTATAAAACAGCAAACCAAAAAATAGTAAAATACTAATTAATCTATGAGTGCAGTTCCTATTCTTTACGGATACGCCGCTGGATCGCAAAGTGCCTTTTATAGCGTCATAATTAGGTTCTTTAGAGACAAAAAAGCACTTTCAGAACCCGAAGCCGTTGCTATATCAGATCTCGACTGGGCAGAGATAGGGATTTTTAATGGTCCTCAAAATCCCAACTGGAAAAATTACAAAGATTTTATTAAGGAGACAAGTGGTGGTAAGTTTTGGCTAGATTACAGTGGTTTGGTGGCATATAAAAATGATCAAAAGAAGAAGTTTAGACGGGGAATGACAATTTTAAGCGTGGTTGTAATAATCTGTGGATTACTACTTTTACCCCTAGGAATATCAGATCCCTCCCTTTTGACACCAGGTAATATTCTGATAGCAATTTTTATGGTGGGTGTGGGTTCCTTTTTCCTCGTATTTATCCCTCGTGCGGCAGATAGATCCTTTGCGTAAAAAGCTAATTTTCACTTCATCTTTTGCCAAGTCTTCAGCTCATTTTTAGCAAAACTGGTTCTTGACACTTTGTGAAAATTATTCGAAACTAGTAATAGTTATATTAAATTAGTGAAGTTTAGTGATTCTTGCTGAGATATGAATTACTTATTAGGGACATATGAACCAACTCTACTCCCAAATTTCCAACTGGCTTTACCAGTTAAGATACGAAAGGCTCTCAGGGGAGACTCCATTATTCTTAGCACCGGCTTTGACACCTGTATTTTTGGCTTTAGTCCTGATTCTTGGGAAAAAATTGTTCAACCCGGACTTGATAAAGAGATATATACCAGTGAAGGAAGAGCGATAAGACGTCAGATGTTTGGAGCTGCTGAGGAAGTAAAAGCTGACACCCAGGGGCGAGTCGGACTCCCTCAACACTTAAGATCTTACGCAGGAATTGAGATAGGGGACGAGTTAGTAGTAATTGGAGCCGGAGATCACTTTGAAATTTGGAAAAAACAGGAATATGAAAGATCTATCAAATAAGACCTATCATATCCCAGTTCTTTTAGATGAAGTCCTAGATTACTTAAACATTAAACCAGGGCAAAAATACATCGATTGCACACTAGGGGGCGGGGGACACACCAAAGGAATTTTGGGAAGAGACGGAATAGTTTTAGGAATTGATCAGGACGAAGAAGCACTAAGAGAAGTAGGAGAAAAGCCTAATTTGACCTTAGTAAACGGAAATTTTGCACATTTACAAGCTATAGCAACAAATAGCGGATTCGACAAAGTTTCTGGAATCCTTCTAGATCTTGGTGTCTCAACTCACCAACTAGAAACCGACTATAGAGGGTTCTCCTTTAATCAGGATGGGCCACTCGATATGAGGAAGGATCCAAAGACTCAAGGAGTGACGGCAGCTGATTTGATAAGAGTAGCCTCGGAAACTGAACTAGCGAGGATTATTTGGGAATACGGTGAAGAGAGAGATTCAAAAAAGATTGCAAAAGAACTTAAAAGGTCTGACATCAAAACTACTAATGATTTAAGAGACGCAATTTTAAGAGTCAGTCATAAATCGAAAAACGACAGAACTCATCCGGCAACAAGAACCTTTCAAGCTTTAAGAATCGCAGTAAATGACGAATTAGGAACCCTAGAAGAGGCTTTAACTCAAACAGTCGGACTTTTGGATAAAGGCGGAAGATTAGCAGTAATTAGCTTTCATTCACTTGAAGATAGGATTGTTAAGAACTTTTTGAAAAGCCAGGCAGACTTTTTAAAAAGCATAACTGACAAACCCGTTGAACCAACTGAAGAGGAAGTTGAGAGGAATCCAAGGTCAAGAAGTGCCAAGTTGCGAGTAGCTGAAAAAATTTAAATAAATTAACGGAGTTCGGCAGAGCTCCCAATTTGTGGATAAACATTATATTGAACAAGAATCAAGAAAAGACAGAAAATCAAATACTTTAATCTTTATACTAATTGCAGTGGTCATGCTCCTAGCTGTCGTAAGAGTGGGAATTGCCAATGTTTCAGTTGAAGCTTCAGAAAAACTAAAAAACCTAGATACTAAAATTGCTACCCTTGAATCTGAAAATGAACTAAGAGCTGAAAGAATTCACCAAAAAGCTTCACTTATATCACTTTCAGAAAAAGCAAATAAACAAGGCTTCCAAAAGACAGGGAAATATGATTTTGTAGAACCTGCCGGACCTGTCGCGGCTGCCTTTTAATGAACTTTCAATCAAAAGTAAGAATCCTAAGCGTTGTTTTTGGCCTCTTCTTTGTGGCTGTCACCTTGCGTCTTTTCCACTGGCAAATTCTAGCAGGAGAATCTCTAGCTGCTGAAGCTGAAAGTCAGCACTTTTACACTCTCACTGTGCCAGCAAAACGTGGAGAAATTGTTTTTTCAGATAATTCACCCTTAGTTTCCAATGAAAGTGCCTTCCTTCTTTATGCAAACCTTTCTAAAGTCACTAAAAGTAAATCTGATATCTCAGAAAGTCTAGCAAACGCTCTTTACACTCAAATACCTCTTGTCGCTACCGATGGGGCAAATATTACGGCAGAAGACAAAGAGAAATTCTTTAAAAACACTAAACAAGAGCTAGAAGACAAAATTAATGAGCGTTTAAACATCAAAACCTCAATTTGGGTTAATCTTGCTCATTTTGTCCCAAGAGCTGTGGAGGAAAAAATTGCCAAAATGAAAATTGAAGGATTGGATTTTGCCGAAGAAGACACCAGGGATTATCCAGAAAGCTCAATGGCTGCTCATCTTACTGGTTTTGTTGGTGCAAATAGAGTTGGTGAACCAAAAGGTTATTTTGGTCTTGAAGGTGAATATGACCGGGAACTAGCTGGAAAACCAGGTGTGGTAAGAATTGAAAAAGACGCCTTTGGCAGACCAATTGCCATTGGCAGTGAGGAACGACTCGATAAAAAGGACGGCAGTAAACTAGTGACTGGTTTAGATAGGTCAGTGCAAATGTTCACAGAAGCTGCCTTAAAGAAGGGTATTTCAGATTGGAAAGCCAAAAGTGGTTCAGCTGTTGTGATGGACCCATATACAGGTCAAATTGTGGCCTTTGCCAATTTCCCAAGCTATGATCAAAAAAACTTCCCCTATTACGAATCCAAACTCTACAAAAATCCAGGTGTAGCCGATCTCTATGAGCCAGGAAGTATTTTTAAGCCTCTTGTTATGTCTGCTGCTATTAACGAAGACAAGGTAACCCCAGATACCAGGTGTGATAAATGTGATGGCCCAAGATATATTGGGGGTTACTACATCCACACCTTTAATAATCAATATCATCCAAATTTAACAATGACTGAGACTCTAGTTAATTCAGATAATACGGGCATGACTTTCGTTGGTGAAAAACTAGGGTTCGATAACTTGAGGGCATATGTCAGAAATTATGGGTTTGGAGAAAAAACAGGGGTAGACCTTGAGGAGGAAGCCGTTGCTGATCTAAAAAAGAAGGAAGATTTTTATGAAATTGATAAGGCAACACTTACTTTTGGCCAGGGTATTTTAGTTAATGCTGTTCAGATGGTGAGAGCTTTTTCTGCCATAGCAAACGGGGGTTATTTAGCTACCCCTCACTTGGTCACAAAAATTGAAACTGATGATAAAACTATTCCGCTTTCCTGGCCAAAAGGTAGAAAGATAATTAAAGAAAGTACCGCAAAGACAATTTCTGAAATGATGGTTAAAGTTTGCGAAGAAAGTCCCACTCATTTCCCAAGAGATAGGACTGTAGGGCTTGATGGCTTCAGAATTGCCTGTAAGAGTGGGACTGCTCAAATTGCAGTAGCGGGTGAGTATAAAGAAAATACAACAACCGCCTCCGTTATTGGCTTTTTCCCAGCAGATAAACCAAGATATTTAGTTTATGTAAAGCTTAATCAGCCAGAGGTAAGAATTTGGGGAAGCGATACAGCGGGTCCAGTGTTTTTCTCAATTGTAAGGGATCTCATTAATTATTACGGGATCTCGCCTAATTAAAACTCAACAAGTTTACAATTTCTCAAAGGAAAACAATTTAAGGTGTAAATTAATTTATAGTATTTCCATAAATTAGAGGTTTAACCTTTTGTACTTTTACCTGGATTTCAATCTCAATATTTTTTGCCATGATCGATTTATACTATGAAATATTATCTAATATTAAACAGGAATTCTTATAGAGTTTGGATCATATGAAACATCATTTGCTCCTGTGGATAGGCCTGTATTAACCTCTTTCGCAAAAGTTAATAGATGTGCTCTATTTAATGTGCCATTATTCCAACGTCTTTCTGTCTCTTTAATAATGTCGATTCCATAAATATCTTTTATTTCCTGAGCATGTTTTTTTGCACCAGCCGACTGCATTGTAAATCTCTCATTCCGAAGGGTTTTGTAATGAGCTCTTCTATATTCAAAAATACCAGATCTTAGACCAGTTTCGTATTCTGGTTCCTCCTGTTGGTCTTGTCTTAAAGTTCCAGATGTGATGTTGTATAGCCTCCTAAGAAGGATATTAGAAAATATTTGTTTAAATTCTGGATCTGTTGGCCAAGTTTTACGATCATTCATAAGAATATGTCTGTCTTTAGTTAGCCAAAATTCGAAGGGAAAATCTATTCGGTCGAAAGCAATTTTTATTCTATGTTCCCTTGGGTGTCTTTTGTCTGTAGAGAATATGACAGATTGCATGGCAAGATCAAATAGTTGTGGATCGGTTCTTGGTGTGTAGCGGTCATTTTTAGGAGAAACAAACCACACAGGATTATCGAGTACTTCCTTCCAGAGCCAATCGTTTTCAGCATGAATCCTTTCTTTATTTTTCCCATATTCCGATAAAAAGTATGGAAAATACGCTGCAAAGAACTCATCAATATATCGATCAGGCAGTTTTTTTAAAATATCAACGGTATTGTTTATTTGTTCAAGTTTAGAGTTTCTGTCAAATAAATCCGGTAAGACTGACATTCTTCCATAGCTGTCTTGAAGCTCAGGAGAGACACGGACATTATGTCGTAAGGAACTGATCGATGAGGTGAGATAAATAAATAAGTCTTCTTCAATTCCTAACTGCCGGAGTATATCTGCTCTTGGTAGTCTTGCAGAAACATTTACCAAAGTATTTTCATTTTGAAAATCAACCCCTCTTAATTGTTTTTCTACCTTATGCCACGCCTTTGTCATTAGTTGAGAAACTTTAGTTAGGACTACACTATTTTCATATCCAGATCCTCGTTCGCTTTGGTGACTAAGCCAACTCATACTCATTGTTATTCTGGCCTCAGGGGAAGCTATAAATTCACCTATTTCATTGGGAATATAATACCCAACCCCAGGAAGTTCCTGGAAAAATCTCAGATCGCTTGTGACCTTATTTCTTGCCTTTGACCTTACATCCATTTCTCTTCTGGCAAGCTTTTTGCAATCATTTTCCAATTCCGAGGTTCGTAATGTATCCCCAAAATGAGTATCAATTGCGGTTTGGGTGGCTTGGATCACTCTAGGATCACCAGAGTAGTAAGAAGCTAAAACGATGTCATAAATTAGATTTAAATATGGATATTCTTCCCCTTTAACACCACTGCTATTGAGCCTATGTTTTAGAAATTCAAAAAACCCATTCCCTAAGAATTGATAGTCTCTATTAGAGGTAGCAAGAAGTCTCAAGCTTGACTCTAAAATTTGTATATCTTCCGTTTTGGTAATTATTTCTTTCGATGCACGGTAAGAGTATTTGCTAAAAAGATCTCTATCATAGGATTCGACCAAATGAGATCCAACCCGGCGTAGAAAAGTTTGAAGTTTATCCCTAGCAGGCCCTTCTCCTATTTCCTCAACCATTAGGATAAAGTCCCCAGCAATCAATGGCCTTCCTCCGGAGGTGGAGCAATTTGTCAAAGAGAAAATATCTAGTACCGAAATTGTTAGTACTTCTGCTAGCTGTTCGCCTGCCTTTTTTTGTTCTCTAGACAAACCTCTCGCATATTGGTCATAAGATTGTTCAAGGATTTTTCTGTCACTTTTTAAAGAGGCACGCGCTGGAGATTCTTGCTCAAGTTCCGTTATTTTATTTCTTTTCTCTTCCCCTGTCTTTTTTATTTCTTCACCAATAAAATTGTTTTCTCCAATATACTGATTGGAAACATGGATCAAAGCTAAAAGTCTGGCAAATGCTGGAGTAACACCTCTATATTGTCCATATTCTCGAGAAATTTCGTTATTGCCTTCTAAAAACATCTTCTCCGCTCTTGCCAGCTGTTCTTTAGGATTTTGGTCAAGGTTCAATCGTTCTCTGTTAAATTCGGTACCGGTCATGGCGGGATTTTAATACGATCCGGTTTTGTAATCAACTATAGGTCCAAGATGTTTGGCTTAAAAAGATCTGTTGTTATTACATTTCATTTGTATTTCTCATTTGATACATTTGAAAAAATACAAAAGAAATACAAAGTAATCTTCATTGACGTAAGAAAAAAGCTGAGGCAGTTAGAAGCTTTGGCATGGATTATGTTGAAGTAGAACCAAATACCCGTTTAATATCGGCTCTCAAGACCTTTTTGAACTAAGAATAATTCCGGAGAAAAGACATGGTAAAAGGAGTGCGATAAATAATTTACTATTCCCAGATCCAACTATTCCAAAGGCAATCACAAACTCAAGTAGCCAAAGACCAATAAGTGTAGCCATTTTAAGAATTGGTTTTTCGATTAATTTATCAAGAGGTGAGTCTTTTATAACCTTGGAAGAACTGTCCTTACTAAGAACCATTAGGCATCCTAAGTTACCAAGGATTACAACAAGTACTGAAAGAATAATTTGAAGAGGAGACAGAGAAAGACTAAATACTCCTTGGGTCAAAGCCACTGAAAAGATCGTGACAATAAGAAATAGTCCAATAAATTCTCGAATTTTACCAATCATAATAAGAGTATAAATCTTAATTTAAGAGTGGTCTAGTAAAGGTTAGATTTCTGGAGTTATTTTCCCTTGCCTTACTATTTCCAATTTATCCCCAACTGCTTTAATAACTGTTGAAGGTAATTCTCCTGAAAGTTTGCCCGCGTCAATAAAAAGATCGATTAAATCTGTTTTTTCCTTTGAAGTATTCTCTAGATATTCTTCTAAACTATATGGAGTTTTTCCGCCAGATATGTTTGCTGATGTTGCAGTAATTGGTGCTCCAAGCTTGGTAACAATACTTAAAACTAATTTGTGATCGGGAACCCGGACACCAATTGTCCCAGTATTATTAGTTAATAATTTATCAACGCTTTCATTTGAATTACTGATTACAGTAAGAGGTCCGGGTAAATATTTTTCATAAAGTTTCAAGGCGGTTTCTGAGAGATTCGCATATTTTTCTGCCATTTGAACCCCGCTCGTAGCAATTGCAATGGGACTTTTTCGATCTCCCTTATAAGCTAAAAGCTTAACTATAGCTTCATGATTTTCAATGTTAACTCCAATTCCATAAGCCGTTTCAGTTGGATAAATGATTAATCCTCCCTGATCTAAGACACGAACAGCCTCAGAAACTACACTGTCAAAATTTAATTCGTCTATTTTTAAAATTTTCATTGTAAGTTTAGAAAGCTATCGGAGAAAAGTTTGAGACACAAAAAAAGCATCAAGGAAGCATTTAATGCGAGGACCCAAATTCTAATGTGTCTTCTTGTGATAACCATATTTGTGATTATCAACCCGAGGTTTTAGCCTGTCAATGTATAATATAGGGAGTTTATGCTCCAAAGGTTTAAAAATCACATACATAAACTTGAATCAGCGGCCATGGCGAGGCGCTTTGGCCATCCCGGTAAAAAACTGGTAGTTGTGGGAGTAACAGGAACTGATGGCAAAACCACAACAGCTACTCTTATTCACCACATCTTAACTGAGGCAGGTATTAAAGCCTGTTTGTCATCAACCTTGATGTCTCCTCACACTACGACTCCTGGGCGGGGTAAAGTTCAGAAGTTTCTCCAACAAGGTTTAAAAAATGGATGCACTCATGCCGTTTTAGAGGTTACCTCAATTGCAGTTGATCAGCACAGAGTCTGGGGAATTCCTTTTGAGGTTGGGGTTTTAACAAATATCGCAAACAATGAGCATCTGGATTATCATGGCAGCTTCGAGCATTATAGGGATGCCAAGGTTAAGTTCATTACTTCAGCAAAAATTCCTGTTGCCAATGCCGATGATCCCTCCTTTTCAATTATTAAAGAGAAAAGACCGGATGTGTTGTCTTTTAGCCTCAAAGATAAGACTCTCAAATATGAAACTAAGCTCCAAGGCGAATTTAATACCTATAATATTTTGGCAGCAATTACAGCTTGTAGAGCTCTTGGCATAAAAGATGCAGTTATTGCAAAGGCCATAAGCACTTTTGAACCACCATCTGGAAGACTAGAAATTGTGGTTAAAAAACCTTTTACGGTTGTCGTTGATTTTGCCCATACCCCCCAAGCTTTTGAAAAAGTGCTTCCCGTTGCCAAAAGCCTCAAGCAAAAAGCTTCAAATAAACTCATTCACGTATTTGGAGCAACTGGGGATAGAGATAAAGGTAAGAGACCCATAATGGCAAAATTTGCAGCAACCTATGACGATTATGTGGTTTTAACTCATGAAGACACCTATGCTGAAAACAAAGAAGCTATTATTGCTGAACTCGAAGCAGGTCTTAAAGCGCAAGACTACAGAACCTACGCAGTCTCATATGACCGTAAAGAAGCCATTAAAATGGCCCTAGAGAAGGCAAAACCGGGTGATGTGGTGATATTGACCGGGGTCGGGCACCAGAAGAGCTTAAATGTGGGTGGAAAAGAAGTCCCATGGAGTGATCAAAATACAGTTAAGGAACTATTGCAGCATGCTAAAAAGAAATCTTAAAGGCTTTTACGAGATCGAAGAGTTAAATTCTCCTTCAATTCTTCATGGGTTTTCCACAGTTGAAATGGGAAACATGTCCTATAAATTTGGCGATAAATCTGAAGTTGATAAAAATAGAGCTAAATTTGCTCATGAACTTGGTGTTAGCCTTGATTCCATTGCTGAAATGGAATTAATTCATGGTACAGAAGTTAAAGAAGTTACCAGGCCTGGTGTATTTCCCGGCATTGATGGTTTGATAACTAATGTCAAAGACCTACCTCTTTTTCTTATGACGGGAGATTGCGCACCGCTCATATTTTTTGACCCTAAAAACCAGGCCATTGGCCTAGCTCATTCCGGATGGAAAGGCACAATGGGCAAAATTGCTGTTTTAGTGATCCTACATATGATGTTGAAATATCAAACAGCTCCAAAGGATTTGCTCGTAGGTATAGGTCCTACTATAGAAAAATGTTGCTACAAAAAGGATGTTCAAACCTGGCTCCAAGATTTGCCTGAGTGGGCAGGTTTTTGGGGTAAAGCAGAAGATAATAAAATTTGGATCGACTTGAACGGCTTCACTGTTAGCCAGCTCGAAAAAATCAGTGTAGCAAGAGAAAACATCTTCTATACAAATTTTTGCACTAAAGACCATCCCGACCTATTTTTTAGTCAACAGTCTGAACGAGCTAACTTGCAAAAGCCTGGACGATTTGCGACAGTAGTCTCACTTATATGAACGCAGCAGAATTAAGAGATAAATATCCAGTCTTTGAATACAAATCTTTTAGCCATAAAGTAGAAAAGGGCAATCTGGTTTGTTCTTGGGAAATGGAAGCAGGGGATCTTAAATATAACCCCAAACTAATACTTCACGGTGTACCTTCAGATTTGGATCAAAGTAAGCTCGACAACTTAGTTTTCCATGTAGGCCTAGCGGATATATTTTCTTATTGGAAACCAACCTGTTCTCCTAAGATAAAGATTTCCGCTGGCAAGCTCAATGATCAACAAATCAGTTGGTGGACCGACCTATTAATAAAGGGAATGGGACAATACTTTTACACAAATCAAATTGATTTTACCATTCCAAATTTTATTAGCTTTGAGTCGTTAGGACAGTCTTTATCAAAGGTCGATACCAATGGTCAAGATCTTTTGGTTCCAGTGGGTGGTGGAAAGGATTCGGCAGTCACACTTGAATTATTGAAGGATCAACCTCTCGTGGGGGCTTTTTCTATGAATGTTTCTTGGTCTTCTGAAATGCTGCCTGGTTCCAAAAGGGAAATGGATGTCGCTGGAATAAAACAACAAATCTTCGTGGAGCGCATTTTAGATCCGAAGCTAAAAGAGCTAAAACAGGCTGGTTATTTGGATGGCCACATTCCATTTTCAGCTTACATGGATTTCTTGTCAGCACTTATAGCTGAAGTCTTTGGCTATTCCGAGGTGGCCTTTTCTAACGAGAGGAGTTCAAACGAAGGAAATATTGAATACTTAGGACACCACATTAATCATCAATATACTAAGTCTTTTGACTTTGAGACCAAGTTTAGGGAGTATAACAACGCTAATTTATCAAACGTGAACATCTTTAGTTTTCTAAGGCCGCTATATGAGCTGCAGATAATGAAGATTTTTTCACAGCCACAAATGGAAAAATATTATACCCAATTTAGAAGTTGTAACGTTGGGTACAAAAGTGACTCATGGTGTGGTTCGTGCCCAAAGTGCCTTTCCGTATTTGTTGGACTGTTTCCTTTTGTGAAAACAGAAAAACTAGTCGCAATCTTTGGAAAAAACCTTTTTGAAGACCCCAAGCTTTTGGACTTAACAAAAGACGTTTTAGGACTGGGTAAAGGCAAACCTTTTGAATGCATAGGGACTTTTGAAGAAACGGTAGTCGCCTTTTACCTTTCAACTAAGAAATCGGCAGGTCAAAATCTACCCCCATTGCTTGCCTTTTTTGCCGACAATCAACAGGTCCTAGAGCAAAAACTTGGTAACCTTGATAAGTTGTCCGAAGTAGTTTTAAATGGCTGGGATGACAATAATTTCATGACCAGCGACTTCTCAGGCATTTTACAGAAGAATTTGGTAAAATAACCATGTTTGAAGGTCAAAAAGACATATTAATATTTGGTTTCGCAAAAGAAGGTGTTTCGACACTAAATTTCTTAAGAAACCATGGTGTCACAGGTAAAATTTTTGTCAGTGATCATAAACCCGTCGAGAAGTTGGCCGATTATGCACAAGAAATTTTAAAGACCGACAAAAATTTAGAATTTATTAACAGTTCGGAGCTTGAGAATAATCCAAAGCTCAATTTTTCCCAAATCTTCCTCACCCCTGGCACTCCCATCAATAGACTGCCAAACAGACTATGGCGCATTGTGATGGGCCAAACTACCATTTTTTTACAAAAGTTTGCATCGCAAACGATTGGTGTAACAGGTACTAAAGGTAAGGGCACAACTTCGTCACTTATCTATGAAATCCTTAAAGCAGACGGCAAAGATGTTGTCCTATTGGGAAATATTGGTGTTCCAGCTTTAGACTATTACGATAAAATTGGCAAAAACACCATTGTGGTTTACGAACTTTCTAGTCATCAACTAACTCTAGCTAAAAACAGCCCTCACATCGCCGTTTTTCTCAACATTTTTCCAGAACACCTCGATTATTATGGTAACTTTGACTCATACCTCGCAGCAAAGACAAAAGTCACTCAATTTCAGCAAAAAACCGACGATTTGGTCATAAATTTGGCACAGCCAGAGTTAGCCCAGGTAGCCGAGTCTAGCAAAGCAATAGTACATCCTATAGTCCAACCTTTGCCCGCTTGGCCGACTCAACTGCTTGGAGAATTTAACCAACAAAATATCGCTGCCGCTTGGGAAGTTGCAAGGCTCTTTAAAGTGCCGGAAAGTGTCGCAAAAGAAGCGGTTAGAAACTTTAAACCGTTGGAACATCGTTTGGAGCCGGTCGGGACTTTTAAAAACCTTACATTTTTTAATGACAGCTTCGCAACTGTCCCGGAATCGACCATTTTGGCACTGAACACATTTGGTGATCAGCTAGAAACCTTGATTACGGGTGGTTTTGACCGGGGTATAAAATATACTCAATTATCTAAAGCTATAGAAAATAGCCCGATTAAGAATCTAATTGTCTTCCCAACAACAGGGGGCAAGATTTTGGAAGACATCTCCGACCTGTCTAAATTTAAGGTTTCGAAAGTTGCTTCTATGGAAGAAGCTGTCAAAAATGCATATAAAATAACAAGTCCAGGCAAAGTTGTTTTAATGTCTTGTGCTTCTCCAAGCTTTAACCTTTTTAAGGACTTCAAAGATAGGGGTGTTCAATTTAAGGATTGGGTTGTCAAATTAGGCAAATCCTCAGGAAAAGAGGTATAATATCAGGGTATGAAAGTTCACTTCATGGGTATTGGTGGTTCCGGGATTTCTGGAGTTGCTCGCATGGCTCGTGATCAAGGTTTTGAAGTTACAGGTTGTGACTCCGAAGAAAACGGAATTACATATAGACTCAGAAAAGAAGGTATTCCGGTAGATATTGGGCATGACGCATCACATCTTAAAGGTGTTGATATTCTTGCCCACTCTCCAGCTGTTTTCTATCAAAACGAAACACATCCTGAATTCACAACCGCAAGTAAAAAAGGTATTGCCATGATTTGGGAAGAATTTATGGCCAAATATCTTCAAAAAGGCAAATACGTCATTTGTGTGGCTGGAACTCATGGTAAAGGTCATACAACAGCCATGCTGAGCTTAATTATGGAACAAGCAGGATTAGATCCAACCTGTGAAATTGGGGCTAATCTTTTAAACTGGGACAAGAAAAATTACCGTATTGGTAAGGGAGAGTATTTTGTCTGCGAAGCAGATGAATACAGAGAAAAGTTCCTTCTTTATAAGCCAAAGCTGGCAATAGTAACCAGTATTGAAATGGACCACCCTGACTATTTCAAAAGCTTCGATGCAATTTTGAAAGCATTTGTTAAATTTTCCCAAAAAGCTGAAGTCTTGGTTATAAATGGCGAAGATGAGGGCTGCCTAAAACTTATTAAAGAATTAAAGAAACTTAAATATAAAGGCAAGATTATTACCTATAAGAAGTTAACTAAAGCTCAAGCTAAATTAAAACTTCCAGGAGATCACATGCGCTCTGATGCAGGAGCTGCTTGGGTAGCAGCTAAAGCTCTTGGTGTAAAAGATACAGAAATCAAGAAAGCTCTGGAAAATTTCCAAGGTTTAGAGAGAAGATTTGAATACAAAGGGGAAATCGAAGGATTCAAACTCTATGATGACTACGCTCATCACCCAACTGCAGTTGAAGCAAATATTAAAGCCGCCAGGGAACTTTTCCCTAAAAAACGTATTTTTGTAGTTTTCCAACCACACATGTATTCTCGTTTTGGTGTCCTATTTACAGACTTTGTTAAAGTACTCTCTAAAGCAGACAAGGTTGTCGTTGCTGACGTCTACACTAAGCGTGAGCAGGGTTTAAATAAACCAACAGCCAAAGAGTTGGCTTTAACAATCCAAGCACCTAAAGCTACTTATGTGGGCGGAGATCTTTTGAATGTCTCCAATTTTATTCAAAGAAATAGTCAAAAAGGGGATGTTGTCATCTTGATGGGTGCAGGAGATATCACTAAGGTTTCTGATCTTCTTAAGCATATTTAACTAATATGACCCCAAAAGAATGTCCATGGTGTGGTGAAAGTAATAATCCTTCAAGGGTTGAGTGTACTCATTGCGGATCCCTCCTTGAAAAACCTTCTATCCCAGATGCCGCCAAAAGTCTTCCTAATTGCCGGCCTTCAACAACATATGATCCAGCAGCATATGATAGAACTACACTGTGTTGCAGCTGTAATACTGATTTAGTGGAGATTCTCAAACAGAAAGGCATGAGGTGGTCGTTCCAATTAGACTACTGCCCGTATTGTAATTATTCAGAGTAAATCAATTAATCTTTATTTTTAGTTTCCTGCTTTAATTAAGTAGGACTTTTAGCCTATTTTCAAAATCTTCATAGCCTCTTTCTATATGTTCAATTCCCCTTAACTCAGTTTTTCCGTTTGCAACTAGGCCTGCAATTGTAAATCCTGCTCCCACGCGAACATCAGTAGCCAAAAGTTGGCCTCCTTTAAGTTGTGTTCCCCCAAAGACTTTAACAGCCCTTGGGTTCCCGTCTCTTATGGGTAAATCTGGATCTGAGAAATATTCAAATTTAGCACCCATCATTCCAAGTTGTTTCCAATATTCAAGTCTGTTTGTAAAAAGCGTGTCTTTAATTGTACTTTCTCCTGGGATTTGGGTTAATACGGGGGCAATAAGAGGTTGCCAATCACTGTGAAACAGGGGATAATTTCCAGCTACTATATTCACTGGAGTTAGATTCAATTTACTTAAATCAATCTTGACTTCATTTTGGTCCAATTGAATAAGTTTTACTTTCCATTGATCCAGAACCTCCATTAAAGGTTCGATATGGATATTTTTAAGGTTAACATTGGTAAAAGTTATTTCTGATCTGGTAGCTATGGCCGCAAAAATCCACGTCACAAAGTCATTTTTATCTGACATACATCGAAAATTGATTGACTTTATATTTGTTGGTCCGTTTATAAATAAAATTTTATCCTCTTTTTGTATGTCTGCCCCAGCTTTAGTTAGGAATTCAAGACAATCCATAAATTCTGGGTTCTGAACAAAGTTCTCAATAGTACTTTTGCCTCGCTTAAAAAGTGCAGCTAGGAGGGCATTAGTGCTTATTCCAAAAGAGTTTCTGGCGTCAATTTCTATTGGCTCGGTTGACCTAAGATCGAAAACCAGTTTATTTTCTAAAAACGCCAACCCTATACCGCATGTAGAGAGCGTACTTGCTACAGCGCTCATGTCTCTATTTCCTAGCGCATCCCCGCCAGTATCGACCCTGGTTTTACTTTTCTCAACCAAAAAATCTCCCCATCTAGAAGCGATTAGCGGGCCAAAATAAATACCACCACTTGTATGATAAAAATCCTCCGCTGTTATATGGGCACGAAAAATTGAATCCTGATTAACTCCTGTGGTATCGCAGGTCACCTTCCCGTCCCCATGCCATATATTTTTAGCGCCAAGAAGTTCTGAGATATATCCTATGTTCCTAGTAGAAGATATGTCGGGTATATTTTCAAATTCATAAATTCCGTTGGAAATGTGAGGAAAGATCAGAAGTCGCATGGCAGAATTCTTGGCCCCCTGAATTTTTACTTTACCTTTTAGGTTAAGTGGGCCACTTATCTGAATTACATTTTTCATAAATCAAATTATTTTTACCTCGGCCTCTAGGTCCAGGTCAAAATTTTTCTTAATATCTTCCTGCATTTTTTGAGAAAACTCTAAGATTTCCATTCCAGAAGCTCCACCAAAGTTTACGATTATTAATGCGTGTTTCTCAAAAGTCCCCACATTCCCAATTCTTTTTCCAAGCCAACCAAGCTTTTCTAAAAGTTTTCCAGCGGGAATCTTAACAAGATTTGATTTTTCAAAAACTGGATCATTTGGATTTGGATAAAGCATTTTATCAACAGGATATGGCTGCAATTCTGGAATTTCTAGTCTTAACTCTTCAAATCTCTGCTTTGTAACAAAAGGGTTCTTAAAAAAAGACCCAGCTGTTCCAATTTTGTGCCAATCTGGGAGCTTCTTGGTTCGGAGCCTTACAACTGCTTCAGCAATGTCTTTTGGGGTATATGGTGGTTCGCCAAGCTCACCCTTTAGTGATTCATATGGTTTACTGCCATAGTAATTTGTGTCAAATTTCCCTTCTTTAGAAAGTTTGATTGTTACAGAAGTAATAAATTCATTTTTAAGAGCGCTATTTCTATAACTAAATCCACAATCGTCATGCATAATAGCTTTTCCAGAAAGTGTGGTAACTGATTGAACAACATCTCCAAAATTTTGACCATACGCAGCAATATTTCCAACAGCTGCTGCCCCCACAGTTCCCGGAATCAGAGCCAGGTTTTCGATTCCAGATAACCCTTGATTGACTGTCCACATGACAAATTCATGCCAATTTTCCCCTGAGGCAACTTCGATAGTTGTATCATCTATTAGTTTTCTTCCTTTAAGTTCATTTTTAACAACCGGTCGGTTTACATCTTTTGTAAAAAGAATATTTGCTCCTTCTCCAAGAACTAAAATATCGTCATTTTTAGGAATTTCCGAAACCTCATGAATAATGCTAAAATTGGGGGCTTGGACAGACACTCCAAAGGTGTTAAATGATTTAAGGTCCATATCTCTATTGTATATTATGACAACCTATAAAGTCACAGGTGGCACACCCCTTAGGGGCCAGGTTCAACTCCGAGGTGCTAAAAATTCCGGGTTTAAAGCTATGATTGCCGCTCTCTTAGCAGACTCTCCTTCAGAGATATCTAATTTGAGTTTGATTTCAGAAATTGGCTTTGCCGAAAAAGTTATTACAAGTTTGGGGGGAAAGGTCGAAATTCAGAAGGATCCGCATAATTTAACCATTGATCCTACAAACCTGTCTTCTTTTGAGATCCCTTTTGAACTTGGAAGTAAATCTAGATCCTCAACTATGTATGTTGGCCCTCTTCTTAAAAAGTTTGGTAAGGCAGTAATGCCAGTTCCAGGAGGAGATATTGCAATTGGTAAACGCCCCCTTGATAGGCATTTTGCAGGACTTGAAGCACTAGGTGCAAAAATAGAACACAAAGATGGAAAATATTTTGTCGAAGCGCCATATGGTTTAACTGGAGCTACTTATAAATTTTCTAAAAATACTCATACTGGCACCGAAACCCTTCTCATGTGCGCCGTTTTTGCAAAAGGCACCACGGTTTTAGAAAACGCCGCTGAGGAACCGGAAGTAGACAATCTCATAGATTTTCTAAGACATATGGGTGCTGACATTGAAAGATCCGGCAGAACGATAAAAATTAATGGCGTTGATAGTCTTCATGGAGCAAACCATGAAATTATGAACGACAGGTTAGAAGCAGCCGCGCTAGGTTGTTTTGCTTTAGCAACTAAAGGAACAATTGAAATTCTTGGAGCAAACCCAGATGTCCTTGCTGCATTTTTAGAAAAAGTTGAAGAAGTGGGGGGTAAGTGGGAAAAAACTGATAAGGGGGTTGTAATAAGTTCAAAAGGTAACCTTAAAGCAACAGATATGACAACAGGAATTTACCCAGGGTTTATGACTGATTGGCAACCCACTTGGACAGCTCTTATGACTCAGGCAGTGGGAGAATCTATAGTTCATGAGACTGTAATGGATAGCAGGTTTGGCTTTGTTCCAGATCTAAACAAAATGGGTGCTCATATAGAATTTTTCTCGCCAGATGTCGAAGATCCAGACACGGTTTACAACTTTAATATTGAAGAACTACAAAAAATTCACCCGCATGCAGTTAAAATTATGGGGCCAACACCATTAACAGGAACAGAACTCGAGATTGATGATATTAGGAGGGGAGCCTCCATTCTTCTTGCTGGTATGGTTGCTTCAGGTACAACAACTATTCTTGATTCCAAGGATCAAATCACTCGTGGCTATGAAGATCTAGTGGGTAAGTTAACAAGTTTAGGTGCAAAAATCGACGTAAATTGAGTAAGTAGAATCTATTGTATTTTCCCCGAACTCTACATATATTATTACTGTGACAGACACCAAAATGCTCCAAATCTTAATCAATGGTCAGATTGCTATAAAAGATGAGCTTAAAAAGCTCACAGAAGAAGTAAAACAAAACACTATCAGGTTAGACAAACAAGGAAAGTGGATTGCTAATTTGGAAGATTACGCCCCAACTAGAGACGAGCTAAACGAAGTGAACAGCAAGGTAGAAAAGATTGTTAAGCATGTCGGTATTTCACTCTAACTCCGCTATTTGCATCATAAAGTAACACGGGCTACAATTAAGCTTCATGGCACAACTTTTAGGCATGCTTCTGCTCTCCTTTTTTATTTCCGCGGTTCTTTTCGTGCCTTTTATTGACTATCTCTACAAAATTAAGCTCGGTAGAACAAACGAAAATAAAAGAGTCGATACCCAAAATAAAGCAGCTTCGATTCATGCAAAACTTCTCTCCTATAAAATTCCCAGACCCATTGGTGGAGGAATCTTAATTATCTGTACAACAGCTATCCTCTCCCTTTGGTCCTATGGTCTTTTAGGGGTAGAAGCAAGGCCCGAAGAACTACTAATTTTGATCTTTACCATGCTCTCTTTTGCTCTTCTTGGTCTCTATGACGACATCAGAAAAAACATGAACAGAGAAAAGCTGGGATTTTTCTGGTTAAGGTGGCGCCACAAGCTCATTGTAGAAATTGCCTTAGGGTTAGCAATTGGCCTCTATTTCTGGGGAGTTTTAGGTTACGACTTCATAAATGTTCACTGGTTTGGAATTATCCACATTGGTTTCATTTTTGTCCCATTAACGGCTTTCATTGTTGTTGCCTTTGCTAATGCGTTTAATATTACAGATGGTTTAGATGGCCTATCAGTTGGGACACTCATAATTTGTTTAATTGCCTTTATAGTTCTTGCTTCAGAACTTCTTGATCCGTCTTTAGCAATTTTCCTTTCTATTTGGGTCGGCTCGCTCCTAGCTTTTCTTTACTTCAACGTTTATCCGGCAAGAATTGAATTGGGAGACACAGGCGCGCTTGCATTTGGCGCAACTCTTGCAGTAGTGGGTCTTTTAACTGGAAAAATATTCGCTTTAGCTCTTATTGGCGGAATCTTTGTAGTTGAGGCGGGAAGTTCACTCATTCAAATGATTTCAAAGCACTATCTAGGTAAAAAATTCTTCTCAGTTGCCCCACTCCATGTTTGGTTTTTGAATCGGGGTTGGGAAGAACCTAAGGTGGTTGTTCGCTTCTGGTTAGCTGCCATTCTTTTTGCTGTTTTCGGTTTGTGGCTCGCGGTGATAAAGTAAAAGCTGTGAAACGGCTCAAGCTTCCCAGTTTTAGTCTCCCTGATAAAACGGTTGCTTTGGTTATCCTAGGTCTCTTAATTTTTGGTCTTGTCATGGTCTATGACTCTTCTTCGGCCCAAGCTCTGACTAGTTTTGGTGATAAATATTTTTTCCTTAAAGAGCAAATTAAATGGGTGGTAGTTGGTCTGCTTCTTTGTGGCGCCGCCTTTATGTTTGATTACAGGGATTTAAAACGCTTTGCGCTGCCGGGGCTGATTTTTTCCATAATTCTTCTTGTTGCCGTTTTTATTCCGGGAGTGGGCATTGGCGCTTATGGAGCCCATAGGTGGATCAATCTGGGGATAATTGTCGTGCAGCCGTCTGAAATTGCCAAACTCGCCTTAATTCTCTATTTAGCAACCTGGTTATCAGCTAAGAAGGAGGCAAATTTAGTGGCTTTCCTTGTCCTTATGGGCGTTATTTGTGGTCTTGTCATGCTGGAACCCGATATGGGAACTACACTTGTTATTGCTGGAACTGGTATCGCAATTTACTTTTTGTCCGATAACCCAATTAAAGGTTTGCTCTTAGCTCTCCCAGCAGGCCTTTTGGCAGCTGTATTTTTGGCAATACAATCTCCCTACAGATTAAGAAGAATTACATCTTTTTTGGATCCAGAGTCAGATCCCCTGGGTGCTTCATATCATGTAAGGCAAGCTCTCATTGCTCTTGGAAGTGGCGGGATCTTGGGAATTGGCCTTGGCAACTCTCGTCAAAAGTATTCCTATCTTCCAGAAGCTAACACTGACTCAATTTTTGCTATCATAGGCGAAGAGATGGGTTTTATAGGAGCAATTGGCCTAATTGTTGTATTCCTATTTCTCTTTCAAAGAATGACCAGAATTACACTCAAAGTTCAAGATCCGTTTGGAAAGCTTTTAGGGATGGGTATTATTTCTTTCCTAACAATCCAAACCGCGATTAACATCGGTTCCATGGTGGCCTTAACTCCTCTAACGGGTGTGCCGCTTCCTTTTATATCTTATGGAGGCTCTGCTCTTTTAATTGAAATGATTAGTGTAGGTATTCTTTTTAACATATGGAAAGTAAATCTGGACAAATAGTTGTTTTCGTAACTGGTGGCCATTTCACTCCAGCAAAAGCTGTCGTGGATAAACTGGGTAAATATAATGTCTTCTATGTTGGTAGAAAATATGCTTTAGAAGGGGATACTGCTTTATCTTTGGAATATCAAGAAATGTCTAAGAGGACAGACATAACTTTTCTTGAAATAACAACAGGAAGGATGCAAAGACGTTTTACCAAAAATACCATTCCCTCGCTTTTAAAAATTCCAGTGGGTTTTTTTCAAAGTTTTAAATGGATTCTTAAGTATCACCCAAAAGCAGTAATGAGTTTTGGAGGTTATGTTTCCATCCCTGTTTCAACTGTGGCAGTCCTTTTTGGAATTCCTGTTGTTAATCATGAACAAATCCCAGCTTTTGATTATCCAAGTAAATATTTAAATGCAATTTCTAAAAAAGTCCTAGTTAGTTTTCCTCATCTTGTTAAGACTAAAGAGATTTATACTGGAAATCCAGTAAGAGAGGAAATTTTTGAAGATAACTTTAAACTTAAATTTTCTAAGTCAAAAACGCTATACGTAACAGGGGGCAACCAAGGCTCCCATATTATTAACGAAGCTGTTTTGGGTTGCCTAGATAATCTTTTAGAAAAATATAATGTTATTTGGCAAACAGGAGATAGTCAGCAGTATAAAGATTTTGACAAAGTTCCCCAAAAACCGAATCTTCTTGCTCAAAAGTTTTTCTCATCGACTGAAATTGGTAGTGTATTTAAAAAAGCAGATTTAGTAGTTTCCAGAAGCGGAGCAAATACAGTTACTGAACTTGCTGCTCTTGGTAAACCTTCAATTTTAATTCCAATTCCTTGGGTACATGACGCGGAGCAACAAAAAAATGCAGAAACATTAACTGCCTTTGGCGGATCCAAGATAATCCCGGAGGCGGATCTAACAAGTCAAAGCTTAAATTCAGAAATAGATTCTATGATGGAAAATATCTCTTCATACAAAAAGAAGTCAGAAGTTGCTAAAAAGCTATTTATCTCTGATGCTGCCGGAGAAATTGTCAAACAGCTTGAGTCAGTTATTAAATGAGAAAAAAAATCCGCATCTTTGTTGTTGCTGTGCTCATTGTTTTAATCCTTATAATAATTGGGGCAGGAGCATATGTTTATAATTTAAAATCAGAGAAAAAAGTTGTAATTATTCCAACCACAAATTCTCCAAAAACCTTAGAACTAACAAGAATTTTAAGTTCTAGTGGTTTTAATCTTGAATCAAATCCGTTCGAAGAAAATGGATCGATAACTGCCTCAATTTCTGGCTCAACTGTTGTCTTTTCTAACTCTAAAGATCTGAAAAAGCAGGTTAAGGCTTTACAACTACTAAACGGTAGTCTTAAAATGGAAGACAAGCGCCCCAGAGAAATTGATCTGAGGTTTGAAAAAGTGGTATTGCGCTATTAATCCCTAAAAATTATTATGGCCAAGGATAAAGTAATAACAGCAATAGATGTTGGTTCTTCTAAAATAACAACTATTATTGCTGCTTCTGTTAAAGATGATAGGCTTTCAGTTGTTGGAGTTTCCACAGTCCCTTCTAAAGGAATGCGAAAGGGCCAAGTTGTAGATATTGAAGAAGCAGTTTCTTCAATTTCAGAAAGTGTTGATGCCGCAGAACGGATGGCTGGAGTTTCAATTGGCGGTGCTATAGTTTCTGTGGGCGGTGCCCATGTGGGGAGTCAAAATAGTAAAGGTGTAGTTGCCGTTTCCCAACCAGAAGGAGAGATTACAACAGCAGACGTCAAAAGAGTCATTGACGCAGCCAGGGCTGTTTCCATTCCTTCTTCAAGAGAGATTCTTCATGTATTGCCAAGAGATTTTGTTGTTGATGGTCAAGCAGGAATTAAAGACCCAGTTGGTATGACTGGAGTCAGGCTTGAAGTTGAAACTCAAATTGTAACTGGAGCTACAACTGCGGTGAGAAATTTAGCCAAGTGTATTGGAGAAGTTGGGATTGATATCGACTCAGTTGTTTTTACAGGTCTTGCTTCAGGTGAAGCAGTTCTTTCAGATACAGAAAAAGAACTCGGCGTTATTTTAGTTGACATTGGAGCAGGAACTACTGATGTTGGAATTTGGATTGATGGCGCTCTTTCTTATTCAAGTGTTCTTCCCGTTGGTGCGAGAAATGTAACCAACGATATCGCAGTTGGGTTGAGAGTTAGTTTAGAAAGTGCCGAAAAAATTAAGTTATTCCTTTCCGAAGCTTCTAAACCAAAGTTTGCTGTTGAACCAATGGGAATGGAAACCAGTAAATCAAAACCGACCGATGAAATGGATTTGTCAGGACTTGATCTTCCAGAAGAAGTTAGAAAAGTTTCTAGAAAAACGTTAGTTGATGGAATTATTAAACCAAGGCTTTTAGAGATATTTACATTTGTCAGTCTAGAAGTTCAAAAGAGTGGCTTTACCGGAATGACTCCATCGGGTGTTGTCATAACTGGTGGTGGAGCACTAACTGCTGGAGTTTTGGAATCATCAAGAGCAAGACTTTCTATGCCAGCAAGACTCGGTGCCCCATTCTCTACACCCAGTTCCTCACTAACTGGTCTTATTGAAGAAATAAATTCCCCACAATTTGCCACTCCAGTTGGTCTAGTGCTTTTTGCAGCAAGAGACGGCGCGGGGATGTCTGAAGGAATGAAAAAAGAGGGTGGCGGTGCCTTGCCAAAGATGCCTGGCTTTGGTAACATCGGCCAAAAGTTACCTATTGGAGGAATTGGTGGAAAGATTACGAAACTTCTCAAGTCGTTCCTGCCCTGAGCTGCCCAAAAGAAATAAATTAAATGCTCATTAAACCAGATTTAGCTAGGTTTGCAAAAATAAAAGTCATTGGTGTTGGTGGTGGCGGTGGAAACACAATTACCTCAATGATCTCAACTGGCACTATTCAAGGCGTTGATTTTGCCGTTGTAAATACAGACGCCCAAGTTCTTCTTGGAAATCCAGCTCCCACAAAAATTCAAATTGGTGAAAATTTAACAAAAGGTTTAGGAAGTGGTGGAGATCCACTAGTTGGTCTAAAAGCTGCTGAAGAATCAATTACAAAAATTCAGGAAAAAATTGCTGACGCTGATATGGTTTTCGTAACAGCGGGAATGGGTGGAGGAACTGGAACCGGAGCTTCTGCAATTGTTTGTGAGGTTGCTAAAAAAGCTGGCGCTTTAACAGTGGCAGTTGTCACAAAACCATTTTCTTTTGAAGGAACTCACAGAATGGTTGTTGCTGAAGAGGGTATAGCGGCAATTAAAGATAAAGTTGATGCTCTTATTGTCATCCCTAATCAAAGAATTCTAGAAGTTGTTGATAAAAAAGTCACTCTCCTTGAAGCTTTCAAAATGGCTGACTCAGTGGTGACCGCTGGTGTCCAAGGAATTTCTGATTTAATCGTCATGCCAGGGTTAATTAACGTTGACTTTGCAGACGTCAGAGCAATTATGACAAACGCCGGATCTGCTCTTATGGGAATTGGTATTGGTAAGGGAGAGAATAAAGCAACAGTTGCAGCAAGACAAGCAGTTTCAAGTCCACTTCTCGAAGTTTCAATTGATGGAGCAAAGGGTGTTCTCTTCAATGTTATTGGTGGCCCTGATATGACCATGAGTGAGGTTGATGATGCGGCAAAGATTATTTCAGCTGCAGCCGATCCAGATGCCAAGATAATCTTTGGAGCAACAATTGATGAGTCCTTGGTGGATCAAATGAAAGTTACTGTTATTGCAACTGGTTTTGATGAAACTAGACAAGCATATAATAATGTCTATCAACCACCAGCGCCTTTTAGAACTCAAACGACAACTTCACAGCAACCAGTTCAACAAACCCAGACTCAGACTCAAACTCAAGCTCAAGATGAACCAGAGGAGGAAGAAAAGAAACCAGAACCACCAAGACCAAATATGAATGCAGTAGGAAATGAAGATTTCACGGATGATATTGATATCCCCGCTTTCCTCCGAAGAAAGAAGTAGTTTAGGATTTAGGATTTTTGTTTCTACTATCAGAACAGTTAAGATCTCCTGGTTGCATTCTATTGCAATCTTCAGCTCGAAGTGGATTATTTTTACCTCCACATTTAATTCCTTCAAGAAGTGGACATGCTTCTTCAAACATGATATCAAACAATCCCTCAGATTGAGCGGGTGTAATAATTATTGACCGACCAGTTTTTCGTGACGCCCTTCTATAAAACCATACCTGCTCGATTGTGAGATCTGACAATGTTGTTCTATAGCAACAGGCGGCCCAACAGTTTTTTAAACAGTCTAATTCCATGAAGTTAAAATCTCTTTTAAGAAGTCTCTGAAGACTACTCTTTTGATTTTTTTGTTATAACTTTAAAGCCTAAGGTCTCTTTTTGCTGGTCCGTTGGTTTCACAATGCCTGGAGTTGAAGTCTTCAAAGATTCTGATAGTGCTTTCTCCCTGGCTATATCTTGTACCAATTCATGTAGGAGTGAGGCGTTTGTTTCATTCTCTATGGAACCGGATCCATTTGCTTCTTTTAGAGCATCTTCTACTTGTTTTGCAAATTCAATAGGATCTCCCGATGCAATAACAAGGCCTGTTGGTTTTTGCCTTTTTGGACGTAATGAAAACGACATGGACCTATAATATAACAAATTATGAAAAAAGCAATAATCACTATCTAAACACAGATTTGCTATAATAATCACATAAGCAATGATGGAGTAATCACTCTGGAGCTTGGGGAAGAAAGTCGAAAGACCGTAGAACCTCACCAAAATTAAGAAGCAACCAAGGTGGTACCACGGAATATATCCGTCCTTGTATACTATTAGTTAGTATATAGAGGGCGGTTTTTTTATGAAAAAGAACAAATTTAAACCAGTTGACCCACAAGCAAATTTTCCAACTCTTGAAGAAGAGACAATTAAATATTGGAAACAAAACAAGATTTTTGAAAAGTCCATTGAGATGCGACCAAAAACTAAAACTTGGACATTTCTTGATGGCCCACCATTTGTAACAGGCATGCCTCACTACGGAACTCTTCTTTCAAGTATCCCAAAAGATGTGTTCGGAAGATATTGGACCATGAAAGGTTATAGAGTTGAACGGGTTTGGGGATGGGATGGCCATGGTCTTCCAATTGAAAACAAGGTTGAAACAAAGCTAAATATCAAAAGAAAAAAAGATATTGAAGAAAAAGTTGGCGTTAAGAAGTTTATTGAAGAATGCTTAGGTTATGTCCAAGAAGTTTCTGGTGAATGGGCTTGGTACATTGATCATATTGGCCGATTTGCAGATTTTGATAATGCCTATAAAACTTGGGACAAAAATTATATGGAATCAGTCATGTGGGTTTTTAAAAACCTATATGCTAAAAATTTAATCTACAAAGGCTTAAGAGTTTCTCTTTATTGTCCTCACTGTTCCACTCCAATTTCAAATTTTGAAGTTGCAATGGATGTTGATAATTACAAAGAATTAACAGAACCAGCTGACACCTATAAATACAAACTAAAAGGCGAAGATAAAACCTTTTTCCTGGCTTGGTCAACAACGCCTTGGAATAAAATCGTTACCCCAGCTTTAGCAGTTAATCCAAAATTAACTTACGTCAAAGTAAAACAAGGTGATGAGTTTTACATCTTAGCCGAATCAACTTTAAAAATGTTGACAGAGAGTCCGTACGACGTGGTTGAAAAAATTAAAGGCAAAGATTTAGTTGGCAAAGAGTTTGAAACGCACTATGACTTCTACAAAGTAGAGCCAGGTAAAAAGATTGGCGTTGTAATTCCCGGAAGTTTCGTAACAAGTGACGAAGGAACTGGAATTGTAACTATTGCTGCCTATGGTGAAGATGATCTTAAGGCCATGCAGGAAAATAATATTCAAGTTTACCTTCAAGTTGATGAGGAGGGTAGATTAAAGCCAGAAGTTCCCAATTGGGGTGGAATGAACTATTTAGAAGTTAATCCTTTAGTTAATGAGGATTTGAAAAATAGGGGACTACTTTATAAGGAAGAACCTCACACTCACACCATCCCCACTTGTTGGCGCTGTCACACCAGACTTTTCTACGCTCCCCAAAATGCCTGGTATGTTGATGTTCAAAAATTAAAGCCAGAATTAGAAAGAACTAATGAAGAAGTGAATTGGGTACCAGAACATTTTAAACATGGCAGATATTTAAATAGCTTAAAGTCAGCCCCCGATTGGTGTATTTCAAGAAGTAGATATTGGGGATCCCCTGTTCCAGTTTGGGAATGCGAAAAGTGTGGCGATCGTTTTGTTCCAGAATCTATAAAAGAACTTGAAGATTGGTCAGGTCAAAAAGTGACTACTCTTCATAAACCGGAAATTGACGATGTGACAGGTCCATGTAAAAAATGTGGAGGAGTTTCAAAAAGAGTCCCTGAAGTCTTAGACAGTTGGATTGAAGCCGGTTCCGCCTCTTTTGCAGAAAGACACTATCCATTTGAAGGTGATGTTAAATTAGATACTTTCTTCCCACCAGATTTTGTAACAGAGTACACAGGCCAAATAAGAGCATGGTTTTACGTTTTACATGTGATTGCTGTAGGTCTCTTTGATTCTAAGGCTTTCAAAAATGTCTTAGTCTCTGGAGTAATTTTGGGAACAGACGGAAGGAAAATGAGCAAGAATTTTGGAAATTACCCAGATCCCAAAGAACTATTACAAAAATATGGTGGTGATGCTTTAAGACTTTATCTCTTAGGAAGTCCGGTGATGAGGGGTGAAGATGTCAGAATTTCTGAAGAAGAATATAGGAATCAAATTAGAAGTTTCCTTTTGACACTTTGGAATGTTCACAGTTTCTTTGTAATGTATGCCAACCTAAACGATTGGACGCCAGAAGATAGTTCTAAATCAACCAATGTATTGGATCTTTGGATTACGTCAAAGTTAAATGGTCTTATAGGTTCCGAAACCAAATCCCTAGACGCATATGACACAGTTTCTTCTGTGGCCGATTTCAAAAAATTCGTCGAAGATTTATCAACGTGGTATATAAGAAGAAGTAGGGATAGACTTGATAAAGATTTCTTCACAACTACCCGCCATGTTTTGGTAACTCTATCCAAACTTTTAGCACCAGTGGCACCTTTCATCTCAGAGGAGATTTATAGGAATTTAACTGGCGGAGACAGCGTTCATTTGGTAGATTGGCCTGATGCTGGTGCTGTTGATGAAGGTCTTGAAGAAGAAATGCAAATAGCGAGAAATCTTGTTGAACTAGCTCATGCAGATAGAAAACAAAATCAACTTAAAGTTCGTCAACCTCTTTCTCTTCTTGAAACGACAAGCAAGATTGCCTTACGAAATGAAGTATTGGATTTAATAAAAGATGAAGTGAATGTCAAAAAAGTAACCAACAAAAAAGGTGAGAGTTTAGAAATTAATCTTGTTAAAGAATTAACAGAAGAACTAAAAGCAGAAGGCGAAGCAAGAGAAATTGTGAGAAGTATTCAAGATGCTAGGAAAGAATTGAAGACATCCATGGATGAGTTGGTTATTGTAACTCTGCCTTCCTGGCCAAAAGATTTTGAAGATTATATTAAAAAACAAACTTTGGCAAAGGAGTTAAAAGAAGGGCCGATTTTGGTTGTGGATAGGTTGTCTTAACTTAAAATAAATTATTCTTCTTAAAAATAATCCAAACTTATAAGACCACAAGAAGTTTCACTCAAATCCCCCAATTTGACATAGTCCTATAGTTATAGTAATGTTAATCGACTATGTCGAAATCAGAGCTCCTACAGTCAGTTTATATCCCTGAGGGAAAGTCCAGGACAGATAAATTCTACGGGGATTATTGGTTAATGTATGATGAAGGTGAACTCGTAGCGATAGGCCACATCCGCGCTCCAAAACGAGGTGACGAAATAATGCTTGTTTTATCTCAGACGTTGCAGTCATTATCAAATACATATAAAAGACCCATAAGACATGATTTTTTCGCCGGAAATAAAGGAGCAGATGCTTTAGCAAGAAGAACTAAAGGATATGAATACTCTCACGACGATGAAAAGGGAAGACCTGTATATGTAAGAAAGTATCTACCCAAATAAGATGGAATCTTGTTAGTAGTTAGAGGACAATTATTTAATTTAATTGTTTCCCAACTTGTTGTAGCCTAAATCAATTAATTTTTTAATCACTGTCATGGTAATAATTATTAAAACCAGTCCAACAAATCCACTTATTTGAACTGCTTCTCCAAAAATATTCTCTAAAGAAAAAAGAAATACAAATTTTGAAAAAAACATTACAAGCCAAACACAAAACACTAAAAGAATTTTATATTTTGACCCCTCCTTATTTTTAAAATGCTTAACAATTACGTCTTTTAGCCAAAACGTGGCGTAAGTAAGAATTTGCATCACAATTGCTGCAAAAAATGTTATTGAATACGACCAGGTACTAAGAATGTTTGTGTATTCTTCAAAAAATCCAAGCACAACAGCATAAACCAAAACACCTAAAACCATATCTGAAAATAATTGTTGTTTGTATGTTCTCATCGTTCGGCGTTCTAAATTTTAGGTAGGCGCTAATTTAAGTCAAAGGTAGACGATTGATTCCGATATGGGTCCGTCTAACTCTTGATCTCGCTGTCAACGTTATAAAAAGTGCTTGCTTAATAGGCCTTCTCCGAAAGTCATGTTAATTATATCAATAGATTATTCAGCTATAATGTGAGAGTGAAATTTCTTCAAGGTTTTGATTATAAAATTTTGATCCCAGCTCTTGTCCTTTGTGGTTTCGGTGCAGCTGAAATTGGCAGTGTTGCCCCAGAAGTTTTTCCTTCGCAGCTAATATTTTATGTCTTGGGATTAATTTTGTTTTTTATCTTTAGCCAAATTGACTACAAAATCTATAGACCACTAGGAATCATAATCTATATTGTTTCAGTTATTCTCCTTGCAATAACTTTGATTGTAGGACTTGAAAGCAGAGGGTCCACAAGATGGCTAGAAATTGGTTCTTTTAGACTCCAATTCTCTGAGCTTCTAAAACCGTTCTTAATTATTTCTTTTGCAACAGTCCTAACAACGTTTGACGGTAGAAAGATTTCAAGAATTGCTTTACTCCTAGGTTTTTTTGCGCTGCCCCTTCTTTTAGTTTTTAAGCAACCAGATTTGGGAAGTACGATTGTCTATGTTGGTGCGATTACAGTTATGGTTTTTCTTTCTGGAATTTCTTTAATTAGGCTAGCTCTCTTAAGTTTAGCTGGGCTTTTAGTTTTACCAATTGGTTGGTTTTTCCTAGCAAACTATCAAAAGGATAGGATTTTGTCATTTATGTCCCCTCATTATGATCCTCAAGGCACAAGCTATAACGCCATTCAATCATTAATAACTGTTGGATCTGGAATGTTTCTTGGCAAAGGGTTGGGGCGGGGGACTCAGTCCCATCTGGAATTCCTTCCCGAACATCACACTGACTTTATTTTTGCCTCCGTCTCAGAAGAACTTGGCTTCCTAGGAGGTGCCGCCATTATTTCCCTCTATGCTTTCCTGGTTTGGCGGATTTTTTCAGTCGCAATTAAAGAGGAAGACCAGTTTGGCAGACTACTTTGCGCTGGAATTGGTGCCATGGTTTTAGTCCAAGCATTCATAAATATTGGAATGAATCTTTCAATTCTTCCAGTTACTGGCGTTACCCTCCCCCTTGTTTCCTATGGTGGAGCATCGATCCTATCAACGTTTGTAGCCCTGGGGATTGCTGAAAACATCTCCAGAAGGTATAATAGAGGTCTATGAACTTCGCAGTTGTCAAATACGGCGGAAAACAGCACCTTGTGACTGAGGGTCAAATCCTTGAAGTCGAGGGTCGTCTAGCTGATGCTCCAGGTGATTTAGAGCTCTCTGAAGTACTTCTCTTAAACGTGGATGATAAAGCTACAATTGGCGCCCCACTTATTTCTGGAGCAAAGATCCCAGCTAAGGTTGTTGACATCAAAAAGGGCGAAAAAATCGACGTCTATAAATTCAAAGCTAAGTCTAGATATAGAAACCATACTGGATTTAGACCATTTGTCACAACCATTGAAATTGGAAACTTTGGAGGCTCCCAAAAAACTGCCACCCCAGCTAAAACAGCGAAACCAACAAAAACAAAGTGAACTACCTCTTCACATTCGGAAACACCCCTGAGTTATCCAAACTCGAACTAGATTCAGTCTATTCTGGTGGCGACCCATTGCCTATTGCCTATAAACTGGGAGGAACAGTTAAAATAGCCGAAGAATTTGCTCAAGTTACCAAAGAATCAGATATCCCAGATAAACTAATTTCCTATTTGGCATCCTTAAAACAACCAAAAGTCGATTTTGGGATAAGTGGTCCAGGTAATTACTCCAAAATAGTTAAAAGAGGACTCGAAGATCAAGGGATAAAAGTCAGGTTCGTTCTTCCAAGAGAAGGTGACGAGCTTTCCTCAGTCGTTGTTGCTAAGCAAAAACTAATTGAACTAGTGGTTCGACTTGAGGGTGGCGTCTTTAAACTTGGACACACCATTTGGGTTCAAGATTTCGAAAGCTGGAATGCTAGAGACTACAATAGGCCAGCTGTTGATCCCCATGCAGGCATGCTTCCTCCTAAAATCGCAAGGATGATGGTCAATATTAGTAAGGGAAAAACTATCCTCGATCCCTTTTGTGGTGTCGGAACTGTTTTGGCTGAAGGACTTATGACTGGAACCAGTGTCTATGGGTCAGATATTAGTTCACTTCAAGTAGATAGATCTAGGAAAAACCTTGAATGGTTAAATAAACATCCATATAAACTCTTCCAAAGTGATGCCAGAAATGTTGCCTTAAAACTCACTGAAAAAGTCGATGCAATAGTTACTGAGCCTGATCTTGGTCCAAACACTGGAAAATCTCACGATATGAAAGAAAAGTTAGGCTTTCTCTACCTAAGTGCTTTGGATAATTGGAAAAATGTTTTAAAGCCTGGCGGTAGAGTTGTGATGGTCGTACCTTCATTCACTATGTCAAAAGATAAAGAAGTAGATCTCGTGAAAATGGTGCTTGACAGGTCTAAAATTATGGGTTATATTGAGTTCAATAAACCTATTGAATACTACCGTCCACAGGCGGTTGTCAGGAGAAATATCATCTTTTTAACCTATGGCACATACTAAAGCATCAGGCGTCACAAAGGGAAACAGAGACTCAAAAGCAAAAATGCTCGGAGTCAAATTGTTTGCTGGAGAAAAAGCTAAATCAGGAAATATTTTAATTCGCCAAAGAGGGTCAAAATTTAATGCTGGTCTTGGAACTCAAAAAGGTTCGGACGACACCATCTTCGCTGTAACAGACGGCATTGTATTTTTCACGAAAAAACTTGGAAAGTCATATTTAGAAGTTCGTCCTGCCCCAAAAAATTAGTCTATGGCCGAACCAGCACAGATCACATACCTGGATATAAATCTCCTGCAGCCAAACCCATTGCAACCACGCGGTTTAATTACACCTGAGTCCCTAGCCGATCTAGTCGAATCTATTAGAGAACACGGCATTTTAGAACCAATTGTTGTCGCTGAAACTCCAGCCGGATATCAGATCATTGCCGGAGAAAGAAGATGGAGAGCCTCAAAGGTAGTTGGACTTGAAAAAGTTCCCACCATTGTCAAAAGAACCTCTCATAGAGGAATGCTTGAAATGGCCATCGTTGAAAACGTTCAAAGAGTTGATCTTAATCCTCTTGAAAGAGCTCAAGGATTCAAAAGAATGATGGATGAATTTGGCCTAGGCACTGCAGAAATCTCTCAAAGAATTGGTAAATCCCAGTCTTATGTCTCAAATTCCTTAAGACTTTTGACTCTCCCAGACGCCTTAAAAGATGCGCTTTTAGCAGGGATTGTAACCGAAGGTCATATTAGAGCTCTTGCTGCAATTGAAGATCCAAATGAAATGGTTGAAGCTCTGAGACAAGTTCTAAGAGAAGAAGGATCCGTAAGAAGAGCTGAAGAACTAGCAAGAGAATACAAAGCTAAAGCCGATGTTGCACCAAAGCATGTCGAAGAAAGAATCCACAGTGAAGAACTGGTTCAAATTGAAAGTGCATTAACAAATCATTTAGCAGCAAAAGTTAAAGTGACCCAATCAATGCGAGAAGCTCGTATGGTTATTGTCCTAAAAGGAAACATTGAAAAAACCGGTGGAGTCTTAAGAAAAATTAAAGAGGCACTTCTCAAAGCGGAAGTTGAAGCTGAAGTTGCGGTTGAAGTTGAAGAAGTTAAAGCAACAATTGAGGAATAAATCTTCATGGCGGTAGCATTAAATCTCCATCCCGGAATAGAATCTGGACCAACAGTTACCATCAAAGATGATGAGGTTGCACTCACTTATGCTACAAGATTGCGTTTTCGTGAGGGCTTGTCAGATGTAAATTTGTTGATGGAAATTGCAGGGCAAAAAAGAGAGGTTGCAGTCTACGGTAATGGGCACGGGAGAGTTGTTGTTACAGATCCTTTAGATGAAAAAAAGAATCTCAAGGAAAATATGGAACCAAAAATCCCTTTGGAAGCAAAACTACCTTACTATTCGGTGATAATAGTTCGAAGCACAGACGAACAAAGTACGACCAGACCAGTTCTTTACGAACCAAAATCTGGAGATAGAATAGTAACATTTAGTTCAATAGTTGAAGGCTAATATGTCGCGGAGTTTATCTTCCCAACCTCAGTAACCGGCCAATATCTGAAAAACACCTTCCCCACAAATTCCTCAGGTTTAACAGGTCCAAAATCTCTTGAATCACTTGAATGCTCTCTATTATCCCCCATAACAAAATACATATGGTCCGGAACTCTTATTTCTTGCCCTTCAGTTAAATAGGATTCCGATCCGGTAAATACACTAGAATCCAAATATCCACTTTCATTAAGTGGTTGACCATTAACATAGACCTTTCCGTTAACTAGCTTAACTGTCTCTCCAGGGAGAGCAATTATTCTTTTAATGAAGTCTACGTCTTGGTTCTTTGGGGATCTAAAGACCACTACATCGCCTCTACCAGGTTGTCCAAAGCGGTATGAGACTTTATCAGTAAAAATAAACTGCCCATCCTTAAAGGTAGGGTACATTGAACTACCTTTTACTTGGTTGGGTTGAAACAAAAAGAGGTAAACAACAACAAAGATAGCTAGCGCAAAGACAATAGCTTCAATAAAATCCCAAAATACCCCAAATAAATTCTTAACAGCGTCAAACATAATTACAACCTATTTAGTCTACGGGATAACTGGGATTTATTCAACACTTCCGAGGCGGTTAGTTGGCCAAAAGCGAAAAGCCACTTTTCCAACTATTTTTTCTTTGGAAACTGGTCCGAAATCTCTTGAATCACTAGAATGCTCCCTATTATCTCCCATGACAAAGTAATACCCGTCTGGAATTAAAAGCTCTTGGTTTTCTGACAAGTAATTTTCAGGTCCAGTAAAAGTTCCCGAAGAAATGTATTTTTCTTCCAAAACTTGCCCATTTATAAACACTTTCCCGTCTTGAATCATAATTCTTTCCCCTGGAAGTCCCACAATACGTTTAATAAAATCGACTTCTGGGTTCCTGGGGGATTCAAGTATTACAAAATCACCGCGTTCAGGATTATGAAGGTGATAAGATACCTTTTCTGCAAATACTTTCTCTCCAGTCTTGATTGTTGGATATGATGAAGCACCAACCACAGCTGCCGGTTGGACCAAGAAAAGGTAAGTGACGGCAAAAATCCCAAGAGCAAAAGCAGTTGATTCTACAAAGCTCCATGCTGCGTTCAAAACCGATTTAGAAACTTTCATTTCTATCTCCCTTGTGTAATTCTCCCATTCCAGACTGAATAATTGCTGTATGTTTGTCTGCGCCCTCTTCATAAGCACGTTGTGCCTTTTTTCTATTTTTTTGGGCCAAATCGATCATGAACTGATTCTCCCAAGCTCCCTGTTCAGAGTCAAAAATCTTAATAGACACTAAGTATCTAATCCGGTCTTGAACCACATTAAGCTTTCCCTGGCCGTAATTAAACGACCTATTATCAATATTTTTAAGAGCTTCTAAGTGTCCGCTTGCTTTCAATTTATCGTACCAGCCTTTTATTTCAGGTGTCATAAGTGATTTATATGATATCATAAAGCTAATCGAGGACTCGTAGTTCACCAGCAGAACGCTCGATTCACATTCGAGAGGTAGGAGGAGCGTCACCTCCCGGGTCCACCATGGTACCATCAGAAATAGAAGGAAAATTATTAAACATGTTTCGCGATTACCAACTAGTCTTGGGTGGTGATTTCGAGATCAATAACCTTAATATGCGAACTCATTTAGAGGGAACTACGCTGAGAATGAAATATGAAGAAGTTGGCACTGAAATCTTACAGCAGTTGGGTGCTGTAAATTCGATTTTAAGCTTTTACGAGAAACATTCAAATGAAGACATTTCCCCAAAATATAGTATATGAAGAATAAAAAAAAGGTTTTATTAATTGGAGCTTCAGGGGGAATTGGTCACGAAACTGCCAAAGTCCTTTTAGAAAGTGACTATAAAGTAATTGGCACTTATAACACTGATCAAAAAAAGTAATTGACCTTGAAAGAAACGAAAATTTTTCGGGAATGAAGTTAGATATTGGCAAAGTAGAGGAAATAAAGAAATTGCATTCTGGTCTAAAATCAGAGGACTTTTACGCGATTATAAACTGCTCAGGTATGGTTGAATTCGAAGACAACAATATCGCAAATGATTTAGAAGTTTGGGACAACACCTTGGCAGTGAATCTTTCCAGCAACTTCTATCTAGCTAAAATATTTTATCCAATTATTTCCAAAAACGGTCGGTTTATTATGATTAGTTCAACCGACGCTAATTACGGCGGAGCAATTACAGTGGCTTACGCAGCAAGTAAAGCTGGTGTAAATTCTTTAACAAAATCTCTTTCTTTGTTGTTCAAAGACAAAATGATTAGGGTAAATTCCATTGCTCCAGGTTGGGTAAAAACTCCAATGATTGCTGACAATGGAGAAAAATTTATAAACGAAGTTGCAGGTATCAATCCTTTAAAAAGAAACGCAGATCCGATAGATATCTCAAGAGTTATTAAATTTCTATTGTCAGAACAATCAGATTATATTAATGGTCAGGTAATTACAGTCGATGGTGGCTATACAAATCAGGACCCAACACTTCTTCTAGAGGAACAAACAAAAGTTTAATTTTTAATAATCTTTAATTCATCATTTTAAGAATCTTTTCAAGTAGTTGTGGAAGATCAAACCATCCTGCTGATCCATTTAAGTGTTGGCCATTTTCTATAACAACAAGCTTTCCATTTAATTCTCTTGCAGCCCGCTTAGCGTTTTCGATAGGCACATAAGGATCATTGTCGCCATGAATAATGACAAATTCATTTGAGTTAGCTTTAATTTTCTTAAAATCAAAAGGTTTGCTAAAGAAATTAGCAATTTTCTTATTTTTATTTTCCTCAATTGGCCCCGAGACTAAAATTGCACCTGCAATTGGTTGCTTAGCCTCTTGAAGATATAAATAGATTGCAGATGCTCCAAGTGAATGTCCCACAAGATATATTTCATCATTTTTATATCGATCGCAAAATCTCTTAATTTCCTTTACCCATTCCTCAGCTTTAGGTTCACTAGGTGTAGGCATTGACAATGAAAAGGCATAAGTTTTTCTTTTATCGAGTTCTACCATAAGCCAGGATTTCCAGCTACCATTTGGCTCACCCTCAAATCCATGAATAATAAAAACTTTTTTCATAGCTTATTTTAACAAATCTTATTCGTGGATATATCTAAAATGATAAATTCTTCAGCACGAAGACACAGATTATTTTAAAGTTCAAAAGTCGCGGTGTACTAATTAAAACAAAATGCAATTAGTTTTAGAAAAGACGACTTTGTTAAAGAAGTCTAAGCGGCCGATTTAGCATCTGTACTACATATTTAAATATACTTTGTGGTTGGAGGTTAACCTCTTCCATGGTCAACCTTAATTCTTTTAATTCTTTTTCTTGTTCTTTGGTTAATTTTTCGACAAGTATTGGATCTGTATCTCCTCTAAAATCATCACTTAGTCTATTAAAGTAATTAGCATAAGGGTATTTTTTATCACCAATAAGAAGTCCGAGCATAGCTAGTCCAATTCGTGATTTCTCAATAACTTCAATTCTCTTTTCTTTATTCCAGTCATATGGGGTGACAATACGTCCGTCTTTATCCATAAATGGTGTTACAATTGTAAATCCTTTTTGAGGTGCAAGGTCAAAGTGCATAACAAATGGATCTGGCCCCTTTAGTCTGAATTCGCCTACATACGTAGCAGCTCTTATAATTGGAACTAGAGGTTCTGGGGTTGTTCGGTAGAGAGGGCTAAAAGTTACTTTTCTATCTCCTTCAGGATCGTCGTAAGATACTGTCACAAAACCCAAATCTTCCCTCATTGCTCGAATGTCCGGGTTATTACGTGCCAGTGCTTCAATATTGGTTTTCGTTAAACTCATTGTGTTTATTATATAGCCTATAGTATACGAAGTCAAATAACTAGACTCATTTGAAAGGATTTACATGATCCAAAAAAAATCATAAAATTTTATATGATTAAGTAAAATGCAAAAAGAACTGTTTTTTAATATTTTAAAGTTAGCAACTGTAGCAAGTGTTGCATTTACAGTACAAGGATAAAATTTGGTGAACGTCACAAAGTTAAACAGATGAGTATCCACGCAGGATCAGATAATGGCTCTTTAACTCTGTCCACAACAGAAGCAAATCAGGATATAGTTACTATAGCAACAGGACAAGCCGGAACTATCCATATAATAGATTTGGAAACAAACGAAGAACATAAAATTGGGGTTTGGGATGACAGGCGAAAGTTTGGACGTATAGGCCGTGCTGCCATGCGTCTAAATAATGGTCCAGAACAATCTTTTGAAATGCCTTTTGTGAATAAATCACTAGAAGGTTTATCAAAAACTTTTGTTCAATGGCAACCGAGAGTCACAGTCTCTGAGTAATTATCAAAATTGTGTGGTCAATTTCTTTAAAACTCCTTTTAGAAGTTTAGTTTTAACAGGCTTCAGATCTTTTGTGCCGGTTGCATCATAGTGCCAACCTTTAATCTCAAAATCTCCATCTTTCATTGATTTAACTAATAAATCCTTTTGTTTTGTTTTTCCACCTTTAACAAACAAAACATTTGGATCGGGATTAACTGTCTCCTCGCCAACTTCTTTATTTGTTTGAATCTCAACATTTGGATCAGTCGAATAATATAAATTTACTGACGCCGGCTCAGCGAAAGCAATCGGACCAATGAGAGAAAGTCCCAAGAATTGTAAAATATCAGCAACTGGTTGTTTCGAATTTAAATATTCGATATGTTCAAGTTTGTAATTCTTATTAATTGCACCAGAAACATTAGAACTACTTGCTAAAACAGTCCCATCACCCACATCTTTTTTAGAAACTTTTGGGTCACCATCTATCCAAATTCCATTCGCTAAATCTTTTGGTTTAGTAGGTTTAACTGTTAATTCAGAATCAGTCGCTTTCGGTTTATTTCCAGATAAAGCCAGTGTTCTAGAAGAAAAGTCTAGTGAAAGTGGAAGATTAAATAGCACCGGGTTTTTCCCCACACTGGACAAAGAAGAATATGGTTTACCAACTATATAATCATGTATTGGCATAAAATCATGTGCTCCGGGCATTCCAAGTTGGATCGCTTGTGTTTTGTTTCCTCCGCCATTTAGTCCAAAATAAAGTTCCGCACCAAACTTTCCTAGTGGGTCTAGTGAAGAAAGATCTCCGCCCTCCCAAAACGCATAATCAGCTACTGCACCTTTATGTGGTGTTCCCGCTGTCACTATTTTGTTTATCTTGTCCTTACAAGTCGGAACTTGTTCAAAACAATATCTAGCAACTAGTCCTCCCATAGAATGTCCAACAATATCGACCTTTTGGCCAGGATTCTTAGTTAATACTTCATTATCTAGATATTCATTAAGCCAAGCACCAGAAACACCAATTGTCTTAGTAAAATCATAAGCAAAGAAAAAGACTTTGTCGTTTCTCAAGTAATTTAGTTTACCAAGTGCATTAAGGAATGGATTATAAATTGATGGGGCCTGGAACGGCATCATCGTCCAGTCACGATAGCTTGTCGGCTGATGTAAAAGAAGTCCCTTGGTAGAAAAACTTCCTCCAAAACCGGGAATAACTACAATTGGGTGAGGTCCAGGCACGGGTGTTGGACTAGGAGTTGGAGTTGGTGTTTGAGTGGGTGTTGGAGTTGGACTTGGAGTTGCAGAATTTGAGGCCACAAAAATTCCCAAACCTTCAACGCCTGCTACTACAATCCCATTTTTAGCATCAATTCCCCAGGTATTGCGGTCTCCCCATGAGGGGTCTTGTACATTTTCCCAAGTTTCTCCAACGTTAGTTCCCTTCCAGATTCCACCATTTGGATTGGAAAAAATAACACTGGCATATAGGGTGTCGTCCAAATCTTGAGAAAGTCTGTAAACTTTACCTTTGGGTCCTCCCAATAACCATGTCCACGAAACACCATTGTCTATAGATTTATAGACCCCCTCATCAGAGTCGAAATGAGCGGTATAAATAATTGAGCTATTAGTATTGTCAATAATGATGCTGTCACCAAAAGCTTTGCTTAGTGGTAGTACAGTCCAATTAAGTCCAAAATCATCGCTTTTATAAAAAGCAGGGTCAGTACCTATAAACAACCTATTCGTGTTTGATCTATCAAATTCAATTTGAGCCACATTTGTATTTCCTATCTCAGTTACCTGGCTCCAATTATTTCCACCGTCAGTTGTCCTAAATACTCCTTGACTCCCAAGCATTCCGATATAAATTACATCTTGGTTTGAAGGGTTAATTTCAATTGTCTTTGGTGTACCCGTGTTGTAAATTTTTTTCCAAGTAATCCCTCCATCATCAGTTAGATAAAATCCAGACCCCCAAAGCCCAATCACTATTAGTTTGGAGTTATTTGAAATATCAGATATCCATGTTATATCACCTGTATTAGGCAAGTTTCCCTTAATACTTGTCCAAGTTTGACCATTATCAGAACTTTTTAATAAGTCATATAATCCATTTTGATCTGCTGCGGCATAAACTGTGGAGTTAATAGATGAAGAAAATTTTATAAAACCAATCCTGCTCGTTAATACATTGTAAGTATTGTACCAAGTTAAGGGAGAAGCATTTGCAAATTTTGGAAGTATACTAAAGGTTGCAAATATTAAGAGAAAAAATAAATATGAACTTATTATTTTCTTAATTAGCATTAATTAATTTATTTAATAATTCACATATATGTCAATAGGGGGAAATTTAAGTGTAGTTATTCCTACTTATAATTGCTCTAATCTATTAGATAGATGTCTCAAAAGTGTAAAGTGGGCAGATGAAATAATTGTGGTTGATATGGGTTCGACTGATAATACATTAGCAATTGCAAAAAAATATAAATCAAAAATATTTATTAGATATCCAATAAACGGAAACTTTGACGAAAATAGGAAATATGGAATGCAAAAATGCTCGAGTCAGTGGATACTAAAAATTGACTCTGATGAGTATTTGACAAGTGAATTAAGTGAATCTATCCTCCAAGCCATTAAAAAAAATGAGTCCGACTACAATGGATATTTGCTATTTAACAAAATAATTATGTTTGGAAAAGTAATCAGTACAGGTGTTATTAAAAACAAATCAAATGAATTGAGACTAGTTAAAAATGGTTTTTGGAAATATTTTCCCTATAAATATCATCAACAAATTTATGTTTCAGGAAAAGTTAAGTCTTTAAAAGGTTTTTATTATCACGAGAATTATAGAACTGTAAATGAGTTCATACAAAAAACTAATAAGTACACAGAATTAGATTCTAAAATTAACGCAAATCAGAAAAAAGTAAATTTATTCAAAATTTTGGTAGCCCCGTACTTGAAATTTTTTTCATATTTTATTTTGCAAGGTGGCTATAAACAAAATATAATCGGATTTGAAACGTGCTTTTTATTTAGCTTATATAATTTTATTGACAAGATAAAAACTTTTGAAAAGCAGAGCAATTTATGAAGATAGCTTTGATTCGCGGTGATTTTGCAAACCCTTGGGAACTCCAAAACTTTAGCTCAATTGGGCAAGACCAAAAGATGACTTTGTTCACGGGCAGGCTTCCAATATCTAAAGAACTTCCTAGTGAATTAGAAACGAAGTCGCTTTATAGTCCTATGGATTTAAACTTTGGTTCAATTTCAAGAATGAAAATGGCATTTCTTAACAGGGTATTTTCAAATCCACACATGCTTTTTGGATTGGAAAAAGAATTAAAAGGGTTTGATATTGCACATTCAGCCGAAACATATTTTTACTTTACAAAACAATCAATAGCGGCAAAGAATGAAGGTAGTGTTAAATTTGTAGTTTCGACGGTTTGGGAAAACATTCCATTTAATAATGAGTCGTTATTAGGTTTTAAGAAAACAAAAGAATTTTGTAGAAAAAATATTGATCTTTTCTTACCTGTAACAATCGGAGCTAAAAAGGCTCTAATTGAGGAAGGAGTAAAAGAGGAAAAAATCAATGTATTAATGCCCGGTATAAATATAAATAAATTTATCCCTATTCAGAAATATAAAAACGAAAAAAAATCAAAAAAGAACAAGTCGATTCTTTTTGTAGGTAGGTTAGAGGAAGACAAAGGAGCATATGATATGGTTAGTATATTAGGCCCGAAAATATTTAATACAAACATCAATTTGGTTATCATTGGGAAAGGATCATTGGAGCAAAAAATTGTAAATTATGTAAAAAAAACTAGAAACAAAAATATACAACTAATCCGAGAGGTAAAATATGAAGATATGCCAGCAATGTATAACAAGGCTGACCTTATGATCCATCCCGCATTTGGCTCAAAAACTTGGCAGGAACAATACGGAATGGTCTTAATCGAGGCAATGGCTTGCGGCACGCCTATAATAGCTGCTAATTCTGGAGCAATTCCGGAAATATTAGGGAACGCTGGAATGGTAAAAGATAAAAAAAGCATTTTTTTTGAAGCTTTAAATATGATTAATAATAAAAGCCTGTTAATTAATATGTCTTTGTTATCAAGAAAAAGAGCAAAGGCAGAATTCGACAAAGAATCGTTTTCTAAAAATTTGGCTGGCTATTATAATAATTTGATGCGAAGAGTCTAAATTATTTATGAGTGAAGAGTTATTAAAATGTCCCAACTGTCAAAAAAAAGATTGGTTTCTTTATTATTCACAAAAAGAGTTTGCGTTATTAAGGTCCCCCTGTGGGTTAATTAGAACCATTGTAAAAAGAAAAAACGATTTTGTTAGCGGTAAAATATATGAATATAAAAGTGAGGCAAACAAGCATTACCGCCATCAAGCTAAAGAATTTACCCAATTTGCAAAATCTATAATAAGATTTCTTGATAAAAAAGGTGGAACCCTCCTTGATATTGGATGCGGATTCGGATGGGTTGTTAAAGAAGCCAAAGATCAAGGATTCAACTCTACTGGTATAGACTCTTCTCATCCATACACTGAATTTGGTAAAAAGAAGCTAAATGTTGATCTTAAAAATGTTTCTCTAAAAGAATTTAATACTAAAAAAAAGTACGACACAATAATATTGAATCATGTCTTGGAACATATAGTCGATTTAAATAAATCTCTTTTTAAAATTCATTCGCTATTAGTTAATAAAAATGCAGAATTCTTTATTGCATCTCCAAACATCAATTCCTTAATGTTTAAAATTTTCAAAAATAAGTGGTATGGATTGCAGCCTAATCAACATGTCTGGCAATTTAGTCCAGAGTCACTTGGTGAAATTTTACGTGTAAACAATTTTAAAATTAAAAAAATAAAAACATGTAATTTAAATTATGAAGTTAAAGGGTTAAAAGGAATTATATTTTCAATGCTTTTATTTATCGCTCCAAAAATTGGACAAGGAGATCAGATATTTTTGATTGCAACAAAAAATGAAAAATGAAACTTATGCAATTATTATTGATTTTCATTCGAAGAGAGAAGTTTCAAGTCTTTCAAAGAATATTTCTCCTTTGGTCTCCAGGATAATAATTATTGATAACTCTGAAACAAACAGGGGATTCTCTAAAGCAGTTAATTTGGGAGTTAAACAAGCTATTGAAGAGGGTGCAACGCAAGTATTGTTAATTAATCCAGATATAAATATTTCCAGACTTAATCTCGAGGTTCTTCTTAATTCGAATTTTGATATTGCAGCTCCTGTTTTAACTTTCAAAAGAAACAAAGACACTATTTATGATTACGGTGGTAAAGTAAATTTTTTTCTTGGACGTCCTACTCATCTGGAAAATAGAAAATCAGAAAATATTGATTTTGTATCTGGAGCCTGTATGTTAATTAAAACCGATGTGTTTAAAAAAATAGGGTATTTCGATGAAAGATTCTTTATGTATTTCGAAGATGTAGACTTTTGTTTACGTGCCAAACGTGATCATTTAACTGTTGGAGTAGTTGAAGATTCAATAGTGGGCCATTCTATTTCAGAGCACAAAGTAGTAAAAAATTCCGACAAAGAAAAATATATTCTGACAAGTAATTATGAGTTTATTAAAAAATGGGTTCCTTGGTACTTTTCTCCTTTTGCCTTTTTATATTTAAGCCTTCTCAAATTAAAAACTTAAATAAACATTATCTTTTCCAGCAGGCTTTATCCCAACAATAATTGGTTTAAGATTATATTTCTGAGTCACATTGTTTTGATTAACCTTATAATTGTTTCTGACCACGAAATAAGTTTTGTCAAATCTTATTGGTTTTGTTTTGTTTGTTGGAATAAATTCTTGAGATGCAATTTTCTCCAGTGGCCATCTTTCTTCTATCCAAACATTAGGATTATCCCAAAACTCCAGAAAAAACGCATTCGGATAATGGCTAAAGCTCCCTTGAACAATTAAATGAATTTTTTTAGTTTCACTCTCTTCGTGTAATTTTTCAAAAATTGGTTTAAATCCATATCCTGATGGGAACCCTTCAACATATTGCCATTTATCAATTGCGGGGAAGTTTGCCAATTCCGGTTTTGTAATTAAAAAATAATCGAACTTAATTGCTAGAAATAATAAAAATGGTACAACGCACAAAAAGACTAATTTGTTCTTATTGCCTAATTTTTCCAATAAAAAAGATAGTGGTAATAAGAAAAATGGTAGGGTAAATAAGATATATCTTGGAAAGTAAATTCGAGCTACAAAAGAAAACCCAATCAAAGGAACAATACTTAAGATCACAAAAACTGCACCTAGCCTAGGTCTCTTAATAGTTAAATAAATTAATGAGACAAAAAAAGCAAGCAAAATTGGTCCAGTAATGTAGTGATTTAGCCAGTCATAAGTTAAAGATAAGTTAGTGGCAAAATATATTCCACTAGAAGTGTAGTCAGTGGCTTTAGTTAAATAGTCCAAGTACCCGTGAGAAACTATTTGTAAGTTAACAATAATTTGACTAATTAAAACAGCAATTAAAATTAACCAAATTTTTTTAAATCCACCAATAATTAGAAAACAAATTGGAGTTAAAACCTCAAACGAAACCGCAGACGCCTTAGTAAGAAGTGCTAGTCCCAAAAAAATACCCCATAAAGCTGCATGTTTTATTTTATGAGTGTAGCCAGATTTAATTACAAAATATATTGTCCATACAAGAAAGGCACAAAGCATGGAGTCATATAAAGTCATCCGGTCGTGAAATAGCGCAAATGGGGAAATTACATATAAAAATGAAGCTCCAAGTCCAACCTTTTTACCAAAACAAATTGCACCCAACTTATATGTCCCCAAAAGCGTTACTAGCCCAAAAAAAACTGAGGGCAACCTACCCGCAAGTAGATAGTGCTCAGGTGGTAAAACTTTTAACCAAAAGGCTATAGTCCAGATATAAGGCGCTGGTTTTCCATAAGCTAGTGGCAGGAACCATCCCGCACTCCCCGTTAGCATTCTCTTTGCCCAAAAAATATAGTTTGCTTCGTCAAAAAAAATTGGTAACAAAGTCAGGTTGTATAATCGGGTGAACAAGTAGAGGCCGATAATTATGAACCAAAACACCAAAATAAATATCTTAGTTTTATTTTTCTTTTCACTCATCACGCTCATTATAACTTGGCCTCTTATTTTGAATCTAGGCAACTTTATTTTAGATCCCTACGATGCAGTCTTAATTAATTGGATTATCAATTGGAATATTTTCCATCCATTATCTTTAAATACAAACATCTTTTTCCCTTATACAAAAACCCTAGCCTATTCGGATCCCCATTTAGTTTCATCGCTAGTTGCAGCACCATTCGTGCTATTTTTTAAACAGCCCCTTTTAGGAGCAAATATTAATTTGTTGCTAGGGTTTGTTTTGACTGCCTTTTCAACTTATCTTTTAACAAAAAACCTAACAAAAGACTATAAAATTTCACTTCTTGCAGGTACTTTGTTTGCTTTTGGTTCAATTCACATGGGCTACTTGCACCACCTTCAGCTTTTTGGATTCTGGCCTTTTATTTTTGCGCTTTATTTTTTCTATAAGGAAAAATTGACACTATTTGTAATCTTTTTTGTTTTGTCAGTTGCCACCATGCCCCTATTTTTCTTTTTCTTCATGGCATTCTTCATTTTTGCTCCGAAAAAACATATTAAATATGTATTTTTATCTTTTGGTTTATCTCTCTTAATCTTTGTTCCATACTATTTAGTCTCGAAAGAGTTTGGTTATGTTCGTCCATTAACTGACACAATCCATTTCTCATTAAAGATTCATGATTTTTTTAAACCGAACGAAGCATCTCGGTTAGGAATTTTTGCAGGAATTGGCACCTTAATACTATTAATAGGGTATCTGTTCCAAAAAAATAAGTTAAATCGTTACTTTTTACTAAGCATTTGTTGTTTTATTTTAGCTTTTGGTCCCGCCTTCCATGTCTTTGAAAATACAGTGCATGTTGGTCCATTGCCAGCAATCCCAATGCCATATTTAATTCCTTATTATCTTTTACCAGGGTTTTCCGGATTTAGGACTCCTTCCAGATGGATTTTATTAGCTTTTTTTGCTTTCGTTATAGCTTTAAGTATTGTCTTAAAAAATAAGCTTGCTAAAAAGATAACAGCGCTATTAGTAATAATAATTATTTTAGAAGTTAATTTTCCATTTACCTATATAAATATGCCCAGTCATTCGGAATTTCCACCAGAACAAATTTGGCTAGAACAAAATTACCAAGGTGCGCCAATTGTCCAATTTCCAATTTATGGATGGTTTGACAACGAAAATGTTGCCGTAGAAACTAGGAGAATGCATTACGGAATAACTCAAAACCATCCAATGTTTAATGGCTATTCAGGTTTTTCCCCAAAAAGTTGGGAACGGCGAGTTCAATGGCTACAAAAAGAATTTCCAAATGAAAATTCAATCAATTATCTAAAAAGTTTAGGGATTAAACTAATTGTCACTCCTAAAGTGTTAAAATCAAATCAGGTTAAATTAATAGAATCTTTCCCAAATAATAATATCTATGCTCTCTAAAATAACAATTACAAATAAAAATGGATTTGATGAGATTCACATTACAGAAAACGGAAAAACTTCTAATTTAAAACGAGATTTAAATGGCGATTACGCTGCGCAAAGAAATTACGCATTAGAAAAAGCAAAAGGTGACTGGGTATTTTTTATTGATACCGATGAAAGTATAGAGGATGATTTTGACCATATTCCAAGTGGTTATGAAGCGTTTAAGTTTAAAAGATTGGATAACTTTTTTGGGAAAACTCTTCATCATGGGGAAGCTGGAAACATAAAATTAGTAAGACTTGCTAAAAAAGATTTTGGCAAATGGATTGGTAAAGTTCATGAAGTGTGGGTCGGTAATGGAAAAGTAGGAACTTGGCCCAAACCAATAATTCACACCCCACACCCAACCATTAGTGAATTTATTAAAGAGATTAATGCTTACACGACAATTTATGCAAAAGATAATAAAAATTTTTCCTATTTTGATCTTGTAAAACCACAAGGAAAGTTTATCTACAATTATTTTTTTAAACTTGGTTTCCTTGATGGATTAGCCGGATTTGTCATGGCCTATATGATGTCACTTCATTCATTAATTGCAAGAGTTAAACAATATGAACAGATCCGCACTCATTAAATTTCTCCTCTTAGTAGCTCTAGGCACATCTTTTTTTATAAATTTTCTAGGAGCGCTATCTCCAGAATTAGGTTTTGATGCGCTGTGGTATCACTTAACTCTTCCAAAACTCTATTTAGAAGCAGGTAAAATTTACCACGTTCCAGGAGGCCTTCTTTACTATTCCGAAATGCCCAGGCTAGCTGAGTTTGTTTATATTCCATTAATCAAACTATTAAGTGATACGGGTCCTCACCTTTTAAATTGGCTAGCGGGAATTGGAACAATTGTCGTTCTCTATAAAGTTTCAAGAAGGTTCTTAGGTCCGCTTCCAAGCCTATTAGCAACAACACTTTTTTATACAACTCCATTAGTTGGGTGGCAGTCGGGAAGCGCGTATATAGATTTAATTAGGACATTTTTTGAAGTTTTAGCTTTCTACCTCGTTATCGAAAGAAAATATGTTTGGGCAGGGGTTGTATTAGGTTTAGCAATCTCCACAAAAACTTTAGCTTTAGGATCAATTCCAATCCTGGCTATTATTTCATTTCTCAAGGAAAGGAAAATTATTACACCGTTAATAATAATTGTTATTCCACTTGTTGTGGCATTCCCTTGGTTCTTAAGTGCTTACAATAATACTGGATTTCCGTTTTATCCAATTGGAGCTGGAACTCTTGATTCAACTCACAGCACAAATATTGATTTTTGGAATATACCCAGGATCATTCATGATTATGTCGGTCTCTTTTTGTTTCCAACTGATTTGATATCTCCAATTTACCTTTTATTTATTCCCTTTATTTTCTTTCTATCCAAAAAGGTTCCAAGAAAATCTTTAAATCTATTATTAACCTATTTTATTTTGGCATTTTTAATGTGGTACTTTATTCCAAGAACTGGTGGAGGTAGATTTATTCTGCCATATCTTCCAGTTATTTCTGTTCTTGTTGCCTTTGTTTATGCTTGGCAAAGAAACAAAATTTTAAAATTGGTTTTAATTTCTTTAATAATTGGTTCGATTGGTGTAAATGTTTTGTATAGAGGTTTGGCAGTTTCAAGAAATATTCCATATTTAATTGGCAAACAAACAAAAGAACAATTTTTGTGTGAAAGATTAGACTTCACAACTAGCGTATTTGTTGATTGTGACGGCTTCTTTAAAAACAATATTAAAAAAACTGATTTAGTTTTAGTAAAAGGTGTTCACAATCTTTTTTATATTAATTTTCCTTTTGTGCACGAAACCTGGTACAAGGGGGAAAAGTATAATTACGTAATGACTCAAAAGCCAATTAAAGGCAAAGTTCCGGTTTACAAAAACACAAAAACCAATATCTATCTCTATAAATCATGAAGTATCTTTTATTTGCACTAATTCTTTTTTTGGCATTCGGGCAGCTAGGTCGGTTTGAATTTCAAAGTATTGTAGTTCATTTAAACGATCTTTTTGTTTTCGGCTTACTTTTAATTTGGCTTGTAAAAACAAAAGGTAAATCCATTAAAAATGACCCGTTAACAAAACCATTAGCTCTTTTTGTAGGAGCCATGTTCCTTTCAACTATATTTAATCCATTTAAATTTCCTGCATTTCTTTATTTAGTTCGCTTTGTAGCTTATGCCGGCTTATATTTTGTTGCCAAAGATCAAATAGGGGACAGAAAAATAATTTTAAAACTAATGGAGATTGCCATTCTGGGAGTAGCGGTAGTTGGAATTTTACAATTTGTATTTGTTCCGGACGTTAGTTCACTAAAGGCTCTTGATTGGGATGACCATTATTATCGCCTTATAAGTACATTTCTAGATCCAGGCTTTACTGGAGCCATGCTAGTTTTGGGTCTAATATTGGCGGTTCTTGAAAGATCTCGCATCCAGGCAGTTATCCTCTATGTTGCTATGGCTTTAACTTATTCTAGGGCAAGTTATTTAATGTACCTATTTTCTTTTGCAACAATCTCATTTTTTAAAAACTCCGTAAAAATATTTTTGATAGCACTCATCATCTTAGTTATCACAATTCCACTGCTTCCAAAATCAACTGGTGAAGGCACAAAGCTAAATAGGGAAAATAGTGTCACAGCGAGACTAAATAATTGGAATAAATCTATTGAAGTTTGGGAAACAAAGCCAGTCTTTGGAATTGGATTCAATTCTTATAGATATGCGGTAAATGTTTCTCCACAAAGCCATTCAGGGGGTGCAGACAATTCTCTGCTTCTAGTATTAGCAACTACGGGAGTTGTTGGCTTTGCTGCCTATATTTTTCTTCTAAAAAAGACTTGGGATATGGGGGATTTGCTTTTTAGAGCAAGTCTCGTAGGAATAATTGTTCATAGTATGTTTAATAACACACTCTTTTATCCCTGGGTAATGGAGTGGCTGTGGATATTATTAGCTTTATCAGCTACAAAAAATTATAATAAAAAGAAATGAAAACAATCCTCGTCGACGCCATAGGCACATTCTCTGATACAAACGGCGAGATATTTGCTGATCTTCATAAGCTTTTAGAATCTTATCCAAACAAAAAGATCTTAGTCACTGGTGCAAACGATGAACAGTTTAAGTTATGGAAACTAGAGACAGTGCCTTATGAGGTTTTTACATTAAAGCACAATCCAGAAAAAACTAGCCCAGAATATTTTCAAAAGTTATTAAATCAATTTAGATTAACAAAAGACGACCTTGTCTATTTTGAGCACAATCCAGAAGCAGTTAAAAGTGCGCAGTTGGTAGGAATTGAATCGTATTACTTTGACGAAAAGAAAAAAGATCTAGAAGCCCTAAAAGATTTTCTTAGTGCTCATATTTAAGATTCATCTCCTGCTTGGTTTCGTTTCCGGCCTCATCAGATCCAATAATTGTGATTTTATTGTCTCCACTATTTAGGTTCATATAATAGGAGAAGTTTCCTTGACTATCAACAATTGCCATATTACCGTTGACAGTAACTGTAGCGGTAATTGGGTCAACTTTACCAGTGAATGTATAAGGATTATCCCTGACTGTGTCTCCGTCTTTGTTTGTTGTCTCAAGTTTTGGTCCACTTGTTGAGAAAAAGACTATATAGCTGTCTGATGGTTCGCTTTTCTTACCCGAATTGGTAATTGTCCTGGCAACTAAGTCATTTTTGCCCTTTACAAGGGTAACATCGTCAAAAGTAAATTTTCCTGACTTATCCGCAGTAGCAAGTCCCACTGAAACCGTATTTCTTTCAAGCTCTACTTTGGAATTTGGATCAGCAATACCTGTTACTTTTATTTCAGCTGACTTTGTCGCCTCGAAGTCTCGGTTTAAAGTGGGGGAGTTTAAAACCACTTCTTCTGGACCTTCAACGGTCTCAGTTTCTTTGCCCATCCCACTAATTGTGTTAGCAAGGCCAAAAAGAGCAGGTACTCCAAAATAAATGAAGATGCCCAATAAAAGTATTGACCCAGCAAGGAAAAACATGATTGTCATCTTGCTATTTCTGTCACCCTTTCGCTCAAGACGTGTTTGCATAATTTTCTAAGTCCAAGCTATAATACTACTTCTGTGTTAAAAAACAAAAATTTACTCATCGTCGGCCTCATTGCAATAGTTGATGCCCTAGGTTATGGCATCATCATTCCAATTTTGTATTCTTACAGTCAAAAATTTGGGCTAACTGACTTTCAAAATGGTCTCCTTTTTGCTCTTTTCTCACTTTGCACATTCCTAGCAACTCCAATAATTGGGAGAATGTCTGATAAATATGGAAGAAAACCACTTTTAGTTTTTTCCTTAATTGGCACAGCAGCCTCATTCTTAATGATGGCTTTCGCCCCAAGTGCAATTTTCCTATTTTTAGCAAGAGCTCTTGATGGTGTGACAGCCGGAAATATTCCAGTTGTCTCTGCAGTTATTTCAGATAGTACAGAAGGCAAAGATAGAGCCAGAGGATTTGGCATAATTGGAGCTGCTTTTGGCTTTGGTTTCGTTTTTGGCCCAGGAATTTCTGCTTTTACAGTGGGAATTAATCCTATGTTCCCATTCTTAATTGCAGCCGTTATGACAACAATAGCCATAATTTTGACAGCAGTGCTTCTTCCAGAAACAAATAAACATATTGGACAAGTCGAAGATAAAAAGCTTTTTGATTTCAAAAAACTAGCGGCATCGCTTTTTGACCCAAATATTGGAAGAACATTATTAGTTACCCTTCTTGTTGCTTTTGCATTTGGAATGTTCATTTATGCTTATCAACCTTTCTCAGTTAAGGTTCTTAATTTGAATCCAACTCAAATTTCAACCAATTTTGTTATCTTTGGTATTGTTGGATTGATTTCTCAGCTTGTTTTAATTCCAAGAATCACAAAGAAGTTTGGAGACCTAAAATCTTTTGTTTCAGCGATTTTTCTCTTAGCAATATCAATGACCTTAATCTATTTCACCCCAGGATTAATTTACTTCATGGTTGTTTCAGTGGCACTATCTCTAGGAAACTCATTTATTATGCCTCTTGTGCAAACCTTGCTTTCAAAAGAAGTGGATGCCAAATCGCAAGGAACAATCATGGGTGTCAATGCTTCCTATAACAGTTTAGGATTCATATTTGGTCCAATCGCCGGTGGATTAATCGCCACCTACTCACTTGAGGCTCCTTTTCTGGCTGGAGGAATTGTAAGTTTTGCTGCTCTTGCAGTTGCTACCCATATCTTCTTAACCAGTAGAACCAAGAAAGTGAGTGAGTTTTAATTGCAAGAAATATAACTACAGGATATAATCTCCTTATGGAAATTTATCTCGCTACTTCAGTTTTCGAGTCTAAAGGATACGATAGCTTACTAACAATTAACGAAGCTGCCACCAATAAATATCAAGGTGTTCAGTTATACATAAACGAAAGTTTCCAAGACGTGTCTTACTTGCAAGAAGTAATTGGACTTTTATTACAACAGAGACAACTTGGTATTCTAATTCATCTTCCAAATGAGCCAAAAGATGAAGATTTAACAGTAACAACAGAAATCTATGAAGCTCTCCCCCGTACACGTGCGTTGATCCATTTTGATCCAGCCGACCGCTTACCTAAAATCCCAGTCAAAATAGGTTGGGAAAATTCTGACTCCTCCCGACATAATCCTCAACATATAGACGATGTGCAAAAAATGGCAGTAATTGATAGAACTTTCTTTGTTTATGATTATGGGCGGTCTTATAAAGCGGAAGACAATGACTATAACGAACAGTCTAGAATAGTTCGCTTTATTTCTCAAAGGATAAGAAGTATGGATCCTAACAAAGATGTCCTCCATGCTGCTGAAAAAACACGTTGGAATGTAAGTTTTAGGGAAAATCAGTGTCCTATTGGTGAGGGTGTGGGAAAGTCCCTTTTACATGAACTCAAGGAATTTGCGGGCCCCATCGTACTCGAATATGAAGATTTGGCAATTGCGCATAAATCACGTGATATATTAAGTTCTGGATTTAAGGCTAAGTAAAATTATTAATGGACAATTCAACCCCATTCCCTTTAAAAGAAGCTATCTCTCTTGGTGAGTATGATCCTCAAGTTCTTGGGAAATACCCCGAGTGGCAAAACCTTTCTAATCACGCAAGATTTCAGTTAATTAGCCAAGGACTGGAAATTAGGAGAAAGCAACTATTCACAAAGTGGTCAGAAATTGTGAATTTTATTGATGATTCTGATAACCCAAGTCTTCAAGACGAAGCAAAAACAAACATTGAGAGACAAATTAAAAAACTTCGCGAAGAAAAAGAGCGGCTTTATTTGGAATACTCAAAGCTAACTTAATTTTTTTAACTCTCTGCCCCTCTTTGTTATTGCTCCAATTTGTAGCCTGTAAGCCGCTCTATTTTCTTTCTCATAAACCATCTCAGTTCCTATTATTTGGGCACAATTAAGGCAGGTAAGATTTTTCTCAAATTTAGTTATTCCTATAATTCTGTCTAAATACATCCTCTTTAGCATTCCAGGGCCATCTTTTTGGTAAAAGCAAACATGTGCCCCACACTTCGAACAAGAAATATCTAGAAGTTTAGAAGTCCCACCGCGACTTCTTCTGAATTGGTCCCTTTTAAATTTCGCTCTCATTTGAGGATTTTTATTAATTTACAAAACATCAACACCGTTTGATCTCAAATCCTCCATAAATTTATCGAAGTTTTCGTAAAATAGAGCTGTAATTCCAACATTTTTCGCAGCTTCAACAGCTGGAACAAAGTCATCAGCATAAACTATTTCTGATGCTTCAACTCCGGATCGCTTTATTAATTCTTTATAAAGCTCTTCGGATGGTTTATTAACTCCAACCTCATAAGAAAATACAGCAACATCGAAATTGTCTAAAAACTTAAACCGTTTTTGAAGTCAATTTACTCTTCCAGGAAAATTACTTGAACAAATCAATGTTTTATATCCTTTACTTCTGACATCCTTCACTATCTGTACGACTTTGTCGTCAATGTCATAAGAATTCGAAAGAAGGTCAATAAACTCTTGTGGCGTCTTATTTACTTTCCATTCCTTAGCCGCCCAAGTCCAAAACTCTTCGTCAGTCATTTTGCCAACCTTATAAAGTTTGTTCATCTCATCACTTTTCAAAAAAACACGTTTCACTTCATTCTCGGATATCCCAAGTTCTGTAAGTGCTTTAATAAAGTTAGCTTTTCCATTAGGAAAGTAAACTCCATCAAGATCGAATGTTATTGCTTTGACCATATTTATCCTATTATATCTAAAATACCGTCGAACTTGCGTACAATAAAACTAGGGTTGAAAGATTTTAGAAACTCAAAGTCATAAAATGTCTCATTTTCCTCTGGGTAAAAAAGTATTGAACTGATTCCAGCATTTGTTGCAGCTCCTAGGTCACTTTTAGAGTCCCCCATAATGATTACCTCATCCTTACCGCAATTGAATGTGGTTAGGGCTTTATTAATTATTTCAGGGTCTGGCTTATGTTTTTTGACATCACCAGCCGTTAGCAGGAGGTCAAAATATGTACTGATATTATTATTTTTTAATGCAGGAAATACTAAATCCCTTCTAGAGCTAGTTAATAAAGCTAATTTTTTGCCGTCCTTTTTAAGTTTAGCAATGGTTTTAAATGCCCCATCATATAATTTGACCATCGGGTATGTCTCGTCAACTTTTTCAACCACCTTTTTATTAAAAAGATCATTTTCTTTAATTCCAAATTTCAAAGCTCCATTCCAATCGCCAAAAACCTCCTGAGCAATAGTTTTTTCTGGTAGATCGACACCAAATTCTTGAAAAGTTTGCCTATATGCTTCCATCCACAAGTCAAGTGTTTTAGCAACGCACCCATCCCAATCCAGAAAAATATATTTGTAGGTTTTCATTTAATTAATTTTTTTCCAATCACCCTCAGACACAACTGTCACCTTATTACCATTAACAACCACAGCAGAATTGTCATCTAAAGCATAAACTGGATCTTTAACTTTTTTTGCAGTCTCTTCCACTTGAGCAAATGTGCGATCAGGAAAATGCTTTGAATTAATATGTGATTTGACGTAGAAGTTCACAAGCCCAAGGCCTTTTCCGGAAATTTCCCCACCCATTTTTATAAATGCTTCCTGTTTCTTGAAGCTTGTGAGGGCCAGGTCCTTGGAGACAATCAAGCTTCCTGCACTTACCCCTATATAAATTTTATGTTTAAGAAGTTTTGGAAATAGCTTGTCTAGCCCGACTTTCTCTATCCAATACATTAAATAGTAGCTGTTACCACCCTCAACGAAAATGATATCAGCAGAGTTAAGTCTCTCTAACCAGATTTTTTTAGGCAAAGCTGAGAAATCTACAATATCAACCTCTTTAAACCCAAGCCTAACAAGTGTTTCTAAGTCTTTTATAACAAATTTCTTATCCCCCATTTCAATATTTGAAGCAGTGGGTACAAATGCAACATTCAGCTCTTCAAATTTTTTACCAACTAACCCTTGGAGAGCTCCTATAATTTTTTCGTTTCTAAGACCACCTGATGTAAGAAGTAGTTTCATGGCCACATTTTAACATTGTTATCTATTTTGATATAAGCAATTTAGTCCAATTACGAGCTTCATGGGCAACTTTATTTTCATCACCACTAAAACTATGTAAAGCATCTTTAATAGTCACTGATTTGTAGTCTGCACTTTTATTATTTTTCTTAAACCACTCTTCAATCTCTTCAATTGGCCGATCTTGATATTCATCCTTTTGGGCAAAAATGGTTAGCATTGGAATTGTTACTTTCTGAAAATATCGTGTCTTAGAATTTATTTCAAAATATGGAAATATTTGATTCTCAACACTTCCGGGTGTATTCAAACTAATAAATCTTTGAGCATCAAGAAGTTCAGGTGAGATTGTATCTGGAAGTAACTCATGACTCTTACCCTCTTTTATGAATTTTCTTGCTAACACTTCTGCTTTCTTAAGTTTTTGTGGATCATCAAACTTTTTAGCGTAAGCATAGTCACTCATTGGGCACATAAGAATTACACCCCTAATATGTTTCTGCCTATTTTCATGGCTTAAATAATAAATAGATTTCTGGCATCCCGTTGAATGTCCAACTAGGACAATTTCTTCAACACCGCGACCTTTCAAAAAATTTACTACTCCATCAATATCATCAATGCATTCTTCAAATACCTCGTGAGCCTGACCAATAAATTCAGATTTGTATCCTTTACGGGTGTTTTCCAACCTATGAAATTTCGCAATTGATTCAGAGCCACGATTACTAAAGTAAATTACGGCCAAGCCTTCATTAGCCAGTGGAACAGTTAACTCGTGTTGAGAAAATGCAGATGAAGTTAATCCGTGAACAAAAACCAATGCCCTCTTGGCATTTTTTCCACCAAACCACAATCCTTTAAGGATAAGTCTGGTTGGCGTTTCAAATTCTATACTTTCTGTGTTCATAGGAGCCGAAGGTGAGAATCGAACTCACGACCCAGTCTTTACGAAAGACTTGCTCTACCACTGAGCCACTTCGGCAATTATTACCTAATTTTAACAAATATAGGTTAAACTAGAGTGATGCAAAAGAAATACACTTTATTGCTTTTGGGTACCGGTTTAATTATTGCTATATTTCTGTTAAAAAAAACTTCAACTCCAGAAGTGGTAAAACAAGTTTCTAATATAACTGCAACACCAACTGAATTTGTTTCACAAGAGAAGTCTTCTGATTATTTTTACCCTCTAACCAATTATTCCTCACGCATAAATGTTCGCAAGTTTGGCCAATATTTTGGTCCCAATGACCCGAAACCAAATATGGTTTGTGGACGTGTTTTTGTAGGGTTTCATGATGGCGACGATCTGGAAGTAACCGATGCCGAACAAAATTCAGATGTTCCAGTATACGCAGTAGCTACAGGAAAAATCCTCCAAGTGGGAAATGTCGACGGTTATGGCGGACTCCTAGTTCAGCAAGCAGAAATTAATGGGGAACCGGTCACTATTTATTATGGTCACATTGGCCTTGATTCCGTCTCTAAAAAAGCAGGGGATGAACTTGAAGCAGGTGAAATAATTGGAAACTTGGGTAAAGGTTGTTCCGAAGAGACTGACAACGAAAGAAAGCATCTTCACTTTGCTGTTAAGAAAGGAACTGGGGTGGATGTTCGTGGTTATGTACCATCCGCCGATATTTTGTCGTCCTGGAAAAACCCAAGTAACCTACTTGTAGAAATTAAAGCCTCAAATTTGAAATAGAGCTTGACAGCGATAATCTCGCAAATATAATTATAGGATGTTATCGCGATCAAGTAACAAACCTGATTATTCCGATCGTCCATTTGTACCTAATGACATGGCTATTAACATGGCCGAAGGCAAGCTTCTAGAAAACAATTTGGTAAAACTTTCTATAGAACGAATTAAAGGGAGCCGGTTAAAATTTGTTCACTATGGTCTTTATGTAGACAGTGGGTTTCTCAGTTCGTTTGTATTTCATGCCCTGCCCGCAACCTTAGCTGGAGCAAATATTGCCGAAATGTTAAAGCTGCATACTCGATCAGAAAATATAGTATTCGACTGGGGCATTTTGGTTGATGACTCTCCCAAAAGCCAAAGGATTGAAATTTTACCGGGTGATATATTTGTCGATTTATTACAAAATTCTGTTGACTTGAAGAAAATAAGATAGTCTAGCGGTCTTCAAAAAATTTCCTTCCTTTGAGTTTTTCTGGCAAAAAACCTTTGCCTTCTAAAGGTCCCACATGTTTCTCACTCCATTCATAATTTTTTGCATAACCTAAATTTTTCATTAATTTTGTTGGTGCATTTCTAAGGTGTAGTGGGATTAGTTCATTTGGAAATTCATAAACTGCCTCTTTTGCCCTACTTAATGCATTAGCTACCGCTCTCGACTTCTTAGCAAGAGCTAGATAAAGTGTTCCGTGAGCAAGTGTTAGTTGTGCTTCAGGCATTCCAATTTTTGAAACGGCTTCAAAACATTCATTGGCTTGTATAAGTGCCCCGCGATCAGCAAGTCCAATATCTTCAGAAGCTAAAATAATCATCCGTCTAGCTATAAACTTAGGATCTTCGCCATTTTCCAGCATCCTTGCTAAGTAATACAAAGCTGCATCAGGATCAGATCCACGAACACTTTTAATGTATGCGCTAATTATGTTGTAATGCTCATCAGCCTTTTTGTCATAAAGCCCGGCTGATCTTGTCTGAAAAACCTCTTTAATCGTTTCAACAGAAATTTCCTCCTCTTTAAAAGTCGATGCCGAAAGTTCCATGGCATTTAAAATAATTCTTGCATCTCCTCCAGAAAGTCTAATTAAGAGTTCTTTAGCTTCAGGTACTATTTTCTTTTTAAGCTCTTTAGATCCTCGGTCAATTATCTTAGAAAGGTCTTCTTCCTCAAGTCCTTGGAGAACAAATACTCTAGATCTAGAGAGTAGTGGGCTAATTACTTCAAAAGACGGATTTTCTGTAGTTGCACCAATAAGAGTAATTAGTCCACTTTCAACATGGGGAAGAAGTACATCTTGCTGAGCTTTATTCCATCTATGAATTTCATCAATAAAAAGAATAGTCCTCCCTGGTTTTGCTTTTTTAACGATTGTCAAAAGATCGTCTTTTCCTGAAGTTACTCCAGATAGTTCATAGAAATCAGAGTCGGTTTCTGATGCAATTATTCGGGCCAGTGTGGTTTTCCCAGATCCAGGAGGTCCCCAAAAGATCATGGAGAAGGGTTTTCCTGATTCAATAATGCGGTCAATAATTTTACCCTGACCAACTAAGTGTGTTTGTCCAAAGAACTCCGACAAATTCTTAGGCCGAAGTGACGAAGCCAAATTCATGAGGGGATTGTAACACAGACAAAAAATGTAATCATAATATCACTGCTATAATTTATTTATGTCGAATCTACAAGGCGAACCTAAGTTAGAAAATTCGCAATCAGAAGCAAACTCCTTGCAAAAGGCTCTTGTAAAAGCCAGATGGGCAGTAGCGGTTGCATTTGTTCTTGTCCCGCCGGCAGCCGGTTTAGTTGCTGCTGAAATGAGATATGGCCCCAAAGATTTAGCTCCTCATAATTTTATAGCCAGGTTATTAGATGGTGAAAGTCCAAGAAATGCCGTAGTTAACACTATTTTAGACTCTAACATTCAACCTGAAGCTCAAACAGCCGCTGCATCTTGGTTTAGAAGTGTTAAAGATCTAAACACCTCCTCAGTTAGTGCGCTGTTTTCTGGGGTTTTAGCATCACCCATAGAACTAGATAAGGTAGTTATGGAAGAAGACCCTAAAGCACAAAAAAATATCGCCACAGAATTTCTTATGAACCAAACGCGTTCACTACGTTTCTATCAACTCACCGAGAGTTCAAGTTTTCAGGAACAATTTACGCACGTCAAAGATCACCAGAAAACACCATTAGACAAGCTTCACGATTCTCAAACGCCAGAATATTACAATGAATATATAGCGCTCTTAAAATCTAAAAATCAATCCGGCAAAGCTGAAAGTCTCAGGCAAGCGATAGAACAATTTCCACCTAATGAGAAAGAATATCTCCGCCGTATTTCTGGTTACTTATATCTAAATGAGCAAGCTAATTTGCCGACAAATGTAGACCCGCTTATAGAAATCATAAATAAAATTAGTACGTATTCTCAAGCTGAAAGACGGCTTTTAGAAACAACTCTTTTGGAAGATGGATTTTATTTTTCTTTTGGATATGACCCGAGTTTAGTCATTAATTATGCAGATTGGTTGTCAAATCACAAAGTTTACGGCTCATATTTAGATGTGAATGGTGAGGTTTCATATTTCAAACCATTACAAAATATGTTCTCCGATATCGCATTCAGTGTGTCGGGCTCCCCAGAGCCCATCGATCTATTATTAAATAACCCTCAAAATTACACTCCAGCCATTGAGTATTTCCGAGGCAAAATGCACGAAGATGAGCTAACAGCACTTTTGGCCTCTGCTAAGATTCTCGATATTATTTATTACCAAGAGCCTGAATCTATTAAGACTATGCCATCTGACGACACCCAATTTGAGTCCTGGCTTAAATCCAGACGGATATATTCGTCCCTAGAAGGTATGAGCCCTGAAGTTCTCGTTACTTTTGCTCGTTCCAAAGGAATTCCATCACTTGATCGGCCTGAAACACAAAATCTTCTTGTAGAAGCTACTAAACTTGGAAAAGATTATCCCTGGATAAACTCTCAAAATATTTATGAGCTGTTTCTAACTTTCGACCCAAAGCAAGTTGAGCTACTTATTAAAGTTGTTAACAACTACATATCATCTGAAGATATTTTAAACCTGACCCCCACAAAAAAAGATCAAATTGCAGACATATTGGTTGAAACTCTAGAGCGGGTCACGGCAGATATAATAACTGCTTCAGACTATGAAGCATACAATATTCATCCGAGTCCTGATTTTCTAAAAGAGGGAATTTTCGCTTTTAAAATAGATGACTTGAGAGTTGTAAATAATCCGCCTCAAGCGCCTATAGAAGGAAAGGAGAAAAGTGACAAGCTTCGCTTCCAAGGTTCGTTTATCATGGAAGATCCAGATAATGGATTTTTTGGGTTTGATACAAATGGCGAGCGTTATGGGGCTGAAGACTTTCATTTGTTTAAAAGCCACGAAACAAACACAATACCGGAAAAGTTAGATAGTCTTCATTTTTTGCTTATTAATTCCAAAGGTGAAAAGTTTGTGCGGCAGTTAACTTCTGAGGAAAAGAGTTTTTCGTCTGCAGATGAGGTTATGACCAATCTTCAACAAGAAGGCTATGTTTATATGCAGCGTATCATCCCAGCTCTTACTCCCGAGGGTACGCTTAACAGTGATCGTTACGTTAAATATGTAAATAGTTACGATTCACCCGCTATTTTATATATTTATGACAAAGGGTCATCCCGTATAAAAACTATGTATCTTTTTGTACTAGTTCAAGATGAAGTGTCAAATGACCTAGAGAAGATAACCAAGATTTTAGGTCCTGATGAAGCTTTTAACTTTGCACTTTCTGATTATGGGCGAGGTAGTGGTTTTATTTTACCTGGCGATAAAAAGTTTTTGACGACAACACCTGATGCAACTAATTTAAGGGCTATCGAATTTGATCTGGATCAATAGAATGTTAAGTGTGACTAAAAAATCTGCCGGCGTTTTACTTTATCGATTTAATGGGGGTGAAATAGAATTTTTTCTTGTCCACCCAGGTGGCCCACTTTTTTTCAATAAAGACGACGGGGTGTGGTCCATTCCTAAAGGCGAGTTTGAAGACGAAACACCAATAGAGGCGGCAAAAAGAGAGTTTTTTGAAGAAACTGGAGTTAAAATAGAAGGTAATCTTATTGAACTTAAACCCGGAAAACAAAAAAATGGCAAACTGGTTTATGCGTTTGCAAAAGAGCAAAATTTCGATACAACTAAGCTTAAAAGTAATACATTTAAAATATTCGGTAAAGAATTTCCCGAAGTTGATAGGGCAGAGTGGTTTAAAAAAGATATTGCAGTTAAAAAAATTGTTCCTGGGCAAGATGCAATTATTCTAGAGCTAGTAGAAATGATAAAATCTGAAAAGAATAGATGAATATCTTGATGTTCTTGACGAGCAGGGAGTAAAAACCGGACTAAAGAAACTCCAAAAACAGATTCACAAAGATGGGGACTGGCACGCCTGCATTCACATTTGGATTAAAAACTCCAAAAACCAAGTTCTTCTTCAAAAACGATCCTCTAATGTTTTAACTTATCTTGGGCTTTGGGCTATTCAGCTGGTGGCATGTAGCACCTGGAGAAACTAACGAGGAGGCTATTATTAGAGAAGTTTTTGAAACGAGCGTATCTTTCAAAGAAAATGAAATTAAATTGATTTTTAAAGATATAAATCAAGCAATCAAAGACAACAATCAAATTGATTATGTGTATATCGTAAATAAGGATTTAGACCTAAACGCAATAAAAATTGATCCAGAAGTTGAAGAATTTATTTGGATTGATATAGGGAGCTTTTAAGATGAAAAACTCGGCCTAAATCTCCATTGTAGCGTGGAATCTTACTTTCCTACTCCAGCCAGGTAAAACTCTTTAGTCGTGTCCTCAATCTTTTTTGTAATTTTGGGGAAAGGATAATATACAACAAACACGGCAATAACGATGCCAACCAAATTATATGCCACTCTTTGTATGGCAATGAGTGGCCCTTGGCTCATATCATTTAACGAATACAAAACAATAATCGTGGCCGTGTAAAAAAATACGGTTTTTCCAATCGTCGTTTTGGAAAAAAGCGCTTGCATAACCCCGTAAAGGTATCCCAGCAAAATTAAGACTCCTGCGCTGGAGATGAAAAAGAACGTAACAATTGCCAAAAATGATCCTCCAATTGTCCCGACGATTCTGCTTTTTGCGCGTTTCTTACTCTCCTCCTCATTAAATCTCACAATGCTGCCAACTGCTGACACAGGCCACCCATATTTAACAAAGCCAAACAAGTTTGCGACAGTGAGTGCGATTGTTGTGCCGATGCCAAGTCTGACTCCGGTGATGAAGTTTTGCTCTGGCTCCAAAACTTTCATATTCGATAAGTTCACGCCTTTCCAAATTGCAGGCAGCGAAATAATTCCGCACCACAGGAAAATTAGAATAAATGCCAGAGAATTTGATTGTGCTTTTTCTGGCGTGCTGGCGTTCAAACCCGCACTATAAAGTGTGATGAAAGTAAACGCCAGTGGAGTCATCATTTTATAACCGCTGATGAGGCCGACCGAAACAGAAACCATGAATGTCACAAAAAGTGACAACCATGGGTTGGGTGCAATCGTTCCACCCAAAAGATAAAACCCCATGCCGACCCCGAGAAGCACAAAAAGATTCAAAATTCTGCCAATCCCTCTTTCCGGAAGCGGCATCATGCTATAAAAAAAACCACCCTGTCCAAACGGCACAACCAGTGAGCTATAGCCGGCAAAATAAGCAATTGCCATTGGTAGCATGCAAATGGTCGCGCGTGTAGCCCCGTTCCATTCAAAATCAATTTGCGACAGTTTGGAAAACATCACCGGAAGTATAGCACCAGCACTAAAGATTTAATACGCAAAACTTTTGTTAACCGAATTTCCGTTTTTTGGGGTCACGCCTTTGAGAGAATTGCTCCAGTTCCCGGGCATGCACCCATTCTGACCCCGGATGGCATAATAATATGTCGTATTTGGCTGCAAGTCATTAACCGTGAAACTTAGCACGCCAGTGGTGGAATTATAGTTCACCTGTGTGCCAAACCTGTTATCACCAGGTGTCAATCCAAATGTCAGAAAATAGCTTGTCACATTGGCAATGGGGGCAAAATAGATGGTTGCTTTTGTCGAACTGGAATTGACTTGAAACAGATCAGGTGCCCCAACAGGAACTGACGAAGTGCAAGTTGGTGCGGACGGTGACCCTCCGCCTGACGAAGGTGCAGGCGTCGGAGTTGGTGTCGGCGTCGGTTCCGCCACCTCATAGGCAAATTTAAGATAGTTGTTCGTTGAATCCCAATAGCCAATTCTGCCAAGTTCAGATGAGTTCAGTGCCAAGGAGGAGTGTTGCCCGACATTTCCACTGGAATCGACTGTTGTAATCGTGGCTGTGCTGCAAGCCTCATCTGTGCACTGAGCAAATTTTAAATCGCCATTTGTAATATCGTAATAGCTGATTCGGCCAAATCCATCGCTGCCCAGGGCAAGAGATGTATACGTGCCAACATCTCCCGTCGAGTCGACTGTGTTAATCACACTTGTCGAACATGCAGCATCTGTGCACTGGACAAACTTCAAATCGCCATTTGTTATGTCATAATAGCTAATTCTTCCAAAACCATCACTTCCAAGTGCTAAGGAAGTGTATTGCCCAGTGTTGTCTGCAGATTCAACAGTCGTCAAAACGTTTGTTGAACATGCATCATTTGTGCATTGGGCAAATTTTAAATTCGCGAAATCATCGTAATAACTAATTCTTGCAAACCCATCGCTTGCCATCTCAATTGAACTGTAATAGCCGACTTGAGCAGAGTCAACAATAGTTTTAACATTTGTCGAGCAAGCAGCGTTTGTGCACTGCACAAACTTGAGGTCAAACCCAGTGAACGCGCTATAACTAATTCTCGCAAACCCGTCGCTGCCAATAGCAATAGACGTAAATGTGCCAACGCTTCCTGTGGAATCAACTGTTGTCAAAACATTAGTTGAACACGAAGCGTTAGTGCACTGTGCAAATTTTAAGTCGGCATTATCATTGTCATAGTAGGAAATTCGTGCAAACCCGTCATTCCCCATAGTGATTGATGTATACGCTCCAACATTTCCAGATGTGTCAACTGAAGTGATGACTTTAGTTGAACAATCGTTGTTCGTGCACTGCACAAACATTAAATCTCCATTGTCGCTATCTTTATAGGAAAGTCTTCCGAATCCATCGCTCCCAAGAGTAAGTGCCGAATATGCTCCAAACCCCGAGCCAACTGAAGTAATAGTGGTGTTTGACCACGTGGAAGCTGCAACTGCTTGCTGTGCGGACGCCAACAAAGAAATGCTAATACAAACAACAACCAAAAGCGCAATAATTTTTTTCATACAACACATTCAGTGTAGCATATTAAGAGAGGGAGCGGGATAAGGGAATTGAACCCTCTTCTCGTCCTTGGGAAGGACGCATACTACCGGTGTACTAATCCCGCTTAAGAGTAATTTGTCGCGTAGTGTATTATACAAAATAATTTCAGCTTTGCCTTCGCACGCCCTTCGAAGTATCATCTCCTCGGTCACACAGACTAAGCATGGAAAAAATCCTTCACCATCACGCTCGACTTTTCGACGAATTCGCAAACCAGGCGGCAATGAAACCTGATCTCAAAGAAGTCACTGCGTTAGTGCGGCGCCACATTATACCCAGAATGGAACAGGCACTTATGCCAGATGGAAGTGAAAAAAAATATCCATTTCTATCAGACGCATCAGAGAAAAATAGATTTATTGCAGGCATAACGCGTGCAGCATTTAGTTATTACCGTGGAGAAAGCGAAATTATTCCTGACTGGTCAGGTGTCGTCCCAAATCTGGATACAATTTGCCAAAGTTGTGGCAACTTACAAGGGTCAAAGTGTGAACTAGTGGAAAAATTGCGAGCTCTTGCAGTTGGATTTGACACAGGGGAAGATTAAGCACATCACTTTCTAGGAATAATGAGCACATTTCCAACATTGATTATATTTGGGTCGCTAATCTTATTTCTTTCGACAATTTCCACATATCTATATCCATCTCCATATGCTCGAACTGAAATGCTCCAAAGATCGTCGCCAGACACAATTGTGTACTTGTCAGCTGTGATCTTATTTTCTACAACAACTGGTTGTTCAATGGTGTTTGAAGCAATTGTCTTTTGTCTGGCTTCAACTTTAGGAATGATTATCTTTTGTCCGACATTTATGTGGGATGGATCAGCAATCTTATTTGCTTGAATTAAGTCCCAATCGTTATATCCACTACCATAATATTTTTCAGCAATTGACCAAAGTGTGTCGCCACTGACAACTGTATGGGTTGTTGGAAGTGCTACAGCAATCCTTCCTTGCCCCACAACTTGTCCTTGTGGTTGTTTAGTTGGTTGTGCTGTTGGTGCTTTTGTCGGTGTTGCTATAACTGTTGGTTTTGCTGACACAATAACACTTGGTGTTTTGGTTGGTGTGGCTGTCACAGTTGGCTTAGGTGATGCTACGACTGTAGGTTTTTTAGTTGGTGTAGGAGTAACTGTGGGTTTGGGTGTGACTGTCGGTTTAGGTGATGCGACAATAGTTGGAGCCTTCGTTGGGGCTGGACTTGGAGCTTTGGTTGGTGTTGCTGTAACTGTTGGTGTAGGAGCAGTTGTTGTCCTTCCAGCAATTGTTCCAATTTGAATTTGTTCGTTGAGTTGGATTCTTTGATTGTCTTTTGGATTTCGCACAATAACTACGTTTGTTTTTGAAACTTCAGTTACTGGTTTTGGACTAGTGGGCTGTTGATTTCTAAAATAATTGAAACTTATTAGAGCAATTAAAACCACAACAAGACCTCCTAAAATCATCGACAAACTAGATTCAGTAAGTCCGAATGGAAGATTATATTCTTTTGTTAATGCCTTTTTAATTTTTGCCATTGTTTTAAGTTTTGGCAGATCAAAACGGGCAAGTGTTGGACAGAAGATCTACAAGCGCTTTTTACAAGATTTCTTACTTAGAGTCAACAACCAAATGGGTTTAATTTTTTATTTTTGCGGACCCGACCGGATTCGAACCGGCGATCTTCTCCGTGACAGGGAGACGTGATAACCACTACACTACGAGTCCTGACGTGCTAGAATGATATCACAGCATGACTAATTTGGAAATTGCTAAGCTTCTAAGGAAAATTGCCGCCGCCTACACAATTCTTGGTGAAAACCGCTTCAAAGTGATTGCATATGATAATGCGGCAACAGCCGTCGAGCACTCAACAAGTGAAGTTAAAGATCTTTGGGATGACGGCAAACTAGATACTGTCCCAGGTCTAGGTACTTCAATTCAATCGCATTTGGATGAGCTGTTTAAAAACGGTAAATCTAAGCATTTTGATGAGGTCGTAAAAAAAGTTAACCCCGCTGTTTTTCCACTTCTTGAAGTTCCAGGTATTGGTCCCAAAAAAGCCCAAAAGCTCGTGGAAAATCTGAACATTAAAAGTGATCAAACAGTATTTGATGATCTGGAGAAAGCAGCCAAAGAACACAAAATATCCTCAATAGAAGATTTTGGTGAAAAAAGTGAACAGGATATTTTGGCTGGTATAGAAAGATACAAAAAAGGCTCCATAAAAGAGAAGCGCATGGTCCTGCCACTCGCTGACGAATTGGCTGAAGATTTAATTGATTACTTAAAAGACAAGCTTGGCTCAAAAGCTAAAAGAATTGATAAACTTGGAAGCCTAAGACGCCAAGTGGCAACAATTGGCGATATTGATTTAGCTGTAGCTACCAATCACCCTGAAGAAGTTTTAGATGTGTTTATAGCTTATCCCAAAAAAGTTGACCTTATCGAGCGTGGCCCAACAGGAGCTTCTCTTCTTTTGGCATCAGGAAGGCAATGTGATTTACGGGTAGGTAAGCCAGAAACTTATGGGGCCATGCTTCAATACTTTACAGGGTCCAAATATCACAACATTAGACTTCGCGATTTTGGGCTCAAAAAAGGAGAATCACTCAACGAGTATGGCATTAAGAATCTAAAGACTGGGAAAGTTAAAGAATATTCAACAGAAGAAGCATTTTATGGTTCTTTGGGTTTAGAATATATTCCCCCGGAGCTTCGTGAAGACCAGGGAGAAGTCCAGGCAGCTTTAAATCATACCTTGCCTAAGTTAGTAGAGTTAAAGAACATAAAAGGGGATCTTCAAATGCATTCCAATTTTGATTTAGAAACTAGCCATGATGCTGGCCAAGATTCCATTGAAGAAATGCGTAAGGCAGGAGAAAAGCTTGGTTACGACTTTATAGCAATAACAAACCACAATCCCTCATCAAAACATACCTCAAGTGAAATGGTTGTGAAAATGGAAAAGCAAAAAAAGAAAATTGATTCACTTAACGAGTCAACAAAAGGTATTCGAATACTTTCTATGCTCGAAATTGATATTTCTCCAGATGGTTCTCTACCTGTTCCACAAAAAGGGCTCGACCTATTAGATGGGTGCTTAGTTTCAATCCATTCCAACTTTCAGCTTGATAAAAAGAAAATGACCGAGCGGGTTATAAAAGGCCTTAGTAATCCAGTTGCTAGAATCTTTGCCCACCCAACAGGTAGACTTTTGGGCGAACGAGAAGGTTATGAATTGGATTGGGAAAAAATCTTTGCTTTTTGTCTAGAGAATGATAAGGCTTTAGAAATTAATTCCTACCCAAATAGACTTGACCTACCAGATATTTTAGTTCACGAAGCCGTTAAAAGAGGTATTAAACTCTCTTTAGGAACCGACTCCCATGATAAAAACAGTCTAGTTAACATGCGTTATGGAGTATCAGTTGCCAGGAGGGGTTGGGCACAAAAGCAGGATATTATCAATTGTTGGGATTATGAAACTCTGTTAAAATGGCTACATAAGAGGGGGTGAGTTTATGTTAACACTCATTATTATCGTCGCACTCATTGTTCTACTCGTTGTTTTCCTTTGGGGACTTTATAACGGTTTGGTGGTTAAAAAACTCCGCGTCGATGAGGCTTGGGCTCAAATTGATGTCCAACTAAGAAGGAGAGCAGATTTAATTCCAAATCTCGTTGAAGCAGTTAAGGGCTATGCAAAGCACGAAAAGACCGTCTTCGAAGAAGTCACTAAAGCAAGAACAGCTTTGATGGATGCTAAAAGCCCACAAGGTAAAGCTGAAGCGAATAACATGCTAGCAGGCGCTTTGAAATCTCTTTTTGCTGTTGCCGAAGCTTATCCAAAGCTTGAAGCCTCACAAAATTTCAAAGAATTGCAAGAGGAAATCAGTGATACAGAAGACAAGGTTGCTTATTCAAGGCAGTTCTATAACAACACAGTTATGGACTTTAATACGGCGCTACAAGTATTTCCAAATGTTATAATAGCCCCAGCTTTGGGCTTTAAACAAAGGGAATTTTTTGGTGACGTTTCTGAAGAAGATCGCAAAGCACCCAAGGTCAAATTTGAGTAATGTCTATCTACTCTCAAATCGATTCCAACAAGAGAAAGACATGGTTAATCATGTTTCTTTTTGTCGTGTTTATAACCACCTTAGGTTATGTTTTTGGTAAGGCACTTGGAACAGGACCAGGTTTAATGGGAATTTTCTTTATAGTGGCAGGTATTTCATCACTTTTTTCATATTACTTCTCAGATTCGATAGTAGTTTCTCTTTCAGGGGCTAAGCCTGTTTCCAAAGATCAGGACCCAGAACTTTATAATGTGGTTGAAAATCTAGCCATCGCCTCAGGAATCCCCATGCCCAAAGTCTATCTAATACAAGACAGTGCTTTAAATGCTTTTGCAACGGGAAGAGATCCAAAGCATGGAGTGGTCGCGATAACTTCAGGTTTAAGACACAAGCTCTCAAAGACAGAACTTGAAGGTGTAATAGCTCATGAACTTTCCCATATTGGCAATTTTGACACCCGGCTTTTGGCAATTGTTTCAATTTTAGTTGGCTTCGTTGCTCTTCTAGCGGATTGGTTTATGAGAAGTCTTTGGTTTGGAGATAGAGACCACGATAGTAAATCGGAAACGATCTTTTTAGTAATTGGAATAGTTTTAGCTGCACTATCTCCAATTATTGCAACATTAATTCAGCTCTCAATTTCAAGAAAACGCGAATACTTAGCTGATGCAAATGGCGCTTACATTACAAGATATCCAGAGGGTTTAGCAAAAGCTCTAGAAGTCATAAGAGATGATAGGCAAACTGGCAAGTTTGCTAATAATGCAACCGCTTCAGTATTTTTTGTTAATCCGTTCAAAGGGAAAGATATTGGCTCAAAATTTTCAAACCTTTTTAACACCCACCCACCAATTGAAGAAAGAATTAAACTATTAAGGGAGATGTAATTATGTGCGGAGTATATGGAATTATTGGCTATAAAAATGACAAGCTTCTAAAGGAGATGGGGAAAACTATTGCCCATAGAGGTCCCGATGACCAAGAAGAGTTTATCAAAGGAAATGTTGGCTTAGGCTATAGAAGATTAGCAATTATTGATACCGCTGGCAGTTTTCAACCTCTTTTTAACGAAGACAAGTCAATTGTTTTGTTCTTTAACGGCGAAATCTATAACTATCAAGAGCTAAGAAAACAACTTAAGGGGCACAAATTTAAAACAAATGGTGATGGAGAAACAATAATTCATTGGTACGAAGAGCATGGAATTAATGGTCTCAAAGATTTAAACGGAATGTTTGGACTAGCTCTCTATGACATAAAAGCTAAAAAAATCTATCTTGCTCGCGACAGGTTTGGAGTAAAACCGCTTTACTACTCCACTTTAAATAATCATTTCTCTTATTCGTCAGAAATTAAAGCAATCTTAGCTGATAAAGACATCCCAAGAAAACCGAATGACAAAGTTATATATCAATATCTAGTTCACAGGATTCACGACAATACTGAGGATACTTTCTTTGATGGAATTAAAAGGCTTGAGTCAGGGCACTATATGGTTGTAAATGAAAATGGAAAGATTGAAAAAAATGCCCCATATTGGACTCCCTCTTTAGAAAAGAAGTCCAAGGCGTCAGTTGATGAAAATGTTAAAAAATTTGATGAACTTTTTGAGCAAACGGTTAAGCGCCAGCTAATTGCAGATGTTCCCGTTGGTTCCTGCCTAAGTGGAGGATTAGATTCTTCAGCCATTGTTTGCCAGATAAATAAAATAGGTGATACAAAATATCAAAATACCTTCTCGGCAGTTTTCCCAGGTGAAGTAAACAATGAAGAAAAATATATTGACGAGGTCATTAAAACGACGGGTGTCAAAGACTATAAAGCTAGTCCAACTTCAAAAGATTTATGGAATGATTTAAACGATCTTATTTATCATCAAGATGAACCATTTGTCTCTTCAGGTCCCTACGCCCAATGGGCGGTAGATAAATTAGCGGCTAAAAAAGTTAAAGTAGTCCTTGATGGACAGGGAGCTGACGAACTTTTAGCAGGTTACATTCCTTATTTTGGAATGTACTTTAAAGAGCTTTTAAAATCAAAAAAATACAAACAGCTTCTTACTGAAATGTTTTATGCAAGAGATGTTTTAATTCCCTTTGGAAAAGAAAAAATTAAATCCAGACTCGGTCTCTATAAGCCAGTTTCTCCATATCCAATGCTTAAAAAAGATTTTTTGGCTGCAAATAGAGCCCCTTCATCTGTAAGACCGGCTAAAAATCTTGAAGAAAGACTTTTTAACGACCTATTCTTTGACAGTATTCCAGCTCTCCTTCGCTACGAGGATAGAAATAGTATGGCTCATTCCCTTGAAAGTAGGGTTCCATTTCTTGATAACGATCTTGTTGATTTCATGATGACACTTGATGGTAGTTACAGAATAAGAAAGGGATGGAACAAATGGATTATGCGTGAGGCCTTAAAAGATTTGCTTCCAGAGATGATAAAAACCAGAAGGTGGAAAGTAGGATTCACTACTCCAGAAATTGCTTGGATGAGAGCTCTTGGCAAAGAAATAATGAGTGTTTTTGAAAGTGACAGCTTTAAAAATAGGGGATACTTTAACTATAAAGATGTAGTTATGAATTTCCATGACTATTTAGATGGAGCCACTGATGATTCCTTGCCATTTTGGCGACTACTAAATCTAGAAATCTGGTTTAGAATATTTTTTGATGATCATGCCAAAACCCAATCCCAAAAAGAAACTAGAAATTAAAGTTGATGGTGTAACCTACGCTAGGTACCCAATAAAGACAAAAGTCGTAGCTGACGGCGACGACATCGTGAAAGTGATTAAAGATTCAGCGGGAAAGTTTTTAAAGGAAGGTGACTTCATTATTATTTCTGAAAGGGTAGTAGCAACCGCTCAAGGAAGGTCAATTCCAATTAAAGATATAAAGCCTTCCTTTTGGGCAAAGTTTCTAGTTAAGCATGTCTATAAAAATCCTTACGGGATCGGTCTATCTTCACCATGGACCATGGAGTTAGCTATAAGAGAAGCTGGTCTTTTTTGGATTCTTCTTGGCAGTGCCGCAGCAGTAGTCACAAAGCCATTTGGAATAAAAGGAGTTTTCTATAAAGTTGCTGGCCACAATATTAACGCAATTGATGGTCCAGCTGATTATGTCCTGCCTCCAGGAAATACGCATGCAAAATTGGGTCCAAAAGACCCGATGGGCACAGCTCAAATGATGGCAGATAAATTAGGCCACGAGGTCTGCATTATTGATGCCAATGACCTTGGTAGAAGATTTATGGGAGTCTCAAAGAATTTAGATGGTAAAACTTGTGAACTAATCTTTGCTGATAATCCTCTGGGTCAATCCAGGGAGCAAACCCCATTTGCACTTGTTAGACTAATATAATTTATGGCTGAAAAACTACTTTTACCAGTTAATCCAATTTCCCCAGATGAGATAGGTCATGATCTCACGGAAAAGTACCCTGATCATACTTTTTGGGTTATCCACCAACTCCCAAGCGGCGGTACTTATTTTACAAGGACCGTTGACCCTGAAATACAGGCTCTAATGCCTAATATCAGCCATAGAAGAAGACTCGGCGCTCCTTTATCTGTTAGAATTCGTGCTTTTATTGACGGAATTATTAATAACTAGTTGTTGGGGTGGTCAAAAAAAGCTAAAATCACCTCGTGGCTAAAAAACAAACTCTTTCAGAAGACGAAATTAAACATGTTGCTAAATTGGCAGAGCTCCCCTTGACTGAAAAAGAGATTGAAAATTTTGACAAACAACTTTCAGAAACCCTCAATTACGTTGAGGACCTAAATGAACTAAAAACTGACGACATTAAAGCCACGCCCCAAGTAACTAACAATGAGAATGTATTTAGAGAAGACGAAATAACCCCGGGATTAACTCAAGAACAAGCTCTTCAAAATGCAAAATCTAAAAATGGTTTTTTTATAGCTAAAGTTTCATGGACTTAAATACACTCACTATTTCTGAAGTTACGACGGGTCTCAAAGAGAAAAAGTTTAGTGCTTTTGATCTTATCTCAGCATGCTTTAAAAGAATTCATGAGGTTGACCCCAAAATCCATGCCTTTCTGGCTCTAGATAAAGAAAATGCTTTAAAAACTGCCAGGGAAGCAGATCAAGTAATAAATCCCGCTGCTTTTAGCTCCAAACCTTTACTTGGAGTTCCAATTGCAGTTAAAGATAATTTCAATACTATTGGCATAGAAACAACAGCTTCCTCAAAAATATTAAAAGGCTATATCCCTCCATACGACGCAACAGTAGTTAGAAAGCTTAAAGATGCTGGAGCCATAATCATTGGGAAAACAAATATGGATGCTTTCGCTCATGGTTCTTCAACAGAGACTTCGGACTTTGGCCCAACTCTAAATCCTTGGAATACAGACCATTTACCAGGCGGTTCCTCAGGTGGGTCTGCTGCTGCAATTGCCTCTGACGAAGTAACCACATCAATTGGAAGTGAAACAGCTGGTTCAATTCGTGGCCCCGCTGCCTGGTGTGGGATTGTTGGTTTAAAACCCACCTATGGCAGAGTTAGTAGATATGGTCTTATGGCTATGGCATCGTCAACCGATTCCCCGGGCCCAATAACAAAATCAGTAGAGGACGCAGAAACTCTTTATCACATTCTTGCAGGATTTGATCCACTTGACGCAACAACTGGAAAAGAAAAGCCAAAAAGAGCAGTTAAAGATCTTGACCTGAAAAATATAAAGATTGGATTACCAAAAGAATATTTCCGTCCCGAAGCGCAAAGTGGAGTCAATGAAAAAGTTTTAGAAGGTGCCAAACTTTTGGAAGAGAGGGGTGCCAAACTTATTGAAGTTTCCACTTTTGATCCAAAGTATGCCGTATCTGTCTACACAATTTTGCAAAGGTCAGAAGTGTCCTCAAATCTCGCCAGGTTTGATGGAATAAGATTCGGCGGTCCAAGAAGTGAATTTAATGACGAAAACAAACGCCGCATTATGCTTGGCACTTATACATTGTCCGCAGGCTACTATGACGCCTATTATAAAAAAGCTCAAAAAGTTAGAACCTTAATTGTTAACGATTTTAATAAGATTTTTGAAGGTGTTGATATTCTTTTAGCTCCCACCCTTCCCTCAGTTGCTCCTAAAAAAGGTGTTACTGATGGAGAATCGATGTTTGGAGAACTAGCAGACATTCTTACAGAGCCAAGTAGTATAGCGGGGCTTCCAGGGATAAGTTTGCCCTCAGGTTTGGTTGATGGGTTGCCTGTTGGTCTCCAGTTAATAGGACCTCAGTGGAGTGAGGATTTAATTTTGGCAGTTGCTTATCAATACGAAAAATCTTACGGCCCATTCGAAAAACCAAAACTATGAAAAATTTACAACCAATAATTGGTCTTGAGGTTCATGTTGAACTAGCTACAAAATCTAAAATGTTTTGTGGTTGTCCCGCTGAACACTTTGGTGTCGAACCAAATACTCACACCTGTCCCGTTTGTCTTGGACTCCCTGGAGCCTTACCAGTTCCCAATAAAAAAGCTGTAGAGTGGACTATTCTTTTGGGTTTAGCACTAGGTTGCAAAATTAATGAGCACTCAAAGTTCGATCGCAAAAACTATTTTTATCCAGATTTAGCTAAAGGCTATCAAATCTCTCAATATGATGAACCAATTGCTGAAGGCGGGGAGTTAAATGGGATAAGAATTAGAAGAGTTCACCTAGAAGAAGACACTGGCAAACTTCAACACGAGGGCGATATAACGTTGGTTGATTTCAATAGATCAAGTGTTCCACTGGTAGAAATTGTTACCGAACCTGATTTTAGAACAATTGAACAGGTCGATGATTATCTTAAAAAACTTCAAAAGATAATCCGCTATCTTGGTATTTCAGGAGCTGATATGGAAAAGGGTTCCATGCGCCTTGAACCATCGATTTCGCTTTCTGAAGATGGCTCGCTTCCAAACTACAGAGTAGAACTAAAAAACATTAATTCCTTTAGGTTTGCAAGAAAAGCTTTAGAGTTTGAAATTGAAAGACAACAAGTGGAACCCCATAAACAACAAACTAGAGGCTGGAACGAAGCTAAAAATGAAACAGTTTTGCAAAGAGAAAAAGAAGGCGAAAGTGACTATAGATATTTCCCAGAACCAGATATTCCACCAATGCATTTTTCAAATGAATTTATAGCAGAAATTAAAAAGCAGGTTCCAGAATTGCCTGACCAAAAATCACAAAGATTTCAAAAAGAATTCGGCTTAACTGAACAAACAGCAAGTCAATTGTCAGATGATTTAGAAGTTGCTAACTATTTTGATGAAACCGTAAAAGTAGACAAAGATGTTGCTAAAGATGCAGCCAACTGGATAGTCAACAAAAAGGTTGATATAAATAATACGGTCCCAGGGGAACTAGTGTCAAAAATAAAACAATCTAAACAAGTTGCTCAAATTGATGAAAGTGAATTGGAAAAAATAGTTGATCAGGTATTACAAGAAAATCAAAAAGCAGTGGATGATTATAAAGGCGGCAAAACAAATGTCATTGGTTTTTTAATCGGAATGGTTTCAAAAAAAATCAAAGCTAATCCCGGCATAATATCTAAAATGTTACAGGAAAAAATTAATGACTGACGGAACAACACAAGAGAGACGATCTGCTATTGACACTCTGAGAATATCTGCCTTGGAAGGTAGGTTGGAAAAGACTCCCGAAGAATGGAAGCAGCTTGCTTTAACAGATTCTAAAACGGGTCTTAAAAGTGATCTTTGGTTCAAGCTATGCGCAGCAGAGCTTTATGACGAAGTGGTTACAAAGGGAAAAGGGGAAATGGGTGCAATTGCTTTAGACATAGATTATTTCCAAATTTGGAACACACAAACAGGGCATCCCTATGCGGATGAAGTTTTGAAAAAAGTTGGCGATCTTATAAATAATGAGCATGAAGGAATTAGAAAAGACTCTGATGTTGCCATTAAAATGGGCGGGGAAGAAATACTCATTCTTTTACCCTATTCGGACCTGGAGGGAACAATGGCGGCGGCAAATAGATTAAGATCAGAAATTCAATCATTAGGTAATAAACTAGTTATGACGCCCACTTTGAGCGCGGGTGTTTCTCATTCAACATTGTTGGAGACTTCCAATGTGCAAGAGCTTTATAAAACCGCAGATATAGCACAGTCACATGCAAAAAGAGATGGTAGAAATAAAGTAGTCCCTTATGTCCCAAAGATGGAACAAGTCCCGTACAAGAAATTTTAGAAAGACTGACCCCTTCTTTCTAGTCTCCAAACTTAGTATAAAATAGTCGCATGGCAAATTTTACCCATCTCCATGTCCACTCAGAGTACTCCTTACTTGATGGCTTATCTAAGATAAATAAGCTAGTAAACCGTGTCAAAGAACTAGAAATGTCTTCTGTTGCACTAACTGATCACGGTGTAATGTATGGTGCTGTTGAATTTTATAAAGCAGCTAAAAAAGCAGAAATAAAACCCATTATTGGAATGGAAGGATACGTAACTCCTGGCGATCATTTAAAAAAAGAAGGTAAAGAAGACAAAGTTAATAACCATCTTGTTCTCCTCGCTAAAAACTACACTGGCTACAAAAATCTAATGAAACTAACTTCAATTGGGCACCTTGAAGGTTTCTACTATCGCCCAAGAGTTAGTAAAGAAATTTTGCGTCAGTATTCAGAAGGTTTAATTTGTTTATCAGCATGTCCCAAGGGTGAAATTGGGCAGCTTTTAATAGAGGGAGATTATGAAGAGGCTAAAAAACAAGCTACTTGGTATGCAGAGGTTTTTGGTGAAGGTAACTACTATTTAGAAATTCAACGCCACCAATATAAAGACTATTGGGATAAAGTAACTGACCAAAAGTTAAAAGAAAAGCTCCAAACCATCCAAGTGTCAGAAGATAAATGGGTAGAAGGCACAGTTAAATTAAGTAGAGATCTAGGTTTACCTCTTGTTGCAACTAATGATTCCCACTATTTAAAACAAACCGATGCGATAGCCCAAGATGCTCTTGTGTGTATCTCAACCGGCAAAAATGTTTCTGATATTGAAAGGCTTCGCTATGTCGACACCCCCACCTTTCACCTAAGAAGCGAACAAGAAATGCAGGCTATTTTCCCAGAGTACCCAGAAGCGTTAGAAAATACAAAGAAAATTTCCGACATGACAGATGTTCAAATAGAACTTGGTAAATGGTATTTTCCAAAGTTTGAAATTCCAGACGGTAGTGATGCTGCAGATTTCCTAAGAAAAAAAGCCAATGAAAAAATTAAAGATCGCTACGACACAATAACCGAAGAACTTAAAAAGCGTCTGGATTTTGAATTAGATGTCATTATTCAAAAAGGATACGCCCCATACTTTTTAATGATGGGGGATATGATTGCCTTTTGTGAAGAGCACGGCATTATTACAAACACAAGAGGCTCAGCAGCCGGTTCCTTGGTTTCCTATTCACTAGGTATTACAACCGTTGATCCCATCAAATACTACCTGCCTTTTGAAAGGTTCCTAAACCCATTAAGACCTAAACCGCCGGATATTGATTTAGATATTGCAGACGACAAAAGAGAAGAGCTTCTAAACTATATTAGAGAAAAGTATGGACAAGATAAAGTTGCTCAAATCTGTACTTTTGGAAGAATGTTAGCAAGGGGTGGGGTTCGTGATGTTGCAAGAGTTTTAGGTTATCCGTATGCAGTTGGGGACAAAATTTCCAAAATGATTCCCATGGGATCTCAGGGTTTTCCAATGACCATCGAGAAGGCATTAGAGATAACACCTGAGCTTAAAGCTCAGTATGATTCTGATCCAGATACTAAAAAAATAATTGACCTAGCTAAAGAGATTGAAGGAAACGCCAGACACTCCTCAGTCCATGCCGCAGGAGTTGTGGTTTCACCAAATGTCATGACCGATTTCTCACCTCTGCAATTTGATCCAGATGGGGAAAAAATTATTACCCAATACGAAATGCACGCCTGTGAGGATGTTGGTCTAGTAAAATTCGACATACTTGGAATTAGAAACCTTTCTATTTTAGGAGCAGCTGTAGAAATTATTAAACAAACTCGTGGTGAAGACATTGATTTAAGAAAAATTCCTCAAGACGACGAAAAAACCTTCAAGATGCTAGCAGCCGGCGGAACCATGGGCACTTTTCAACTTGGGGGAAGTGGCATGACCAAATGGCTTATGGAACTAAAGCCCACCCGAATTGAAGACATCATGGTTATGATTGCACTTTTTAGACCAGGCCCCATGAATAATATCCAAGAGTTTATTGCAAGAAAACACGGCAAAGTTCCAGTCAAATATCTCCATCCAAAAATGGCAGACTTCTTAGATAAGTCATATGGAATTCTTGTTTATCAGGACGACATTCTTTTTATGGCACTTCAAATTGCAGGTTACGACTGGTCAACTGTTGATGCTCTAAGGCAAGCAATTGGTAAGAAAAAACCCAAAGAAATGGCCGAACAGCATGAGATTTTTGTTGAAGGTTGCATTAAGACTTCAGGCCTCACTAAAGAAGAAGCAGAAAAACTTTGGGACTTAACTGTTCCTTTCCAAGGTTACGGGTTTAATAAAGCTCACGCCGCTTCCTACGGAATAATTTCCTATCAAACTTCTTATATTAAAGCTCATTACCCGGTTGAATACATGTGTGCACTCTTGACGGCAGAGTCAGGTGACACCGATAAGATTGCTGAAGCAGTTGAGGAGTGTAAAAGAATGAAGATAAAAGTGTTAGCTCCCGACATAAACAAGTCTCATGTAGGTTTCACAATTGAAAATGATGAAAAGTCTCTGGATGGTAAAGCAATTAGATTTGGGTTATCAGCTATTAAAAATGTTGGCGAAGCAGCTATTAAAGCAATTCTTACTGTTAGAGATGTTGACGGACCATTTACCTCTTTAAGTAATTTCACTTCCCGGGTTGAGCTTCAAAAAGTAAACAAGAAAGTTTTGGAAAGTCTGATTAAAGCAGGTGCCTTAGATGCTTTTGGAAAGAAATCCTCAATGCTTCTGGGGATTGAAAAAATTATTTCCGATTCCCACAAAAAATCAAAGTCCGTAACAACTGGTCAAAATGGACTTTTTGATGGTGAAGATATGATGGAACCAGAGGCTCAAAGTTTTGATCTTTCAGATCTAGATGAATTACCAAAAGAACAGTTATTGGCATATGAATATGAACTACTAGGTTTCTATTTAACAGAGCACCCGGCAGCAAAGTTCTTGGAAGAAGTGAACGAAATGTCTACACACAACATCAGCGTACTTCTAGAAGATATCAGTAGTTATAACGGAAAAAATGTTACGGTGGGTGGACTAATTACAGGTATGCGTAAGATTTTTACTAAGAAAAATAACGATGAAATGGCTTTTGTTACAATTGAAAATAGCACAGGCACAAAGATGGAATGTGTCGTTTTTCCAAGAACCTTCACCGACTACAAAGACTATTGGCAAACAAATAATGTAGTCTTAATTACCGGAAAAGTTGATACTAGGGAAGATAGAACTTCATTAATTGTCGAAAAGGCGAGAAAGATAAATTAGGATTCGATGCTTGAAAATCAGTCTCAAAAGACCTATAATATTAGAATATGGAAGTAGAAATTGAATGTCTTGATGGTGTAAAAGCCACGGCAATTGTTACTGGGTTAGATTTCAATAAGCTAGAAGAGCAAAAGTTGAAACCTAATTCAACTTTACGGCTAAAATTTAATATAAAATTAGAAGTGCCTGTCGATTTTAAAGATACCCGTCAAGTTGAAATAAAATCTCAGACTGACGTGCCAGGAATGATTATCAAGGAAGCTCAGTCAGTACAAACTGACCATTGTACGCGAATATGCGGAGTTAACGGTGTTTGCCCACGCAACGGGAATAGAATCTACTAGTCTTATGTGCTAAAATACCCTTATGACAATAGATTTTAACGTTGGAGATACAGTCCGAGTTCACCAAAAGATCCAAGAGGGTGATAAAACCCGTGTCCAGATCTTTGAAGGTGTTGTCTTAAAAATTGACAGAAATGCCAAATCTTATACAGTAAGAAAGGTTTCTGATGGTATTGGTGTTGAAAGAATCTGGAATTTTGAAACACCATGGGTAGAAAAGGTTGAAGTCAAAAAACAAGCCAAGAAAATTAGAAGGGCCAAACTCTATTATCTCCGTGGCCTAACCCAAAAAGAAACCGCCCGGGTTGTTGCTTAATCATAAAGGTTCTCCATAACTATTCTGAATGGCAAACTAATCTCAAGTGATCTAATTCTTATCTCCATTTCTGCTGCGAGGTGTTTGTGTTTATTCTTATTGAAATATTAATGATTCCACCACAAGGGTTAATAGGCACATATTTAAGCTGAACAAAAGCCACTCACTACTCTACTTAATGAGTAGTCTTTTGTGTAAAAAGAAGTGTAAAGAAAGTTTGGGAAATTAAGTAACTTCCACTGATTATTCACATTCATGTGGGTCGACAGGGATTCGAACCCTGGACCAATTCCTTAAAAGGGAACTGCTCTACCAGCTGAGCTATCGACCCCGAATAGCCTTATTTTATCTTTTTTGTTAAAATTGAGCAAGCTTGCTAATCAGGCGCCATCGTCTATCGGCTAGGACGGCAGATTTTCACTCTGCCAAGCGGGGTTCGACTCCCCGTGGCGTCACACTTATCTGGTGAAAAATCTAATAAATAAATCTTCACGAAATTCTCAGTTCAATAGTGTTTCACTATCAACCGACATTTCAATGAGGTGAAAAAATAAACAACTAATACTTCACAAAATCTTCAGATTAAAGTGTTCGACTACCAATCAAGGCAGATATGCTATTCTAAATTAATGTCCCAAAAAGGAAACATAATTGTGCCCATTTTAGTAATTGCACTTTTAATCTCATTAGGGTTAGCTGGTTATCTATTTTGGCAAAATCAACAACTTCAAAATCAGACAACAAATATTGTTGACTCTCCAACAGTGACTCCTCAAACCAATATAAGTCCAATACCATCTATTTCAAATGAAACAGATAAGTGGGACATACTTACAGGTACGGATTTAAAGATTTCGTTTAAGTATCCGAGCAACTGGTACACATTTCCAGGAGGAGATGTCAATCTGCCTCAGATCTTTGTACAAAATGTACCTCAATCCAATATAGGAACTGATGCACTACAAGAAGGGCAATTTAGCATGATTTTTTCAGATATTCCAAGTTATAAATTTAAAACAGTCGAAGAACTTGAGACTGAATTAGACAAAAAAGAAGGAACCGACGGATTTTACATTGGTGATTATGTAGGAAAAGTGAAAATAGAAAATAAACAGAAATTAAATATAAACAACAATCCCGTCTTTGTCCAAACAATTACATATACTGAAAGACCCGACCTACATATAACAACCTACTACATTTTGGATGGAAATGGGAAAGTTACAAAATTGGAGACTATTGGTCAAAAGGCTGCTAACATAAATACTTTTAACAAAATTCTTCAATCCTTTAATTTTGAAAACTAGCGTAGCTATATTGGTCTATCCGATAAATGTGCTCAAATATGTGTTCCATCTTTTGCCCAACCACCTCACCTTAATCTGGTGAAAATAAATCACTAAATCTTCACGAAGCTCTTCAGATTGTAAGTGTTCGACTCCATTTCGTTCACAATATTTTGACAAACGTCTGTTCTTCTGTAAGAATTAACATATGGCATCAAAAAAGGGATCAAGTGGAACTTCCGAGGACACAAAGACAATTGTCACAGTTTTGCTTTTACTATTCGTTTTTCCATTAGGTTTAGTCTTAATGTGGTTTTGGACGAAATGGCCAAGCTGGATAAAACTTTTAATCTCTGTCCCTATCATCATTCTTGGATTTTTGTTTATTGTAGGGGTCTTCACCGTAGCGAATCAGCGCAGCTTGGATCAAAGCAGAATGGCAGACGTTCGGAAAATATCAGATGAGGCTGGGCATTATTGCTTTGAACACAACACATGCTTTCAGGGAAAATACGACAGTATGATGGAATTTATTAATCTGACCAATCTAGAATTAAATATTCCTTTATTGGATAAAGATTCTAACTATACATACGAATTAACTGACGGTGGAAAAAATTGCGTAATAAAATCCAAATTGTCCTCTGGGGAAGTATACTCAATAAATTGTATGAGATTTGCGCTTGACTAAAAAGAGCTCACTAGTGTTCTTGCTCATGAGGTGGCTGACACAAGAAGATAAACGTGCTTCATATTCAAAGCTAGGTGTTCCGTCTTTTGCCCAACCACATCACAAATTTCGTAAGGTTCACCGCAACCCCTTGGGGTGCGCTGAAAAGCCTGATAACACCTGCTAATTTATCTTTGATTTGTTCGATCGGGCTTTAGATCCTGTAATAGAGTGTTTTATCCTTAGAAGGAAAAAAATTTCCTAGTTTTTCTCAAGAAGTTTTTTAAGCTGATCAATAACTGCTTTCTCCCAATGTTTCATTGAATACCAACGTAGCAGTGGCACAGCAACTATTCGTAACCACTTTTTATGAATAGTGACTTGATAGGTATAGTCAATTAATGTTCCCTCTGTACACTCAGAAAGTAATAGCTCCTCATGACCAGAAGTTCCAAACTGATAGCTGTCATTGTCCGAGATAAAACCTTTTCCAGGTAGAATTTGTGTCTTCATTTTGACTTTAAATCTTCTACCGAAAGATCTTAAAGTAGCTTCCATTTCCAGATTGTTGCCCTCATGTTTTATTATCTGAACAGATTCGGCGACCATTGGAAAATTTTGGGGAAACTTTTCAAAATCGGTTATTATTTTGAATACCTCATCTATAGAAGCTTTAACAATCCATTGGCCGTGTAGTGCTATTTCATTCATAAAATTTAATTGTTCTTAATGTTTATTTTCCATTTATATCGTAACATTATTGCTCACTCCGGAGTAGGTAACACGTTTGTTTTCCTAGTTGATTGGGTGGGTATGTAAGCTAAAATGGCTTTAGACCTATAACTACCTGAGGTAATACTCTCGTGGTGAGAATCCCATTGCCCTCACCCCTATCTGGTGAAAATTTCACCAACAAATCTTCACAAAAATTTAAGCTCAAAAGTGTTCTTCTACCAAGCAGAATAATTCCAGTGATATAATTTTATTATGGAAGCTAAACGGGGTACGATTTTTTTACCCTGGTGGCCTCTAAAGTTATAACTGGTGAGGATGAAACAATCCTGTTAGCTTAAGAAAGTTACAATCGAATAAGGATCTAAAAATTAAAAATTAGATAACTTGAAAGAGAATCAAAATGAAAACAGCACTTATAACTGGAGCTAATAGGGGATTAGGGCGAGGGTTTGTAGAATATTTTCTAAGTCAAGGTTTTATGGTTTTTGCCGGTGTTCGGGATAAAACAAAATTGCCTGAGGACTTTCCTAAAGATGAAAGTTTAACAATTGTTCAACTGGATGTTTCAAGTGATCATTCAATTGAATCAGCATACCATGATGTGTCTTCTAAAGTTGACCATTTAGATTTTCTTGTTAATAATGCTGGACTAAATAAAGACTCAGCAACAAATGGCCATAATGAGCTGGTTAGTAATTTATCAGATCTAAAGAGACAAGAATTATTAGAAATGTTTAATGTTAATACTATTTCCCCTATTTTAATCGTAAAAAGATTCCTGCCATTACTTAGATTAAATCCTAGCTTTGTTATAAATATTTCTAGTTGCAGGTCTTCTACAAAAGACGAATTTCCTATCACTTCAGCAAATTATGGTTACAAAGCTAGTAAAGCAGCATTAAATATGATGACTTTGTGCAGTGTTTTGGATTTACCCTCAAATATAAAAACATTTGCTGTTCACCCGGGAAGCGTCAAAACACATATGAATCCAAAAGGAGTTCAAACTCCGCGAGAACAAGTAGAAAAAATCATAAAAATAGCAAATAATTGGGACGACAGTCTCAATGGTCACTTTCTTCGTTATGATGGGTCTCTTTACCCACTGTAAACTTGAAATGTGTTCTTCATATTCTTGTATATGACTCCATTTTTACCTAACCATTTGCATTTAAAAAACGTAAGTTAATAGTTTAGAACTTTTAAAACAACAAGGCTTCAACTTAATTGGAATACAATGAAACCCTAAATTATGTTGTTAGTCAAAAATTAGGACAAAAAATTCTCATAATCTTTAATTATCTCTATTAATTCTGGTTTTTATAGTGTATAGTAATGACATGGCAAAAAGACCGACAAGAATTGGCAAAAGAGGCAAATCAAGATCTCATAAAACTAAAAAGAGATTGGAAATTAAACGCCTTATGCTTATCGATAAAGCTTCAAGACGCCACAAGACAAAAAAATAAAGTGCAAACTTCTATTCTTGTGTGAAGATTACTGTCCTAAACAAATTCTCTAAAGAGTTTGGGAACTAGGTACTTTACTCCAATAAAGACAATTGGCATTACCCAAAGAATATATAGTTTTGGCCAAGGCATAACTAGAAATATTAGAACAAGGACCCAAAAAGACGAACACTCCACAAGAAGTGTAGTGGGCAATGGCCTTCTAGTTAAGCACCCATAGGTAAGAAGTAAAGAACAAGTAAAAACTATTCCCCAAGAAATCCATCCTAAAATATCCATACTCTATTATCCCACGTTTAACAAACTAGAGTTAAACATCGTTGTATTGGCTAAGTATCACGTTTACTGCCTGAAGGGCAAGAACATCGAAAACCAGTCCCACTAAAGCTCCAAATTGGTTAATCCAAAAAATAAAGAACTGCACAATGAAAATTGAAATGAAAAGGGAATACTTGACGTAAGTAAAGGCTTTCTTCCTCGACCTGTGGAATTCTAAGGCTCCTCCAATTGCCAGAATCCCTGCTAAAAATGAACTGATAATAACTGCACTGGTTGCAAAGTCTAATTCTAAAATTATTCCGTGCTCAATAATTCTCGATAAAATCCCTGAATAGTACAAAATTACAAATAGTAAAAGAAAGAAACTAAAAATTGCTTGAATTTCTATAAGTACAATCACCAAGATCTGGAATGGTCGTCTACAAACTAAATTATTAACAAAGTTGGTAACTGTGTTTCGAAGTTTAGTCATAATGGCAAAGGCCTCGTGCCTGTCGGTTTCTTTCTCTTTTGTAAATGCGTACAGACTAGAAAATTCAAAAGGATTTCCAGCTTTACTTAAATATTGAAGAGCTAATACTTTTTCAATGTCACTTATTCCATGAACTAGTGAATTTCTAAAAATATCTAAAGCGTTCGATATGTATTCCTCTTTAGATATTTGCATGTGGTTTTTTAAAATGTGCATAAGAAGGAATAGAAGAACAAAGAAAATATAAATTAACGCAACTGTGGGCCTAAAAAAATAATTATTGTCAGAAGTTATAAATTTTCCAAGTTCATCAATAAATAGTCCAAATCCAACACCTCCAAGAACGGCACAAAACGCTTTAATCCTTCTGTCCATAAAAAGGAAAGTAAGAAGTAGACAAATTAAAAGAAATAATCCACCCCAAAGCATGTGAGCAATATGAAGTCCTGATCCACCAATTTGTGGATAGCCACTAATTTTTAAAAAAAACCGGACCCCCAGGATTGTAACCACTGTGGCAATAAGAAAATTCTCAAAATAGTCAAATCCTGCCAGATCTTGAGTAAGTTTTATTTTTCGAAAAAATTCCTTAATCCCTTTCATTCTGTTATATTACACCAAATGCCAAAAGATAAATTTAGTGCCACCTGGGTGTCCCATTCTTCAATAGCAGATTTTTTAGCTTGCCCCAGAGCTTACTATTTGAAAAATGTCTGGAAAAGGCCAGAGACAAAGCACAAAGTTCAAATTGTGACACCATCTCTTTCTTTGGGGTCAGCGGTTCACGAGGTAGTAGAGGCCTTGTCGGTTATCCCGACCGACAAAAGGTTTGTAGAACCCCTCCTTCCCAAGTTTGAAGCTGTCTGGAAAAGATATCAAGGCAGAGCTGGCGGTTTTTTTGATCCAGAAACCGAAGCTAAATACAAAACCAGAGGAATCAATATGATTAATAGGATAACAACACACCCCGGCCCTTTAAAAAACCTTGCAGTCAAAATCAACATGGACCTCCCGTCTTTCTGGCTATCGGAAGAGGAGAATATTATTCTTTGTGGGAAAGTGGATTGGCTTGAATACGATCAGGCAACCGATTCAGTGAGAATTATTGACTTCAAAACCAGTAAATCCGAGGAAAAAGATGATTCACTCCAGCTTCCTATCTATGTCCTGCTCGCCACAAATTGCCAAAACAAAAAAGTATCCGGTGCTGCCTATTGGTATTTGGATTCTAATGAGGAAATTACTCCCAAAGAGTTACCAAACATAGAGGAAACCTTAGAAACGGTTAGAAGACATGCAAGAAGCATTAAAGTGGCAAGGGCACTAGATAAATTGACTTGTAAATCGAATGGCTGCAGAGCATGTACGCCGTTAGAGAAGATTTTCAAAAACGAAGCAGAATTCGTGGGTGTTAATTCTTTTGGTCAAGACTGTTTTGTTGTTCAGGAAAATTCACTAAAAGAGGGCAGTGGAATAATTCTTTAACTATATTTAACATCTGATGGGTCAGCCATCAAAGCAAAAACTGCTTTATTTACATTTGTCCTAAGCCAAGTATGTAGATAATTTTCTGGATCATACCAAGCGGGTAAAATTTCTTCCCCGCCGTCTCTAATTCCTGCTATCTGCGTTATAGTTTTTCTTTCGCCTCTACTCTCCAAAGAAGCGACATCCTGCGTATTAACTTCAACAAATTCTATCATCAATTAAGGATTATACCGATACAACAATCAAAAAACAATATTTGATATAGTTAATATAATGAAATCAATTAAATTTTTAGGTGCCGCAGGAATGGTTACGGGTTCTTGCTATAAACTCACAAGTGACAATGGGACCGAGCTATTAATTGACCAAGGTATGTTCCAAGGGCTTCAAAAAGAAGTAGCTTGGAATTATGAACCGCTCCAATATAATCCTGCAAATCTTTCCGCCGTTCTCTTAACACACGCCCATCTTGATCATTGTGGAAGACTTCCCCTACTACCAAAACACGGTTTCCGAGGTCAACTTTATATGACCAAGCCTACTTTAGATTTGATTGACTTAAGTTTGCACGACGCCGCTAAAATTGCTTCTGAAAACCCAAGAGGGGCACTTTATAGTGATTCTGATGTTAACCAAACACTGGCTCAAAGTGAGACCATTGGCTACCACCAAACTTTTAAAGTTGGAGACTGCACAATTAGATATGTTGATGCTGGCCACCTTCTAGGTTCTGCCTCAATTGAAATAACAGATAGTCAAAAAATCGTTTTTAGTGGCGATCTAGGAAACACTCCACAACTTATTATTGAGCCAACTGAATTTATACAAAGTTCTGATTTTGTAGTTATGGAATCAACGTATGGTGACAAAAACCATCCTGATGAAAGTCCAATTGAAATCATAATGAAAGAAATAAATATAGTAGAACAAACTGGAGGAACTCTTTTAATTCCTGCCTTCGCCTTAGAAAGAACGCAAGATATTTTGCTTTTAATTGGTGAACTGAAGCGGCTGGGCAAAATTAAAGCAGAAACCCCAATCTTCTTAGATTCCCCAATGGCAATTAAAGCAACAGAAATTTATTTTGACTATTCTGACTTTTTTAATCCCGAAACTAGGGAGCAATTTAGACATGAAAACCCTTTTAACTTTGACGGTTTAGAGGTTGTTGAACAGTTCAAATTTAGTCAAAAGATTAAAAAGATAAAGGGTCCCAAGGTTATTATTGCAGGTTCTGGCATGATGACAGGCGGAAGAATCTTAAATCAAGCAAAAGAATTTCTCCCAAAAAAAAATACCCGATTATTATTTGTTGGTTACCAAGGGGAAGAAACCATGGGGAGAGATATATTAGAAGGTGCTGAAAGTGTTCAAATTGATAAAAAATATGTTCCAATTCATGCCTCAATAAGTGAAACTCATTCTTTAAGTTCCCATGCAGATCAACAAAGACTTTTAAATTGGTTAGGAAAGATAAACGGCGTTAAAAAACTATTTTTAACCCATGGTGATGAAGAGCCAAGGAGGGTTCTTTCTGAAAAGATAAAAGCAGATTCAATTATTGCTCAAGTGTTCTTACCAGCCATGAATGAAGAAATTAATTTTTAATAGATGGACATGGTCTCAATGGTTCTCTCCACATCAGACAAGTCACCTAAACAATTCCCAGAAAAGACATAGTTATTTTTCTTTCCTATAACTTCGGCCTGAGCATTATTACAAAGACCTGTCGCTTCCCATTCAACAACTGATTTTCCACCAATTTCTTTAGTAGTCGGTCCAGAAACCCACAAACTGCCATCGCCCTTTTCTTTATTCAGTTCACTAACAGTTAATACTTGGCTTCTTTGGGGTACAATACTTAACCTATTTGTTCTGCCCATACCACATCCCTCCACAACAGTTAGTCCTCCATAAGAGATACCACCATCGAAAGTGTCATAAGGATTAAGTTTATAAATATCACTCAACCACTTTTTATTGTTTGGAAGACTGACTGAAAAATCAGAATTTTTATAAACAAATGTTTCGTCAGCTGAATCAGTGTTAATTTTACCTGCCGCACTTCCATTACAACCTTGCCCATACTTTTCAAAAGAAAAATAAACGCCGTTTTCGTTTGGTAAAAGTAATTGGCGGTTATCATTTGGGGTTGGACTGGGAAAAACCGATGTTTGTGAAGTGGTGTTTTGGTTAATCTGTTGTGGTTTAAACTGTTCTATTTGCTGACTAAGTTTCTGATTTTGCATCCACAAATATCCAAAACCTCCAAATAAAATCAAAACCAATATTAAAAGCAAAACAAGGATAATTGAGCGAATCACCTAACTAGAGTATCACTAATTTTTTGTAAACACCATGGTTCCCGAGTCATAAGGAAGCATAAACCAAAGTTCATTTCCGGAAACTTTATATGAGTTTACTTGTTGAAGCTGTGCTGAATATGTAGCTTCCTGTGATCCTTCGCAGTACATCATTGTAGAAGCCAGTGGTGAAACCACCATTCCATTATCTTGGCCGGTTAGACTGATGCTCCCATGTAGTGAATTACAATCTGTGGTGGAAGAAAGATTTCCTTCTGGTGAAAGAGTCATAACAAAAGACTCTTCCTTAATTGGTGTTGTGACTGCTCCGTCGGACATGGTAGTTTTTGTCCAAGTCCATTCTCCAACCATCGTTTGATCGAATGGCGCTGAACTAACTGTTGGCGTTGGTGTGGTTGTGGTAATTCCAGAATCTGGATTTGTTGGTTGAGAATCAGCTGGTCTCATTTTTACAAAAACAAAAAGACCCAAGATGAAAACCGCAATTATACCGATCACCAAATATGTGTTCTTCTTTTCCATAGTTTGGATGATATCATATTTATATGAAACTGTCTTTCCCCGGAATTGTTACCGCGGAAATTGTGGAAGCTCGTTTTGCCTTTTCTGGAAAAATTTCTAGTGTCACTAAAAACACAGGAGATAAAATAAAACAATGGGAATGGATTGCTTCGCTTGATAAAAAACAACTTCAAACTGAACTGGATAAAGAACTTTTAGATTACGAAAGAGTTAGGGCGGCCTTTGACAAGGATCACAGTCTTCAAAATTCTTTAGACATTTCTATAAAAAATGTTGAACTAGCAAAATCTAAACTAGATCAAGTCAATTTAATTTCCCCAGTCGAAGGAATTATCATTGATAATAATCTCCGCATTGGCTTAAATGCTACCCCTGCAGGAAATTCAGTAAAAATTTTAGATACTAATTCTTATAAATTTGAATTCGCAATAACTCAAAATGATTTAGAAAATTTTAAGGGACCAAGAAAAATCTTAATTACTTTCTTTAAAGGATCTAAAGATGATGTAGAAGCAGAGACTTTAGTGCCATTTATGGGCGATAAAGGGAAATTCAAGATTACTGCTAAACTTTCCAAGTCTGATTTTATTCTTCCAGGTTTAGAAGGTGAAGCCGGGTTTATATAAATGGTTAGCTATAAAATTTTAAGGTCACAGGTGTATCCAACGGTATAAAGCATTTTCCCCTCACGATTTAAATGCTTCGAAATAGTCATACCTGCTTCCGGAAACTCAAATAATGACGCTGGGCCAAACTCATTTTTGAAGTCCTTACGCTCTACTTTATCTGGACCGTTAATGCTAATAATTTCAGCATTGATATCTGTCTTAACTTGGTTGTTGCCAATTAGTAACGTGGCATCCTCAGGTGGAAGCATCTCCGCTTGATTTTCTTCAGAATTTAAGCACAAATAGGCTACTATTTGATTTAAATTAACAACGCGATTATCCCTTCGTGTAAATCTGGCACAACTACTAATTGCTAATATTGTAATTAGTAAGCTGGACGCAATGTAAGAAAATCTGCCAAGTTCTGATGATTTCATTGTCATATTATATACTATAAGATATTATTATGCCAATTTGATATAATATAGACATAAGCCGCGAGGGCGGTTTTTTAATTGCCTATGAACATTAGAAATGTCGCGATCATCGCTCACGTTGACCACGGTAAAACAACCTTGGTTGATGCTCTTTTGCGTCAAACCCAAACAGTCATGACAAAAGACCAAGAAGCCTCTGGTGATTTGATCATGGATTCAAATGAACTGGAAAAGGAAAGGGGTATCACCATTTTTTCAAAAAATGCCTCAGTCATCTATAAAGACACCAAAATTAATATCATAGATACTCCAGGTCACGCCGATTTTGGTGGGGAAGTGGAGCGAGTTTTGAAAATGGCTGACGGAGCACTTCTTTTAGTTGATGCCAAAGAAGGGCCTATGCCTCAAACCAGATTTGTTTTGAAAAAAGCCTTAGCTCTTGGGTTAAAGATTATTGTTGTCATTAATAAGATTGACAAGCCAGATGCTAGACCAGAATGGGTCGTTGGAAAAACCTTTGATCTTTTCGTGGAGCTTGGTGCCGCTGAAGAACATGCCTTTTTCCCAACAATATATGCCGTTGGAAGAGATGGCAAAGCAGGAATGGAACCAGATATTTCTAAGATGGAAAATATAACAACTATTTTTGACACTATTATTAAAGAAATCCCAGCCCCTTCAGGAGACCCAGAAAAGCCACTTCAGGTTTTAGTCACAACTATTAAAGGCGACACGCACAAGGGGAGAATCGCTACTGGAAAAATTGCTAATGGGAAAATTAAGAATCGCCAAGAAATTGTTCATATAAATAGAGAGGGGGAACAAAAGAAGTTCCAAGTCACATCCCTCATTACCTATAGTGGCCTTCAAGCGGTTGAAATTCAAGAAGCTGAAGCCGGTGACATTGTAGGTATTGCTGGAATTCCAGATGTCAACATTGGTGAAACTATAGCAGACCCAATAACGCCAATTGCTTTACCTCTCATTGAGGTGGAACAGCCAACCGTCAAAATGACATTTATGGTAAATTCTAGCCCCTTTGCAGGAAAAGAAGGAAAGTTCACAACCTCAAGACAAATTAGAGAGCGCTTAATGAAAGAGTTGGAAACAGACATGGCATTAAGAGTTGCTGATAACACAGATGGCACTTGGGAGGTTTCTGGAAGAGGGGAACTTCATCTGGCAATTCTTATCGAAAGATTAAGGAGAGAAGGCTACGAACTTCAAGTTTCAAGACCAAAAGTAATTGAAAAAATAGTCGACGGCAAAAAACTTGCTCCTTTTGAAAATCTCTTTATTGAGGTACCAGAAGAATACAGTGGTGTGGTTATGCAAAAATTAGGCACGAGGCACGGAGAATTAAAAGATTTAAGAACAGATAATGGCATTGCCTATTTTCAATTCTTAATCCCAACAAGAGGACTTTTGGGATATAGAAGTGAATTTATAACAGACACCAAAGGATTAGGGATTATAAATTCTAACTTTGCTGATTATGGTCCTGACTTTGACTCTTGGAGAGAAAGAGACCAGGGGTCAATTGTGTCCTTTGAATCAGGTACGGCAATGCAATATTCTTTGGCAACTGCACAGGAACGAGGTAGTCTTTTTATAACAGCAGGAACCAAAGTCTATAAAGGCCAAGTAATAGGTCAAAATTCAAGAGCAGAAGATATTTCTGTCAATGTTTGTAAAGAGAAGCAATTAACAAACCATCGTTCTAAAGGTGACGGAGTCTCAGCTCACGTTGATGTCAAAAAAACCATGTCGCTTGAAGACTCATTAGAATACATAGCTGATGATGAATTAGTAGAAATTACTCCACAAAACATCCGTATTAGAAAGAAAATCTTGGACGAGGTAGAAGCCCGTAAAGCCGCCAAGGGACTATCTTGACTTTAGAATAAGCGCTGTGTCTAATGATAGTGTATGAAATTTGCGGCAATATTTGTTCTTCTTTTAGCCGTTGTGGCAACAGGACTATGGTTACAACTAAATCATTCAACCAGCTTTTCTCCCAAAGCTGAAGGATCTGTAGAATTTTCAATTGGCCCGGAAGAGCAGGTCCTTTCCATCTCCCAAAATAACATACCCGACTTTCCATATATTACAGTTCAAACAGCTCAAGGTTTAATCGGAGCACTCGCGGTTGGGGGGGTAGGGGGGGTCGAAGGCAACCAAAGAGAATATCAAGTTTTAAATCCTTTAGGGCCAAAACTTGGTGACCTTACACCCATGGTGGGTTTTGTAAAGGGCGATAAGAGGTCCGATCCTGATTACGGAGGTGTTTGGTTGTCAGGGACCTCATTTGTCCCCAAGGACAATATTATTCAAGGAATATATCACGCCGAAACTCATAGTGGCACCGATGCGCCCTCACTAAACAATACTATTACCACTACTGCATATATTAGATCAGTTGACGGCGGTAAAACTTGGATTAAACCAAATTATCCAAATAATGTCCTTATGACAGGGGTAGGGAATCCCGATAAAATGGGTGGAACAGACCCTGACTCCCTAATTCAAATGGGCAATGACACATATCTCTATTCGTTCGAATTTGGAAAAGATGTCGAATATCGAGGAATGAGTGTTGCCAAGACTACAAATAAATACTTTGGTGATTCATCCAAATGGAGTAAGTATTATTGCCCATCTTCTACAAATTGTGGTTTCACTGAACCAGCGATTGGTGGAAAAATTACCGTTCTTCCAGGGCTTACAGGAAAATCTCCGGTTGCTTTTAATTCATATTTAAACAAGTTCATTGCGATAAATGGTGATCCACTTTTGATCAACGACACGCTTCAAATGAGTTATTCTGACGATGGAATAAGTTTTAAAAATTATGGTGAGCCGTTAAAACTTGAAAATAGTATCGGGCCCGGGTGGGTAAAAGTTTATAGCAGTCTTATTGGATTAAACGGCACTGCCAACAAAACTGATAACCAGTTCTATTGGTACTACGTAGTTTTGAAAAGAGATCCTAAGACACAAGAGATTACAGACAGTACAAGGTATTTAATGAGACGTCTTGTCACCATCTTAAATCCAACCATATCTACTAGTACGAACAATGTGACAACTACAGACTTGTATAGATATTACAACTCTAAGGATAGGCAGCATATTTATGATAAAACAGATCGAACAAAAATGGGCGAGATTTCCAATGATTTTAAAGATGAGGGTGCTTGCTGTAAATTATTTACAACTCAAATTGACAATACAATTCCATTGTACAAAGTGAAGAATTCGACTGATTTTTTTATGGAAACGAATATTAATCAAATTAATTTGGCTGAAAGTAATGGATACCAAAATAAAACAATTTTAGGTTATTGTTATAAGCCCGGAAAACAACCAGCTGGCACAGTTCCACTATATCGATTTTATAATTTTAAAGACACAGATCATTTTTATACAACAGAGGAAACAGAACGTTCTAAACTTATCCCACAAACTGGGTGGTCGTATGAGGGCATAGTCTGCTATGTAAATCCAAAATGAAAATAGCTTTGGTTGCCATTTTAATAGTTTTGGTACTGGGAACGACCTTTGCATTACAAAGGTCTAACTTTCTTTTTTCCCCAAGAGCTAATAGCGACGATATTCAAAATGTAACCTTAGGCCCGGAACAGCATGTTTATGAATCAAAAGATTCCGGCCTTCCCGACCTTCCATATTTTACTATGATTCAAAATGGTAAGCCGGCCGGTGTTTTAACAACCTGGACAGGAAACTTTAGCATCAATAGCCCTCTTTCAGAAAAAATATCTTCACCACAATCAATCCCTGGTCTAAAAGGTGGCGCGTCAACAAGTGATTTTGATCATAATGGACTTTGGTTAGTGGGTGCATATAAAGATCCAAACTCAAATATAATTCACGGCGTTTATCACGCTGAAAATTATCAAAATACTGAAGGTGCTGAAGACAGGACTAAATATTCTGTTGGTTATGTGAAGTCTACAGATGAGGGAAAGACATGGCAAAAACCAGCTAATAATCAAATTTTAACAGGCTATAACCCACCAAATAAGGTAGGTGGAGCTGATCCTGGCAGTTTAATTCTTCGCCAAGACAACGGAGTTTGGTATCTCTATCTTTACTATTTTGAGCACACTAATGTATCAAGAACACGCGGTATTACCGTTGCTAGAGCGCCAATTTCTGAATCTAACAATCCAGCTAGCTGGAAAAAATATTATTGCTCGACTTCAACGTCCTGTGGCTTTACACAGCCCGGGTTAGGGGGTAACTTTACCAAGGTTAAAGGACTTGATGGTCAAACTTCTGTGACTTATAACGACTATTTAAAAAAATATCTAGCAATAAGCTCTGGGTCTATAACTACCAATAATATTGCTCAGTTTAAGGTTTCCGAGGATGGATTAAGATTTACCAATTTTGCTAAGCCACTACCTCTTGGGGAACCGTATCCAAATAAAGACTGGATTCGAGTATATGTAAGCCAAGTGGCAGATGATGCCCTGCCTGGGCATACCGGACAAAATTTTTACCTATACTATGTGACTCTAACCATGAATAAGGAAACAGGTTTTCCGAATGTCCCAAGATATACATTTAGACGAAGTGTTTCCTTGTTTGATTCTAAAGCTGGAAGCTTGTCACCAATTCCCACTGTAATCTCATCACCCATACAGGCTTTTACACCAACCCCAACACCAATAATTTCTCCAACACCAACGCCCGTAACACAAGGTGGTCTTCTTAGCTTACAAAGAAAATATAATTCGGACATTTTAGCGCATATTTACGATGTCCCAAATGCGCCAAAAAATAACGACATAAATCAAGCTGTTAAAGAAGGTATCTGCTGTAGAATCTGGGCTAATCAAGTCGCAAACTCCGTTCCTCTTTATAGAGTCAACACAAATACTGACTATTTCCTAGAAGCCTCTGAAAACCAAATTGCTATTGCTGAAAGTAGAGGTTATGGGAACAAAGTAGTGCTAGGCTATTGTTATAACAGAAACAACCATCCAGCAGGAACAGTTCCGCTTTATAGATTTAACAATGATTCCAGTACAGACCATCTTTACACTATAAGTGATCAGGAAAAAACTGCAGTTCTAAAATTGCCAGGGTGGGTTTATGAGGGTGTAGTTTGCTACGTCCAGCCGAACTAATTCAAAACTTCTTTAATTGTAATCTTTAAATTATTTGCTCTTTCTGGCGAGTCTTTAATATCTCTTATATAAATCTCCTTAGTAACCACCATTGTCATGTCTGCAACCTTGTCTATAAATTCAATTCCGTTAATATGGTCAAATTCATGCTGGATAACTCTTCCCAAAAGTCCATCTGCTTTTATTTTAAATTTCCTTCCGTTTTCATCCAATGCTTCGATTTGAACAACTTTGGATCTTTCCACTGGACCAAATTCTGATGCTTGCTTAATACTTCCACACCCTTCATAAATAGTAACCTTCTCTTTAGATAAAAATACTATTTTAGGATTAATATAGATTCTAAGTTCATCATCTAGGCCATCTGATCTATATTGAGTTTTCCTGGGGTTAGTAATAAAGATCTTGTAGTTTTCTCCAATTTGGGGAGCAGCCATACCAATTAGGTCTTTTGCTTTCATGGTGTCAATTAAGTCTTGAATAACTTGTTTGACTTTAGGACTATTTACATCAGTAATTATTTCATTTTCCGCCCTAAGTTCTTTGTCACCAAGTTGTGTAGTATTTCTAATCATTACTAGTGATTATAACAATCAAAAACTAAATGATATAATTCTCCCGTGCTTCGCCAAACTGCTCTTATCCTATTTTTCTTTTTTTTGGCTACTATTTTTTCAGCTCCAGTTAATGCCATATACGATCCACTTTCAGTTTCAAACAATAAATATGGCATTCACATTCTTGAAACAACTGAACTTCCTAAAGCATCTGAACTAGTAAACAGCTCAGGTGGAGAGTGGGGCTATGTAACCATTCCAATTAGATCAAATGAGCGTGATGTCGAAAAATGGACTAAATTCATGCAAGAAGCCAAAAAACAAAAGCTCATTCCAATTTTAAGAATAGCGTCTTACCCTGTAGGAGATCACTGGATGGCACCAAATGAGTGGGATTTAGTTGATTTCGCAAACTTTTTAGATCAGCTCCCATGGCCCACTAAAAATCGTTACGTGATGATCTACAATGAACCAAACCACCAAGGTGAGTGGGGTGGTTTTGTCTACCCAGAGGAGTATGCCAGAGTTTTAGATCGAGCCATAGATATTTTCCACAAAAAAAATCAAGACTATTTTGTAATTACGGGCGGTATGGATTCAGCCGCTCCAAACGGCTCTGCTTCTATGGACAATATAACTTATCTAGAACGGATGGAGGCCTACATTCCAGGGATTTTTAAAAAAATAGACGGTTTCTCAACTCATGCGTATGGAAACCCGGCTTTTAGCACAGCTCCTAATGCAAGAAGTCCTATGAACATTAAAAGCTACTTACAAGAAGAAGCTTTATTAAAAACGTTCGGAGTTGAAAATCCAAAGTTATTTATAACAGAGGCTGGCTGGCATAAATCTTATGAACACTATGAAGATGCCTTCAAAAACTACTGGACAGAAGAGAATATAGTTGCTATAACTCCTTTTATTCTTTCAGCTCAAGCTGGACCATTTGAAGAATTTAGTTTTACAGATAAAAATGGTCAACTTGAGCCGTTTGCAAAATCAATTCAGAAAATTTCGAAAGTAAAAGGATTACCCCAGATTGCTGATCAAAAAACAATTACACTTAATAAAATTCAAAAGGGAATAGATCAAAAAATCAAAAATACTAACACAAATTTTGAAGATGTTTGGTCTAAAATATTAAATTTCTTTAGCATATGAACTGGGAACCAGCACCTGAAATAAAAAAAAGAATTGAAGAGCTTTTACCTCATCTTGATTTGCCTCACATTGACCCGGCTAGACTCACCTTGTTTAGAAGCTATGGATCAAAGGGGCGTGCAATAGCAAGAATTTGGTCATTGCCAACAGTCTGGCAATTAGCTTTAAACATAAAACCTCAATATGTAATCGAGGTTATTTCTGAACGCTTTGATAGGATGCGTGAAGAAGATCAAGATAGAACGATCATTCATGAGTTAATGCACATCCCTAAAACCTTTTCAGGGGCCCTTGTAGCCCATAAAGGACCATATCATCGAATTAATCACAAGACAGTAGAAGTACTCTATCAAAAATATTTAAAAAATAAGCGCGGATGGTAACTTTAATTCATGGAGACAACACAACTTTGTCTTTTAACTATCTAACAGATTTAAAAAAGAATTTTAATGGCGAGGCCATAACTCTAGTTGCCAAAGAACAGACGTCGATAACTCTAAATGAAAACTTCGCTTCTCAATCTCTCTTTGAAACAGAAAAGTTAATTATTATTGAAAACCCGGGAAGTACTAAAAAACTCTTTGACGATTTAGAAGTACCAACATCCACAAATGTCGTTCTCTATGAACCAAAAAAACTAACTTTCGCCGAGGTGCAAAGCTTTCAAAAAAAACTTCCTGGATTAGGCGTACAAGAATTTAAACTTGATCCAGTAGTTTTTAAATTTGTTGAATCATTGGCTCCAGGTAACCAAAAAGTAATGTTGCCTTTATGGAACGAATACATAAAGTCGGAGGAGCCTGAAATAGCGCTGTCTATGTTAGCAAGGCAAGTCCGTTTACTTCTTGGTGGGGATGACTTTCAAAATCTTGCTCCCTGGCAAAAAGATAGAGTTATAAATCAGGCTAAAAAATTTACTAAAGAGCAGTTGATTGTTTTTCATTCAAAACTCCTTGAAGCTGACTATAATTCTAAATCCGGTCAAAGCCCAGTCACATTGAGTGATTCACTTGAACTCCTTCTCATAACTCTTTAACATAAAGTAGTGGAAACATCTGCCTTCAAACTTTACGATCTAAGAGGAAAATATCCTGAAGAAGTTAATGAACATCTTGCCTTTGCGCTAGGTAAAGCTCTTTCATCTTGGAAAGCCCCAAAAAGGGTAGCTATTGCCGGAGACATTAGAGAAAGTACTCCCAAACTAAAAAAATATTTAATTGACGGTTTTAGTGAAGACGTAGAAGTTTTTGATTTAGGTGAAGTCCCGGTTCCAGAATTCTATTATACAGTCGCTAAAAAGGGGTTTGACCTGGGGGTTATGGTCACAGCTTCTCATTTAGGTGCCAAGGACAATGGTTTTAAAATAGTTGGTAAAGATGCACTACCTTTAGATCAGGGTGAAATATTAAAACTTAAAAAAATAGTCGCAAAGGAGACTTTTCCAAAGATTGTAGTTCCAACTAAAAAAGTTCAAAAGCTAGACATGACGAAGGACTATGTCGACGATCTAAAAAAAATGTCACAATTAAAGTCAATCAATATGAACCTAGTCTTAGACACAATAAGAAGCTCCACTTCAACCGTTGTTCCAGCTCTATTTAAAGATCTAAAAGCCAAATTCACTTTTACTAGAAAGGATCACGAAGGTAATCCGCTAATGGCCGAAAACAGAAGGGAATTAGAATCATCGGTTAAAGTCTTACGAGCAGGTCTTGGGATCATGTGGGACAGTGATGGAGACCGTGTGGCTTTTATAGATAAAAGTGGTAATTTTATTCCCGTTTCCTTTGTTCTAGCTATTCTAGGAAGTAGTGAGGTCAAAAAAAATGGTGGGGGAAAAGTTGCAATCGATGTAAGAGCGGGATTAGTTGTGAGAGACGAAGTAGAGCTTTCAGGCGGTACTGTCGAGGTTTTTCCCGCTTGGCACACTTCGTTGAAGTTTGCTATGGCAGATGATCCGAAAATTATTTTTGCTGGCGAGAATAGTGGCCACATAATCTATAAAGATTTCTATAGTATTGATGATGGAATCTTTGTAGCTCTAAAATTTATTGATTATTGTCAAAAAAATGACCTTGAAGAAAAATTAAAACATTTAAAAAACCGTTACTTTGAGCTACCTGAAATAAACTACAAAGTGTCCATAGAAAAGTCGGCAGAAATTTTAGAAAATGTGGCTAATATTTATAGAAAAAATGGCAACCAAGTTTCTCTTATTGACGGTCTAACTGTTTTTGGCAGCGATTGGAAATTCAACTTAAGAAGCAGTGCTACCGAACCACTTCTTAGGCTAAATCTTGAAGCCGGTAACAAAAACGCAGCCAGTAAAATTATGGCAACTTTAGAGGAACATCTTGAGGGTTAAGAACTTCAGAAATTGCGTGATCATCTCCAATAATTGCTACCTGATTAGTATGTTTTGTGTCGCTTGCTAAATTTTTGATTTGAATAGCCGGGTGGACTGATCGCCAAAAATAGTATACAAATTCTTTAATTTGCTCAGGTGTCATTCCTTCTCCTTTAGCTTGAAGAGGTTTTTCTGCATCTTCCCTCCAAACAAGTGCCATTTTATAGTCTGGTACATATAAAACAGTCAAGAAATTAATCATGCCCCAAAGTTCGTCGTATTCCAAAAGCTTTCTATTAATATCCTTAGCAAACTCCTGATCTTCTTGAGTTTCTAAAGCGGGGAGTCCAGAAGAAAAAACTGCTTCGTCTGAAACGCTTCTGGCTCCAAGCATCCACCCGTCATAAAAAATAAAGTCAGGTTTATCAAATACCAATCTCCAGCCTTTAGGTAATTTATCTCTACTAATAACTATTTCTCCATTTCCAGAAAATTTAAATTCGTTTTCTCCACCAGATTCAATAGTCACAGCTCCGTCAATATTTTTCTGCAAAAAATCCACGAAATCATTTGGCAAAAAGTGCTCAAGGAGTGGTAAATCAGCACCCATATTGTCTGGTATCTCTAAAATCTGATCTTTATATTTAGCGGCCGTCAAATGAAGCGCTCTAATTTTTTGCATCTCAGAATCAATCATCATAACTTCCTCAATAACTACAGCCTTCATAACAAGTCCAAAAGTTGGGTTAATCCATCTAAACCTATCCCCATCGCCCTTTTGTGCCGCCTTGTCATACTCCGCAACCAAAACTATCTGACCTTGTTGCATATTTTTAAGTTGGTCAAGATTTCTAATTGCTAAATTTATGTCGTGTGTCACCCCTCGCCTTATATATCTAGGATCTTTGGCACGAAGTTCACAAAGCTCTTTGTGTGTAATGTAGTGATCATCAATTGAAAGACTCACAGATTTAAAGCCCATCTTAGAAAGTAAAACTTCTAAAATTTCTCCTTGTGTTGTTTTGCCGGCTCCTTGAATAGCAGATACCCCGACAATTGTTGGTCTATCCAGTTTAAGAAGCTTGTCTATGTACGGAAGATAATATTGTCTTAAGTCGTCTTTAAATTTAACTGCGTCAATTGTTCCTCTTTTTTTAAGAATAGAGTCAAAAATTCCAAAATCTTTCTCAATGTCAAATTCCATTATTAAAGAGTACCACAAATTCACCTCTGGGTTCCTTGAAGTATTTTATAGCTTCGGATATTTTCCCGCGCCACACTTCCTCATGAATTTTAGTAAGTTCCCGTGCAACAACAATTTCGATATCTCCTTTAACTTCTTGTAATACAGCAAGTTGTTTAGCCATTTTGTAAGGAGACATATAAAAAATGTTTGTCCCTGATCCTAGACTATTAAATATTTCTTTCTGGTGTCCAGGTTTTTCAGGCGGATATCCATAAAATGTAAATCTATCAGGCGGAAGCCCTGAGACAGTAAGAGCCGCAATCGCTGCTGTAGGACCTGGTACACTTTCCACTTTAACTCCTGCTTTAACAGCCTCTCTTACAAGTTTATATCCAGGATCTGAAATTAATGGTGTCCCAGCATCAGATACTAGAACTATTTTTTGATCACTGGCAACAAGGGCTAAAAGATCATTAAGTTTTTGAGCTTCTACTTCATCATAAAGTGAAATCATTGGCTTATGGGGTATTTCAAAGTGTTTAAGAAGTACTCCTGTGTGCCTTGTGTCTTCCGCAATGATTACATCTGCTTCATTTAAAATTCGAAGCGCTCTGACAGTTATATCTTCAAGGTTACCAATTGGAGTTGAAACTACAAAAAGCATTACTTAATTCTAAAAAGCTTCTTAATTTCTTTCCTATTTTCAGGATCTTTCAAAAGATGAATCATAGGTGGTAAACCAGAAATTAAAATTATTATGAAAATAATTGGAATAATATATTTATCGACATCTGGGATAATGTGCCCCAGAAAGTATCCGGCAGTGGTAATACCAACTGCCCACAAAAGTCCACCAATAATGTTATAAGTTAAGAATTTGCGATAAGCCATATTGGCACTTCCCGCAACAATTGGCGCAAATGTTCGAACTATTGGAACAAACCTTGCAAGAATAATTGTTTTCCCTCCATGCTTTTCATAAAAAGCTTGTGCGCTCATTAAGTGTTTCTTCTTAAATATCTTTGAACTATCCTTCTCAAATAGTTTCTTGCCAAGTCTATGACCAAAAACGTAGCCCACTTGATCTCCAAGAATTGCTGCAATAACACAAAGAACTACAAGTGCGGGAAAATTCAGATATCCCTGAGAAGCCACAAAGCCCGCTGTAAACAGAAGTGAGTCACCAGGAAGAAAAAATCCAAAAAACAAACCTGACTCTGCAAAAACAATTAAGAAGACCCCAATATACCCGATCGCTTTAATAATCTCAGCTAAATCAAAATGCACCACCAAAGTATACCAATCCTATTGTGAATTTGTCCAGAATAAATTATTATCGGCCAAAATGGAACCTCAACCAGAAAAAATAGTTAGTATACCTGCAGAAAAGAATAACAAGGGGCTGCGACAGCATCTCACTTGGGAAAATTTTCACACCACCACGGCAAGAATGTCTGCAACAACCATGGCTGTAGGCATTGCTGCATTTTTCTTAAATTTCTCAAGTGAACAACTAATCGGCCAGCCTTACGTTTTGACTCAGATTCTCACTGAAGCATCAAAAGATCAAGTGATAGGACCGGTCATTGGCTTCGTAGCTATTGTCTGGGGTGGCAGCTTAATAGTTTCATTTGCTGATAATGCCATAGAAGGTGCTAAAAATCTTAGAAAAAGACTTAAGGCTTCAAACTTGGAGCTAGATTTAAAAATTGAAGAACTTCAAGAAAAGTTAAAAAATAAAAAAAATACAAATCCCAATCCCTAAACCGTATATCTTCTTATAAGTGCGCACATTTTACCTTGAACTTGAACATCTGTAGCATAAATTGGTTGCATCTTCGAATTAGCTGGCATCAATTTAACTCGCCCCTCCTCTTTAAATATTCTCTTAAGGGTTGCTAGTCCTGAGTCAACAAGAGCAACTACAATGTCCCCATCCTTAATATTTTCGTCCTTGACTAAAACCACATAGTCTCCAGGAAGAATTCCATCTTCAATCATTGAGTCACCCTTAACTTGAAGAACAAATGACATTTTGTTTTTAGGAACTAAATTAGCTGAAACCGTAAAGGTTGCTGTTGGATCGGTGTAAGGCTCCAGAGGCTTCCCTGCATGAATAAATCCAAGAAGTGGAAGTTCAGTCCCCAGATTGACATCTGAATCAACTTCTTCTCCCACATACCCCTGCGCTATTTCAATCCCTCGAACTTCATTAGCGTTTCGGCGAATAACACCTTTTTTCTCAAGAATCGCCAAATGTTCATGAACAGTTGCTGGGGAAGACAAATTCATAGCCCTAGCTATTTCCATAAGAGTTGGTGAATATCCATACTTCTTAATGAAGTTTTGGATAAATTCCACAATTTGTCTTTGTCTTTTGTAAAGAACTACTGGCATATTAGTGTTAAAATGTAATTCGAGTCTCTCAGGCTGCGAACTAACTTAAGACTAAAGATACACGAATAAAAACCATAAGTCAACCAATACATAAACGAACAAACTAATGCAATTTACACTAAAATCCGACTATCATCCAATGGGCGACCAACCAGCTGCTATAGAGCAGCTTGTAAAGGGAATAAAAAATCAAACACAAGCCCAAGTACTCTTGGGAGTAACTGGAAGTGGAAAAACTTACACTATAGCTAACGTCATTGAGCAGGTTCAAAAGCCAACTCTCATCATGGCTCACAATAAAACTTTAGCTGCCCAACTCTATCAAGAGTTCAGAGATTTTTTCCCAGACAATGCCGTTTCCTATTTTGTCTCCTATTATGATTTCTACCAGCCAGAGGCCTATATTCCTCAAACCGACACATATATAGAAAAGGAGACTGAGATCAACGAAGAAATTGACAAATTGCGCCTTCAATCAACAGCTAATCTTTTAACTAGAAAAGATGTAATAGTGGTTGCCTCAGTATCTGCAATTTATGGACTTGGTAATCCAGTTGAATATGGAAAGTTTATTTTGGAACTTGATTCAAAAGCCGACTATAACAGGAAAGCAATTTTAGAAAGGCTAGTAGAGCTTCAATATGAACGCTCTGAGTTTGATTTTAAAAGAGGGTCGTTTAGAGTAAAAGGCGATGTGATAGATCTTTACCCAGCTTACGAAGATTATGGCATTCGGATTTTTGAAACTGGAAAGCTTCAAAAAATCGATCCCTTAACCGGCAAGATCATAGAAGATTTAGAAAAGTTTGTAATTTATCCAGCCAAACACTATATGACAGATCCAGCTAGTTATGCGGATGTCTTTAAACAAATTAGAAATGATCTTGATTCCCAAGTAAAACTCCTAAAATCAGCAGGAAAAGAACTTGAAGCGCACCGTTTAAACCAAAGAGTTAACTATGATCTTGAAATGATTCAAGAAGTAGGCTTTGTAAATGGCATTGAAAACTATTCAAGATATTTTGACAATAGAGCTCCAGGTCAACCACCATATACTCTTTTGGATTATTTTCCAAAGGATGACTATTTATTAGTAGTAGATGAATCCCATATGACCATTCCTCAAATTAGAGGAATGTATAATGGCGACCAATCCCGAAAACAAACCTTAGTTGATTTTGGTTTTAGACTTCCAGCTGCCTTAGATAATAGACCCCTAAGATTTGATGAATTTTTAAGACGCAAAGGTCAAGCAATTTATGTTTCCGCAACCCCAGATGACTGGGAAAGAGAGCAAGCTGAAGGTGTGGTTGCCGAGCAGCTAATTAGACCAACAGGTATCCCAGACCCCGAAGTAGAAATTAGACCCACAAAAGGACAAATCCAAGATCTTATTAAAGAATTAAAAGATAGGGTTTCAAAAAAACAACGGGTACTAGTAACCACCCTAACAAAGCGAATGTCTGAAGAGTTAACTGACTATTTAAAAGAAAACGAACCTGAAATAAAAGTTGCCTATCTCCATAGTGACATTTTGACCCTAGAAAGAAGTTCAATCTTAAAAAAACTTAGACTCGGTGAATACGATGTACTAGTTGGTATCAATCTTCTAAGAGAGGGCTTAGATCTCCCAGAAGTTGGCCTCGTAGCTATTCTAGATGCCGATAAAGAAGGTTTCTTAAGGTCAGATGTGGCCTTAATCCAAACCATGGGAAGAGCAGCGAGAAATACAGATTCAAGGGTAATTCTTTATGCCGACAACATGACTGGCTCAATTGAAAGAGCCACTAAAGAAGTTAAGCGTCGTAGAGAAATTCAAATTAAATGGAATAAAGATCATGGCATCACACCTCAAAACATTTCTAAACCAGTTAGGGGAGACGTGCTAAATGAAAGTGTTGCCGAGGGAAGAGCTAAAAAGGCCTCACAAAGCTATCAAGTAATGCTGGATGCTGAACTAGCTGACATTAATCCAGACGAACTTCTTCCAGAACAAAAGAAAGAACTTGCCAAAGTATTAGAAAGAAGGATGAAAGAAGCTGCAAAAATATTAGACTTCGAAGGGGCCACCTTCTATAGAGATTACCTCAAGAAATTAATTTAATTTACTAAATTAGTAAACTAAGTATTTATATCCTATAATAAAACAATGATTTCCGAAAAAGCAGCATGCCCACTTAAAGCCTTGGCGGGCAATAAAAAAACCTGTTCCTGTCCAATAAAGGAACTTAATCGTAATTTTAATATTATTAACAGATTGGTGCTAAGTAGCTATGGTAAAAATTTTGATGAAGATTTTCCAGGACTTATTACGTTTTTAATGGAATTAGGAACTTCAGAAAGTATGAATATGTTACTCCTTGTAGCTCAAAAGGCCGGATCACCTGCTGTTTATTATTGTTCAACAGAAGCTTAAATTAAATTACTTTTCTGGCCTGTTTGTAACTCTAGCCTCAATAATTTGTCCGCACTTGGGACATTCTTTTGACACTACAACAATTAGTCCCTCCGTGTTGTAATATCACTTCTTTCCAGTTTACTGAACGCCTTTAACTGGGCAATTTCGAATAACTTTATATGGGCGTCCGCAAGACATTTTGGCTTCTCGATTGGTCAATTCTACCAAATATGTTTATATTAACCAAAACAAACCCATAAAAAGACTTGAAAATACATGATATAATTGTTTTGGTTCATGAATTTTGGGCACTAACAGTGCATGAATCTCGCCTCCGGGCGTAGTTTTTCGTGGCTAAAGCTTATGACAGACAAAATAATCATCAAAGGAGCAAGGGAGCACAACCTAAAGAATGTTGACATGGAGATACCCAAAAACAAACTCGTTGTTTTTACGGGGGTTTCGGGTAGTGGAAAAAGTTCCATGGCCTTCGACACTATTTATGCAGAAGGTCAAAGGCGTTATGTCGAATCGCTAAGTTCCTATGCCCGCCAATTCCTAGGGGTTATGGACAAACCGGATGTCGATCAAATTGACGGTCTTTCTCCCGCTATTTCAATTGACCAAAAAACAACCTCCCATAATCCAAGAAGCACAGTTGGAACTATTACTGAAATCTATGATTACCTAAGACTTTTATTTGCAAGAATTGGACATCCCCATTGTCCAAATTGTGGCAGAGAAATTGCCCATTTATCCCTAGAACAAATCCAGGAGCAAGTTTTAAACATGGGCAAAGCAACTACTAAACCCAGAAGATTCTTAATTCTTGCCCCACTCGTTAAAGAAAGAAAAGGTGAATACAGCCAGCTTCTAGAAAGTCTTCAAGCAAAGGGTATCACTAAGGTTCGAATTGATGGACAAATTTTTTCCACCAGTGACGGCATCTCTCTTATAAAAACAAATAAACACTCAATTGAGGCTGTTTCCGATCGTTTAACTTTCGAACCCAAAAAAGAACCTGATGTTTCAAGGCTTCGTGAGGCATTGGAATCCGCTCTAGCTTTAGCTGATGGAGAGGTAATTCTTTCTGAAATCATGGATTCTTCCTTGGAATTCCCAGAACACCCAAAGGAAATGGAAGATCATCTCTATTCGGAAAAGTTTGCTTGCCCAGTTTGCGGCATTAGTTTGTCAGAAATAGAACCCAGAATCTTTTCTTTTAACTCTCCACAAGGAGCTTGTCCAACCTGCACTGGTCTTGGCTACCTACTAAAAGTCGACAAAGATTTAGTTATAAATCCAGATCTCTCAATTTCTGAGGGTGGAATCCTGCCTTTAGGAAATGAAGTGGAACACGACACTTGGTTCATGCGGATGATTAAAGCTGTCGCTGATAAAGAACGTTTTTCTTTAACAAGGCCCATTAAAGAGTTATCTGAAAAACAATTAAATTATGTTTTACATGGCATTGACGATGAAATCTATGTCCAAGGCACAAATAGGCAAGGTAGAACTACTGGATTCTACGAAAAGTTTGAGGGAGTTTTGACACGACTTGAAAGACTATACAAAGAAACAGATTCGGAGTGGAGAAGACAAGACATTGAAAAGTACATGCGCAATGAAGTTTGTCCAACCTGTAATGGCACAAGGCTTAAAAAAGAAGCACTAGGAGTAACAATAGAGGATCAAAATATCTTTCAAGTCTCAAACCAAAGCATAGTAGCTTCACTAGACTATTTAAAGAATCTTTCAAACTTAAACGGACGGGAGCTTCAAATAGCCACTCCAATCCTTAAAGAATTAACTACCAGGCTAAAATTTCTCATCGACGTTGGCCTCGACTATCTAACCCTAAATAGAACAGCAAACACCCTAGCTGGTGGTGAAGCACAAAGAATCCGTCTAGCCTCGCAAATTGGGTCAGGTCTTTCAGGAGTTCTTTACGTCTTAGATGAACCATCAATTGGTTTACATCAAAGAGACAATAAAAAGTTGATAACTACCCTAATTCATCTAAGAGATTTAGGAAACACAGTTATTGTTGTCGAACATGACAAAGAAATGATGGAAGATTCTGACTATATTTTTGACTTTGGTCCAGGCGCTGGAATCCATGGGGGTAAAATTATTGCCGAAGGTACTCCGGATGAAATCAAAGCTGATAAAAATTCTCTTACCGGAAGCTATCTAAGTGGAAGAAAGAAAATCGACGGAAATAGAACCTATACAGAAAATAAACTTACTGACTCCGAAAAGTCTTTAAAAATTGTCGGGGCTAGGGAGCATAACCTCAAAAACATCGATGTTGAAATTCCACTTGGAAAATTTGTTTGTGTTACTGGTCTCTCAGGTTCTGGTAAATCAACCTTAATTCACGACATTCTTTACCACGCTCTTGCTAAAGAGTTTTATCCACTTCACAAAGAAAAGCCAGGAGCGCACGACGGCATTCTGGGCATTGATAATCTGGACAAAGTGATCTTAATTGACCAATCACCAATTGGAAGAACCCCAAGAAGTAATCCAGCAACTTATACTGGTGCCTTTACTCACATCAGGCAGCTCTTTGCTTCAACGAAGGAAGCAAAAGTAAAAGGTTATAAAGAAGGAAGGTTTAGTTTCAATGTTAAAGGTGGCAGATGCGAAGCATGCGAAGGGGAGGGCCAAATAAAGATTGAAATGAATTTCTTACCAGATGTTTATGTTGATTGTGAAGTATGCCATGGCAAAAGGTACAACGCAGAGGCTTTAGAAATCTATTTCCACGATAAAAATATAGCTGATGTTTTAGATATGACAGTTGACGCCGCAGCTGGTTTTTTTGCAAACATTCCTGGGCTTTTAAATAAACTCCAGACGTTGCAGGATGTCGGTCTTGGCTATATTAAAATTGGCCAGCCAGCAACCACACTTTCAGGTGGTGAAGCTCAAAGAATAAAACTTGCAACAGAGCTTGCCAAAAAAGCCACTGGCAAAACTATCTATATATTAGATGAGCCAACCACAGGTTTACATTTTGCTGACCTTGAAAAACTCCTCTATGTTCTTAAAAGTTTAGTTGCCAAAGGAAACACAGTTTTAGTAATCGAGCACAACCTAGACATCATTAAAAATAGTGATTGGATTATTGATCTAGGTCCTGAAGGTGGAGATAAAGGCGGTGAAATTGTAGCAACAGGCAAACCAGAAGATATTAAAAAAGTTAAAGCAAGCTGGACCGGTAAATATCTAAACTAACTTCATATCTCAAAACTAGGATAAGCCATTTCTTCATGCTATTATGTCGCCATGCACTTAAGTCGCATTTTAATTAGTATTTTCTTATGTTTTTGGATACTACTTTTATTTCCACAACCAGTAAAAGCTGCAGATAAAAAATTTCAAGTTACCTACGACATTACATATAAAGTCCAAGAAAATGCCTCAACTGATGTTGTTGAAAACATCCATATAAAAAACCTCACCACGGAATCTTTGGCAAAAGAATTTGTAATTAAATTAAAAAAAATAAAGGTATCTGATGTTCAGGCGTTTGATCAAAGCGGTAGCTTAGAAATAAATCAGTTTGCAATTGACGGGGGAACCGAGATTCGTATTCAATTTGGCAAACTCGCCCCAGGGATTGATAAGACAATGCATTGGACATTAACTTATAAGGCAGACGGTCTAGCTAAAAAAATAGGCCGGCTATGGAAAGTTTCCCTTCCACAGTTTCCAAAAACATCAAATTCTGATGATGTCACAATTGGTCTTTATGTGCCTCCTTCATTTGGAGCGCCACTTTTAGCAAAACCAATACCATCTACAAAAGACAATATCTGGTCAGGGGCTCAAGCTGCCGGACCAATTGTTGCAATATATGGTCCAAGAGATCAAACGCCCTATCAAGCCTACGATTTTAATCTAAGTTATAAATTAACTAACGATTCTGTTGTTGATCAAGTAATGGACATAGCTCTCCCACCAAATACCTCATATCAAAAGGTCTTTATCACCTCACTTGATCCAAAGCCTAAAAGCATAAATCTAGATCAAGACGGCAATACCATTGCTAGTTTCAATGTTAGCCCAAAGTCCTCACTTGGAATAAAATCCATAGGAAACATCGCAGTTTTTGCAAAACCAGTTGAAGTACCAATTGAATCTAAAAATTCTCAAATTTATTTAGACTCTCAGCCATTTTGGGAAACAACCAGTAATGAGGTCAAAAAGGTTACCTCAGATATTTTTTCCCCAAAAGATATTTACGATTTTACGATTTCTCATCTAAGTTATGATCCAAATAAACCCACCAAGAACCCAAATAGACTCGGTGCCCAAAAAGCTCTTGAGACCAGACTGTCTGCAATATGTACTGAATTCACCGATGTTTTTGTTGCTCTAGCAAGAGCTTCAGGAATAAAAGCAAGAGAAATTGACGGCTTTGCTTATACTGAAGATCAAAAAACTTTTCCAGTCTTAAATCAAAACGATGTTCTCCATGCTTGGCCTGAATATCTAGATGAAACAAATTCAGAAAAAATGGTTTGGCGTATGGTCGATCCAACTTGGGGAAAAACCTCAGGAGGAATGGACTATTTCCAAACTTTTGACTTCGATCATGTTGCGCTAGCTATAAGAGGAACAAGTAGTACAAGTCCCAATCCAGCAGGCTTTTACAAAGAAAATCATAAATTAAAGCACTTTATAAAAGATGAGCAACCTAAAAAAGATGTTTTTATTAAACCAGTTAATATCGACCTACCAGTTACCGAAGAAGCAAAACTAAATTTCCTGGCTCCAAATCAAATTGTTGGTCTTGAAGGCCTGCCAATTAAAGCAGCCTTAAGTTTAGAAAACTCCGGAAATACCACCTCAATGGCTCAAAAAATGACAATCGGTAGGCAAAGTATTTCAGTTCCTCCTGTGCCACCATTTGGTAAACACAAGTTAGAATTAGATCTAACTGGCACAAACAATGGGGTTCAAACCTTGGTTTACAGCTTAAATGGTGAAGAAAAGACTCAAAGTGTTAAAATTATTCCGTTTGGAACTCTTTCTTGGTTCCTACATCTTCCAGGTTACTTTTTAAACGTATGAACTGGCAAAATTTACCACAACTTCCAGGCGTCTATTTCTTTAAAAACGCTCAAGGAAAAATAATTTATGTGGGGAAGGCAAAATCCCTAAGAAATCGCGTTTCTTCCTATTTTCAACCACCCGAAAAGCTTTTGCCAAAAACTGCGCAAATGGTTGGCGAAGCAACCACCCTTGACCATATTGTCGTTGAATCAGAGATCGATGCGTTACTTTTTGAAGCCAACCTAATTAGAAAGTTTCAACCTCGATATAACGTTGATTGGAAAGATGGAAAATCTTACCCCCTAATTGAAATAACAGTCAAAGATAAAATTCCCCAAGTTCACTATGCACGCCAAGAACTAAATCTAAATGCCAAATATTTTGGCCCATATCCAACAGGAAGTGATTTAACTAGTCTCTTAAGGTTTTTAAGAAGAATTTTCCCTTACGTTTCTCAAAATCATCCAGGCAATAAACCATGTTTAAGATCTCATTTAGGCCTTTGCCCATGTCCGGAAGTTTTTACCGACCAGAAAGCTAGATCAAAGTATTTAAGGGATTTAAAAAACTTAAGCGACTTTCTTGAAGGTAAAAGAACCACAGTTCAAAAAAAGCTTGAAAAGGAGATGCAAGAAGCCTCTCAAAACCAAAACTACGAAAGGGCAGGGGAATTAAAAGCAAAACTTGTGCAAATTGAAAATATAACAGCTTTAAGAACTAGACCAAATGAGTATGAAGTGAATCCTAATCTCTTTGACGATAGAAGGCGCGAAGAAAATGAAGAACTAGCAAAAGTCTTAAATATTAAGAACATCAAAAAAATTGAATGTTATGACATAAGTAACACAAGCGGTAAAAACGCGACAGGAGCACAAGTGGTTTTTGTAGACGGAGTTCCAGATAAATCTCTTTATAGAAGATACAAAATAAAATTAAAGACCAAGGATGATTTACCAAATGACTTTGCTATGATGAATGAAATGCTAACAAGAAGGTTGAAATCCGATGTTCCACTCCCAGAATTAATAATTATTGACGGCGGAAAAGGTCAACTTGGGGCTATCCCAAAAATCCCAACAAACGTAATTGGCCTAGCAAAAAGAATTGAAACTATTATTACTTTAGATGAAAAAGAAATAAATTTGCCAATTGGCTCACCAGCCTTAAATCTTATTCAAAGATTAAGAGATGAAGCGCATAGATTTAGCAGAAAGTATCACTTCTACTTAAGGAAAAACAGCCTATTTTCGTAATCATACTAAATTCCAAAGTTGAATAGCAGACTATCAATATAAGATGCTCTGCATACAATCTTTGTGCCATGGAAAATAAAATTGTTGCTTTGGTTGGTCCAGAAGGTTCAGGAAAAAGTACTATTGGAAAATTACTATCACTAAAGGCAAATCTGCCTTACACCTCGACTGGTGATATTTTACGTGAAATCGCACTTAAAGATCCTTCAGATCTTGGAGACCAATGTCGGGCAATGTTTTCAAGTAGCAGCTATCTTGACACCACTACCTTACTAAGTGTTTTGTCGTTAAGGCTAGAACAGCCTGATATGTCTAAAGGTTTCATACTTGATGGAGCGCTAAGAACAACAGAAGAAGTGCAACAATTCCCAAACATGTTAAAAAGTGCCAATCGGTCTATGCCAGTTTCAGTAGTTTTGTTAAATGTTCCAGAAGAAATTACATATGAAAGACTGCTAAATATTAGAAGACGAAATGACGACAATCCAGATGCGATTAGAAATCGTCTAAATCATTACAAAGCAGGACTAAACGAGAGAATTTCTCTTATTAAATCGCAAAAAAACTGGAGTTTCCAAGAAGTTGACGCAACTCATGGGATTAATGAAGTTCTTAATACAGTTTTTAACCTAATATAGATCCTACACAAGCATATTTACTGTTTGTGCTACCATTAAATAATGATTAAGGACTTTGTCCGGTCTTTTCTCGTAAATACTTTAACTTTGTGGGTGCTCACCCAATATGTCCTAGGTTTTCAAATTAATAATGGTGTAATTCCACTTTTTATAATTAGCCTAGCCTTTACAGTACTCCACATGGTCATGAAACCCGTTCTAGAAACGATCTTTTCAAGTATAAACTTTCTAACCTTAGGTGCCGTCGGAGTAGCTGTAGACTCAGCTATCCTATTTGTAATTACCAAATATTTTACTCAGATCTCAATTTCAGCTTGGCGATTTCAAGGAGCTACAATCCAAGGGTATCAAGTTCCACCAACAGATCTAAGCATTATTGCAACAGTCATTCTAGTTGCCCTAATCTTAAATATAGTCCGCACCATAGTAGAAATGCTGACATAAACTGGTATAATAATGCCTAATGCAACAACCTCTATTAATTTTACAAATCATTATCTGTATCGGCCTTGTTGGCACAATCCTTGTTCAAGCTAAAGGAACAGGGCTTGGAAGCTCATTTGGAGGATCTGGGGAAATGTACAGAAGTAAGAAAGGTGTCGAGAAAATTGTCGTTTATTCAACCATAGTCTTAACTGTCCTTTTTGCACTAGTCTCAATCGCACTCCTTTTGATTTAATGACATTAAATTTTGCCAGTGCAACTAAGTCTTTGCGGAGCAATTTCCGTCTTCTTGGCTCATATCTAAAAGTTAACTGGAAGCTTTTCTTAGCGAGCCTTTGTATAGGCCTCTTAGCAATCTATTTCTTACCTCGTCTTCCGCAACTTTTACCAAAGAGTAAAGATACGGTAGGTATTGTAGGAAATTTTACAATTGGTTCACTCCCTCTAGAGATCCAAAAAGAAATTAGTTTTGGACTGACTAAACTTGGTCCAGATCAAGCAGCTACTAGTGGTGCTGCAATTTCTTGGACCGCAACCGACTCAGGCAAAGTATTCGTCTTTAAACTTGATCCTAATCTTTTTTGGCAAGATGGCACAAAATTCGATACCAGCCAAGTAAATTACAGTTTAAAAGGAGTTAGTGTCAAAAGACTTTCGCTATCTGAAATTGAATTTAAGTTTCAAAAACCATTCGCCCCGCTTCCCGCAGTGGTTTCTCAACCCATCTTCAAAAACGGTCTAGTGGGTCTGGGAGATAACAAACTTGAATCAGTAAAATTTAATGGCAAATTCTTAAGCGAGTTAACTTTAGAAAATCAAAAAACAGGGGAGCACAAAACCTATAAATTTTACCCCACTGAAGCTGAAGCCGCTACTGCTTTAAAACTAGGTTCAGTTAGAAAAGTTGAACGTTTACATGATGATTTCGACTTAGCTAATGAGCCACATTTCAAAGTTACTTCAGCAACCAGCAGTGGCACAGTAGCGGCCCTCTTTTTAAATCTAAATAAAGGAAAATTTAATGACAAAGCCTTTAGACAAGCTCTTGACTACGCCCTCCCAGACACCTTTGAGAACGGGTCTGTGGCCTATTCTAGTATCCAAGACACAAACTGGGCTCGTGGTGATGATGTAAAACCCTATGTGCAAAACTTAGAGTTGGCAAAAGAAGCACTTGGCGGAAATGCAACTGGAAGTGCAGCTAAAAAAACGCCGATTATTATAAGTACTGTCGCTGAACTGAAACCAGTTGCTGAAACAATTGCTAAAGCCTGGACTAAGGCCGGTCAACAAACCAAAGTTGAAACAGCGGGCCTTTTACCACCGTCATTTGATGTCTATTTAAGCTATATGACAATTCCACCAGACCCTGATCAATATGCTCTTTGGCATTCAACTCAAAGAGGAAATATTGCCAGCTACAATAGTCCTAAAGTAGACAAGCTTCTTGAAGAAGGTAGACAAACTCTAGACCCTAAGGAAAGAAAAAGAATTTATGGTGAGTTTCAAAAGGCTTTGTCTGAAGACCTGCCTGCTATTTTCCTATTCTATCCAAAGCTCTATACCATTGAACGTACATGATAAAATTAAGATATGAAGAAGCTAAAACTTATCGATCTAACTAAAGTACTAAAACCATTTAAGAGTGGTTGGGTAGCTCTTTCCGAAGACCGTAAAAAAGTTATCGCTCACGGTGAAAGTATAAACGAGGTAGACAAAAAAGCTAAAAAAACCGGAGAAAACTATATTTTCCATAAAGTAGTTCCAAGGGGTGCCGTACTTCTACCCACGCTTTTTAGAAAAGTTAAATGACAACACCATTTAGCAAATACCCCGCGGGTGATGAAAAAACCACAATTATAAAGCCAGTAATCACCGTCAGGTTAATTGGACCAAAGAAGTTCCAGGAAATCGAAGCAATAATTGATTCTGGTGCTGATCATTCAATTTTTGACATGGATTTTGCAAAAAACCTTGGCCTAAGTTTTACGAAAGCCAAAGTGGAACCTTTTAGTGGAATAGGAAAAGGCACTATAAAGGTCTTTACAATCCCTGTTGAGATTCAAGTAGTTGGAATAGACAAAAAAGTAACAATTCCAATTGGTTTTGTAAAATCTCCCAGTTTTCCGCCTCTTCTTGGCCTAGATGGGTTTTTCGACAATTTTGTTATAAAGTTTGATAAAGCGCATAATATAATAGATATAAATTAATATGGACCAACCACTAAGTCACCAAAAATGTGTTCCTTGTGAAGGAGGAACTGAACCACTGAAGATAGAGGAAATTAACAAGTACAAACTTCAACTAAAGCTTCCTTGGCAAATTGATGGCAACAAGAAAATGAGCTATGAGTTTAAATTTAAAGATTTTAAAGAAGCGATGATTTTTGTAAATAAAGTAGCAGATATAGCAAACGAGGAAGGTCATCATCCAGATATCTATATTTATTACAACAAAGTCAAAATTGAGTTAACAACACATAATATAGGAGGCCTAAGTGTCAACGATTTTATTATGGCTGTTAAAATTGAGGCTCTACTATGATTGATCCAAACATTAAAAAAGCCAGAAAAATAATTTCTGAAATTTTGTATATCACTATAGCAACTACAGACGGTAAACAACCTTGGAATTCTCCTGTTTACTCAGCTTTTGACACAAATTACAATTTCTATTGGGCTTCAAATCAAAACAGTCAGCATTCTAAAAATATCAAGAATAACACTAGTATTTTTATTGTAATTTACGATTCCACTGCCCCAGAAGGAACAGGCGAGGGAGTTTATATCCAAGCAAAAGCCACTATGCTTACAAAAGAAGAAGAAATTTTCGATGCTCTAAAAATTTTAGATGAAAGAGTGGGAAAAGATAATGAAAGAGATGCGCAAAAGTTTTTAGGGTCCTACCCAAGACGCGTTTACAAAGCAGTGCCTGAAAATTTTTGGATAAATGGCGACGGCAGCATTAACGGTAATTATATTGATATCCGTATGGAAGTGAATTTGTCTAAAGAGAAAGAATATGAAAAGCTTTAATTATGACAAAAAATAGTGGTTCTGCCATAACTATTCTAACTATTGCAGGTCTTTGCATAGCAATTGGTCTAGCTGGTGGCATTGCTCTCCAAAACGGACAAATAATTAAGCAGCCAAAAAAACCAGTTGTTTCAGCCTCTCCAACAAAAAAACCTACAATATCAGCTAGCCCCACAGCAACCCCAAGTTCTCAAGTTTTATTAGAATCAAAAACTCAACCTTCAGGTTTAATTGCACTTCACATTGACGCAATTGACTACAGTGAAGGCCATCCAGCAGGACTGGTTCCAACTGCTAAAGTTAAACTATTTGACGCAAATAACAACTTCATAAAAGAAACTCTTCCAACTCCTCACATTCAAAACGGCCCAGTAGGTACTGGTGGCGACGCTGTTTTTTATGTTTTGCCAGGAACATACAATATCGAGGCTGATGCTGGAAACATGTCAGGAACTTGCAATGTCACTGTGCGGACGACCACAGAGTTTAATTCATGTGCTATCTATATGGTTAGTAAAAAGGTTCATATAAATGGTAAATATTTTGACGACTCCAATAATAACGGTCAACAAGATGGTGGTGAAGGAGTAATGGGCGGAAAAACTATCTATTTTATTTTCACCAACAACCAAGGTCAAACTTACAGCGCTGGTCAAACTAAGACTGACTCACAAGGCAATTATTCAATCGACCTTCCATACACTGGTACATTTTATGCCTATGCTGACTATGAAGGTGGAAACGGTCAACCAAGGAGTTCCTCAGTCAAACTAAATGGTGGGGAATCAGCGACATTGAATGTTACAAAACATTAATGGATCGTCAGTTGAATTGTCTTAGCATGTCTGTTATCTTGATCTCCGCGTCATGCTTCCAAAAAAAATTGCTTTCGTAGACATAGAAACTACTGGAACTTCCCTTTATAGAGATAGGATCATTGAAATTGGGATTCTCCGAGTAGAGGACAATAAACTAGTTGATACCTATAAAACACTCATTAACCCTGAAGCTTATCTTCCAGAAGAAATTACAATGATTACTGGGATTACTTCAAAAGACCTGGAAGATGCACCAATTTTTGGAAGTGTAAAAAAAGATGTTCAAAAAATATTAAAAGACTGTGTATTTGCAGCCCACAACGCTAGGTTTGATTATGGCTTCATTAAAACTGAGCTAAAACGAGAAGGGGTTGCCTATAGAGCCAAAAACTTATGCACAGTTAAGTTATCAAGAGGGTTATACCCCCAATACACAAGACACGGATTAGATTTTTTGATTGAAAGATTCGGCTTTAGAATTAAAACTCGCCATAGAGCTTTCGACGATGCTGAAATATTGTGGAAATTTTATCAGGTGATTTCAAAAGATTTCTCGGAAAACGAATTAACTGAAGCAGTGGACAGGGTTTTGAGAAAACCTTCACTTCCTATGAATCTCTCTGAAGAAACATTAGATAAACTCCCGGAAGCTCCAGGTGTCTATATTTTCTACGGACAAGACGGCATGCCATTATATGTAGGTAAATCTATTAATATCCACGATAGAGTACTGTCCCATTTTTCAGATGACACGAGGTTAAGTAAAGAAATGAAACTTTCTCAACAAGTAGCAAGTATTGAAACAATTGAAACAGCTGGAGAACTAGGCGCGCTTCTTAAAGAAGCTCAACTAGTTAAAGACCTCCAACCCCTCTATAATCGTCAACTTCGCTATGCAAGAAAAATGATCATAATTAAGAGGCAACCTGGAAAATATAATGGCGCAAAAATTGAAGAGACTGAAAATATTGAAGCAAATGACATGGACGAAATATTGGGCTTATTCCGCTCCCAAAAACAAGCGAAAGAATTTTTAATAGAAATTGCAAAAGAGCATAACTTATGCGAAAAACTGCTGGGATTAGAAAAAGGAAAGAGTGAATGTTTTGCATATAGACTAGGAAAATGTAATGGCGCCTGTAAAGAAGTGGAAAATCCAATTTTTTACAATGGGAGATTTACAATTGCCTTTTCAAAATCCAAATTAAGAAGGTGGCCCTTTGAAGGCCCAATAGCAATTGAAGAAAACAACCTTGACTCTAAAGAGAGACATATCATTGATAATTGGTGTTACCTAGGAACTCAGAAAGAAGGACAGGAGGAATTAAATAAAGATATAAAGTTTGATCTAGATACATACAAAATTTTATCAAGACACATAAATACGCTAGATAAGTACGATATCCATCCAGTAAAACTCCAAACAAACCTATAGAATTGGTATAATTTCCCAATGGAACGGCCCAAACCACTTTTTAACCAAAATAAGGCCATTGCCGTGGTAATTATAATCGGATTGCTTTTAGAAGCAGGTGGATCTTTTCTTCCTCCAATCTATTCTTGCGACGTAAGAAAATTAGAACTTAGACAAGATTTTACCCGCTTAAAAATAGATCCACCGCCAAAAGATGATTGGTTTGTTGATGTGTTAGCTGGAACAAGTGAACCTCTGACTTCAGGTGCATTTGCAAATTACGGACTACTATCAAACGAATTGGTAGGAATAAGAAATGGAAATTATGTATTTACTACCGATAATCCAGAAATCCTCCTAGGAGTAAGATGCACAGAACAAGAAAGAAATAAATTATTATCTAGAATTAAGGATGGCTTCCACAAAAATTTTCGTATTAATCTATTACCAAAAAAATTTGTAGGAGAAGACCAAAAAACTAAAATCGATGTCACCTACAACTTAAGATAAGAATCTTCAATCTATTTCACAATTACGTGATCCTTAACCTGAAAGACCGCGGAAGCAGGAACTGTTGGCCGATCTGCCATTGATTGAGTTGGTGTTCTATCTAAATATGAGACAGTAAGATTATAGTTTGGGGTCATTTGTGCCGAGGCTGTAGCTGAACTTACAATGATTCTATCTCCAAGTGCTGGGGTAGAAGATGTGTATAACACTCCACTTGAAGTAGCATTAAAAAGCCCCACATGTAAAAACTGTCCTGATCCACCATAATTCACAGCATATGAAGCATAGACATCATAATTATTCACTGATGTTTGTGTCATACCAACCATAGATACATATGTCACATATGCTTGGTTTTCTCCCGAAACTGTAGCATTTCCATTGACTAGTTTAACTTTGGTATTAGTGTCAGGAATAATAATTTCTGAATTTTTAATCCATTCACTAAAGTCAGGAGTCTTTGCCATTTCTTGAATAGTTGTGGGGGTTGGAGAAACTAAAGGAGTAGGTTCACTTTTTGCTGTTAGTTTATTAACTCCAATAAATCCAATCGCAGCAACAATTAAAATCACCCCAACAATCAGTAACAAATTATCTATTTTTCTCACAAAGCGATCTTAGCATTAACTATGCTATATTTTAAATATGGAAAAAGCAATCGCTGACATTTTACCTTATGCAGTTGCGGTAGCGCTTTCCCCAGTTCCAATTGCAGCTCTTCTTTTAATGCTTCTTTCTAATAGAGCAAGAATAAACAGTGTTGCTTTTACGATTGGTTGGATAATTGGATTGGCAGTTCTCATTTTTGCTGTTTCTTTTGCAATTAATGTAGCAGATGGAGCCACCCACACAAACTTAAAACACACCGTTGATATAGTTCTTGGTCTATTTTTAATCTTTATTGCTATAAAAGAGTGGAAAAAACGAGCTAAGCCTGGTGAGAGTCCTCAAATGCCAAAATGGATGAGTACCGTTGAAACTTTTACACCAGGCAAGGCTTTTGCAATTGGTCTTGCTCTTTCAACTATAAATTTTAAAAATACTCCTCTTGGAATTGCCGTAGGTGCCAGTCTCAGTCACTATTCATCAACTGATCAAATCGTTGGTTTTATCTCATACCTTTTAATAGCCAGTTTCACAATTCTTATACCAACCATTGGATTTCTTTTAATGGGCGATAAATTAAAAGGAAGATTACAGAGCCTAAAAAACTGGCTTGTAGCAAATAACGCCACTATTATGTTTGTTCTTTTCCTAATTCTGGGAGTCACCATTCTTTCAAAAGGATTAGGAGCTTAAAAATTCTTGCGGTCTCCATACAAGTTTTTGCTTGTCTTCAAACTTTTAGAAGTTAATATGCTCATATTATATATTTCTACTGTTTCTTAGGAGGTGAGAATCATGAACGATTCAACTGATAAAGGGGGAAAACAGAGAATAGATTTGTCTGAAAAAACAGACGATGGTAAGTAACTAACCTCCCCCTGGCAGAATTTACTCACTGCCGGGGGGAAAGAAAAAAATTAACTTTTTCTATCACTTCATCAATTTCAAATGGTTTACTAATAAAGTCATCCGCTCCAACTTGCTTTTGAATTTTCTGAATTTCACTACTAGCACTGACTATAATAATTGGAATTCTATGTGTCTCCTGTCCAGCCTTAAGTGTCCTTGCCAAACTCTCTCCAGCTTCCTTGTCTCCATCAATCCAAATGTCTAAGATAATTAAATCAGGCAGGATTGAATTTTGAAGCACTGTCTTAAATGATTGCACATCAGGAAAGCTAAGCACATCGTACCCTTCTTCAGAAAGCAAACTTTTGAGAAGCTGTAAAATAGCCGTGTCATCTTCTGCAATCGCAATTTTCTTTTTTGCCATAATTATTTCCTCCTAGCATCTGGAATTTTAAAGAAAAACGTAGAGCCTTCCCCCTTTTTACTAGTTAACCAAATTTCTCCATGGTGCTTTTGAATAATTGCTGCTGAAATATAAAGCCCAAGACCAAGCCCTCTTGTTGGACGTGCTGGATCAGCACTTTGAAAAAATTGATCAAAAATATGTTTTTGATCCCCTTCATCGATACCAATTCCAAAATCTTGTATAGAGACCACTAATTCACCAGCTTCTTCCTTAGCTGTTATGATTATTTTCTTAGTGGGCAATGAATACTTAACAGCATTTGAAATCAAATTAGATAAAACCTGCCCAATTCTTGTTTGATCTGCTTTTACCGTCATCTCATCACATCTGGCAATTATAATTCTGTGATGTTCAACGGATGGTTCAAGCCCATGAACAGTCTTTTCAATTAATTCTCGAACAGAAAACTCAGTTTTAGAAATTTCAAGTTTTCCCGTCCTAATTTTTGTCGTATCCAAGAAATCAACAACTAAAATAGTTAACCGGTCAACCTGCTCCTTCATATATCCTAGATACTCAACCACTTTTGGATCCCGACTCTTCTTAAGCTTTTTCTGTAAAAGTTCATTAAATCCTTTAATTGATGTCAGAGGTGTCCTAATTTCATGACTAGCAAGAGCAATAAACTCATCTCGTTGGTCTCTTGATCTTTCAGCTTCCTCACGAGCTTTATGTTCATATGACAAAAGTTTGGCTCTCTCTTCAGCAGCATTTAATCTAGACTGAGCAAAAAACCCTAAGACCACACCTTCAATTGCAAAGACTGCCATCTGTAAACTTAAATCTTTTCCAGGTGGCACAAATATCAATCCATTTACCGAAAAGCACATTAAAATTGAAGATAAAACTGTAGCCACAATAGTTGGTCCAAGACCACCTGATATTGCCGTCAGAGTAATCGCTAAAAAATACAATAAAAATGGCGCTTCAGAACCAGCAAGATAATTGTGCCAAAACAGATTTACAATAAAAGCTAAAAGAGGTAATAAAAGCCCAGTACCATATCTAATAACCATCGTCCAAACTGTGGGCCCTTTAGCTTCTCGAAGAATCTTAAGTTTAATAGGATTTGTCATACAAAGTTATTACACTATTATAATTTAAAACACCATCTTCCGCTCTAGAATACCAATATATAGGGGGTGATAAAGATGGAATTTTTATTATGGATAATCTTTGGAGGCATTGCCGGATGGCTTGCATCATTAATTATGCACACCGACGGTTCCCAAGGAACGTTAACTGACATTGTTCTTGGAGTAATTGGTGGTTTTGTTGGTGGATTTTTGATGAATGCAGTAGGATTTGCAGGTATAACAGGTTTTAACTTTTACAGTCTAGCAGTTGCAATCCTAGGAGCTGCTTTGCTTATTTGGTTAGGCAGAGTAGTGTTTCATTCTCATGCATAAAAAGATAAAATGCAAACAATGTCAAAATCAATTTTAATAGTCGAGGACGATGAAGGGGTGAGAAAATATTTGCGAGAATTGCTGTCAGAAAATGGTTTCACAGTAACTCTGGCAACAGACGGAATCGAGGCCATGAATTCGCTGGCTAAACTTCCTCCAGACCTTATCGTCCTCGACTTAGGGTTACCAAATATGTCCGGAGAAAGTGTTTGTTCAGAAGTTAAGAAAAAATATCCTGGACTACCAATTCTAATCTTAACTGCAAAAGATTCTGTCGCAAGTATTGTTGCTGGGTTAAATCTTGGAGCCGACGATTACATGACCAAGCCATTTGTTGCTGAGGAACTAATGGCAAGGATTAGAGCAAGGCTCAGACAAACCGGAAACGGTGATGAAAAACTTCAAGTTGGCGATCTAACTTTGGATCCAAAAACAATGGAGGTAAAACGAGGAAAAACCCTTATTAAACTAACTGCTCAGGAATATAAACTTCTCCATTACTTAGTGACCAATAAAGGACAGGTTTTAACAAGAGAAATGATTTTAAATAGAGTCTGGCTCTATTCACCAGACATTGAAAGTAGGGTAGTAGATATTTATATCGGTTATTTGAGAAATAAAATAGACAAAGGGCAAAAAAAGGAACTTATTAAAAGTATTAGAGGATTTGGTTATACAATTAAGGAAGACTAGTTTTCAAGTTTTACACTAACCACCTTGTATTCAGGTGGTAAATCCAAACTTCTCAAGTACCCGAGCTCACTCTCGTCGTAGTTTATTTTGCCAGAGTTGGCAACTTCACAATCTTTAGAATTAGTAACTTTTTTCGTTATTAAATCTACTAAATAATTCTCAGTTATGAATGAATTAGTAATCGCAATACACATTTTGTTTTCTTCAATCTCAAAAGAATTTATGTAAATATTTTTGCTCTCTTTGGGAAATGGGAGCTTCATAAGCGGAGTCAACTCTTTAGACTCAAGTGAGTACACCGTTAAATAGTCGTTAATGAAAGCTACCTTTTTAGATTTTTGTAAATAACTAACGTTTAATACATCTTTAGGCACGTTACCCTCCGGAACAAGCACAACTTTGTTTTGAGAATCTGAAACCGGGATGGCACTAAGTGATGTATATTTACCAGGAAAAATATAATCTTCTCCTAATATTGCCGAATGGCTGGCAACTAAAAATCTATCTTGTTCATCAAAACCAATAAATTCTTCACCCATATTACATCCGAGATGCGAATCGAAAATAAATCTTTGCTCTTTGGAATCCGGATTAAAGTAGGTATAAGTTTTATTTCCTCCACAACCATCACCAAAACCACCAATCAAAAAATATTCATTTCCGATCTTTTCTAAACGAAAAGCCGTATCCGTAATTTCAATTGGTTTAAAATCATTTGACGACAAAGAAACATAAAAAACCTTTCTAGGGTCCATGTATCCTATTAACCCAAAGTACAATTCGTTTCCCAAAATTACCAAATTGTGTATTCCACCCTGGCTGTCTTTTGGTTCTTCAAAAATTGTTTTAATTTCTCCACTCTTAATATTTAAGACTTCAAGTTTTTTACCAAAGTCTCGCGTATAAAATAAAAAGTCATTAACTTTAACTATATTTTTTGAATCTATTCCTCCTGAAGACGTTGCAATAATCTGGCTACCCTTAACTATTCTATATTCAGATCTATAAAATTCTTTCCCTGAAGACAATTTCAAAGAAGTGTCCAAATTATTAGGAACTGCGCTTTTAACCGCCATAATTACATCAGCATTATCCATGATAGGAAAATATATTTTACTTTTAATACCTGCTCTAGCAATTACCCACGGTGCCCTAGACGGTGACGACACAATGACAAATAGTTCTTTGCCATTAATATTTTCTTTACCCGTAACCACCCCAACCCAACGAACATCACTATTTGGATTATTAAACACAACCCGGTCACCAACTTTAGGCTCCGATCGTAAATAAGTCACACTTTCCGAAAGCATCATTTGACCTCTTTTAATTGGCGAAATGGGATCTCCTCCAACCTGAATGGGACTAGCTAAAAACATCACCACAGGAACAACTAACAATAGAAGCCAAACAGCAAATAAAATAGCGCCAAGTCTGCTCATAAAAGTATTATAGTGAATTGATTTCTGTGTTAAAATGACTGAAATGACAGCTCTTGAACTAATTAAACTTGAATTAAAAGACGCAAGGATCACTTTTGAAGACACAGTCAGAGATGTCTCCATTGAAATGTTAGGCAAAGACCCAGGAGGAATGGCATTACCTCTAGAAGCGGCAATTGCTCATTTAATTCTTTTTGAAGACCTCCTAATTCAAAAATTTTTAGCAGGAAAGGCACCACTTTACGAGTCAAGCTACCTTGAAAAAACCGGACTCAGTAGTTTAATGCCTAATTTGGATGAAAATTGGTCCAAAAATCATCTCGATTGGGCAAAGTCTTTGAAAATGGACTTATCATCATTTAACTCTTATAAACAAGCAGTTTATGAAGCAACCGATTCTTATATAAATTCATTAAAAGAAGAAGATATGGAAAAAGAAATAGACATGGGTGCTTTTGGCAAACATAAAGTAGCCCCTTTACTATTTAACTTCATTATTGCTCACACCCTAAGTTTGACAGGAGAGATTTCCGCAGCAAAAGGCGTCCAAGGACAAAAAGGATACGCTTTCTAAAATCTCCTTACAAACTTCGTACCTTCTCCTCACATACATCCAAAGTCAAAGTAGCATAATTGGTTAAGAAAAAGGGGGGTGAGAATTTATGAGTACAGACAAATCAAAAACCCCAAGTTCAAATGACAATGCAAAGCTTGGTGCCGCCGCAGTTGGAGGAGCCGTTGTAGGTGCCGCCGCAGCAGTTGTCGCAACTAAAGTTTTGTCAAACGAAGAAAACCGCGACAAAATTAAAGAAACTGTCAGCAATGTAGCAAATGGCGCTTTAGATGCAGCAAGTAAAATTCAAACTAAGGCAGAAGATACTACCGAAGATGTAAAAAAAGCAGTTAAACAAAAGTAATTGCGACACCTTTTTTGTCCGCCCGGCCGGTGCGACCAATTCTGTGAACATAGTTTTCCTGAGACTCAGGAAGCTCAAAGTTAATGACATGAGAGACATTTGGAATATCAAGCCCTCTTGATGCCACATCTGTTGCAAGCAAAACTTGAATTTCATCCTTTTTAAACCTATCTAAAGTTCTAAGCCTTTGATTTTGATTCTTATTTCCGTGAATTGCATCCGATCTAATTCCACGTCTAACAAGTTCATCAGATAATTTTTGTACGCCCCACTTAGTTCTTCCAAAGATAAGCACCTTTTCAAATCCCTCTTGTCTAAGCATGTCATGAAGTACGTCAATTTTGTTTTGTCCAACCTGAACTCTTACTGTCTGTTGGGTTACATTCTCCGCAGTTTCCCGAGTCTTAACTGAAACCGTAATTGGATCTTTAACAAAAGTTTGAATAATAGAAGCTACTTTTCCATCAATTGTGGCACTGAAAAATAGTGACTGTCTAACATCTGGGAGAAGTGAAATCAAATATCTGATGTCTTGGATAAATCCAATATCCACCATATGGTCTGCTTCATCTAAAACTACAGTCGAGAATCTATTTAGATGAATTGAATGGGTTTCAGCAAGATCCTTAAGTCTTCCAGGTGTTCCAATCAGAAAATTATAATTCTGGTGACGAACTGCATCCTTTTGTCTTTGCATGTTAGTCCCACCAATTGCCAAAACTGAATTAACATTTAAGTTTCTAGAAAAAGCAATAAATTCTTCTCGAATTTGAAAAGCGAGTTCCCTTGTAGGAGCAACTATTAAAATTCTTTCGTTTCTATTTAAAAGCACCTTGTTAATAAGTGGAATCAAAAATGCCGCTGTTTTGCCAGTTCCCGTATTAGCAAGACCAATAAGATCTCTACCGGCTAAAACTCCAGGAACTGCTTGGTCTTGAATTGGAGTGGGACTTACATACCCCTTAGCCAGAACATTTTTTAAAAGCTCTGGTTGAATTGGGAAATCCTCAAATTTATTAACAACCTGATATTCAGTTTGTGGAAACAAATTTTCAGGTTGCTTCGTGTTAATAAAGAGTTCTGGGTTGAAAGTCTTTGTTCTGCCAAATCCGCCATTAGAACCACCTCGTGGTCTAAAACCCGAATTTTGTGGCCTATTCCCTCGTGATTTGAAATTTCTATATAAATTCATGAGACCTGCATAAAGTAACTAGTGTGGGAAGCTAAAGTAAGGAGGGGAGACACAAACCTAAAGTAAAAAAATATTAGGAGGCTCGTTATCTAAGACCAATCCGTAAATGCTTTCCGTATTTATGCAGATCTCAAGAATCAATCTGCGGATATAAATAGTATTGTATCACAACCCCTCGGTCTTGTCAATCTAAAGATAGGAGTGATAAATGTAAGAATCGCCTGTTGCTTTTTACTAGATATTTAATATAGTCAAAGGAGAGACAATTCTTAGAAACAACTGAAGGAGGTGAGAAATAATGTTTGAAATATTAATTTTCTTTGTTTTCGCAACAATCATCGGTTTGATGTTCATGTTCTTTGGCTATCCATTCTTCCGAATTCTTTTGCCTATTTGGGCATTTTTTGCAGGACTTTTGTTTGGCTTTAACGGACTTCAATCCTTGTTTGGTGTTGGCTTCGTATCCGCCTCACTAGGCCTCATCGCAGGTATAGCATTAGGCGCGGTCTTAGCCGCTCTGGCATATTTTGTTTATGAAATTGCTGTTTATATCTTTGGCGCTTCCATAGGTTATGTCCTAGGAGCCGGTTTGGTCACAGCCCTTGGCTTTGACCCAGGTTTCTTAAGCACAATCGTTGGATTAGCTGGCGCTGTAGTATTAGCACTTCTTTTCATGAAGACAGAGATGCCAAAGTTCTTGATCATTGTTCTCACAGCAGCAGCTGGAGCAATGGGCGTCATCACTGGTCTTTTTGTCCTTTTTGGCAGAGTTCCAGACGCAGCAGGAGCACTTCAGTTAACACAATATTTGGTAACTGGATCATGGTTCTGGCTCTTAATTTGGATCATCTTGATGGTCGTTGGCATGGGCTTCCAATATATGGTAGTCACAACCAACGAACAAATGAGCCAAAAAGAATTACAAGAAGCATACGTTTGGAATAAAGAGTATAAGAAAATGGGTAAGAAGTAGCCTTTTAAGGCTAAGATCCTCCTCGCGCACTAAAGCCGAGGAGGATTTTTTTTGGTAAAATCGAGTAATGTTAGTCTATTTAGTAAGACACGGCGAAAGCGAAGAAAACGCAACTAGAACTTATACTGGAGGAAGTGCTTCACTAACCCCCACGGGAATTAAACAAGCCAAGCAGTTAGCAAAAAGGTTTAAGAAAATTCCCATCAACAAAATCTATTCAAGTGATATGGTAAGAGCAAAGCAGACTACTGACATCATAAATAAAGTATTAAAGATGGAAGTAAATACTTCTGAACTAATACGAGAAAAGGCACATGCCACTATCCTCAATGGAAAAAGATTTGATCACGAAGTTGCTATAGAAGTAATGGACCAAATAAATAAAAACATGCACGACAAAAATTTTAGGTATTCTGATGAAGAAACCTTCGAACTATTAAAAGAACGTGTCTTTAAGTTTATGAGGGATCTTGAAAAAGAATCCGCCGAAAACATTTTAATTGTAGCCCATGGTTTAACAATGAGAGCAATGGTTGGGTATGTTTTATTTGGAGAAAGTTTTAATTCCTATGATTATGTAAAACTTCGTGACCACTCAAAAACTAAAAATACTGGAATAACACTTTTTGAATTTGACGACAATAAAGAATGGACTCTCCTAACTTGGAACGACTACGCTCACCTTGGGGAATAGTACAGTTTGTTATTCTGTTTTTCCGGTTGTTGCATTGAAGCAAGAAGCATAAATGGATTTAGGCACTCTGTACTTTTGCATATCGCTACAAATTGCAATATCTTGTCCTTCCCAAACAACATTCCATTTGCCACTTGTTCTTTTAGCTATCCAAGTCCAACCCCCTATACTTGAAGCAGAACCAATAGCAAAATCTCCATCAACCTTTTGAACTCTAAAGATTAAAGGCACTGGACCCGAAGTTTGACTTTGCGCGTGTTTATAAATTGATCCAAACTGGGTTTGGTAGCCAAGCTGCTTTTGGTCAATTGTTCCACAGGATAAATAGGCAAATGGATCAGAATGAATTGCTAAGTTGTTTACACAATAAACATCATCTTTAACAAAGCCTAAGTTTTTAAACCACAAATCATTAGGCTTTGAGTTTGTGTTTTCGGAACTTTCTTTAAATCCCTTACTTAAATAATATTTCTTTATTTTTGAAGCCAAGGGATCTATAAAACTAGAATCTACTTTCATAAGTTCGTCTGTCGTAAAGTCTCCATATTTACCAATTCCATTAGCCCCATTTGTTCCAAGAATTATTTGCTGTGAAGTAAGTGGAATTTGCTTCCCATCACTTGTCCAATCAACATAGCCTGAATCACGAATTTCAACTTTAACTCCCAATGTCTTAGCAAGCTCTTGAAGAGTGGTGGTTTCAAATTTAACCTGAGATTCAATTTCTTTAGGAGCTTCTACTTTTCTAACAAAAAGAAAATACCAAATAGCGAGAAGGAGAACCATACCAACAATAAAGAAAACTTTCTTCATTAAATCATGATACCAAATGCTACTGATTTTTGGAAAATTTATTAATTTCCTCGATAACAGGTAGAAGTTTCACTCCTTTGTTACTAAGCTTGTAAACAACAGACTGCCTGTCGACAGTTTCCTCCTCGCGTTCAATAATCTTTTCTTTTTCCAGTTTCTTAAGACGAGTTGTAAGGGTGACGGGATTTGCATCACCCACAGCTCTTTGTAGTTGGCAAAACCTCATTGGCTCCAAAGATAAGTTGTGAACCACACAAAGTGTGAGTGAATCACCAATAATTTTTACAGTTTTATTAAATTGGCTAGTTGACATGCTTTATAAATTAAAGTACTATAAATATTATAGCATATGGATTTTTCAAAACCAGTTAACGATCAAAGTCTAAGTAACGCAGCCGCCGCTCTAGCTCAAAATGGCATTACTGTTGATATTGTAGAAAACAAAGAGCAGGCTAAAGAAAAGGTCAAAAATTTAATTCCCAAAGAGTCCAAAGTTATGACTATGACTTCAATTACCCTTGAACAAACGGGGATTAAAGAATTAATTGATGATTCTGGATATTACTATTCAATTAGAAACAACTTTCCAAATATGTCCGCAGATGAAAAAAGATGTCAAGGTTCTGTTCCGGATTGGTCCATAGCAAGTGTGCATGCAGTAACTGAAAATGGACAAATTATAATTGCCTCGAATACTGGCAGCCAACTCCCGGCAGCAGCATATGGCGCCAAGAATGTCGTTTTTGTTGTAGGAACCCAAAAAATAGTCAAAGATCTCGAAGAAGCCTGGAAACGAATTGAATATATACTTCCATTTGAGTCAAAAAGATCTCAAGCGGCCTACAATTTGCCAGAAACTTGGCAAACATTTCCAAGTAAAATCCTCATTTTGCAGAAAGAAATCCAAGAAGGAAGAATTCATTTAATCTTCGTCAAAGAGACCCTTGGCTTCTAATAAATGTTAAAATTCAGATATGAAAGCCACTTTAAGTGTCACTGACTTGTCTAAGTCCTATTCGATCCCTCTTTTCACCGGGGTTACGCTTCATGCACAAGCTCCTGAAAAAATAGCCTTGATAGGAGAAAACGGCTCAGGAAAATCTACACTTCTTAAAGTATTGGCAGGGCTCGAATCATCACCCACAGGCTCCGTAATTTGGTCAAAAGCTTCTCAAATTGGCTATTTAGAGCAAGAAATTGGAGGGGATTTAGATACCGCTTCAGGAGGCGAAAAAAAATTAGTTAAACTTTCGCAACTTTTTTATGGAGGCTATGATGCAATTCTTCTTGACGAACCAGACAATCACTTGGATTTAGAAAACAAAAAGTGGTTCGAAAATATTGTAAAAGAATATGAGGGACTTCTGATTGTTATTAGTCACGACAGAACTTTTCTAAGAAACAGTGTCAATAGATTTTGGCTTTTGGAGGAAGAGAAAGTTAACGACTATCCTTTTAACTATGAACAGTTCGGGGAAATTTATGGAGATGCTCAAGCATCAAGAAAGCATTTATGGGAAACGCAGGAAAAAGAGCGGAGGAGGCTTGAAGAACTCATAAAAGTTTACAAAGTAAGAGCAGCAGCAAATACTAAAATGGCAAAATCTTACTCTGGAATGATCAAAAGATATGATCGTTTTGTAGAAAATATGGTTCCAAAACCGAAAGAAGTTAAAACTTTAGGCTTTGGAGTCAAACTAGAAAAGCAGCCAGCTAAAAAAACCGCCCTTCACCTAACTAATTTATCAAAGTCTTATGGCAAAAAGTCTGTTTTAAGAGATTTATCCGTCCACATTTTTTGCGGAGAAAAAGTGGCCATTAACGCTCCAAATGGCTCAGGAAAATCAACGCTACTAAATATAATTTCAGACAAATTGAAAGCGGATTCTGGAGAAGTCTATATTGGACCAAATTTAAAAGTTGGCTATTACACCCAGGAACACCTTGAATCACTAGAAGAAGACAAGACGCTTGTTGAAGAGCTGCAGAAATCCTTACATCTTCATCACTATGATGCCATTTCCTATTTAAAACGCTTCCTCTTCACCCCAAGCCAAATCGAAGGGCAAGTAAAATACCTAAGTGGTGGACAAAAATCTAGGCTTCAGTTGGCAAAATTCTTGGGGTTAAATCCAGATATTCTGATTTTAGACGAGCCAACAAACCACCTTGATCTAAAAACCGTCCTAGCTCTAGAAAAGTTTCTTATCTCTTATACTGGAACATTGGTATTAGTTTCCCATGACAAAGAACTGGTCGAGCATGTTGTGACAAAGAATTACTCCTTAGAAGATGGTGTCCTAGCAGAAATTTAATGGGTTTACATAACCTATAATATATAGTATACTTACTACTATATATACGAGGCTACAGCCTCTTTTTTTATGGCTAGGTTCAAACTTTCATTCCCTAAAAAAATAGCAAATACCCTTAAAAGGGCCCTTACCTGGCTAAGGCTCAGGTTCTCAAGGCTATTTTCCTGGTTCAAGCTTAAATTTTCCAGATTATTTGCTTGGGGAAAAGGTCAAGTTGACTCACACCCAATAAGAAGTTTTGTGGCCCTCTTTGCTTTAATTTTCTTAGCAATTGTCCTAAGTAACTTCCTAAATAAGCCGGTAGCCGAGGAAAAAGAGGAAACTATCCCAAAACAAGTAAGCGTGTTTTCCATAGGTGAAGCTCCTAAAGTAACACTTCAAGGTCAAGTTGAAAAAAGTGGAGTCATTCCAGTAATTGCTCAAACTGGAGGCATTGTCCAAAGTGTAAATGCAAAGGAAGGGCAAGAAGTGGGCAGAGGAGCTTGGTTAGCATCACTCTCTTCAAACTATCAAGGTGGGAGTGTTCCAGGTTTGCAGCGCCAAATAGCCCAAGCACAATATGACAATATTAGCCAAACTTTTGGCGATCAAATGAGTATTATTCAAAGTCAAAGAAATTTGGCCACCGCATCAGGCCAGACGCCACAGGATAATCAAAATATAGCTGAGCAAGCAGTAAGTGACGCTCAAAGTTTAGTCGGATTAAATGACACCATTTTAAATTCCTTAAATCAAACTCTTTTAGACTTAAAAACAAATAACACAAATGGCAGTAACGACACAATGATTCTTTCAACCGAGCAAATTATAGCTGGTGTAACTGCTGGTCAAAATCAAACTAAAAATGGTTTAAGGTTAGCTCAATCTCAAACCCAGACTTCACAGTTCCAAAAAGAAACTGCCTTAAAGCAACTAGACATCCAAGAAAAGGCACTAATTATGTCCAAAGAAATTAGTGGCCTCCAATTGAAGTTGTCTCAGGTAGCAGAAAGTATGATGTTCCCAAGCTCTCCTTTTAATGGAGTAGTTCAAAAACTTTTTGTTAAAGAAGGACAACTCATAAGCCCGGGAACAACTATTGCCGTAATTAGTTCCACAGAAGGCAAAACAGCCAAGGTAACCGTTTTTGTGCCTAAAGATATAGCAACACGGGTTTCAAGACTTGAACCAAGTAGACTAAATGTCGGTGGAAAATCCGTTTCACTAGCCCCACTTTTTGTTTCAACAGAAGCCGTTTCAGGAAATCTTTATGCAGTAACCTATATTTTGCCAGAAAGCATGACCCAAGGTCTTACTGACAAAGAATTTATTTCAGTTGAAATCCCAGTAGGTTATGCCAAATCTTTAGCATCAGATCCCTTTATTCCAATAGACGCAGTTTATCAATCCCCAGAATCAGCCTATATTTACGTTGTTAAAAATGGCAAAGCCGTAGTTAAACCAATTTCTTTGGGACAAATCTTTGGCAGCTTCGTTGAAGTCACAAAAGGCTTAGGTTCTGGCGACAAAATTATTCTTGATAGAACAGTAATCGCCGGCGACCATGTCAGAATTTAAATCTTACCTATCTCAACTAAAATTTGACCCCAAACTAAGAGACACTTGGCATGCTAAGTGGATCACAAATATAAGACTAGTTCTTCTATTAGTCATCTCAGTCGTCGCCTTTGGGGTTTTTACAGCTCTAACCCTGCCAAGACGTGTTAATCCCGAGGTTAAAATCCCCATTGTCACCGTTGTAACAGTTCTTCCTGGAGCAAGCCCCTCAGATATGGAAACCTTGGTTACAAACCCGATTGAAGATGTTTTAACAGGCAGTGAAAGTCTAGACACTATCACCTCGGTTTCAGGTAACAACGTCTCTGTTGTCACCATGCAATTCCAAACTATTGCTGACGGTGATAAAGCTAGGGCTGATACCCAATCATTAGTAGATTCAGTAGCCTTATCAGATAATGCCCAGGCACCAAAAGTTTCGCTTCTAGATTTTGAAAATCAACCAGTTTGGACCTTTTCTCTTTCAGGTACTGGAGACACTGGTTCACTGATGCGTTTTGCAGATAGGCTCAAAGACTCAATAGAGGCAATCCCTGAAGTCAAAAACGTCGACATCTCAGGTTTCGATACCCAAGAAATCTCAGTTGTAGTTGATCCCGAAAAAGCGAATGAATATGGAATAAATCCCGTACTTCTTTCCCAATCAATTAAAAGACTAACTGGATCAGCTCCAGCTGGAAGTGTAGATACAGATTCCCTCTCATTTTCCCTCACAATCGACCCACAAGTTCAAACAATCAACGATCTCAGAAACCTAAGAGTAAATGTTTCAGGTCAGGAAATAAAATTAGGGGAGATTGCCCAAATCTCAGAGATGCCAAAGCCGGAAACCCCAAAATCCTACATTGGCACACCTCAAAATAAAGCAAAGCAATCACTAACTTTTTACGTCTATAAAACAAGCAGTGCCAATATTGATGCAACAGCCGATAAAGTCGAAAAGCACGTTAACACTGAAGTAGAAAAAAGAGGGGATACATTCAAAGTTATTTCTATAACAAATAGTGGCACAGAAATAAAAGAACAATACACCGATCTTTTCTGGGATTTCGTCTCAACTCTAGCTTTGGTCTTTATTAACTTATTTTTGTTCCTAGGATTAAGACAAGCAGCCCTAGCAACTTTAACAACCCCTTTAACATTCCTCGCAGGCTTTATTTTTATGGGAATCTTTGGACTTTCAATTAACTTTATCTCTCTATTTGCTTTCCTTTTAGCTCTAGGCACTTCAATTGACGACACAATTGTGGTCATTTCTGCAATGACAACCTACAACAAGACAAAAAGATTTACGCCAGAAGAGGCAGGTCTCTTGGTTTGGCGTGACTTTATTGTTCCAATCTGTTCAACAACAATAACAACAGTTTGGGCATATGCCCCACTTCTTTTGGCAACTGGCATTATTGGAGAATTCATTAAATCAATTCCAATCGTGGTTTCAGCAACAATGTATTCCTCAACATTTTTCTCAGTAATGGTCACACTACCACTCTTTATTGTTATTTTGAAACCAAACATTCCAAGAAGGGTAAAAATCTTTGCCGCAGCTATTATTCTCATTTGTCTAAATGTAGGTGCATTTTTACTACTTCCCAAAACACCACTTATTCCGCTTATATTAGTTTTAATTAATCTCTTAGTTTTGGTTATCTATAGAGTAAAGAACAAAGTAGTTCTCCCAAAGAAAGCACAATCCGTGATTTCTGATGGTGTCATTAATCTTCATCCGGTTGAAAACCGTTATAAAAATACTATTTTGAGTATCCTAAATTCCAAACATGGCATTAGAAATACCTTAGTGATTGTTGGTGCATTTGCCGCTCTTTCATATTTACTGCTTCCTCTAGGGTTAGTTAAAGGTGAGTTTTTTCCAAAGTCAGATGTCGATACAATTTTCCTAAATCTAGAAATGCCAGCAGGCACAAATACAGATACAGTTGAATCTCATGTCATACCACTTATTAACGACCTAAGACACATCGAAGAGAGTACTTCAGTAATAGCTGACGTTGGAAGAACTCAAACTGGATTTGGATTTGCTGAAAGTGCTAGTTCAGCTCTCATAACAATAAATCTTGAGCCAAAAGACGAACGTTCAGTGTCTTCAATTGATATAGCTCAAAATTTACGCGAAAAATACAAAAACTATCCCGCAGGAACAATAACCATTGCCGAACAAAGTGGCGGGCCACCAGCTGGAGCAGATATTCAAATTAAGCTTTTGGGCGATGACTTATCAGTTCTTAATACTTATGCTGATAAAATTGAACTTTATCTTAAATCACAAAGGGGCGTCTCTGATATAACAAAGTCTGTTAAGCCAGGAACTAGTAAAATTGTCTTCACCCCAGATCCGGATAAATTAAATGCGGTCGGTGTAACTCAAGATCAAGTTGCACTTCTACTAAGATCCTATGCCAGCGGTTTTACTTTAGATAAGCTTACTTTAAATGACGAAAAAAGAGACATTAACTTTAGATACACTTCAAACGCCAGTTCCCCTGAAGAACTAGGGAGTTTGTCTGTTGCAACTCAAACAGGGCCAGTTCCGCTCCTATCTCTTGGGGTTTTAGAATTAAAAAGTAATCCTACTCAAATTAATCACGAGGATGCCAAACGCACACTCTCGGTTAGTGCTACAGTTCAACCGGGTTTTGTTGTTGCAGACATTAATACAAAATTAGAAGAGTATGCAAACACAAAATTAAACTTGCCAACTGGTTATGTTTGGAAAACTGGCGGCGTTAATGAAGAAAATAACGAGTCTGTTCAATCAATCTTTAAGGCAATGCTTTTATCTTTCATTTTAATTTTAATTACCATGGTGGTTCAGTTTAAATCCTACAGGCAAGCAGGCATTATTTTACTCTTAATTCCATTTGCCATTTCCGGCGTATTCATAGTTTTCGGGCTAACTTCAACGCCTTTATCATTTCCAGCTCTTATTGGAGTCATGGCCTTATTTGGAATTGTCGTCACAAATGCCATGTTTATTGTCGACAAAATTAACGTCAATCTTAAGACTGGCATGGACCTCAAAAATGCTATTGCTGATGCTGGAGAAAGTAGGCTAGAGCCAATTCTCTTAACATCTCTCACAACCATTCTTGGTTTAATTCCAATCACCATTTCCAATCCTTTGTGGAGAGGTCTTGGCGGAGCAATTATCTCCGGGTTAACATTCTCAGGTCTAATCATGCTCTTCTTTGTGCCAGTAGCTTACTATCTTCTATTTAAAAACGAATCTCGTGCCAAAGCTTAAATTTCCCCGTTGACTTCTCTAAGAATTTCTACGCACAATATATAAGATGAGAAAAATCCTTCCACTTTTAGCAATAGGTTTAGTTCTTCTTTTAACTGTCATAGTAGCAGGTAAGCAAACGGGGCTTATTAACTTCGCGGGCGGGTCTACTGATACTGTAGTCAAGTTAGACAGCACCAGTCCAAAGTTAACTTATGAAGGTTCTTGGAAAAAAGTTAACACAACAGCCGCTTATAGTGGAAGCTATATGCAATCAAACGAACCAGGAGCAAAAGTATCATTTGAGGCAAGTAATATCTACGGTTTTATTTTTCATTTAATTGAAAACAAAAATGCAGGCATTGCCAATGTTTATATTGACGGGCAATTAATTAGAGACATTGATACCTACAACTCCAAAAAAGTCTACAACCCACCTTCCTACCCAATTCGGTTTTGGGAAGATACATATACTCACAAAGTCACCCTTGAAGTTACTGACAAGAAAAACCCAAGTAGCACAGGTAATTTAATTATGCTCGACGCAGTTTCATTAATTAGCTACCCAAATCCCCAAACTGCCTATGTTTCTCCAACTATTCCAAGCAGTGAGAACCAGATTCAAAATGTTGATATCAAAAAACTCAACGCCACACAGTACCGTCTAGCAATAACTTATTATTGGGACGGGCAAAATGGTCCTGTAAAAATTACGTCACAAGGAAATGACAGTGAGGGTCATAACATAACTTCCGGAACACCTCCTACGGCAAAGCCTAAAGTTAAACATACAACTGGAACCACTCTGAAACTTACTAGTCCAGACGCCACGGTTTCTTATTTTGTCGTTTGCCTCCAAGGAAATAACGGCACCAGCCTTGTATGCCAAGATGTGCCCCTAAATTAGACTTGTTCTTCTGTTTATAGTTGTTCTATACTAATTCCGTGGCGAGTAATTTTGACGATCCTTTTGATAGTGACTTCGAAGAATTTTCTTCAAACATGGGTTACCCTATCCCCAGACGAAGCAGCAGCATTGATATAAGTCAGTATCTTTCAGATCACACCAAAGAACTAATTGAAGAATCTGGGCAAAAAGCAGTTGACATGGGAAGAGATGTGGTCGACACAGAGCATCTTCTTTATGCAATTACAAATTCAGATGTCATTCAAGAAATCTACAAAGAGTTCAAAATTAAGCCTGAAGACATTAAAGGCTATATAGATTATAACGCCCCTAAAGGAAATATTAAAAATGTTACCGATATTAATATCTCTCCAAGGCTAAAAAATGTTTTTGCTAAAGCTTTTCAAATTGCCCAGGAACTAGGTCACGGGTATATTGGTCCAGAACATTTATTAATTGCTCTTTCTGAAGAAGAAGGACTAGCGGGGGAACTTTTAAGAAAATATAATCTAACTCCCGAAGCATTAAGACAAAAGGTTGTAAAAGTTGTAGGCAAAGGAGCTAAGGAGGGTCAAGTCGCCTCACAAAGCAGCACCCCAAATCTAGATAAATTTTCAAGAGATTTATCAAAGCTAGCAAAAGAAGGAAAATTAGATCCAGTTATTGGAAGAGCTGATGAAATCGAAAGTACAATTGAAATCCTTGCAAGAAGAACAAAAAACAATCCTGTTTTAATTGGCGAACCAGGCGTAGGTAAAACCGCAATTGTTGAAGGGCTAGCTCAAAGGATTGAAAGCAACAATGTTCCTGAAGTTCTCCAAAATAAAAGAGTCGTTGAAGTAAACATTAATTCCATGGTAGCGGGAAGTAAATACAGGGGAGAGTTTGAAGAAAGAATTAAGCAAGTTTTGGATGAAATTGTTGAACACAAAGAAGATTTAATAATTTTTATAGATGAACTCCACACTATTGTGGGTGCTGGAGGCGGAGGTCAAGAAGGAGGTCTCGATGTCTCAAATGTCATAAAACCACATCTAGCAAGAGGTGACCTTCACCTAATCGGCGCAACGACGTTAAATGAATACCAAAAATATATTGAGAAAGACGCTGCCTTAGAAAGACGCTTTCAGCCAGTCTTTGTTCCCGAACCAACTAGCGAACAGGCAGTTGAAATACTAAAAGGCTTAAGAGATAGATATGAAGCTCACCACAAAGTTAAGATAACTGACGAAGCAATTATTGCAGCAGTTGAGCTCTCAAGTAGATACATCACCAATCGTTTTCTGCCAGACAAAGCAATTGATTTAATTGATCAAGCAGCCTCAAGAGTAAGAATCCAAAGCACAAGTAGAGACGCCGACGTTAAATCAATCGATGCAAAAATTGCCAAATTAAAGAGAGAACAAGAATATGCCGCGTCAAGGAAAAATTCCGAAGAAGCAAAAAAGCTGGAATCCGAAATTAAGAAGTTACAAAAAGACAAAGAAGAAACTGAGAGTAAAGTCAGGCAAACTAGAGGAGTAACTACTAATGAAGTTAAAAAAGAACAAATAGCCGAAGTTGTATCTAAGATAACTAGCATTCCAGTCTCAGATTTAACAGAAGAAGAAAAACAGAAATTTCTAAACATGGAGTCAAAACTTCATGAACGACTAGTAGGCCAAGATGAAGCTGTTCAATCTGTTTCAAACGCAATTAGAAGAGCAAAGGCTGGCCTCTCAACTGGAAAGCGACCAATCGCTACCTTTCTGTTTTTGGGCCCAACAGGTGTTGGAAAAACAGAACTAGCCAAAGCACTTGCTTGGGTAGTTTTTGGTGATGAAAACGCTCTCACAAGAATTGACATGTCCGAATATATGGAAAGACATGCGACAGCAAGATTAATTGGTGCTCCTCCAGGTTATGTTGGCTATGAGGAGGGTGGACAACTCACTGAAACAGTTAGAAGAAGACCTTATTCTGTGATTCTTCTAGATGAAATTGAAAAAGCTCATCCTGATGTATATAACATTCTTCTTCAAGTTTTTGACGACGGAAGACTAACAGATGGAAAAGGTAGAGTTGTTGATTTTACAAACACAATAATTGTAGCTACTTCCAATTTAGAAAAATCAAAACTAAGGGACCACTTTAGACCCGAATTCTTAAATAGAATTGATGACATAATTGTCTTTAGCCCACTAAATGATGACCAAATAAAACTAATAACTGAATTAGAACTAGAAAAAGTAAAGCAAACAGCTAAAGGACAAGGAATTGATCTTATATTTGATAAAAGTCTAGTGAATCACCTTGCAGAAGTTGGCTATATGCCAGAATATGGAGCAAGAGAATTAAGGAGACGAATTCAAAATGAAGTTGAAACAGTTTTAGCTAAAAATATGTTAAAAGGTGATATTAAAAAGGGGAGCAGCGCAACTCTTTCATACTCGGAGAAAGGTGGCGTCAAAATTGGCTAGTAAAATAAACCTAGTCGAATACGGTGACTTTGAATGTCCTAATTGTCTTGAAGCTTATCCCATTGTCAAAAAAATTCAAAAAAAACTAGGCTCAAAGTTAAATTTCGAATTCAAATATTTTCCGATTACAGAAAGTCACCCTCATGCTTTAAATGCGGCCAAAGCAGCTGAGTCTGCAAAACTTCAAGGTAAGTTTTGGGAAATGCACGACACACTTTTTGAAAATCAAGAAAATTTAGAGGATGACTATCTTGTAGCATATGCAAAAAAGATTCACTTAAATATAGAAAAATTTGTAAAAGATTTTAACTCTAAAAAGGTTGAAGAGGCCGTTCACAAAGATTTTTTAGAAGGCGCTAGAAAGGGTGTAAATGGAACACCAACTTTTTTTGTTAATGACAAAAGGTGGGATGGCGATTATGATTATGAAAGTTTAATGGAGGCTTTAAACAATGAATAAACCACTTGAAAAAGGCACCAAAGCACCAGACTTTTCTTTAAAAGATACTCCAGATCAAAAAGTATCTCTATCAGATTTTGTAGGGAAAAAATTAATTATCATGTTTTATCCCGCGGACTTTAGTCCAGTTTGTGGTGGAGAGGTAACACTTTTTAACGAACTCATTCCTGAATTTAAAAAATATAATGCTGAGCTAGTTGCTATTTCAGTAGATAACGTCTGGTCTCATCTTGAGTTTGCCAAAGAAAAAAATCTTCACTTTCCACTTCTATCCGATTTCCATCCAAAAGGAGAAGTTTCAAAAAAGTATCACGCTTATAGAGAAGAAGAGGGTGAATCCGAACGCGCCCTCTATCTAATAGATGAGAATGGAATAATTTTATGGAGCTACATTTCCCCAATGGGAATTAATCCTGGAGCTGATGGGGTCTTAAAAGCTCTTGAAGAAACAAAATAACAACCTCAAACACTAAAACCACTGTCTTCGGGGCTTTCTTATCTTTACTTCAGCGGCATCCTCCTGATCTGCATCTCTTCGGAAACCAATCTTTGCCTCTGGAGCGTGAGGCTTAGTCGTATAACCTAAACCCTCTTCGACACCCACAGCACCAGTGACTTTCAACTTATCAAGTTTTTTTAAGAATTCTACATGCCAGAACTTATAAGTGGGAATGGTGACGTGACTGGTTCTAACATTTTTATCAATTTCACCGTTATACCCATAACGATTCTCCTTACAAAATTCTACGTAAAGTTGCCAATCAGGATATCCTGCCAATGCTTGTCTAACCTGAGTAACATCTTTCCAAAGATGTGCCTGATTAAGAAGCCCAAAATCTGCCAAATAGAGATCGGATAATCCCACCCTGTTTGCTTCTTCAACAATTTGAGGATCAATAAGTTTTAAAGACAGACGATCTCCACGTCTAACTGCCAAACGACGTATTCTATCAGCTATTGCCAACCCAATACCAAAAGTTAAGGCTGGCACATCACTCTTTTTGATCGCTGAATATTTCAACTTTTTTAATCCAGAAAAAAGCTCCTGATCAAAAAGGTCGTCAGAACCACTTAATTTCTCTTTGTCTGCCATAGGTTAATATTATTTATTAAGAAAACAACTCAAATTATCAGGAAAATCTTATCGGAAAAACTAAATAAGCAAATTAAATATTTTATTTTCCTAAAAGATCCGCTGAAATCATTTGAGATAAGGTTTCCCTTGGTCCTATTTTGCCTGCTGGAGCATTTACAGCCCTTGAATAACCTAATTGGCTGGTAATTTCATCCAAACCGCTCTCTCGAGACATTCTCATCCTATCAATTGCCTTATTTTGCCAGCTAGAAAATTTTAGTGTAAAAATTTTACCTCTTCGAGATCCTAACAAGGTTCCAGACGAATTATAGTTATTGGCAAAACAATAATATATATAAAATGGCCACATCGCCTCGCTCTCCAAAGAGTCATAAGCTGTAGCAGCAATCTCTCGAACAGCGTCTATTTTTTTGCCCCGACTAGGCATCCCATCTATAGCTCCAACCAGTTTAATATTGCCGGACCCAGAAATTATTTCCTCGTAAGCCATCTTCCTCACAAAATCCAAATTTAGCATCAGTGGGGCAAGTGTGTTTGGAGCAATATTATTAGCTTTGTAAAATCTTTCTGCTATTTTAAATCCAAAAACAAACGCTATTGCTCGTATTTTTTCTAAACCATATTGATCACTTATAGATTGAAGGCTATTAAATTCTGGCTGATCAAACAAGTTTTCTCCCGAAGATAAGTTCTCTTCAAACATAAGAGAATTATACTATAGGGAATCTCAGGTGTCTAATTTCGCCACCCTTCATAGGCATAATAGTTACCATACTTTTCAACGCAAACAAATGGTGTGTCTGCACGCATGTTTTTAGCGTGCCCCGAAGAATTAATCCAAGCTTGAACTACATTTTTATAATTTGAATTCATGGCGATATTTTCGGTTATGTAGTGATATGAAGGATAGGGAAGTGTCTTGTTATCGATTCTTGATTGGAACCCATCATGGCTAAAATTAGAAGCCACTTCTTTAGCTCTGGTAGCGGCAAACTCACAAGTATATTTATCAGTTTTAACTTCTGAAAGTCCTTGGGTCAACCTGTATTTATTAATCTCTCCCATAATATAAGTTTTAACATCAGCTGTATTTTGAATGGGGGTTGGTGTCACAGTTGGTTTAGATGTTGGGGAAGATTTTAAAACTGGTGACGGTTTAGGTGTGGGAGAGGGTTTGGGTATTGGAATATTAGTAGGGGTTTGGGTTGGGCCAACTTGCTGCCTAGCTTCATTTTTAATTCTCTCAACCTCTTGATAATAGGCAGTTAAATCAGGCTTTGTTATTGATAGTGTAAATCCTGTTATAAGTCCAAGAAACATGAGAGGCAAAGATACTGTGTATTAATATCAATGTCAAATTAATTTTGCCTCTTAAACTCTAGGACTTCTTGGCGTATTTGCGCCACATTTTTACAAAGCATCAGCCTCTGGCGAAGTTCAGCAGCCTGATCAAAATCTTTGACATACATCTTTATAAATTTCTTAACAATTTCAAAATTTTTTCTATTTCCCCAAGTTTCCACAAAAAGCTCCACATGCTTAAGCATTACATCAATTTTTTCTTCTGGAGTATGTTCAATATTGTTGTCACTAAATACCCATGGGTTATGAAAAATCCCACGCCCAATCATAATTCCATCTAGTCCAAGGTCTTTTACTTTTTCTTTACCCTCACCAATACTTCTAATATCACCATTTCCGATAACAACTGTTTCTGGTGAAATGCTATCACGAAGCTTAACTGCTTTGCCAATTTCTTCCCAATTAGCAAGTCCTTCTGACATTTGTTTGGCAATTCGACCATGAACCGTCAAGGCCTGAATTTTTTGTTCCAGTAAAAATCCAAGCCACTCTTCAGTCATAATTGATTTAATGCCTAGCCGAGTTTTGACACTAACTGGAATATCATTAGCCCCCTTTTTAACTCCGTCAATAATTTCAGAAACTAGTGGATAGTTACCAATAAGTCCAGAGCAATATCCTTTTCGAACTAAATTTCTTTCAGGACATCCCATATTAATATCAACGCCTGAAAATCCTAAATCTTGCACAATTTTTGCCGCCTCAAACATTTTTTGTGGATCATTCCCCCAAAGCTGTGCTACAAGTGGAAATTGCTCGTTAGTAAATTTAAGTTTGGTGGAAACTCTTTCAAAGCCTTGAGAGCATAGTCCGTCAGAACTAGTAAACTCGGTAAAAAGGACATTAGGTTTAGGTAAAACCGTACTTACTATTTCTCTAAACACCAAATCGGTAACGTCCTCCATTGGAGCTAGCACAAAAATGGGTGATGGAAGCTTTGCCCAAAAATTCGTCATATATTTTGTGATTTTGGATTATTTTTAGCCCAAGAAAGAAGCCAGTCTCTTTGCCAATCATCAACGCCACCTTCAAAAAGCCTAGACTCAGCGATCGCCTTATCCATAGGCCACTTATCAACTTCAAACCTATAAAGGGCAACTAAAGTTCCAGTTCTTCCATATCCACCTCTACAATGAACATGAACTAATCCCTTTTCATTTTTAACTATATTTAAAAACTGTTTAGCTTGTTCATTTGTGGGTATGCCACCATCTTCAATTGGGAGTTCAACATAATTAAAATTATCACCATGTTGTCCAGCAATTACTTTATCTTCTGTTTCTTCATCATATTCACCTGGATATCTAAGACTAATTATCGTTTTGTACCCAGCTTCTTTAAGATAAGCGAAATCCGTCAGATTTGGCTGGCCAGACCGACTTAATTTCCCATCTTTAACTACAGCAAAAGACCAAAACCCATATTCATTAGGAACTCCATTAGCTCCAAATCTGGGACCATGAAATTCAGGAGTTGATTTTTTTGTTTGTGTTGAAATGTACCTTTTAATTGCAATTTCGGACTGAATTTCTGGCTGCTTCTTTTTTAAAGAAAAAAGTCCAAAAACCCAAACACCGCAAAAAAATACGGCTAAAGCTAGCTTCACTTTATTTTTCATAAAAACATCATTTATGCACGTATTATATGACAAATCAGGGTTATTCTTTAAACTTCCTCTTGAATCTTATTTAGAATTGTAAGAAAATGTATTTATGAGCAAAAAGTGGTTAAAGGTGATAATAATCTTAGTAATTGTGGGACTAGTTCTTTCGAGTATCCTTTTTACTTTCTCTAGTGTTTTTCTCCCAACAAGTCAACAAATCTATTAATAATCTACAAAGGAGGTGACATAAATTTATGGCAGCAAACGTAATGGAACTCATGCTTCTCGTGTTTAAGGATGAAAATTCCGCAAAGGAAGCATTGAATAAGCTCAAAGAAGATCAAAAAGCAAAATTGATCGATATTTTGGACGCCGCTATCCTTAAAAAGGACGAGAACGGAAAAGTTCACTACCAAGAATTGGTCGATATGGAATACAGGAAAAAAGGCCTACTCGTTGGAGGAGGCGCTGGTGTTCTTTTGGCTCTACTTGGTGGACCAGCAGGTCTTTTGGTCTCTGCAGCAATTGGTGCAGGAGCTGGAGGTCTTGTTTCGAAACTTAAAGACAAAGGTGTACCAAATGAAACCCTTAAAGAATGGGCAAATGAACTCGACAAAGGTTCTTCAGCCCTCGTTGCTCTCGTTGAGCACATTTGGGTTGATAAAGTTATCGACGATGTCGCTGATTACACAGCTTCAGTTGTGAGAAAACAACTTGAAGATGAAGCAGCAACAACGATCCTAACTGTTTCTGAAGAAAAGTAATATTTTCAAGGAAATTGGGATTTAAAAAACGGGGCGCAAGCTCCGTTTTTTTATGTTACTTAAAGAAAATTAAGAGAAGTGTTTAAAAAGACCCATAAAATAAACTTATTGACATTTAATCTCCTGTGCACAGATACTAATAGGAGATGAGAAAGTTTTTACCATTAGTTTTAATTGTAACAATTGTAGTTTTTACTCTAATACTAGTTGGAAAACAAACTTCCTTCTTCAATAAAGCTAGCGAACCCACCGATACAGTAATCACTATTGACAATAGTAGTAAAGAAGTAACTTATGAAGGAGTTTGGAATAAAGTTAAAACACCATTAGCAACGAATGGGTATTATAGTCAATCTAAAGTAGCAAGTAGTACTGCTCAAGTAAAAATTCCTGGAGGAAATCAGTTTACAATTGAATCAATAAAGTGGAGAAACGCTGGAATCGCAAACATTTATATAGATGGAAACCTTTTAGAAACTGTTGATCTTTATGCACCTGGAAAAGAGTATAAATTCAAAATTGGACCCTTTTCATTGCCACCAGATTCAGACATTCACACTGTAACAATTGAGGTGACTAATCAAAAGAACCCAAAAAGCACGGATTATTTGGTATTCTTTGATTCCGTTTTATATTCAAAAATTTACACAATCACACCTACCCCAACACCAATTATTGACGCTTCACTAACCATGTCACCGAGTCAAACACCTGTCCCATCAAAATTGGTTTCTTATGATGACAAAAGCAAAGAATTGTCTTTTATGGGCAAATGGACTGAAGCAAAAACCTCACTAGCAAACGGTGGTACATATAAATATTCAATAATTCCATTCAACAAAATTAACTTGACCATTGATGGGAAAGGATTTTTTTCTGTAACTACAGTCAAAGAGAAAAAAAACGGGATAATGAACATTTTTGTTAATGACCAGCTTGTTGAATCTTTTGACACTTACAACACAGCAAAGTTGTATAACATCAAAACGCCTCTGATTGATCTACCAAATTTAGACAAAAATACAATTTCCTTGGAAGTCTCAAGTCAAAAGAATCCTCTAAGTAACGGTTATCTAGTTGCTTTTGACAAAATAGACATTGCCTATAGCCCACCTATAACATCGCCATTACCACCCACACCGACCGTATCACCATTACCTGCGGGACTGACTCAAAAGCGAGTTCAAGTTGTTATTTTTGATCCCATTTTAGAGAGCCAAGGAAATAAAAGACTGTCTCAATATTTAGGCTTTAAAAACTCACAACTAATGACTAACGAAATTATTGATGCCCTAAAAAAAGCAAGTAAAGGGCAGGTCAATTATGTTATTAACGAAACACAAGTTCTCGACGAATTTGTCCCATATACGGATGGCTATAGGTATACAGACAGTGAATATTTAAACGATTATCAAAACGGCACTTTTGACCATGGAGACAATGGAAAGGATCAACCAATGTTTGACTATAAGAAAGTAATTAACGACAAAGCTTGGTGCACCAAAAGAAATTCTGGTGAAATTGATGAAGTATGGATATGGGGATATCCAAATGCCGGACTATGGGAGTCAAATCTCGCGGGTCCCGGAGCATTCTGGTACAACTCTTCACCCACAACAGGAACAACCTGCCAAAAACTTCTTCCGACTATGGGTTTTAATAATAACGTATCTACAGACCTAGCACTACACAGTTATGGGCATAGAATTGAAAGTACAATGGAAAACATATTTAATGGGTGGAACTCTGTAACGGGATTTTCTCCTTTTGACACATTTACAAAGAAAAATATAGATTCAACTGGACAATCCCGATGTGGAAATATTCATTTTGGACCAAATAGTAGCACTGAACATGATTATTCAAACCAAAGCACAGTTCAATCTGCTTGCGATGATTGGTATGAATACCCAAACTTACCAAGTACACCCAACTTTAAGGCAACAAACTGTTCCGCTTGGGGTTGTACACAGTTAGGGTTTATGACATGGTGGATGTCACACGTCCCAAACAAAGATGGCTTTTTGGATGGAAAATCAACAAACTGGTGGCGCTACATTGTTGACTACGAAAACACTCCTAAGTAAGCACTTATGAAAATACTCCACTGGAACATTTGGATAAAAGAAAATCCAGAGAATATAGTTAACTTATTAAAAGAGCTTGATCCAGATGTTGCTTGTTTAGAAGAATTATCTCCGGGAGTTCCAGAAGTCATAGAAGAAAGTAGAATTTTTAAAGACTACTACTATCATGATGCTCAAGTCTGGAAAGATAGGAAACAAGGTAATGCCATTTTTTCAAAATTCTCAATTAGTGACAGGTCATTTACTTATATAGTTGAACCAAAATCCGGTTCAGACAGGCCAGGTTCCGAGGGGAGAGTTTACCTAGAAGTCAAAACAAATAATCTCACAGTTGGCACAACTCATCTCTCTTATGAACCAAAGTTTGTTGACAACAAAGTAAAAACCGACGAAGCAAGCAGACTCGAGCAAATAATTAAGACTAAAAATGAAAACTATGTTCTTACTGGAGACTTTAATTCGGCTTCAAGTGGAATAGTTCTAAAGACTATAGAGAAATATCTAAAAAATCTTGGGCCAGATTTAAATTTAAATACTTGGACTACGAAGTATTTTAATTACAATGGTTTCGAGGAAAACAAACTTAATTGGAGATTGGATCATGTTTTTGGGACTAGTGACATCAAAGTTGAGAACTCTGAAATTATAAAAACAGAATTTTCTGACCATCTTCCAATTTTAGTTTCATTTATTTAGAACACGATTAATCTATTGTATTTTTTCTTACAAATGCTAATATCAGATTATGGTAATGGATTTTCTCTGGTGGATCATAGGTTTAGCAATTTGGATAGCAATCGCCTTTTGGCCAGCACGAGTTGCAAGTAGAAAAGGTCATAGTTTTTGGATGTTTTTTATCCTAAGTTTAATTTTCTTTCCCCTCTCAATAATATTGGCTTACGTTGTTAAAGATAAGAAAGCCCCTAAGCAAGCGGCAGCACCAACTGAAACTTCTCCGAAGGAAAACTAATTATTTGCTGAAGGGGTAGCAGACTTACCACTGATTTCATCTAATTGTTCTTGCTTGCGTCAAAAGAACCCATGGAGAACTATCAGGACTTGATGTGGAAGCAGCTGGACTTTCTCCCTCAGTCCACCATTTAGCTTGATAAGGCACTCCGTCAAAAAGCACTCGTTGTCCAGCTTCATAAATCTCTTTCCCTGACCAATTTGGGTAAGTTCCAACAGGCAATTTAACTTGTGGGATAGGTTTTTCACCAGGCATAACCGGTCCTATAAGTTTCCAAGGTGTTTGCCAAACTTGTAAAACTGGATTATCTGGTAAATCTCCCTTAGTCCACCATTTAGCCTGATAAACATTGTGGTGCCAAACTACTTTAGTTCCTTCTAAGTAAGTTCCATTCTTGGTCCAAATTTGGTATGGACTTTTTTGTGGATCATCTGGTTTTTGTTTTGTATTGTTTGACTTTGTAACAACTTGGATAGATCCAATCTTTCCTGTAAGTCCGTTACCAAGTGTTTTAGAAAACTGTAGCTTGTTTTGATTAACTCCACTACATGAATCAGAAACGATTGAAAGATCAACAAAGTTTTCCCCACACTTAATATCCCTATTTGCTGACCACATAGACACTCTAGCAATTCCTTTAGAAATCGCAAACTTGTTAAGTCCAGTTGCGTTTTCTGTGGTGAATATTTCGTCAATCACATCATTTTGACCAATCATTGGAGTAGCACCAATCTTTGCCCAAATAGAACCACTATCAAAGTTAAACCCAGCTTGCTCGTAAATAATCCCCAGCTGTCTATGAGTTTCAGTTAATGCCTCTTCTGAAGCTTCAAGCATACTTTGGTTCTTTGATTTACTTGCACCATAGTCCATTGTCATAACATTAACTCCAGCCAAATTGACACCATTAGCTAATGTCTCGCTAACTCCATTAGTTCCATCCTCTGTGAGTCCTTGAGGGGCAACAGGAAGTGTAAGCCAAACTTCAAGCTTCTTCTTTTTATCTTTCTGAATTTGTTGGATTTTAGAAACAACCAAAGCTCTTTTCTTTAAAGCCTCTTTGTTTGTAAGACCTTTACCCTCAAGATCAAAATCGACTGTATCAATATTGTATCTATCAATAACAGCTTGATAGGCTGCTTGTAGTTTCTTTGAATCACTACAACTTGTAGAGAGTTCATCATTTAAAAGTCCTCCAAATGAAATAGCAACATTGCCACCTTTTTGTCTAAACCTAGCAATTCTCCTGTCAAGATCAAACTGACTATTAGCTTCATCTAAAGTATAAACCCCTCCCCAAGATGGCGTACAAGGTTCATATTTTGACGCTACAACAAATGCCAAAACCACATTTTTTTGCCCAGTGGTCATGTCAGTTTGTTCAAATGCATAAGTTGGTGTTGCAGTCACATCAACGTAAGGAGCAAACCATTGGCGAGGTGTAGCATCAATTTCTGGTTTTTGAAACTTGTTCCAGCTAAGAAACCCGCCAAAACAAAGCCCTATTAAAATAAGGACCACTAAGATAAGCCTTGGCAATGATAATCGTCTATTCTTTTCCATTTAGTTTAAACGTAAAAATGTATGTGGCATAGCTTGCTTCAAGTCCCCATGATAAAGAACCGCTCTCCAGTTAATGTCTTGTTTCTCTTCCATCTTTTTCTTAGAAACTTTAGGCTTATTTTCAACAAATAACCAGTTCATAAATCCAACCCATACGTCTAAGGCAATATTTCCCAGTCCAATGTAAGCAATAATTGCCCACGAGGCAACAAATGCGTTAAAGAATGCAAAAGCTGCATTTCCCCAGTTTTCTACTTCAACGTTTCGGTAAACCGTAAAAATTGAAAAGGCGACAATTAAAAGTGGGGCGATCACATAAACTGGCGCAGTTACAGTTCTATTTTTAATCTTTGGAGTCCTTGCAAAAGGAATCTTTTTACCAGTTAGTGCTTGTTCCAATGATTTTAAGATACCTGCAAGGTTAACTGGCAACATAATAAGGTTAAAACCATAAATTCTAAAAATATCGCTTCTATTGTATCCACAATATTTAAGATCAGACGCCATTGCTAAAAAGTAGGGAAGTGCCGCTAAGATAACGAGTGGACTCAAAAGTCTTCCGTCGTATGGGTAAGCAAGAAGGAAGATGAGTCCAAATGTGGCCCAGGCAATTGAGGCAATATAATTAAGTCGAAGCAGAAATTCCATTCTGGTCATAGTCTCTTGTCCTTTTCTGTTTCCCTTAAATTGTGACCAAAGTTTCCCCATCATGAGAAGTCCGCCATTTGCCCATCTTCGTCTCTGGACTACCAAAGAACCAAAATCCGGAGGAGTTGCACTATAACTAAGCCGTTCAGGGTAGTTGATGAGTTTCCATCCATGTTTTGTTAAGTCTATACTAGATTCAGTATCTTCAATAACTGTTCTGTCTTGGATGTATCTTTTAATTTCAAATCCTCTCTCAAATTCTTTTTCAACAATGTCGTTAAGTGCCGCTTTTCTAATAACAGCGTTAGCTCCGACCCAAAAAGTAGCTCCATAAAAAGTCATTCCTTGATGGAGAATGTGTTGGATGTCTGTTGTCGCCCCAGCTAGTCTTTCAATTCTTGAATAGGCACCTCTAAATGAAGAGTATGGTGTTTGTGTTACAGCCACTTTTTCATTTCCAGGTTGTTGTAGGAAATAGACAAGTCTAAGGCAGTATTCTCGAAGAAGTATTGAGTCTGCATCAAGTGTAAGTAAAAACTCACTATCTGGAACATTTAAGTTACTGGTATTATGTGTTTTAGTTGGAGCAAGGACAGTTCCTCCCATTGTTTTCTCTTCCCTATAGCTCCCACCCATAAGTCCAATATAAACATTCAAGTTCATTGCTTTATTAAGTTCGTGAGAAACGGAGATGTACTTTTTTCGTTGGAATGCCTCTATATCTGCTTGGAATGTCCAAACCAGTCTTCTATAAAGTTGAAGGGCCCTGTCAAATGGAATGGCTTCATTGTCTTTAACTGCCATCTTGAGTGCTTTTGCCACAAGATCAAAATCAGAAGCAAGCTCACCAAAAACTTGATCGGCAAAAAACACATCAACGTGATCCTCTATTTTTTCTTCTTTACTTTTTTGTCTAAGCCAACTGGATGCCCAAAGGTAACTTTCGGCAAGCTTAAGTGTTTCATGATTTGAAATCTTTCCTCGTCCTGAGTTTATCGTCTTAAAGTCATTAAAAGATTTTTTGAATTTTATATATGGTTCAGACAAGAACAATTTAATATCTTTGCCAATATTAAGTGTTTTTTCTTGTCTTTTAGCTTCATTTGGATCTGCTGGATTAGGCTTGTCATCAACTAACAGAACGATTTTGAGACTTGGATATTCTTGAAGAGCTGCAGAAAGTAATGTTTTTCGAATAACTTGATATTCTTCTCTAAAAGAAGGAACTAAGACTGTAATTCCAGGTTGTTTATCAGAAAAATGCTTATCAAGAAGTGCTCTAGGAACTCTCATGTGACCATTAAATCTTTGAAGTGCTCCTAGTCTAGTTACTAGATAGATTAAAGATGACAATGTAAGAAGCGAAACGACTAGGGCGTAACCAAAAGCCTGCATTGTAAAATGATAACTTTGTGGTCCATCAAAAAGCTGTCTAATTATGATTGAAAAGATATAGAGAACCCAGAAAAAGACTGTAGCAACAATAGCAAGTCTTCCAAGAGCTAAACTCCAAGTAGATGGCACATCATGTAAGGCGGGAAGTGGGGTAAAACTTTTTTCAGTTCCCCATTGCCTCTTGTGCTTGTCATTAGATTGGACAACAATTTCTTTAAAATTTCCCATTAGGCAGTAATATAGCAATTAACTATATATAGTACTGTAGGTAAAGATACGCTACAGAAAGACTATTATAGGTTATTAGCATTTTAAATGCAATGATTTTTACCAATAATATAGAACTTAAGAAGATTGCAGACATAATTGAATAAGACCAGACCTCTTGAAATTGTAATATCTTTATGTAAAAGTTAATTTATATGCATAAGATGTTAGTAGGCCTAGTTGTGGTCTTTGTAGCAATCACAGGGTTCTTTATTGGTACCCAGAAACCAGATTCGCAGGCAGTATTTGCCCAAACCACGACACCATCCAAAACAAATGCAGGAACCGTGGCTTCTGCTGCTTACGCTAAGTGTATTCAAAACGGAGGGTTTGTTACTACAGACAGAAGAGGTTCAAGTGGTTTTTACAACATTTGCAATTTCTCAGACGACATGACATGCGAACTATATGCTCTTTATGAAGCCCAGTGTCCTATTGGTGGAGTTCACACAATCGGCTACAACACAAAACCACAAGTCTTTTGTGCCTTAAGGGGAGGTACCCCTCAAGGAAAAGATAATGGCCAATGTAAAATGCCAGACGGAAAAACTTGTTCTACAAGCCAAGTCTACAAAAACTTTTCTTGCTAAAAGATGCCTGAAACAATTCCCTCAACTACATTACGTTAGTTTAGCCCCTACCGATTAATAAAAATTACACAATGATATTCCAGAAATCAAAGTAAGAAGAGTCGTTTAAACTAGTTTTTAAAAAACACTCCCACAAACCTATTCAACCCTATCAAGTAATTTAGTTTAACAGTATTATTTTGCTGGCTCTGGTTGATGATTTCCGAACCGTTAAATGGTCAGAAATCATTCCTTACCCCGAATTAGTATATCAAAAGTCCCAACAATACCTACAGCTCTATGCACAGAATTAACTACTTTTTCATTGCTGCATTATCCTTATTTGCTGGATTATTCATTGGGATGTTTATAACAACCTGGCATTACCTTGACCATCCTGTGATAAAAGAAGTTGAGAAGCAGCCTGTAAATGTAGAAAACAACTACTACCTTAAGCGAGAGGAAAACTACATAATAATGCCGACCCCCTATACCACCCCATTTTTTGAAAACCAAAACCAGGCAAGACCCCGAACAAGTCTGCGATATATTTTTAGAAAAGGGTAATCGCTGAATTGATGTTTACTTCCAAATCTTCCATTCTTCTTTAAATTGTTGAGCTAAATATTCATTACTTCCAGGTTTTGAAGTTGCCATAGCATGTTCAGCCATATCAACAACTACCTTTGCTGACAAGAATTCTGATCCTATTCGTAATAAAACTTCTCTAGGAATTTTGTATACAAAGCTACCTTTTGATAGAACAGGAAAGTGTTTGCTATCTTTCACTAATGACTTTCTTTCAGCAATTGTTTTTGCATTCCACATTAGTTCTAATATTTCATTTGAATATTGCAAATGCCACCCCTTACCTTCAAGAGACTTAACAAGATTACTTTTACTGATAAATGAGACAAGTCTTACCTTCCCCATCATGATATCCGCAACTAATGATTCCTCAAATGGGAAAATAGAATACGGGGCTGCATTTGGACTGAAGCTGTCAAAAAGCATAAAGTTGTCTATGGCAGCTGAAAATGCATCGCTAGGTTTGAATGGATTGGATGGAAATATAGACATCTCGTCAGTCTTTTTGAAATAACTGTTTACATTGTCAAAATACATACAAATCACCCATAGATAAGGTGCAACTCTCATTGAGCGAATACCATTCTCACTTTGCTTTGCCTTTATCAAAAGTTTTTCAACTTGAGGCAAAAAGTTTTTGGGGTATCCGTCTATCTCGACATACTGTGCATTCATGTCAGCTATCCGAATAGTTTTACTATTTAGTTCTTCAATCAAAACGCTTAATTTTTTCTTTTGATTTCCTTTAGCTTTTCCTTTTAGTTTTATTTCTTTAATAATCAACTTATCTTTATAAAATCCAGTTATGTCTCCATATCTCAAAAAGTTTGTGAGGTCATTTAAGATAACAATACTTTTTAAATTTCGGACAACTAGTTCTGCATATCTTGCTTCTTCAAAAAAACCTTTCAAGTTAAGATGACCAGTTTGTGGGTGTCCTGCAAGAGCTCTTAAAAGAGGTCTATTAGTTTTCAATAATCTCCATGCAACACCATCCATTACTTGCATAAGAACTCTTCGTTGGGCTTTATATATTTCCCTAGAAAGCCACTCAATATTTTGAGATTCTCTATCAGCCTTGTCCTTTAACAGCTCAATATCTTGCTCAAGGGGAATAATCTTTTTAACGATATTTGCCTGAACCTTCAATAATTGAAGTGGGGTGATTTTTGGTTTTCTAGTTTCCTTTAAAGTTTTTACAACGAACTCATAAATACTTTGGAATGAGGAATGGTCAACAATCTTTATAATCTCTTCTGAGGTCAAAAATCTTTCATCTTGCATAAGCAATATCAAATTCAGGAATTAACTATTCTATCGGCAAATATATTTCAAAAAACTGCCTGGTATTATCCGAATCAACCTTACGATAGATTTCAAAGTCAGGAACATTTTTTTTAACTTTCAACTTATGGATTCGGCAATATTTTTCTAACTCTTTCCAAAAAAGTGATAGCAAACTACCAGAGCCATTGTGTGTATAGGTAACCACCTTGCCTGGATTAAACTCAAAATACTTAACCTCACTTTTAAATTGTCCTTTCACTTTCATTTGCTTATTCGCCAGAGCCCCTATCCTAATCTTGCTTTGCTTAGGCTGGTAAGTGGGATTATCAAATATAGCCAAGGTCGTGAAGTCTTGACCCTTATTTTCAAACATTTCTTCTAACTCTTCGCAATAGTCACCAATCTTGGAGTAAGGTCCAACTTTCTCAATGTAATAAACTCCAAACGATTTCAAGGTTTTAATCTCAGGCTTAACCATTGTGCCATTTAACTTCATGTTCCCTAAAAACTTATCGAGACTAGTGAGGTTAAATTCGAGCTGTTTTATCTGCTTTTTAATAAGGGACTTTTTGCTATTAAAAAGCCCTGTTAAGTTTCCTTTATTCTTTAGGTAAAGTTTAATCTCATCTAACGAGATACCGAGAGTGGTCAGTAAGAGGATCATTTGATAGTCAAGAACTTGTTCTTCAAGGTAATAACGATACTTCCGACTATTAACCTTAACAGGCTTCAAAACGCCCTTTTCATCATAGAAATGGACTGTCCTTTTGGTTGTGTTAGCCAGCTTCGCAAACTCGCCTGGAGTGATATAGTTGCTCATATTTGACTATAACGTTACGTTATACATTATTATATCCTATAAAGTTAGGAGGTGTCAAGCTTTATGGATACTATTGTCATAAAAGGAGCCAAAGAGAACAACCTTAAAAAGGTCGATTTAAAGATCCCCAGAAATAAGGTTATCTGTTTCGTGGGTGTCTCAGGCTCAGGAAAGTCAACAATTGCTTTTGACATTGTAGCTAGAGAAGGTCAGAGGCAGTATTTTGAGTCTTTACCCGCATTTGCTAGAAGGTATCTTCAAAAGGCTAATAGACCAGACGTTGAGGAAATTAGAGGTATCTCTTCAACCATTATTATTAGCCAAGACAGAGTTGCTAGTAACCCAAGATCAACTGTTGGCACACTAACAGAAACATATACTTATTTGCGAATGCTCTACTCCAGAGTAGGTTTGCCATCGTTAGATTCTTCTTATTATTCCTTCAACCATCCGAATGGTGCATGTCCAAAATGTAAAGGGCTTGGCAAGGCATTAGAACTTGACCCCAAAAAGCTTATTGACTTTAATAAAAGCTTGAATGAGGGAGCTCTGTTGCACAGTGAATGGAAGGTTGGAGGCAGAATGTGGTCAATTATTAAGGCTACCCATTTTTTTGAGATGGATAAGAAAATTAAGGACTTTGACAGTGAGGACATTGAAAAGTTGTTATATGCACCAAAGCAATTATGGCAAGATGAAAGCGAGTATGGAGCTAATAAATGGACTTATCAAGGGATTATAACCAGACTTCAAAGTAGAGACCGCCATGACCGAGATGAACTGGGTTATGTTAAGGAGTCCGAATGTAGTGAGTGTAATGGGGGCAGACTTAATAGCAAAGCTTTGAGCGTAAGGTTAAATGGTAAGAATATTGGAGAGGTTGGCAACATGTCCTTGCCAGATTGCCTTGGATTTGTGCAGTCCATTGATCTTCCCCAAGCTATGATTATTAGACCACGACTAGAAGAACAACTGCAGAACCTTGTAGATGCTGGGGTTGGATATTTGTCTCTTAATAGGTCAACTGACACTTTGTCAGGTGGGGAAGCTCAAAGAGTGAAATTGGCTCGTCAGATGGGTTGCGACTTGATTGAGACAATATATGTTCTTGATGAACCTACAGCTGGACTTCATCCAAGAGATGTAGATAAAGTAATTAAAAACTTAACAAAGCTACGAGACTCTGGTAACACCGTGCTAGTCGTGGAGCATGATCCAGCTGTAATAAAAAGTGCTGACTATATAGTTGAAGTCGGACCAGGTGGTGGCAAAAATGGAGGGACAATCATTGCTCAAGGATCGTTGAAAGAAATATATGATAGCCCCAAGTCTGTATCGTCTTCCTATTTGAAAAATGGTTTGCACACAACTAAGAGAGACTCACAGAGAGAACCAACTGGCTCTCTGAAAGTTATAAATGCTAATAGAAATAACCTTAAAGGATTAGACGTAAGCATCCCCACTGGTGTTTTGGTTGCACTCACAGGTGTTTCAGGATCAGGAAAAAGTTCACTTGTTGAGGAGATTTTAGCTCAGCATGGAGAGAAAATTGTCATGATTGATCAAAGCCCTGTTGGTAATAATAAAAGAGGTTGTATTGGCACCTATACAGGAGTATTTGATATTGTCAGAAGAATATTTGCAAAAGAACATGGCATGTCTGAAAGCCTATTTAGCTTCAACTCACATGGTGCTTGTGACGAATGTGACGGGCTTGGCTACATTGATATGGAAATGAATTTTTTAGGTAATGTAAAGATACACTGCGAGACCTGTAATGGCAGTAGATATAAAGAAAAGGTTCTTCGCTACAAATATAAGAAAAAGAACATTGCAGAAGTGCTGGGTATGACCGCAGCTGAAGTAAGTGAATTATTTGACAACAATGAAATTAAAAGTAAAACCAGCCTTCTAGTGGAGGTGGGGCTTGATTATATGGAGTTGGGGCAAAGCTTGGACACTCTATCTGGTGGCGAGTCTCAACGACTAAAGCTCGCAAGCAGGCTGCAAAATAAAGGAGAGTTCTACATTTTGGACGAACCCACATCTGGCTTACACTTCGCTGACATAGAGAAGCTAATGCGACTTCTTAATAAGTTAGTTGACAATGGCAACACAGTATTAGTGATCGAACACAATTTGGATGTCATTAGTCAGGCAGATTGGATTATTGACTTAGGACCTGAGGGAGGAGATAAAGGTGGAGCGATTGTTGCTCAGGGAACTGTTAAAGAAATTATGAATGAAAAGAGCTCATACACGGGTCAATATCTACTGAAAAGCTTTAACCACCAATCTTCTTCCTAATCAAAGGTGTCTTCCCAACTACCATCATGGAGATGCTCTAGGCACGATTATCCTTATATATACATGTTAATACATGATCTATATGAACTATAAGTATAAATAAACTTACGGGGGCAAGATGGAGAGGTAAGAGGTATGAGGTTATCTAAAAGTGTTCGATTGTTGATTTCCTACTTGCCGAGGTGGTAGTAGTTGTAGTATTACTACTTGACATACTAGTTGTTGTGTGATATTGTTTTATTATGGCAAGCACAAAAGATACATTAAGACAAAAATCTAATGAAGTCCTCGAAGGAATTTTGGTATTCCTCTCAAAGAAAGACAAAGAAATTTCGTTTGAAGATTTGGAAGATAAGTTCCCCAACATTAAAGGTAAACAGCTCGGCAGTTTATTCTCTGGCATTACCAGAACACTTATTAATGGTAAGAGATTAACCATCTCCATTCCCCAGTTCGGTAGCCGTAGAAAGGTATGGAAATTGAGTAAAGAATTAACTGACAAAGAACTAGAAGAGGTCGAGGTTACAGTTAAGGAAATACTGGAGGAACGAAAATGAAAATTCTAACTCAAATGGATTTTTTGATTACAGCCTTTATGCATTTTCTAAAAGCAAATTTAGGCATGGCAAACGATTTAGCTGGTAAAGGTAAATTCGTTCTTGAAATTACAGACTCACAAATTAAAGGAAGATATATCAGTGAAGGTAAAACTGAAAAATTAAAAACAATAAGTTATCAGTCAAAATAAATAGCCGTTAAGATTCGCAGAGGAACTGGGCTGAAAAAGTAGTTTCTCGCCAGACATGAAGGGAACAAGGCATGCAAGTTAAAGCATGCCTTTTTTAATACCTTTATGTTAAGCAAGGAACTAATAAACGAATTAAAAATAATACTAAAAGAGGAATATAACCTCGAACTTACTTATGGTGAGCTTGTTAACCTTGCAACTAGACTTGTCGGATTCTTTGATTTGCTTGCAAAACTTAATTTTAAGGAGGAGCAGCATGGCTAAGGCAAGGATGCTACATAAAAAAATATCCGTTTCCCTTGACGTAGATAATTTATCTTCAGAGGCACAGCTACTCTTTACCTGGATGATTGCTCATGCTGATGATGACGGTCGGATGAAAGGAGAACCGCAATTTGTAAAGGCAAATGTGGTCCCGATGAAGAAATGGTCATTTCAAAAAGTAAAAAACTACCTTATAGAAATGAAAACTCAAGGACTCATACAATATTGGGAACAAAATAGTGAGTGGTTTATTGAATTTCCAAAGTGGAACGACTATCAACAAATAAGAAAAGATAGATATGAGAAATCAAAATTACCCTCATTTAATAAGGAAAAGGGCAACCAAGTGTCAACCAAACAACAACCAGATGACACCCAAGTGGCAGCACAATCAAATGTAGTTGAGTCCAGTCCAGAGGAAATTAAGATAAGCGAGTCCAGCGATAAGGACGAAATCGCTGAGAAAAACTTTCCTTATAAGGAGGGACAACCCAAGGTTGGGTTTGTTGACCCAACCACTGGTGGAAATTCCAAGCGGGGTTTTGTTGCCCTTGAAATTTTCAAGAGGATGGAGCCAGGTAACTTAAAGGCTATGGGTAACTATGTCAATTGGGTCAAAGTAATTCCGGTCGATTTAATGTTCCAGTGGGCTTCTGAAATTGAACAAGATGCCACAATAAAAAATAGAGGTGCGGTTTTTAATGCAAAGGTGAAAGAATATCTAGCAAACAAGGAGGTGAAAACATGATTGCTTACGAGTTTGAAATTCTTAAAAACGAGCCAAAAGGTAGAGAACTTCTTCTAGTAGCAACCACAGAAGAAAGATTACAAATAGCTGCCGAAACACATATTGGGCGTAGGATGACAGGAAAGGAAATCAACATGGTAGTCGCACTATTATCAGAAGAGATTTATGAATTAGCTGATGGAAAAGATTCAATTTTTGCCAGAACAATTCGGGAGGTCGCAAACTGGAAGTTCTGAAATAGTCCAGCCCGCCTTATTGTAAGGAGAGGACATAATGGATACGATAAAGAAAATGAAATCAGTATTATTTGCCAGAGTCTCAACTCGCGAACAAGCAGAGGAAGGATACTCATTAGCTGCTCAAGAAAAACTTCTGCTTGAACATGCTTCGAAAAAAGAAATCATCATTAGCAAGAAATTCTCTATTCCTGAATCAGCAAGTGGTAAACAGGAAAGAAAACTATTCAATCAAATGATTGAGTATGTTTTTGAACACAAAGAAATAAAGATTATTCTTTGCGAAAAAGTAGATAGAATAACTCGAAACTTCAAGGATGCAGTAAAACTTCAGGACTGGCTAAATGAGGATGAAGAACGACAGATACATTTTGTTAAACAGAACCTAATTATTCATAAGAACTCAAAATCTAATGACCAGTTTATGTGGGATATGTTTCTGGTTCTTGCTAGGCAATATAGCAATAATCTTTCAGAAGAAACTAGGAAAGGGCTTAATGAAAAAGCAGAGCAAGGATGGTTTCCAGGAAATCACAAACGAGGCTATAAAACAGTTGGTGATATAGGTCAAAAGATTTGGGTAATTAATAACGATATTTCAGATGCGAAATATATCGAGATGGGGTTTGTCTTTTACAACACAGGCAACTACACGTTAAGAACTCTTGCGAAAGAATTATTTACACAGGGATGGTCTATAAATGGCAAACCTGTATCTATCAGCGAACTGCATAAACTTTTAATAGACCCGTTCTATTCAGGTGAGTTTATTTGGCACAACAAACGATACAAAGGTAAACACACTCCATTAATCACCAAAGAGCTTTTTGATAGCGTTCAAGACCGTCTACAGCGCAAATTAAAGGCTGGGAAGTATGTGAAGCATGAATATCTATTTGGTGGCAGTCTTACTATGTGTGATGAGTGTGGCAGAGCTGTTACTTGGGAAACCAAGAAAGGACACAACTACGGACATTGCACTAGACGTAACACTAATTGTTCTCAGAGAAAATACATTCGGGAAGAAAAGGTAGAACAACAAGTTGCAGAATATCTGGATACATTCAAGGTAGAGAACCCAAGATTATTGGAATGGATACGAAAGGCGCTGAAAGAAAGTCATAAAGATGAGACTGATTATCATGACACCACTGTAAAGGATTTGGATGAACAATATCTCAAAATCAAAAATAGACTTGATGTTCTTTATGATGACAAAGTGGACGGTTTAATTTCCAAAGAACAATATGAAACAAAGCTACAACAATATGAAGAACAATTAAACAATATCGTTGAGGCGAAACAGAAGCATAACAAAGCGAATATCAATTATCTGAAACTTGGTATGAATCTTTTCGAACTGGCACAAAGAGGTCGTGACCTATATGAGAAGCAGGCTAACATGAATGAAAAGAAAGAGCTGCTTAACTTTGTATTTTCGAACCTTAAAATTAGAGGAGAAAAGGTTGTCCCCACGCCCCATAATGGCTTTGAGGTAGTAGCCTTACGGGCAAAAGATGGAAATATGCTGCGGGACTAGGATTCGAACCTAGATATGCAGAGCCAAAATCTGCAGTCCTACCATTAGACGATCCCGCACTAGCTCAATTATATCTTAAATTTGCTATAATTTTCCAGTGAACACAAGCTCAAAAGCAAAACGTATCCTTTGTTTTGGAGATTCAAATACTTGGGGTTTTATTCCAGGACTTGGTGATAGGTATCCAATAGAGATCCGCTGGCCGGGAGTACTTCAAAATTTGTTGGGTTCTAATTTTGAAATTATTGAGGAGGGTCTAAATGCCAGAACCACAGAACTTGATGATCCGAAAAACTTTGGTAAAAATGGCATTAAATATTTGCCCCCGTGTCTCCAAACACACAGTCCAATAGATAGCGTTATTTTATTCCTTGGAACCAACGATCTAAAAGAGCGATTTAACAGAACCCCCAATCAAATTAGAGATGGGATAGAAAATCTAATCTTAACTATTAAAAACGACGTTTATACCTACAACCACGAACCTAAAATTATTTTAATTGCACCCACAATTGTAGATGAATCGGCTCCTAAGGTTAAAGAAAAATATTTGGGCGCAGAAGAAAAATCAAGGCAATTAGGAAACCTTTACTTTCAACTTTCGGAAAAATACGGTACCAAGTTTATTGACCTGGCAAAAAACATTAAGCCAAGCAATGTAGATGGTTACCACTTAAGTGAAGAATCACATCAAAAAATTGCAAAACTCTTATTTGATCTTATACAAGCTTCTTAAACCAATCAGGTGTATTTGGATCTATAGTTCTAACTCCAGGAGTATTAAAGTCCAAATCTTTAAATGAAATCTGCACATATTCTGGCTTCTCCCACATTCTTACTAAAAAATTTAAATTTGTTAAGTCAGCAATTGTAGTCCATTGGGTGTAATCTGAAGTCACATCTCCATTCTCAAGGCCCCGGGAAACTCCTTTAACCAGGTCAAAGTTATTCATAACATGCATCATGTCTTTTGTCGCTCCCACTTCATCATCTGCCTTAAAGGCACATTGAGTTATTGCTACGGCTCTAACAAATCTTGATGGGGGCGTTGGATCGCCAGGAAGCCCAAGCATCCCAGATCCCTCTCCAATTTGAACTATTCTAGTTCCACTCAAATTCTTTCCAAGTGCATTGTCAGGACTTAAATTTACATAATTTCTAAGGTTGATGAGGTGCCAGTCAAAAGGCGGAGAGTTAGTTACTACCCCAAGTTCGTTGTCATAAATATTAAGTTGCCCATTAACATATTCAAAAACAGCAGCCGCTCCAGTTTTATCTTGAACACTAAAGTGAAGTGGGAAAAGGATATTAACTGGTGCAGTAACTTCAGGCCACACTAAAATTCTTTTAATGTTTTCTTTAGCTTCAGCAACGGAACCACTTGTTCCAAGGAGATACATCCCAACATCAATAGGTGTAACCGCTAAATTTTCTTTTCCTACTGGAACTTCTTGATATTTAGTAAACCCCGGAAGATACAAGGCTCCAAAATAAACACCTTTGTCGTTTATTCCATCACTAATCATTTGGGTATTAAGACCGTTTAAACCAACAAAACCGTGGTCAACATTAAATGTCATCCCAGGTTTTCCTCCTGGCGCTTTACTTGTAATTGAAGTCCCTTTTGGAAAAACTAAGATCTGTGACTTCAAATCTAACGCAAACTCCATCGTCCTCCCGATAACTATTCCATTATTTTTTGCTTTGAGTCTTAGATTTGTGCACATACTAAAAGTTAACATCTTTTGACTTTCCGGGTCAACTCTGGAATGATGAATATATGCCAGAACCTAAAAAAACACCAACACTCATAAATATTCTTGGTTGGTACGGTGCCTGCGCCACTCTTGGAGCCTACTTCTTAGTCAGCTTTGCAATTATGGGCCCAAAAGATCTACCTTACCAGCTACTAAACCTGACTGGGGCAATCGGTTTAGCAACGATCTGCTATTACAAAAGAACTTATCAACCACTTGTTGTAAATATAATTTGGTCGGGGATTGCCATTCTAGCAATAATAAACATTATGCCAATATTCCACCAATTACCACTGTTTTCAATTTTAACAAAGTAAGTATACGACCAAAGAAAAGTTCCAAATGACTAACAATAAAGCCCTAGCCATTGGACTCAGTATCCTATTAATTCCAGAAGCTCTGATTATCGGATCTATTTTTGTTTCTTCGCATCTAACCGCCTTATTACTACAATCCAAACCCGGTATACCATTATTGATTCTTTATATATTAGCTCCCACAGTTACAGGTTTTCTATCAAAAGACAAAATTGCCCAAAATGGAGTTAAATTTGGCTTAATAATTACAGGTGTTCAAACGGCTCTCTATATAATATTTTCATTAACATCAAGCAACCCATTTATTTTGCCTCAAGTGATAGTCCAAATACTTATAATCCAAATTCCAACTCTTCTATTAACTGTTGCTGTGGGTATAGTTTGTGGAGTAATTGGGGCAAAACTAAGAAGTTTATCGAAGAAATAAAGCTTAAATCTAGTGGTCTGCCGAGGAGTCGAACCTCGCACGTTTGCGATGTAAACGCAACATTCTAGCCGATGAATTAGCAGACCTCAGGTTCTATTATACCTGAAACCTTACTGTTTCATCATCACAGGAGGTCTCATACCTTTTTGCTTTAAAGGCATCATTCCCATTGGAAATAAACCTTTAATATCAATTCCCTGTGTTTCAAGAAATGTTTTTATTTCCGCCTGCATTTCTTTCATTTTTTCTTGTTTTTGTTCTTTTGTCAGATCTTTCATTTTTCCTTCTCCATATTTTTCTTTTAGCGTTTTCATTTCGGCGATAATCGCTTCTTTTTGGGCACTGGTTATTTTCCCTTCTGAAACAAGTTTGTCTAGAAATGCAGTTCCCATAACCATATTTTTCATTTCGCCACTTCTTGTGGCCATCTTGCGGTTAGTCCACTTCTTGGTTACATGCTTTTTAATTTGTTGTTCAGTAACTTGTCCATTTGTCTTATTTTCCACTCGGTTCACAAGATTTTGAAACCAATTGGTATTAAAAAGATCAGACGGACTAAAAGCAAAGGCAGGAGCTGCAAAAAGAACGGAAAATAATAAAACTAGGGTAGTAGTGGCAAACTTTTTAAACATATATGAATTTTAAAAACCCATTCTGATAAAACGCTTAGAGAAAACTCTAAGGAATTGCTAAGAAATTTTATCTAAACTCCCAAATATTACAAGTTGAAAGGGGGTGAACGATTTGAAAAAACAAGCACTAGTAACCGCGGGAATCATTGCTGCATTTGGTTTAGCAGTAATGACATCGTCAACTGTCTTTGCCCAAAGTGAAACTGGGGACAAAGGCTTTGACACAATAGTTCAAAAAATTGCCCAAAAATTCAATCTAAAAGAATCCGACGTTAAAGCAGTATTTGATGAAGAACGTCAAACAAGAATGGCCGAAATGGAAGCTAAGTATAGTGAAAGATTAAATGAATTAGTAAGTGATGGAAAAATCACCGAAGCTCAAAAAAATCTTATCATTGAAAAGCATAAAGAGCTTGCCTCGACACGCCAGTCAAACATGGATTCCATGAAAAACTTGACTGACGAGGAAAGAAAGGCTGCCATGGAAAAAAACAGGTCCAATCTAGAATCCTGGGCCAAATCAAATGGTATTGATATTGAATATCTAATGCCTATGGGTGGTCATGGGGTGGGTCACGGACCAAGATAAGAAGAACCAAAACTCTTCGCTAAAAATCCCGACATAAGTTGGGATTTTTGGTTTAAATAATTATTTATTTAAACCAAAACCCATAGTAGAATATACTATGAACAAATATGATCGTGGCTACAGCGATTCAGTTTTATTTTTTTACCAAAACCAAGAATTAAGCGTCCCACTGAAAGAAGCTCTTCAAATTTTGAAGGCTAATGTGATTGTTCGCATTACAAAATCAGAATACCCAGAAAACAATAAAGGTGGTGAAATCTTGTCACATATCGGTCTTCCCACTTTTGAAGAACACGAAGGGATGGTTGTCATCTTAGGGAAGATACTAAGACACGGAAGTTTTCAAAATTGGCAGGTGCAGCCTCCACTACTTAGTCTTGAAAATGTTTGGAAGGCAAGAATGGAACTATGTGAATCTCCGATAGACTATGACTCTGTTAATTATGGAACCTTAGGCAAAACAATTGGCAATCTAAAAAATAAACAAGAAGTTGAGCAAACTATTTTACGTAGATATAGGCACTCATTAGTGGGAGAAACAGATTCGCAAATCTTAAGTCGCAAGATCTCCTTGCGAAAATTTAGACTATTGGAAAAAATTTATTTTAAAGTTTAGTTAAATTTCTTCGGCTCGATATTCACTGAAGTTTACTTCGTTTAAACCAACCCTAAGAACTATGCGAGCACTCAAAAAGGCGTTTCCCCCATTGGAACAACCCATATTACACTGCTTATGTTAACATCACGTCATGGCACAAAATATTGACCAAGAACCACCTGATAATTTTTATATTGCGTTCGGCACTGAAAGGCGTGGTATAAGAGTGGTTGCGTTCAAATCAGGAATAATTCCTGAGCAAGACAGGTCTGCCAACTTAGCTTGGGATGAATATACACACCTTTTAGGAAATCCAGGAGATCCAGAAAATACCGAAAGAGTTCAACGAATAGCGCTTGCTCAGGAGCTGGCAAATAGATTAGTAGACAAAGCCACAGGCTTTTCCGCAGATCAAATTTATAATAAGTTACTACGGCTTAACAGAACATTAACAGGTAAACACGAGGCTGAAATAGAATTTGAACTAGAATAATCCTGGTGCGGATAGGTTTACCTCGTTTGAACCAATTCTCACCAGTTTTCACAAGTTGTTAAGAGCGTATCACAATGATTTTACAGAGCCGTTGCTATAATGAAGCAATGGAACACCCATTTATACCTGCTTATGTAAACAAGATTTTGGAAGAATTTCTTGTAGAGGTGCAAATTATATTAGGAAACAATTTTATTGGAAGCTATATTGGTGGCTCGCTGGCCAACAACGCTTTTAATCCAGAAACAAGCGATATTGACCTCTATGTCATCTTAAAAGACGAGCTGACTGATAAAGAGTTTGCTTCCTTGGAGAAGTTACATAAGAAAATCTATTCAAGCGGAACGAAAGGAGCCACCAAACTTGAGACATCATACATACCCCAAAAGCATCTGGTGAACTTCAAACCAACAGACACAAGACCATACTTTAATGATGGAAAATTTCAATTGGCGACATACGGAAACAACTGGCTAATCGAGCTACATCTTTTACGGGAAAAGGGGATACCACTATCTGGACCAAGCGTTAAAGCTTTAGTGCCTGAAGTTTCCAATGAAGCACTAAACAATGCGATCCACAAAAATTTGAACGAATATTGGGTATTGATGCTAAATGACGAAGACAAATTAAAAAGACCCGATTATCAAGTTTTTGCAACCCTAACGATGTGTAGAACACTCTATACACTAGTACATGGCACAATAACTTCTAAACAAAAGGCTGCTGAGTGGGCCAAAAACAAATTATCAAGTGAGTTTTCTGACTTGATTATCCAAGCGGTGTTATGGAAACCCAATGATAAATTTGATCACCATGATGATGTCAAAAAACTTATTCAACACACCTTGGGTGGAGCTGATATTAGCTTTGCTGATCAAATGAAATGAAATTTTCCAGATCTGGTGCGGACGAGAGGAGTTGAACCTCCACAACCTTACGGTCACATGCACCTCAAGCATGCGTGTATACCATTTCACCACGTCCGCTTATCTTTTTTTTGCATTCTATCAGAATTTTGTGCCGAGGGCGGGACTCGAACCCGCATGCCCTGTTGGACACAAGATTTTAAGTCTTGCGTGTATACCATTCCACCACCCCGGCTTTTGCGCTCCCGACAGGAATCGAACCTGTAACCTAGTCGTTAGAACCGACGTGCTCTATCCAATTGAGCTACGGGAGCAATACTTCTATTTTACCAAACGCTTACTTTTCTTGCTTTCCCGATATTAAAAGCTAAAATGTCCACAAAAGAGAAAACCTAAACAAAATTATTTATGGCTTTACACTAGTTAATTGGCGGAAGGTCCTTGAATTGCCCAAATCTCTTTTATTTGTCCTTTTTTGCTCTCGTCCACGTTATCAACAAGTTGTGTTATATAGTCATCAAATATTGCTGTTAACTCCTTAATAAAAAGTGACTGAGTATCCTGGTCAAACACGCTATCTAACGAGGTGGTGTTTTCAAATGTTAAGGAGTTGGTATCAATGGATTTTAATTTCTCGGCCATATCTGGCCTCTTCTCTAAAGTTCTAGCCAAAGCTAGCTTAAATACGCCATCAATAAGTTCAGAAAATATTTCTTCTTTCTTCTCTTCTGAAAATCCTAACAGACTCAAAACTTGTTTAATCTTTTCTACCAAAAACAAGATATTTTCATTCATCATTTAGATCTTTGATCTCCTATCTAATATTCCTCGAGCAATAAGATTACTAGCCAAAGACACACCACTCAGTAATGCTATATTTGCTTGTTCAACTGTTGGAGGAATTGCACCAGGTAAATTAAGATGTGTCAAATCTATTCCTAAAGCATTTAGTACACCCTTGGCAACAATAAATAAACCGATTTCTATTGGAACCATTAAAGCAATCACTTTGGAAGACTCTTTGCACGTTCTTGCAAAATTTTTTGTAAACTCCTCTAAATTGTTTTGAAGTACCTCTTTTATTTCTGGCATAAGATATTTTTTGCCTTTTATTCTTGTCTTTGGAGCGGGATAGGGGAGTCGAACCCCTTTTTCGAGCTTGGAAAGCTAGCGTTGAACCGGTCAACTAATCCCGCCAATATAGCGATTTTAACAAAAACATTTTAATTAAGCTACAAATCTCTTAAGTCTAAGTTCATGAAACAGCTAAAAGTGCATCAGATCAACAATTAGATTATAATCCCAACATGCCCGAAAACCCCAACCAAACACTCTATACTTGGGTAGTTGTCATTTTAATCGTCATTATTGCCTTTTTTGCCTTAATTTCTAAATCCGGTAACTCTGAAAACATTTTGGGCCGCACCTTCGGACTAACCAACAATCGTAATGTATATTTAGGCTTTTGGACCGAAGGACTGTGGGACGATTCAACCAAATCTCTAAATCCAGAACGACTAAAAAACTTGGAAAATAAAATAGGCAAAAAAGCAGCCATTGCTCATTATTTCCGTGGCTGGCAACATCTGGGAAATGAAAACGAAGTAGCAAAAGAATTAACCTACATCTCAAATAGCGGTTGGACCCCAATGATTAGTACTAATCCATATTTTTTTGATGAATGTCCAAGTAACGGAAAAACACTTTACAAGGCGATTTCAGAGGGGGATTGCGACACATATCTTCACAAGATCGGCAAGTCCTTGTCCAAAGTAGAAAAACCATTCTTTTTAAGATTTGCTTGGGAAATGAATGTCGATAGTATGGAATGGAGCGTAAATAGAACAAATAGTTCCCCAGAAGAATTTATTAATGCCTGGAGGAGGTTCCATACTATTCTTAAAGAAGAAAAGGTAAAAAATGTAATTTGGGTTTTCTCACCACAAGTAGAATCACCCACCACAACAGATATTGCTAAACTTTATCCAGGAGATGCCTATGTTGATTGGGTAGGCTTAGATGGATACAACTGGGGCACAACTCAAAGTTGGAGCACATGGCAAGACTTCCATTCAGTATTTTTCGATTCCTATAACAAATTGGCAAACATAGCCCCAACTAAACCTTTTATGTTAGCTGAAGTAAATACAGTAAGTAGCGGTGGAGATCAAGGTAATTGGTATAGGGCAATGCTTTCAGATGAAATCCCAAACGTCTTCACAAATATAGATGCAATAGTGTTTTTTGAGGACAATAAATCTGCTCAAGAAGGAGTTACTTGGCAGATAGACATAACCCCAGAATCGCTTAACGCCTTCAAAAAGGCGATCAGTAATTCAATTTACAAATCAGATATCTTATAGTATAATTTCTTCTTATGTTCATAAGAAGGGAAAGGGCTCAAAGCACCGCGGGAATGTCAAAAGCCGAAAGAATTACTTATTTAGCTTTTGTCGGTCTCGGATTATTCTTCTTTTTCCGCTATTTATTATGGTGGTTCCAACCTTCTCACCTGCCTGAAAACCCCTCACTTGGGAATTTTTACTTTGTAAATATTTTTCTGTTTTCAGTTTTATCCTACGTAGTCTTCTTTCCTTCGTTTCTCAAATTAGGCACCTGGCTTTCTATGTGGTTTATTAAAAAACACGAAGATCTCATACCTCCAAAGGGATATAAAGTCGCTTTTGTTACCTGTTTTGTACCAGGTAAAGAACCTATTGAAATGCTGAAAGAGACCCTTATAGCTATGAAGGCCGTAGACTATGATCATGACACTTGGGTTCTTGATGAAGGAGATAGTGAGGACGTCAAAAAAATTTGCAAAGAATTAGAAGTAAATCACTTTAGTAGATTTGGTAAAGCTCACTACAACCAGTCCGAAGGGCATTTCAAATCTAAAACTAAAGCTGGAAATTTAAATTCTTGGAGAGTCGAATTTGAACACAACTACGACTTCATTGCCCAAGTCGATATGGACCATGTCCCAAAGAAAGACTACTTGACTAAGCAATTAGGCCAATTTATTGATCCTAAAGTTGGTTATGTAGTTGCTCCCCAAATCTATAAAAACACTGAAAACTGGATAGCTAGAGGAGCAGCAGAACAAACTCACTTTTATTATGGCCCTCATCAACGAGGTTTTTCTGGGGTAGGTATGCCATTTCTTATTGGAACAACCCATATTTACCGCGTAAAGGCTATCCAAGATTTTGGCGGATATGCTCCCAGTATTTCTGAAGATTATTTAACAAGCATGCACTTTTCAAGTCATGGCTGGAAAGGTGTATATGTTCCTGAAATTGTCGCAGAGGGTCTTGGACCAACATCGTGGAGTGACTATCTTAACCAACAATCAAGATGGAGTTTTGGGCTCTATCACATTCTTTTTACCCATCTTAAAAAACATTTCTTTAAACTTACTTTTTTCCAAAAAACCAATCTCTTTTTCTCTCAAATATTTTATTTCTCCGGTCTGACAACCGTTCTTGGTTTCGTCCTAACGATCATCTATTTATTAACTGGTATCAATTCCACAAACATGACTATTAATGAATGGGCTCTTTACGCAATCCCGGCCTATCTAAGTAGTATTTTGGTTCTCATATTTTTACATAGGTTTTACTTAAAACCTAAAGAAGAACCAATAATTGGAGTACGCGGCATGCTTCTTGGGCAAGCAGCCAGTATTATTTATACCGTATCTCTGTTAAGGTTTATTTTTGGGGGCAAATTAACCTATGTAGTAACTTCAAAAACAGGGGAAAGTGAAAGCTGGACACCTTTCAAATCGCTCACCCCTCACATTGCGATCTTAGTTGTATCAATATTGGCCTTAACAGTAAGTTTAATAACAGGCCACAACTCGCTTATTATGAGATTTTGGGCAGTTTTAAACATCTTTTTCCTATCAACCTTACTAATAGCTATTTATTGGCAAAATTTATTAAACTCTATTTCCAAAATAACCCTATCCAAACCATTAAATAGACCCGTGTTCAAGTTGGCCATACTATCACTATGTGTTATTCTTTTTATCTCTATCCCAATTTTTGTCTTCATAAATACCCAAAAAGCTTCACAAGTTCAGAAAACCTCATCTCAGCAAGCAAAAGCTATAAAACAAAGTAGGGAAATTAAACCTATCCCAACCGTTGCCAAAATATATTCAGAGCAAGCAAGTCACGGTGACTCCAAAACAACACTCTCAAGAAAAATAATCAAAAACTATTGTTCTGATAACAATTTAACTCTGACATCTAAGCAATTGACTATTGCTGAAGCTACAATTGCCCAAACTCTTCCTCAAGAGAGAATTTACAAGGGCACAGAAGTCAATGTGAATTCAGCTGATTTGGCTGTGGTCATTAACCCTCTTCTTTAATAAACTCCATAAATGTCCTCTTATTTTAAGAAATTCTTAATCGGCCTATTTTTGACTCTAGCTACATGGGGAACTTATTTCACACTTTTGTGGCCAAACCTTCTTTTCTGGAAAGATGGCAGTATAGTAGCTGGCAACATGAATGTTTGGGGAGATTGGGCAGGGCATTTCTCCCACGCCAGTGCTTTCGCCTATAGATCACCAGATTTATGGTTTAAGATTCACCCCCTCTTTATCGGCAAAAAAGAGATCTATCCATTTTTAGCTGATATGATTTCAGGTCTCTTGATTCGAATAAACATTGACCCCGTAACGGCTTTTGTAATTCCTTCAGTAATTACAACTTTGCTTTTTTTAGTGGCAATATATACTCTTTTTTTTCAAAACCTAAAAACAAACACCAAATCATTTTTAGCAACAACAATATTTCTTGCCTGCGGAGGACTAGGTTTTATCTTCTTCTTCCAAGACATCCAAACAAATGGGTTACTAAATGTATTGGCACTTCCCCCAAGAGAGTACACCCACATCTCAGCTGCCCACATTGAGCTTATAAATGTAGCAGTAAGCCAATTAATTCCTCAAAGGGGCCTTCTTCTGGGAATGGTAATGACCATGGCCGGTTTTATTTTTTTACACTATTTAACGACTACCAAAAAAGCAGTCAACAATTTTCTAATTCTAGGAGTAGGTCTTTTAGAAGGCTTTTTAATAATCACCCACGTCCATTGTTATTTGTTTCTCATTATTGGTGGGGGGTTTTACTTTCTCCTAAATAAAGGCAAGAGAAAACAAATTACACTTTTTTTCATAAGCTCAATGATCATCTCTGTGCCAATCTATTTAAACCTTTACTATGGCCAAATAGGCAAAAACTTCATGCAGCCTTATATTGGGTGGATGGCTAAATCCCAAAACGTAAACTGGTTCTACTTCTGTTTAATGAACTGGGGAATCTTTCTACCTTTAGCCATCTTTGGGGTCATAAAATACAAGTATTTCAAAAACCCAATTGTCCTTGCTTCACTCACTGCATTTGTCTTAAGCAACCTCATGCTTTTCCAACCTTATGATTGGGACAACACGAAAATGTTAATTTGGGCATTCCTTGGCCTTTCCATTCCAGTTGTTGAAGTGCTAAGTAACCTTTGGAAAAAAAGTTTATTTACAAAACCCTTGGCAATAATTTTTTTTATAATTCTAACTCTCTCTGGATTTTTAGATCTCTATAGACTTACCAAAACAAATGAACTTCAAAACATTATCTTCTTTAAGGATGATATAAAACTAGCAAAAGACTTTAGAGACATAAGTAAGCCAGAAGACGTTGTTTTGACAAGCGATAATCACAATCACTTTATTCCTACTTTAACGGGTAGGCAAATGCTACTAGGCTTTAGGGGCTGGATTTGGACATATGGAATTGACTACAGTGTAGTTGAAGCACATGAAATCGAAATGTTTAGGGGAACAAGCCGAGCAAAAAAACTTCTTAAAGATTACAAAGTAAAATATGTAGTCATTGATAATTCAGCAAAGGAAAATTTTGGAGCAGATGAAGGTTTTTTCCAAAAAAACTATAAATTAGTTTTATCAAACTCCAGTAACCGTATATATAAAATAAATTGAATGGAGATTTACAAAAAACTTTAAAAATCATTAATGAAACTAACGTTTTTTGGATGTTTTTAAGCAGTTGTCCTTTTTTTGACTCATCTTATAAGCCTGGCATTTTTTTTCAAAGACTGGGGTGTGACAGAAATCACAGACAAATAAGCTTCAATTGATAATATAAACTCGTGGCCGAAGAAATCAAATCAGAAAATTGTTGTTGCAACTGCAACACGAAGGGTAAATGTCGCCCAAGAATTGACGGTGGGACAACTTGTGGCGGGTTTTGGCTTTTCGGTTTCATTGCCTCGCTTTTCTACTTTGTACCAGACGCAGTTGGTCTAACAGGCCTGTTTGTTGCTCTTGTAAAATCAATCTTTTGGCCTTCTGTGATAATCTATAAAATATTAGAAGTTTGGAAATTCTAGTCCTTATGACTCGGTATCTTCGACAAAGAATTCTTAGATGTGTCTCTGAGATTCCCCCTGGCCAAGTTGCCACTTTTGGAGATATAGCTAAAAAGGTGGGTATTTCTGACGCCAGAATCGTAGCCCAAGCTATAAGCGGTAACAAAGATCCAAAAATTCCTTGCCACCGACTAGTTAAATTCAACGGTTCTTTAAACACAAATTATTCAAAAGGAGATTGGCGCGACGATAAAATTCTTCTTGAACAAGAAGGGGTCAAGTTTATAGACGACAAAACTGTCGACTTAAAAAATTTTCGCAAAAACTTTAACAGCTTCCCCTAAAATTTTTCGATCAGTCGAGATTTAGAAAAAAAATTAAACCTGTTTATAGAATAGCTAGCTTCGCTGACCTTATCTTGTTGTCCGCCCCTTTTGCACAACTTCAGGTTTTTTCTGCATATATTCTTTTTGTACGAACAAAGTAAAAAGGATCGATCAATAAAGATATGAGCTTTGCAAATTTTAACCTAATTGAATTTTTGAATCCTGAAGCGACCCTGTTCCTAAGGAGAATGATAGGCTGTAGCAAAAATATCGACCAATTTTTATTAGTTTATCTTACTTGACCAAGTTTTGGGTAGGCTCCTTTTATCGCCAAATGCAAGTTATTGCTTGGATCTAAGGCTCGACTTAAACCTTTTCTAAACTCGTTACTTTTTTCATCCCAACTTTTTAAACCTGGAATATTGGCAGGATTGTAAGGAATTAAAAAAAGTACCTTGGGTGATAGACAAGCTGACATCCCGGTTGATCCAGCTAAAAAAACAGACCCAACATTTTTATTCCGTTTAGCAAAATGTTCGAGTACTGAGGGTAAAAGATCCGGACTGCCTTGAATATCACCAATAAATTTTTGAAGATAATTTGTTGGCAGTCTAAATGCCCAACAAGATTGCGAAAAGCGGCCCACATGATCCTGTAATAGTTTATTAATCTCCAAATCAGCCATACTTCCGGTTGCCGGGTCAGGAAACGCAACCCACAAGTTTTCTAGCTGATTTCCTACGGACTTTGCCGACAAATTTGTTACAGCAGGACCTGCCACAATTCCTCGATATTTATAGTTATTAAGATATAATCCGCTATCATTATAGGGGCCAAGCCCTTGACGTTTTCCAGTTTTGAAATCCAAGGCTTCAGCGGTTGTATTCCACACAGTACCCTCAACCTGCTCATCAAAAATCCTTATCCATTCTATAACTTCATTTGGTCTCTCAGTATTTGGAAATCTTGAGAAATCCGATGTGAGTGCTTGTTCTTCATTGCCCATATTAATTTCGACAATTAGTTAATTTTAGCACTGATTTATTTGCGTACAAGTCTTACACATTCTTAGAAAGTTCAAACTCTCTCTAACTTATTCGATATAACTCGTTGTGACTTGAAATACTTTGTCTTCTAGACAAAAACAGATAGAAGCCAAACCATGGACTATAAAAGCAAAAAATCCTTGCCTGTTCTTTTCTTCTTTGTATTATGACAAACGACAGTTTTCGGTTTCTTTCAAGCACGGCTTTGCGACACTCCGAACGGAGGCGGGCGTTCGGCGCGCCGCCACCTTGAATTTGCCAAACTCTCTTTCTGTCGGGGTGAGAGGAATTGGACCTCCTGCTTCTCGGTCCCAAACCGAGCGTTCTACCGATGAACTACACCCCGAAATTAAATTCCTGTGCCGCGAGGGAGAGTTGAACTCCCACTTCTTGTTTAAGGAAACAGGCTTCTGAGGCCTGCGTGTCTGCCAATTCCACCATCGCGGCAGCTCCAAATATTGTGCCATGGTCCGGAATCGAACCGAAATCTGATCTTCTTCAGAGACCCGCCGTGACCACCTTGGCTACCATGGCATATTATAGATTATATACTGTGAGCGGCGGACCGGATTCGAACCGGCGACCTCCTCCTTGGCAAGGAGGCATTCTACCACTGAACTACCACCGCAAACTATAAAGCTATTATACTTTAAGAAGCACCCTGGGAACAACTTATCCCTGAGTAATAATCACTTCACCATCATGAAGAGCTCGATATTTAATATTGTTTTCCTTATAAAATGCTACCTCACCGTTAACGGATTGAGATTCTGGATGATCTGATTCAAAGTGTGGGGCAAATGCAAAATCTATAATCCCAAGTCCATCCCAAACAACTTCTCTTGGATATCCTTCTGGGAAAACATTGGGATCATCAACAAGATCAGACCCCTTAAGTGACGGAGACAAGACACATACGCCAGCGCTATACCCAGCATAAACCAAGTCTGTATTATTTTTATTACTAACCAACCATTCGTCAAATCCGCTTTCTTTAAAAGCAGACCTTAAAATAAAAGTGTTACCACCCCTCACCCAAAAGCCTCCAAACTCCAGTAGTCTTTTAGAAAGTTCTTCCTTTTTACCAAAAAAGTGTCTTAGATCAATCTCTTCAGGGTTAAGCCCCAGACTTTTAAGTATGTCCATTTCCTTCTTAAGTCCTTCATCTCTTCGTGCTAAATCATCACTAAAATCTATTGCATTAAAAATAACGCCCACCTTTTTATTTAGCCCAAACATACTAGCCAAATCGTTTGGGTCATCCCCAAATTTGTATGATGATAAATAGAGCTTCATACTCTGATTATAAAGCTTAAATTTGCTCTTGCAACCACATGCTAAAATAGTAACCAATGAAACCCCACACCCATTTAAAAGTTGCCCGAGTGCTTGCGCGATTATTAGACTCTCAATTTAGTTTCTTTGGCAAAAAGTTCGGTCTAGACCCGCTAGTTAGTGCAATTCCAATAATAGGAGATTTTATAGGTCTTGCTCTATCGCTCTACATCGTTGCAATTGCCATAAAGCTAGAACTACCAATTCACAAAATTTTTGTCATGCTAGTTCACTCATTCTTAGATTTCTTTATAGGATCGATTCCTATCCTTGGACTCTTTGCAGATTTTGTCTATGGTGCAAATACTAGGAACTTAAAAATCTTAGAAGAACATGCATCTAGCTTCGTTTATGGAGAAGTGGTAGAATAAACCCATGGACGATCAAACATTGATAGTAGAATTTCAAGGCTCCGAAGAAAAAATTCAAAAGCTTCTCGAGGAACTTGAAGCAAAAGTCGAGAAAGACGACAACCTAGAAATTACTGCGGTCACAATCAGAAAAAATTAGATTTTAATATTCTCCAAACGGGTAAAACCTTGCTGTTTTCAAATCGTACACCCCAAAGATAAATAACCCCGCCATGAGAATATGTTTACATATTGTTCTAAAGACCCCATATTTTTTAAATCTTCTGTCAGATACGTAAACCTTAGGCTCCTTAAAAAACTTAAACTTTCCAAACTTTGCGCCACGTCTTATAAATTCCAGATCATCAAAAACTAACGGCTTAAACCCACCAATACTTTTAAAGTGGTTTTTATTAACCATAATGCACATTCCTGCTCCTGAAGCAACTTTTTCCTGTGTCATATAAAACAAGTGGTTAAATACTTTATAAAAATTTTTTATTACCTTCTGGTCAGAACTTGACTCGTACCAGAAACAAGCAATATCGAATTTATTTGTTTTAATGATTTTAGTGACACCTGAGATAAAATCTTTCTCAACAAGGGTATCAGCATCCATAAAAAGTATCCATTCATTTCTAGCTTTTTCTCCTCCTAAATGTCTTTGGCACCCAACCGGTTTTTTCCCTTTTATCACCTTCACAGAAGGATAGTTGTCTTTAATAAATTGACACGTCTGGTCAACTGATCCGCCGTCGACTACTAATATCTCTTTTGGTTTAATGGTTTGTTTAAAAAGACTATTAAGGAGAGTCCCTATATATTTTTCTTCATTTAAAGTGGGTATTACGACTGAAAAATTCATGTCAAATATTTAAAGCAACAAAAAATAAAATCATTCCTAAAAATGCATTTAAATATGGGTAGATTCTATAGACACTAGGAAGATAAAGTTTTTTCAAAAAAACTATCAATATGGTTAGCGGATACAACAAAGACAAAACAAAAACCGGGCTAGTCCCAGTTAATAATATTGGCGGAATACTCCACAATATGAAACAAACCCACAGCGCATTTCGCTTTCCTAAGTATACTGCAGATGTAGTGATTCCCGCCTTTTTATCAGCTTCAATATCAACTGTAGCAGAAAATAAATGCATAGCTGAAGCCCAAGCCCAACCTGCAATAAACAAACTTATTGGAAAGCTTGTACCTCCAAATTGAAAATAAGCAATAAATCCAGGGAGAATATAAAGCACATTTGAGGTAAAGTCCCAAAAGACTTTTGACTTAAAGCGAAGTGGGGGAGCACTATAAAAAAAGGCTAAAAATACAAAAATAATAAATAGATTTCTAGCTATCCCGCTTAAGGAAAAGCCAAAACAAATCATTAGCACGAACGACAATATAAGTGAAAGCTTGTAAACTTTTTGCTCCCCAACTCCAGCTCTCGTCTCAGTTGTTTCCTTTCTTTTATTAAACTTATCAGTATCATAATCAAAATAATCATTTACTCCATATAAAAAGATATTTGCTGGAATTAGGAAAAACAAAAAACCAACTAAATATTCCCAATTCAAAATACTTTCATAAGAATGAAACGCAGCTGCCCCTCCGACCAGATAAGGTCCGGCTAGATACAACCAAAATCTCGGGCGAGAGATTTTGATTAAGATCGCAAGAAAGTTTGTCATTTATTTACAATTCCCACCTCGATCAAATTTTTCAAGGCTACAAACAACACAGTAAGAAACCCTGGTCTTTGGGATTCTTTAAAAACAACTTCTGGATTTTTATAAATTTTTTTAGCAACAATCCTATATAAATCATTCGCTGTTTTAATTGCCATTCGCGGTCTCCTGGGGATCAGCCTTAAACCTGGCAAGGCCTCATTATTTTCCTTGAACCAAATATCCACCTGATATTTTATGAACTTAAATGAATTCATATTTTTCCCAAGTGCTGAAATTTTGTATTTTTGCAAATCTTCAGATGGAAAATATAGTCTACCCAAAAGTAAGTCTTCTCTGACGTCTCGCAAAAAATTTATCTTTTGAAACGACCTCCCCAAAATCTTAGCAAAGTAATCAGAATTTTTCGGTAATTTAAGAATTTGCCCTATCATTAACCCCACCACTTCTGCAGAACCGTAAATATACCTATCTAATTTGACACGGTTAAACCCGCCCTTCTTTAAATCCATTTCCATTGAAGCAAAAAAACTTTCGACCCATTCAATCTCAAAATTATATTTTTGGCAAAGTCCGATAAAATCTTGGATACAAGCATCTTTAACTGCTACATTTTCTCTTAAGCCTCTAAACGTCTCCTCTTTGAATCTTAAAAGCCCATCCCCATCCTGAGGCTGTTGGTCAACAAAGTTATCTGCTGTTCGAAGGAATCGGTACAGGATTGCTATTTCACTTCTCAAATCTTTTTGAAATAAGAAGGAAGCATAATAAAAAGTCCCACTGTTATTTTTAAATACCTTAAAGGCTTTGCCTGATTCGTTCATATGTTAGTTGCGCAGAAATAATAACCATAGGCACTCCCACCCCAGGCGTAGTAAATTGTCCCACAAAGAAAAGATTTTTTACTTTCTTGCTTTGATTTTTGGGCCTGAAAATAGCGGTTTGAAAAAAAGTATGAGAAAGTCCTAGGGCTGTTCCCCTAAAAGAATTAAATGTTTCTTCATAATCAGGTACTGAAAAGGTTTTTTGAACCTCAATGTCTTTTGTAAAATCATCCTCAATTTCATTCTTTAATAGTTCCAATATTTTTTTGGAATATTCCCTTCGTTTCTGTTCGCTTAGTTTTAACCCACTGGCAACAGGCACAAGAATAAAAATATTTTCTTTTCCACTTGGAGCCACACTACTATCTGACTTAGATGGGCAACACACATAATATGATGGATCATTTGGCCAAACTGGATTTTTAAATATCTCACTGAAATGAACCTGCCAGTCATTTGCTAGCATTAGATTGTGGTGTAGCAAGTTTTTTACCTTGCGCTTTACTCCGAGGTAAGCGATGAACGCAGAAGGCGCAAGAGTTTTTTTCGTCCAATACTTTTCGCTATAACTCCTATCTTTAGGTGAAAGTAGCTGGCTTTCCACGAAATGGTAATCTGCATTGGCAATAACAATGTCAGCATTGAAGTATTTGCCATTCACAACCAGACCCGTCGCCCGGCCGTTATCTGTAACAATTTTTTCAACTGCGGAGTTAACTAATACCTCGACCTCGTGTTGCTTACAAAGAGCTTCAAAAGCCCCCACGACAGCTCCAAAACCGCCCATAGGGTAGTAGACTCCACTGTAAAAATCTAAATACGACATAATGGCATACATCGCAGGGGTATTTTTTGGGGACCCACCCAAAAAAACCGTCGTATAAAGGAGAATTTTCTTAATTTTTTCATTTTTTACATACTGTGATATAAACCCATCAAGACTTTGAAAAATCCGCATATCTTTTCCTGCCTTCATTAAATTTGAATCAAAAAAATCAAAAATAGAATCATAATTTCTATAAACAAAATTTTGCATCGCTGAATGATATTGTGTCTTTGCAATACTTAAATATTCAACCACTCCTTTAGAGGATCCTTTTTCCAGATTCTCAAACATAGCCAAATTCTTATTTAAAGAACTTCTGATATCGATTTTCTCTCCATTGCCAAAAAAAACCCTATATTGAGGATCAAGTCTTTTTAGTTTATAGAAATCTTCCGGACGGTGTCTAAAAATTCTAAAATATCTCTCAAAAACTTCTGGCATCAAATACCACGAAGGACCCGAATCAAAAATAAATCCTTTTTCCTTAAACACCATTGCTCTACCACCAATACGGTCATTTTTTTCGAAAATTGTGACTTGATAGTTATCTTTGGCAAGTAAAGCCGCAGTTGCAAGTCCACCTAATCCTGCACCTATAACTACGGCTTTTTTCCTGGAATCAAAACTATTTCGCATATTGACAATAATTCTATCCCATTTTCTGATAAAATATACGCACCTGGTGGTCGTAGCTCAGTGGTAGAGCGTCAGATTGTGGATCTGAATGTCGCGGGTCCGATCCCCGTCGATCACCCCATAGCATCCAATATAGAATTAGATGTTTAGAACGATATACTTCGAATTTAGAAAATTTGGTATCATCAAAACATGCTTAAAATAAATCCTTGGATCAACTTTAACGGTAATGCTGAAGAGGCATTTGATTTTTATAGATCAGTCTTCGGTGGGGAAATACAAAAAGTAACAGATGACAATCAAAATCAAATGATGTTTATCACCTTACCCATTGGTAAAGATAAAGTTGATTGCAAACAATGTTCCAGAAGGTATGGGAAAAGTGAATGAAAATGAAAATAGAAGCAAAATTGCGGTAAGTACAGATACCAAAGAAGAGGCAGAAAAAATATTTAATGGTCTTTCATCTGGAGGCAGCGTAGAAGTGCCTATGTCCGAAGGTATGGGATTATACTTTGGCATGTTTAGAGATAAATACGGTATTGAATGGATAATTGAATTTTCCCTTAATAATAAATAGTTCTTCACTGTCAGATAATTTTTGCATTGTTATAATAAATTCTAAATCCCATACTTATGATTAATTTTGAGACAAAGCTTTTTATCATAAACTCATGGACCATTCTTAGACTTCCCGAAGATGCTTCAGCAAAGCTTCCAACAAGAGGAATGACCATGGTTTCTGGAACGGTCAATGGAACTCCTTTTAAAACCCTCCTTGAACCAGATGGTAGATATGGAGAAGGGCTGAAGCCAAGTCATTGGTTTAGGTTAGACAAAAAATTACTTGAGGAAGCTAATTTAAAGCCAGGGGACATTGTACAAGTTTCACTTCAACAGACTAAAGAATGGATAGAACCTGAAGTGCCAAACGACCTTAAAAAAGCCCTAGAAACCTCCCCTAAAGCTCAGGACCTATGGGATGACATCACACCATTGGCACGCTGGGATTGGATTCGCTGGATAAGAGCCGTAAAATCAGATGAAACACGCCAAAAACATATTGAGATTGCTCTTGATAAACTTAACAAAGGAATGAGGCACCCTTGCTGTTTTAACAGAAACCTTTGTAGCGAACCGCAAGTTTGCCACAATTGGGTTCTTTTAGACAAAGACAAGCCCAAATAGATCTCTTTTAATATTTATTTATAAAAACAATGTACGCTAATATTAAGGAATATAACGATTCACAAAGTGGAGACGACAAAGCTATTTGCCAAGCTTTAAAAAGCGAAATTGACACACATCTTAGTAAGGCAGAGAGTAAAATCTGGCACGGCCACCCAGTTTGGTTTATTGATGGAAACCCCATTGTTGGCTATAGCAAGCTAAAAAGTAGTGTCCAACTGCTATTTTGGAGTGGTCAAGCATTTGATGAAGACAAGTTGCAAGATGAGGGATCTTTTAAAGCCGCTGAAATTAGGTACACACACCGAGATCAAATAAATAAAGGCGACCTAACTAGATGGCTAAAAAAGGCACAAGAAATGCAATGGGACTATAAAAACATTGTAAAACGTAAGGGGGTTTTAGAAAGATTAAAGTAGGGAAGTTACTAACAAAAAACTTATATACAAGGAGTAACAACCTTAACAGAGGAGTTCTTAGCTATAACATTTCCTCCACCAACCACTTGCACATCAAATTCAGTGCACTTTGGTAAATTATAGAAATCCATAATGATCTCGGTTGATCCATTTCCTCCAACCAAAACTGCGTCTCTTGGAGAGTTGTAATAGTTAGTATTTTGACCAGCGTGTTTACTGCCGCTTAAAAGTTCAAATCTCGAATCTCCAGCAAATTTCGTACCGGTTACTCTAATTGTTTTATAACTTCCACAACTAGATGATCCGCATGGCATAATCTCAGCTTTGGAAATTGTAGCTGGGTATGATGGCCCAGGGTTGTTATTTGAACTTGATCCACCACCATTGTTATTGGATGAAGAACCACCGGAATTTCCACCAGATGATCCACCTGATTTATGACTATTCCAGAAATTACTAACATTGTCACAAAGCTCCTTTGAGGTTTTAAGTGTTTTTCCGTCAGGCATGTGGCAATCAACTAAGGTTGAAACTGCACTATAAGAATACGTATAAACAACCTTACCTTTTTTGGTACCAAGTACCTTCTTTTGAACAACGACCTTCTTAGGAGTTTTTACTACTTTAGTGGTAGCTTTAACTGGAACTTTCTTAGAAGCTGCAAACACACCTTGCGCAGTTGGCAAGTTCAAGATGAATATTGCTAAAAAGACGAGAATTGTCAGAGGAATGTTTTTCATTACAGCAATTGTAATTTACTATAAGACATTTGTCAAGTTTGCTACTAAATTTTTTTGCTTTCATAACCATAAATAGTGACCACCAAAATTAATAACCCCAATAAATAACCCCCAATTACATCAATAAGGTAATGATCTCCAACATAAACACGGGAAACCCCAATTGTTAAAATTAAAAAAATACAAGCAACTATGATTAACCATTTTATTAGCTTGTTCTTGACCAATTTAAAAGCCAAATACGCACAAAATCCAAATAAAACCATACTTGAAAAAGCGTGACCACTTGGAAAACTATAATCCAAAAGAAGGCTAGTAGCTGGCCTTTGAATTTGCAGAAAATTTTTAATTCCACTACTAAGAAACGCTTCAAAAATAAGTGCCAACCCCAAAAATCCTGCCTCTCTTTTAAACCCCCTAAATGCTAAAAAGGCAATAATTACTAGAGCCAAAATCTCAAATTGTGGGAATCCCCCTATCCAGGTAAAGAAGTACATTGATGAAATATTACTATTTTCCTATTGCAAAATAAACTCATGGTCGTGGTAGAATTCTAGAACTATGGAAGAAAATAAAGTATGTCCCAAATGCGGTAGTCCATTAACAGGCATTCAAGAAACTAAAACTGGAAAGCAGTTAAGAAAATGCACAACCAATGTGTGGAATGCAGAAACCAAAAAGAGTGAGGGATGCGATTATGTTGAATGGATAACTCCAGAGCCAAAAGTCTTAGAAGAGAAGTGCCCTAAATGTGGCAACCCATTAATTCTTGCTGTTACAAGATTTGGTAAAAAGATGAAAAAATGCTCAACAGGCGGTTGGGACTCAAAAGCAAAGCAAGCAACAGGGTGCGACTATGTTGAGTGGATTAATGGCACGACAGAACCTCTTGATGAAGACTGTCCAGATTGTGGTTCAAAATTAGTACTGTTCACAACTAACGCAGGAAAGAAAATGAAGAAATGTTCAACAGCAGGTTGGGACAAAGAAGCAAGAAAAGCAACCGGTTGTACCTATGTCTATTGGTTAAAAGCAGAGGACTACGAATTTGACGATGTTCCACCTCCTCCAGAAGAACCTCCCAAAGAGTAAATTGTTATAATACCCCTTAATAAGCGCCTATAGCTCAACGGATAGAGCAATAGTCTTCGGAACTATTGATGCGGGTTCGATTCCTGCTAGGCGCGCCATTTTTTAAACGCTATTTTCCGCGCATAATAAATAATCCTTTACTATCCTTACTTGTTACTTATTCCCAGTTTTTTCTTAAGAAACAGCATTTCTTTAATTTATTTTGCTAATTCCATCATTTTTACAATATTCCTAATTTGAGCTACATCCGGGCCACAACCTTAGACGCTGTTAGTTTTGTTTTCAACTTAATCATGCGCCTTTCTGTGGCGGAGTTATAAATGAATTTTTACAAAACCTTGGTATTTTTATTTAATTTCTAATTAGTACCAATTTTCTAAATCGCCACTATCTTGAGGAGCCTTACCTAAATCTGGGTGAGGTGTTCCGTTCTCTTTCTCGTGACATGCTTCATATAAAGCATTGTTCATATCTCTGTCAATTAAATCTTTTACCGTCAAATCAGGGTTCTTTATGTAGGCATCCTTTATTTCTACTGGAAGAAGAGTTCCTTGTTTTATCTGGTTTTGTATCCATTCATGGTAGCCTTTTGTTGACCTGACCTCAATCAAAGCTCCACCCACACCATTAGGGTTAGGTGTAACATTAATAGGTAAACCTTTACTTGAAAGGAAATCATCCGACTGCAAAACACCAAGGGTACCGTTCTTTTCAATTCTGTCACACATATCATCGAGTACTGGATCATCATCTAAGTAGTCTAGTACCTTAATACCAAAATCCCTCTCAATGGATCTTACCTGCAACCCAGCCCCGAAGCGCCCATCTTTAGTAGGTATTTCTTGTCCATGTAGCGGCAAAGGAAGAATATCGCGTGGTTTTATATCACTTTGGGAAGCACTGCACTGAACAATTAAAGGAGTAGCTACTGCCAAAAAAAAGAAAGTTGTCAAAGACATTCTGTGATTTTTAGCAAATTCCCCAAACCTTGGCATTTCAAAAGATTTGTAATCTCCACCCCTTAAACCACCCCGACTTTTTAACCAAAGGGCAGTTCTCTGGAACTCTTCAAAGGATTTCAAATTTCGTTGTCGCTCTCTTGCTAGAATTTGAGAATAAGCGTTATTATCAACTGATCTATTCATATTCAAATTATAGGTCTATATTTTAAATAAATCAATTATACGCACTAGGGACATGATAAAATAAGGATATATCCGGGCCGCTAGCTCAATGGTAGAGCAATTCCCTCTTAAGGAATAGGTTTAGGGTTCGAATCCCTGGCGGCTCACTTAGATTTGACACCAAAAGGCCCACATAGTGGACCTTTAAGTTTTTTTTCCAAGCATTACACTTTTTTGCTGGCAATATTTACCATCCACCCCATACCAAATTTATCTTTTAACATACCAAACGTGTCTCCCCATGGTGCTTTATTTAAAGGAACAGATAGTGTTGCACCTTCTGAAAGTCTATTCCAATAGCTAGTCAGTTTTTCTTCATCTGAACTCTCCCCACTAAGTGACATTTCAACACTTGAGCCGGGGTTATATTCCATATGTGAAGGAGTGTCAGACCCCATTAGAGTCATCTCGGGACCAATTATAAGCATGGCATGCATAATGCGATCTCCTTCTGGGCCATCTTGCCCCATCCCTTCTTTAAAGGTGCTCATTGTAAGTTCACCTCCAAAAACATATTTATAAAATTCCATTACCTCTTTCGCATTATCTTTAAAATGCATATAAGGATTTAATTTTGTCATACAATTCACCTCCTCCCAACCTAATAGAAGAAGTATACACTTATTAAATTTCCAGGTTTAAACAACCTAACGTCTTCTTGCATTCCAGATAAAAAATACTATATTCTATTATGTAAGAAATTCTTTTTAATAGGGAAGGGGGGTGAAAGAATTAATGTTTAAAAAACTTTTTATCTTAGTTTTTGCAGTAGCTCTCCTCTTTGGTGGCGCTGCCAAAGCTTATGCCCAATATACTTTTGATCTTGGTCTCTGGGCTCAACCCGGAGCACAAGCAGGTACCGTCCTCTTATCATGGAACGATAATGATGTAATCACCAACTACAATGTTGCTTATGGCACGACACCAGGAAATTATCAATACGGCGCAGTCGGAATTGGTAACACCGGTTCCTATGTTGTCGGTGGTTTAACACCAGGTGTAACTTACTACTTTGCGCTTTCACCAGTTGTGAACGGTCAAGGTCTTGGTTACTTACCAGGAGTTAGTGCCAAAGCTGCTGGAGTTACAACCGCAAGTCCAAAAAATAATGTAACTCAAGCAACAGTCACCGCCCCTCTTGGTGGACCAGGAAATGACGGCTATCAATTGAGAGCTGTTTCAGGTCCAGGTAAAGGTCAGGTTTCCTTGAATTGGCAAAATCCATATGGCGCCCAACAATGGGATGTCGTTTATGGAACCCAAGCTGGAAACTACACCATGGGTGCCCAAAATGTTGGACACAATTCAAGTCAAGTTACGATCTCTGGGTTAACATCAGGTGTCACTTATATCTTCACCATTCTTGGTGAAAATGGAAGTACAACTGTCGGCAGTTTTGCTGCTCCTGTTGCCCAAGTTGCCATGTAATCTGTAACCAGAGTCGATGGGGTTTGTAATTTGACAAACCCCACGACAATGTGGCATTCTGTCCTCAATGAAAAAAGGATTTAGCCTGGGACTTTTTCTTCTATTGGATCTCGTCATCCTTCTAACTTCGTTTACGTTTTTCTCTCTTCTTGAAGGAAAAAGTAATCAAACTTCTCAAAGAGTACTAGGTGCCTCCGTTCAAGCAACCTATGGAACAGTTCCAGAAAATCTAAATGTCTCAGAAGCAGAAATAATTTCTTCTGACGCACGGAGTGAATTAATTAATAACTTCATGGCAAAATACAAATCCCCAATGGGCGGGATTGGAGAGGCTGTGGTTGAAAATGCCGATGAAAATGGCATTCCTTTTTGGATTGTTCCCGCTATTGCCCAATGCGAAAGCAACCTTGGCAAAAGGGTTCCTCACGGTAGTAACAATGCTTGGGGGTGGGGTGTCTATGGAGACAAGGTAACTTCGTTTGCTACATGGGAAGAAGGAATAGAAAAAGTCTCCAAAGGACTGGGTAAAAACTATTTAGGCGAAGGATTAAACACTCCAGAAAAGATCATGAAGAAATACACTCCAAGTTCCAACGGCTCATGGGCCCATTGTGTAAACGAGTTTCTTAAGGAATTAAAATAGTTTAACTAGGTGGTAACTCTTCCCAAAAAAATCCTGGCCTTGAAAATACATTCTTAAATAAGTCTAAATATCTTCCGTCAAACGACCACTTCTCAGATAATCCGTCGTACTTTCTCATGAATCCATCAGTAAGGCCCGTCTCATTTCCCAGAAGTGATCCAAAACCAGCAAGTTGTTTATCACTATTTGAGTCACTAAAGTTTGAACTAAAAAGATGAACTCCATCAAAATTCTTTACACTCCCACCAACTTTCAAATCTCCATTAGTAATGGTAACAATTACAGCCTTACTATTAGTTGAGGGTGCCTTTATATCAGAATCGACATTAAGTCCTCCAATCCCGTTACCATCAACAAAAACTAGAATTGGTCTTACGGCTGATACTGCGCAACTATTGTCTGAAACATCAATGCTATCTCCAATAGTCTTAGGACCAGTACCCGGCCCACTACTACCAACATAAGGCAAAACAACTCTTACATTAGCCTGGGTATCACAATCTGTCACAGCTTTATTTATTGCCGAGTCAAAACCACCTTTATAGCAGAAAAACTTTGTCAAACCGTTCAGTGAGCTTGTTTGGCCGTCTGGCCCACACTTTAAATCTGTAGCTTTCGCAAGGCCTGCATTTCGAAGAACAGCCGTTAAAAGATCATCGTATTCTGGAAATTGTGCGCCCCAATCATAACCCAAAAGTTTCTGATTGCTTTCAGAAATCCTGGAAGAAGCCGGAATTCCTACATTATTAGATCCTGAAATAAGTGTCCCAGCTTCTGTCTTAAATGGCTCATTGCTATTTCCAATTAAATTACTCCCAGAGGGAAGTGAAGAGTCCGCTATTTGCCCAATACCCGTAACTACTCCACCAAAAGCCTGATAGTAACTACCAGAACCAGTTGGTGGTGGCGTGGGGAACGGTGGAGGAGTCGGACTTGGGGAAACAACTGTAGGCGATTTTGTGGGAGTCACTGGTTTTGGTTTAACTGAAATACTTAAAGAGCAACTAGTTTGCCCAGCACCATTTTTGACTGACCAGTTGATAACACAATTTCTTGGAATGTTTCCACTATTATTAGCTTTTGTGTGAAGCCACTGTTGACCATTAGGTCCAGAACTTCCAGAACAAACATTAGTACACATTCCTTGAGAAACCCTATTTGCACACAAATTACCGGTTCCACAAAAACCAATTATTCCACTACAAGCTCCTGAAACTGTTGGATTGGAAGCGGAAAAAGTTTCTCCATTATCTCCCGCAGACATTTGGAAATATATTTGTTCACCACTATTAACTGTGCTGCTATAAGAATTAATTCCACAAGTTGGAGGGGTTTGCCCAGGCCCCTGGCTCTCGCAGGTAAATGTCCCGTCACCATTCGTGTCTACACAAGCCTGACCCTGATGACATTGTTGACTTGGATTGTCCCGGCAATCAGCAAAACTTTCTTTTGGAAAGAGACAAAAAACCAAAAAAAACAAACCAAAGATTAACCATTTTCTCACTCTCTCAGAATACAAAAGGGCAGATGATAATACAACCTTAAACTTGACAAGACCCATAATTAAATGTTATACTCCTTTTCAGATCCTAAGGCATGCTTCCCAAGGCTGCGTTAGGGTTTTTTTATGGTTGAAAGTATTAACTCATAGTTAAAACTTTCATCGATAAAATGAATCTAAAAAGGTTCACTCAAGTTTTAATTCTTCTAGCGCTAGCCTTATTTGTGAGCGCGACCCCTGTGCATGCTGAAGATAAACGCGTGCTTAAGCTTTCCCATTATTTAAAAACAAGGAATTCTATTCTAGCCCCATACGCACAAACATTTGTAGCTGAAGCCGACAAAAATAAACTCGACTATAGATTAGTTGCCGCTATTTCAGGCGTTGAATCAACCTTTGGAAGAAACCACCTAGAAGGTACATATAACTATTATGGCTGGGGTGGGGGACTTATATACTTTGAATCAAACGAAGATGGTATTGCAAAACTTTCAGAAGGTTTGAAGAAAAACTATGTAGATAGGGGAGCAAAAGACGTAAATGCCATTTCCTATATCTATTGTCCCCCAAACCACTTTAAGTGGTATACGAACGTGACTCAATTTATGAATGAAATTGATGAAGTAGACGTTTCCAAGGCATTAGAATCTCAGCAAATTGCTTTATCAAGTTTGTCGTTTACACTCTAAAGTTGCATGCTCTTGATATAATTTAATTCGGAACAAGTTTAATGCAGAATTTAAAAAGCACCAAACGTGTCCCAGTCTTTGCAACGATCTTCTTAAGTCTTGCTATTCCTTTCCTTTTAATTTCAAACAACGGTTTCCCTTTTACTGGACTCGCCATATCTTTTGTTCTCCTTGTCGGCACTGGAATCTACTTTAAGGGTAAGTTAAACATTTGGAACTGGCTAACTCTGGGTACAACAATACTTCTTTCTTCGTTTCTGGTTTTAAGAGCAAATACGCTCCTATTATTTTTAAACCTCGGTTCCTTGCTTTTCCTTCTTTGTCTGACAATTCTCCCAAATAATTACCTACGCTATTTCTGGAATCTAATAATTGCTCCATTTGAAGCATTGGGTAAAGTCATTCAATCTGAAAACAAATATCCTTTGGAGTTATCTTCTGCCAAAGAAAGCGTCCAAGGAAAAATCAATCTTTCTAAAAATTTAGTGATAAGTATCATAATTACAATTGTAATACTCGCAATCTTAATCCCACTCTTGGCAGCCTCTAATCCTATATTTGCAGCCAAAATTGATGAGATTGCAAAACTTTTAGACATCTCAAAATTCTTTGAAAATTTCTTTTCTACAGGCACTATAATTTGGCTTGCCAGAATTGTTCTTGCATTAATTCTTCTTTACTTGGTTCCAAAAGCGATAAGTTATATTAAAGAAAATGTCGCCTGGGAAAAACACACCAAACTTCTTTCTCAAAACTTAAGTCTCTTAATTCCAAAAGTTGCTGTAATTATCTTATTTATAGTTTTCTTTATTACTCAGGCACAACTATATTTCGCAACACCAGAAACACTTACAGCACTTGGCTACAGTAACTCACAAGCAACAAGAGAGGTGTTTGCACACTTATTGATCGTTTGTCTAATAGTCTTTACCCTAATCTATAACGACAGAACCGAGACAAAGGCCAATCGCTGGACTACCTTGATTCTCCTTTTTGGTGTGTTCGTGATGAATCTCATGGCCTTTAAAAGCGACTTTGACTACACTTCGCTATTTGGGTTTACTGAAAAGAGGCTTTACGGCTTTGCTATAAACTTCTGGATATTTGGAGCTCTCGGAATCTATTTATACAATTTCCTTAAAAACAATTTTGATAACTTAGTAAAAGAGCTTTTCTATTGGGCGTTAGGAGTTTTAATTCTAATTAACCTTGCGAACTTCGATTATCTAATTTACAACGTAAATCCCGCAAGAACAGGAGAGGGAATAGATCATGAATATCTTCTAGGACTATCAGAGGATAGTGAATCCTATTTAGATCAGCTTGAGAAAGTTAACAAAGACATTGGTTACTATAAGTACGGGGGTAGGTTTGGAGGCACCTATAAAATATTCGGCTTTCTAGAAGACATTGAAACACTACGAGAAAGATTCAAAACTAATTCATTCCAATCGTTTAATCTTTCGCTTTGGACAACTTATAATCAAACAAGACCATTTGATGTGCAAGGTTTAAAAAACAAATTAAACAACACAACACCCGCACCGACAAATTTACCAAGCCAAACAACTTCAAATCAAATAACGATTAAGCTTAGAAATATAGACCCAAGGTTTAGAAATAAACGCTTTTCAGCAATGTTGTCAGGAAACAGTGAACTTGCAAGACAAGACAGCACCTTAACCGACGATTCTTTCATTCACACGATGGGGTCAGGAGAATACAGCCTAGTTATTTGGTTGGATGATCAACAACAAAACAATTTCACTCCTACACGAACATTATCATACACAGTTCCAGAAGGTTTCACGGGTAACACCATTGACATTGACTTTTCCAAATTTTAAACCTCTTCAATAATTTGACAGCCACCCCTAAAAATGTATGAATATTAATAGTGAAGAATTTTCTATTAATAGGAATCATAACTGTTCTCGCTTTAACTGCAGTATTCATTGCCACTAATCCAAACAGGGTTGGCCTTCCTTCCTTTGCCGGCAAAAATCAAGTAGAACAGGCAAATCTAGGCTTAAACGTTGAAGCTACCACCACAGCAGACGGTCTAACAAAAGTCAAAACTTCATGGGATCGACAGCCAGGCAATGTGCTCTTTTACAACATAAAAATTCTAAAAGCTGATGGCTCACGAGTGGCCAAAGCTGATCCGAAAAATATTGGCCAAAACACCTCAAAAACTTTTGGTAGCGAACCACTTGAAACGGGACAGTATCAAGTGTTTGTCAAAGCTTTCTATCCAGACAAAATTCTCGAAGAAATCCAACCATTCACTGTAATTAATCCTCTTAATGAAAATTTACTTTCCCTCATCACGAATCCTGGTTTTGAATCAGTTATTCCCCTCGACCCCGCCAAACCCACTGATTTTGATCCTGAGGGCTGGCAAACATCTGAAGGCCTTTTTAACACCAAAATTAAACCTGATGGGGCAGTTGACGAAACTGGTGTTGAGCAAACTGAAATACCAACTCTCCTACAAGTGGTCGGCCAAGACGGAACAATCAAGCCAAGAAACGGCAAAATGATCCGCAACAACCCAGGCGTTGGTAATAAGTCTCATCTAAAATACTTTTATTCACCCGCAATAACTAATTCAGATGGCGGAACTTTCATCCAAAGACTTGCCGTCTACGTGCCAGAACAGGATAAATATTCCCAAAGACTGGAACTGCGCAAAATGGCCGGAGGTGAACATCTTCGAGTTTTCTGGCAAAAAAACATCAAGCCTTCCAATAATGGATCGGGGAGAGAAATTAAAGACGCACTAACAGAGGTTTGTCTCCGAGGTGCAGGCACCCCCAATAACCCAGGGGCTGGCAAGCAAGACTTTTGTGTTGACCTTCCAGGTATCGAAACCAACAAGTGGAATCAATATGAATTTAAATTTGAAAAAATTCCAAACTCGCCTGACACCTGGAAATTTACCATGAGTTTAAATGGCAATGTTGTCCTAAAAACAGGTAAAAACGGTGTTCCCCCAGTGACGATTGTGGAAAAAATTGGTTTATTATTCCTGGGCGATGAATGCCAAGGGTCTGCCGCATGTTATGACGGGCAAGGAACTTTCTATTTTGACAACGCCGACGCTTATTACATCAAACCCTAACAAATTTATGCCGCCCGAGGGACGACATGGAAATTTCCTCCATCAATTTCGCCATCACTTCTCCATAATACTAACCGAGCGGGATTCTTAATAGGAAACTTAATATCAAGATCAGGAACCATCTGGATAGGTGTTTCTGGTACAGCCTCACCAGGAGTCGAAAAAGCAGGGGAAATCCGTCCTGTTTCACAACTTTTACCACCTGGCTTAAATAGGCGTTTTGCTTTTCCACTACTCATATAAATCCTTTGTGAGCTGAAGTTTACTTCGTTTGAACCAATTATTAAGAACTTTAATAACTTACTGGTTGCTTTTCCCACCTACAATTGAGTATGGGATTACTTAATTTTAAGAATCTTCTTTGCCTTTAACACATCAACTTCTCTAACTTGAAGTCTCACTTCATTAATAACAGTCCTCAACTGTGGGCTGTTCATTAGCATTTCATCGGCAATAAAGCTGAAAACTCCTTCGGAATCTAGTTTTGTCTTTGCAACTCCTGCAACAATAGGATCACCGTAAACTCCTATTGTTACAAGTTTGTTTGTCATGCCAAGCATTCTACCAAAAGTCATAAACTGTAAACGAAAGAGAAACCATGAAGAGGCTTCTAACCAGATCTGGTGCGGAAGAGCGTCCTTATTTTGAACCACTCCTCCTCGAATACTTGGCTCATTTTAACAACTTAATGGAAGCGTATCAAGCGAGGGAGGTGGAACAATGGGCCTAACCTCCAAACTGTTTGATCAAAGGACCTTCTATCCGGTCTTCAGAGGTGACCTAGCTGGCTGTAAACGGGAAGTAATCATCGAAAGCCCTTTTATTACCTTCGAACGCACCCAAGCATTGCTACCAATCTTTCTGAAGCTTCTAGATAGGAATGTAAAGATCTACGTGCTCACCAGGAATCCAAAAGAACACGATGCGTACTTGGAGGAGCAGTCTGAACAACAAATTAGAAATTTTGAGCAAATTGGAGTGCAAGTCTTTGTGTGCGAAGGAAACCATCACAGGAAGTTAGCCATTCTAGACCGAAAAATCCTGTGGGAAGGCAGTCTTAATATACTGTCTCAAAGTCATAGCCACGAAATCATGAGACGAGTAGAAGAAGAGGAATCGGCTAAGGAGATGTTTGAGTTCTTAAAATGGAATAGGTTTATTGAAGACAGGACTATATAAGAGCTCTAATTCCGAGAACCTCGCTAATTTTATGAAGCTTCTCAAGGGAAGGATTAACCTCTCCACGTTCAATTTGAGCGAAGTAATTAGTCCCAATATCCGCTTTATTGGCCACTTCCGCTTGAGTGAGTTTAGCTTTTAATCTAGCCGCTTTTATTTTCTTTCCAACTTCTTCTCTGAGCTTTGGACTATCCATATATTATTAGTATATCACTTCCAAGCGATTCTAAATCGCCACCAGGTCTTTTTCAGTTCTTTTGAGAAGAACAGCATTAACAGCTACAATAATTGATGAAGCAGACATTAAAAGTGCCGCAAACTCAGGCCGCAAAGTGATTCCAAACTTAGGATACAAAACTCCAGCAGCAATTGGAATAGCTAGAAGATTATAAACACTAGCCCAGGCTAGATTTTCTTTCATTTTTCGTACGGTGGCTTTAGAAAGACGAATCGCTCGCAATACATCTGCTGGGTCTGATCGCATTAACACCACTTTAGCCGTTTCAATGGCGACATCGGTTCCTGCACCAATAGCAATGCCAATATCTGCTTGTGCAAGGGCTGGAGCATCATTAACTCCGTCGCCGACCATGGCCACAAACTTGCCTTCATCTTGGAGTTTCTTAACATATTTTTCCTTATCTTCTGGCAAAACCTCAGCAAAAACCCTTTCGATGCCAAGGCTTATTGCCACCCCATCTGCCGTCATTTTATTGTCTCCAGTGATCATCGCCACTTCCAGACCTAATTCCTTCATCTTGGTTACTGCCTCTTTGGCATTTTCTTTGACTGGATCTTGAGCGGCAGCCACCCCGGCCACTTTGCCATCAACTGCTAAGACCATAATGGTCTTTCCTTCAGATAAAAGCCGGTCGATGTCCTTACCTAGAGGCGTAATATCTACACTCCTATCAGCCATAAGCTTGATGGTGCCGACTAATATCTTTTTGCTATCAACAATGGCTTCGACACCGTGTCCGGAGATAGAATTAAACTTTTCGACTTTTTCAGAAATCATAAGTTTTCTTCTTTGTGCTTCCTCTAGAACAGCCTTGCTTAAAGGATGACCTGATTTTGCTTCCACAGCAGCATCAAGTTTAATAATGTCATTTTCAGTAAATCCTTTGGCAGCAACTACATCGGTGATTTTGGGTTTCCCTTCTGTCAGTGTTCCAGTTTTGTCCATGACCACTGCCTGAATTTTGGAAACAGCTTCCAATGTGGGAGCGTCCTTAATAAGAATGTTGTGTTTTGCTCCAAGTCCCGTTCCCACAGCAACTGCTGTTGGAGTTGCTAGACCAAGAGCATCCGGGCAGGCAATAACCACAGTCGAGATGGCAAAACTCAGAGCGAGAAGGAGGGGCTGGCCAAGAATGAAGAACCAAACGACAAAAGTGATTAGTCCTCCGCCAACGGCAACAATTACCAGATATTTAGCAAATCGGTCGGCAATTTTTTGTCCTGGTGCTTTCGAATTTTGTGCAATTTCCACCATTTTGACGATTTGAGCCAGAGCGGTGTCTTCTCCAACCTTGGTTGCCTTGAATTGCACTGAGCCTGAAGTGTTAATTGAACCGCCAATAACCATATCACCAACTTTTTTGGAAACCGGCAGAGATTCTCCTGTCACTAAGGACTCATCAATTGCCGTTTCTCCCCCTATGATTTCACCATCCACTGGAATTTTGTCACCTGGTTTAAGAATCAAAATATCGCCCAGTTTTACTTCGGAAGTTGGAATTAATTCTTCTTTCCCGATTCGTAAAACTCTGGCTTGCGGTGGAACTAAATTAAAGAGTGCTTGCAGGGCATCAGTTGTGCCACGCCGAGACTTCATCTCCATCCAATGGCCAAAGAGAACAAAGGTAATAAGAAGTGCGGCAGCTTCGTAATATGAGTCACTACTGCCAAGGATGGTAAGAAGAACGCTAAAACTATACGCAGCAGTAATGCCCACCGCAATTAAAACCGCCATGTTAAGAGTTTTTGCCTGCAGGGCTTTATAGCTGGAATAGAGGAAAATCCAACCGGAATAGAAAAAAACAGGTGTGGTTAAGAAAAATAGCAGCCAGGGCACTGGAATTGGGGATGGCAATGTAACCCTTAAAAATTGAGTTGCTAGTGGAGAGTAGAGAATAATTGGAATAGATAGAGCAAGTGCAAAGAAAAATTTGTTCCTGATATCTTCTTCCATCAGCGCCGCCATTTCCCGACCGGCAAGTCCAGTGTGCTCCATTCCCATACTCATAGTCATGCTCATTTTCAGCTTCTCCCAGCGAGACATTTCCAAAACAGGCTTCATCGTGTGTTCTTTGTGCTCACCATGATCCATTTTCATTTCTTTGGGAATTAGTTTCATGCCACACTTCGGACAAGCCCCAGGTTTATCTGAAGTAACTTCGGGGTGCATGGGACAAGTATAAATTGTTTTCTCCATATTAATCACCTCATGTTACTACTAAACGTAGTAGTTTTTAAGCTATTGCTTTCTTCGTCGGTAACCTATGAATTAAATCTGTAATTAAATCCTTAAAATTGAACAAAAATCCGGGAGTTTTACTTTCGTATAGCTGGTAAGTTTTCCCAAACTTTTCCTGAATCTGCTTTTCTTCACTTTTCGCTAGATTAATATAGCGCCAAATAAGAACCGGTGCCATTAATAGAGTAACTATGGTCGGCCATTGAATGAGAAAACCAATTATGACTAAAATTAAAGCCAAATACTGAGGATGACGTAGATATTTGTATGGACCGGCAGTTGCCAATGAATTTTTCTTAACAGCATGGTAAAGAACTTTCCAGGAGGCCCCTAAAAGAATTATTCCTCCAAAAATGAGTAAGTTACTCAGAATGTGTAAAAAGTTAAAGTGTGGATCTCCTTTAACACCCAAAAATGCCTCTAAAAGATGTCCATTATTATGGGTAAAATCAATTCCAAAAAAACGGTTGCCAAAATAGGAAGTGAGAAAAAATATCGTTAGGGGAAACCCATACATTTCCACAAACAGAGCAACTATGAAGGCCATAAACGTTTGGAACGTTTTCCAATCAACCTTATTTTGAGGTTTAAAACTTGTCCAGATGAAGTATCCGAAGATTAAAACATTTATTGCCACCAACCACCATTGGCCATAATCGTATTGCATACCCTGATTATATTTATTGTCCATTAAGAATTTATGAAGACACCGAAGTGAATCTAGAAGAAATAAATTCTACATATTGTCTGGAGGGCCGCGGGGAGAAATTCCTGATAATAGGCCGGAGTCTCTTTGGGCAGTAATGAAATCTGATCGTTTTTGCTTATCGTCTCCAACACTATTATCTAAAACTAACATCACTTGGTGGGTTTTGCCGCGATCTCGTCCCAAGCTAAATTCAGAATATTTGGGAGATTGTTTCTGGTTAATGGTCAGTTGTGTGTGGGCAGAGCTGTCCTTAACTCCAGTCATATGCATTCCAACAAAAATGCTTGTCAGGACAAAAATTGCTGCAATTGTGATGTAACTCAGGCGTTTTCTGTTTCTCATCTTTTCACCCCCTTTCTTAAAGCGATCTTAACACTCGTATCATTAAGGGATTATGAAGTTGGTATGAAGAATTTTTATTGTGGTCGTTTACAGAAAACAAAATATCCCCTGGGCATTTGGGATACTTTGTTTCAGGCAGTATTTTCAGGCTGCGATCTAGGTTTTATCATCTAAGTTTTCCATCATCTTGTTGCAACCTTCTTTCCAGTTTTCTCCGTGATGGCTTTTCATTGTATTAATCATTGAGTCTTTCTGCTCTGCTGTTAGACCCGTCATCATAGTTTGATGATAGTCTTTGGCAATTTCTTCTTGTGCAAATACTTGACCACTTCCAAAAGTATGCCAACCAACAAAAGCTGCCAGCCCTAGGAGAATTACTGTCACAGTTAGATAGATTTTATTCATATATTTTTCACCTCCAATTTAATGATTATGCTTACCGCCACCCATCATCCAAAGATGCATTAGGGGACAAAGCAAAATCGCTCCAAATATAAATACTGACCCGACAGGAACTTTGAAAATAAAGATTGCCCCTAAAGCAAGTGCTATTAATGCAAAACACATGCCTAGCGTTTTTGTCGAAAAGAATGATTTTTTATCCATGTTCATGGTTGAAGAATAGCAAAAGGTCCATTAAGAAATTATGAAGCTTATGTTAGGAATTCTTTAAGGGGAGAGTAAGCTGCACCTTTGTACCTTTTCCGAGATCACTTGAAAGACTCACAGTGCCCCCATGAGCTGTCACAATTGCTTGAGTAATTGCTAGACCAAGTCCCGAACCGAGGGTCTTATCAGTTTTAGCGCCTCGGTAAAACCGTTCAAATACATGAGACTGTTCCTCTTTGGCAATTCCTAGACCATTGTCTGAAATCTCGAATACTGCTTCTTGATTCATGGCTTTTAGATTGATTTGAACCTTTCCTCTTTTGGGGGTGTACTTGATGGAGTTATCCATAACATTTAAGAGCGCCCGCATGACTTTGTCTCTTCTGCCAGACACTATAATTGCTTCTTCAATGTGGCCAAAAACACTGATTTGTTTTTTGACTGCCAGTTTTTGAGCTAGGTCAAAAACTTCGCTTACCAATTCCGAAAAATTAAATGAGTCTTTCGACACTTTCGATTGATCCGCTTCGGACCAGGCTAGGTCTAAAACATTTGCTAGTGTGGAAGATAATTTGTCAACGTCAACTAATGTCTCTGACAAAATCTCTTTATACTCCTCTTGCTTCCGCTCTTTTGATAAAGCAATCTCCACACTGCTTCTCATGGTGGCAAGCGGGGTTTTCATCTCATGAGCCACATCGCCGATAAATTGTCTTTCCCGACCAAAGGCTTGCGATAATCTGGCCAGTAAACTATTAAACGTTGTTGCCAGTTCTTCTACTTCATCTTTGGTTTTAGGAATTGGCACCTGCTCCTCAAGGTTTTTGCTAGAAATATTTTTAAGTTTCTCCGAAATATCAGTAATTGGTCGCATAGCAACCTTTGCTAATAGGTGAGCCCCTATGATTGTTGGAATAAAAAGCAAGACATATACCGCAACTAATATTAATAATAGGGAGTTGAGCGATCGATAAATAGCCTCAACCGGGTCGCCCATAAAGACATGACCAATCGTTGCCCCGTTTTTAACTATTGGGAAAATGCCTATCCGCAAAGTAGTTGATCCAACTGACCTTTCAACAAAAGTAGGTTTAATAAGTGCCGTTGATTTTTCAACCAGGTCTTTAATTACTTGATTTTCTTCTGCCCCTGTCTGCGAGTCGGCCACTATTTTGCCAGTCGGGTTGGTTATTAACACAAGCATTCCCGGCATTTCCGAGAATTGCTGGGCAATGACCCCCTGGTTAAAAGCGCCAGTCATCATAGTTGACTGTTCGCTCTGGGCAATTTTTGCAATTGCCTCTCCGTGAGAAATGATTCTGCTGTCAGTGTGAGAAAGAAGAGTTTGTTTGGTGATCAGATAGAAAGCAGCAAAAATAATGGCTGTGCTTATAAAAAAAGCCACTGAATACCAAAGTGTTAATCTAAAGCGGATTCCTCGAAAGTTCATAGGTTTATTCTACTGCCATTTTGTAACCAACTCCATGAAGTGTGTGAAGTAGTTTAGTTTTGGAGCTCTTATCTAATTTAGCTCGAAGAGTCGCTATAAAAACGTCAACAATATTACTCATGCCGTCAAAATTGTAGTCCCAAACATGTTCAATAATCATAGTCCTTGTGACCACCTCACCTTTATGCCGGAGAAGTAGTTCTAAAACTGCAAATTCTTTGGGAGTTAGCTTCAACTCCTTGTCAGCTCGCATCGCTGTGTGCTTGATTGGATCTAGTTCCAAATCGGCAAGTTTCAAAGTTCCACTTGGGCTGTTGTGACTTCTCCTAATTAAAGCTTGCACTCTTGATCTAAGCTCAATAAACGAAAACGGTTTAGCCAAATAGTCGTCCGCGCCTGAATCTAAACCGGTAGCAATATCTTCAACCGTATCTTTAGCCGTCAACATTAAAACAGGAGTTTTAATCTCTTTTTTTCGAAGGTTTTTACAAACAGCCATCCCATCAACTTTGGGGAGCATTAGATCAAGAACAATTAAGTCATACTGCTCGTTTTCTGCCAAATATTGACCTTCCTCGCCGTCAAATGCCTGATCCACAGCAAAGCCTTGCTCAGTAAATCCTTTCTTTATAACGTCAGACAGGCGTTTTTCGTCCTCTATTAGTAATATGCGCATAGCTGTATTCTACTCTAAACCCCACAACTGCCGCCTGATTTAGGCGGTTCTTGAACAATTCCTGCCTCGACAAGCCAGGTTTTGGCAGCTTGCCAACCGGAAGCAGAAGAATAATCCTTACTAAGTAATAAGCGAGGCTCAATGTCTTTAAAGGCTTTGTTTTCTTTATTTTTAAAATAGCTGGCAAGATCGTAATAATTTGCTGGGAACCAAAAGGCATTAATATACTTCGATGCTTGGAACATTTCATCTTGACTGGCTCCGTTTGCGGCCATCAGTTCAAGGATCCCAAGCAATGCCATTCCGTGATTGCAATCTGGAAACGCGGTGGAATTATTACAACAAGGTCGGTAAATTTGTGACGCCACCGCTTGAACAAGATCTTCCTGATTTGGTGTCAATATAATTAGGTTGCTTTTAGAGTAGTAATTCATTGCATTCCCTTGCCCAAGTGTCCATCCGCCGGTAGAGGCAAAATTGCCCAAATCTTTTTCTCCGCCATATTTCACAATCTCTCCTGATGTCAGTATTTTTGAGTTATTAGCTAGTCCCACTGCCCAAAAGAAATTTAGAAGAAAATATGCATTCTCGCGTGTGATTTTGATCTTTTGATTTGATCCTTTAGTTAATATAACTTCCTGATCAGCAGTAAGTGATTGCCCGGACGACTTATATGCGGCTTTAAATTTTTCTAGATCAATTACTCCAGCTTTAAGCATCTTTGGTCCCAGTTCACCATAGGAAGTCTTAAGTTCATAACCTGACTGCGGGTTTATTTCATTAAAGACTTCGTCGCTCGCAGGATTTGCAATCGTGGTAATTTTTCCAGGCGAATTAGCTTGTGACGCCTGCTCAACCTTCTGAAACGGGAGCACAAATCCAGTCTTTGGTAAAAGTGCAATTGCCAAGAGTACATTGACCCCAAGGCTTACAGCTAAAATAATGGACAAGCGTCTAACCATGTTTTGTTGATCTAAGTAATTTATAGAAGACAAAGAGAATAATTAAAAAGACGCCCAAATCAACAATGGGGTTTTGAAAATATTTAGCAATATTAAAAACTACCATTCGGATTGTCTGGCCATACGGTTCCATTTGGTTCATTTGAATTTTCCCCATATAGTTAAATACAGCAATCAGAACTCCAGTAATCAGAAAAATGCCCGCACCAATCCATTTAAAAGCGTTGTATATTTTCTGGCGGTTCGGACCACCAATCTTTGAAGCCGCTTTTTCGTAAAACATGGACATGATAAAGAGCGGAAAAACAATTCCCAAAACGTAAGCAAATGAGACAATGAGAGCCTGAAACAGGGTCGGGGATAAAGAAGTTAGTGTAATTGCAGCAAAAAGGACTGGGGCGCAACAAGCTGAAGTGAGCCCAGACATAAGCCCAAGTCCAAAGACAGAAACGGCGTTAATGTCTTTGGTGGGGCCACCCGAAACATGGAAAAACTGCGGAATGTGGAGAATAGGCTTAATTGTCATAATCCCCATCAGAATCATTATTGCCGCCCCGAGGTAGTAGATTTGGGTGTGATAGGAGTCAAGAAAAAAGATAGCAAACCTGAACCCTAAAGCAATCGGGATAAGAATAAAGGCTAGGCCAAGGGCAAATAGGAGAGTATAAAACATGACCTTTGGTTTGTTTCCTTTACCATCCGTGGATTTAAAAATCGTGCCTAAGTATGAAGGGAAGAGAAAGGTAATACAGCATGGTGCAAACAGAGCCAGAATCCCAGCCAAAAAAGAAGCCGTTAATGAAATTCCAAACAAAAAGTTATTATCTAACATAAGCTTTTACACCAAAAACCAATTTTTGCTGATCCGGGTCATTAGTCGTCAAATATACTTCCCGTTGAACTGACCCATATACTGGCATTGTTGCCGGGCGGTAAGTCACACGAACTGTGGCCGTTGTATTCGGAGCAATTTCTGTAACAAACCCACTTTGTGAATGCATACCAAACTCGCGGCTGATTTCCCCTTTATAAATAATCTGACCGGTGGTGCACCCGCAGCTTGAATTAATGTTTAAAATTTGTAGCGGTTTAGTGCCGGAATTAGTTAAGGTAAAGTCTTTTTGTTTGACATCTGAGACTTTGATTTCACCAAAGTCAAATAAGGCATCCTTTATTTCAGCAACAGGTCTTTCATTAGTCACTGTTGAATACGAGGCTACTTGTGGTTCGGGTTTTTGCCCCGAAGTAAGAAGAAAGGATGCGCCAATAATTAACCCCAAAAAGATTACAAGACCGATGATGATTGTTTTAGTTTTCATCTTTGGCTATATTTGAAAGTTTTAACTAACTCCTCTGTCAATTGTTCGGGTTTCATTTTGGGTAGACATTCATTGAGGTGTTTTTCCAAGAGAGATTTATCAGCCATTCGGAGATGTTCAATTGATTTATTAAGCTTCAATATAATTTCAGTGGCATCGGCTCCATTCTCGAAATCTTTCATTGCTCGTTCCAACTGAGCTTTTGCTAAATTGACGTGTTTCAGTGCTTTT